>JAKSLJ010000033.1 GCA_024401275.1 Bacteroidaceae bacterium | reverse complement strand
AACGGTCAGGGGCTTCCGCACCATAGTGCACATAGCCACAATCTTTACAAATCCACTTTTCCATAATGTTGTTTTTTGGTTTTTAGTTTTAAGTTTTTAGTTTAATGTTTTGGTTTTTTCCCCTCCCCCCTGTGGGGGAGTCGGAGGGGGTCTTTGTTTTTTTACGAGGGCAAAGGTAAGGAGTTTTTGTAGAGGATATGGGGTCTTTCAGCATGGTTTTTCTAATGGGGAATGACGGTTTTCCTAATATATATGGGCTTGTAGGGAGCATTTTCGGATATAAATTTTGCTGAATGAAGAAAAATATGTAATTTTGCAAGCAAAATACTATCAATTATGGCTGAAAGAAAAATGATATACCTCTGTCTGGCGCATATGTCGGAAGAGGGTGCTGAACAGAAATATGTAAAGGAAGCGTTCGACACCAATTGGGTTGTGCCACTGGGACCGAACGTGAACGGATTTGAAAAAGACTTGGAGGAATTCGTGGGCGAGGGAAAGCGCGTAGTGGCGCTGTCGGCAGGTACGGCAGCCGTTCATCTGGCCCTACTCAACTGCGGAGTGAAACCTGGCGATGAAGTTATCGTGCAGTCATTCACATTCTGTGCGTCAAGTCATCCGATAACTTATCTCGGTGCTACGCCTGTGTTCGTGGATTCCGAAAAGGACACATGGAACATGGATCCAGAACTTCTGGAGAAGGCCATCATCGATCGCAAGGAGAAGACCGGCAAACTGCCAAAGGCTATCGTTCCGGTGGCGCTCTATGGTATGCCTTACGACTGCGAGAGAATCATGGCAATTGCCGACAAGTATGGCATTCCTGTAGTGGAAGATGCTGCCGAAGGGTTCGGTTCCAAGTATAAGGGACAGGTGCTCGGCACATTCGGAAAGTATGGCGTGCTGTCGTTCAACGGCAACAAGATGATTACTACTTCCGGTGGCGGTGCGCTGATTACGGGCAACGACCAGGAATGGAACGAGGTGATGATGTATGCTACGCAGTATCGCGAGAGCTACCCTTACTATCAGCACGAGAAGATAGGCTACAACTACCGCATGTCGAATATCTGTGCCGGCATCGGTCGCGGTCAGATGACTATTGTAGAAGACCATATCGCACACCATAAGCATGTTCAGGCTTTGTACAAGGAACTACTAAAGGACGTGGAGGGCGTGACTATTCACGAAGCACCTTCAGCCGACTATGATTCCAACTACTGGCTCTGCACCATCACCCTTGATCCGCAGTTGAAGGTGAAAGGTCAGGAGAATGCCTATAAGGAGGTTGTTAAGACTGCAGTAGGTGGTGCTGCGGGTGTGATCCATGCCGCAGAGAGTGCCGTTACCGACTGTCAGCCAAACGACAACGTTGAGGCAATGCGTGTGTTCATGCTCGACAAGAAGGTTGAGGCTCGTCCTGTATGGAAACCTATGCACAAGCAGCCTGTCTATCAGGGCTGTCCGGCATACGTGAACGGAGTCAGCGAGGACATCTTCAAGGTCGGCATGTGTATTCCTGCAGGTCCATGTGTGACTGACGAGGACGTAAGATACATTGTTGATTGCATCAAGGAGGCGATAGATAATTGATAAATGAAAAGATTAAAAAAAGAAAAATATTTGAGTAAATCTCGTGTGGAAATGCGATAGTTGTTTTGTACCTCGTGGGGAAAGTGGGTAATATGGGGAAACTAGACAATGTTAAACCTTCCCCATGTTCCACATATTCCCCAAGAGATTAATAAAAATAACAAATTCTTCAAGATTATCTGTAGCTCAAAGAAACTGGCTAAGAAATAAAAGAAACTAACGTAGCGAAGTAACCCTGCATTATAGCCGCCCCTTATCAAGGGGCTCTAAATCTTCGAGCAAAAAAACAAAAGAAAAATCTTTGAGTAAATTTCGTCAAATGTTATGAGAAATTTCAATGAACTTCAAATAGCTGTTGCGGGCACAGGATATGTGGGATTGTCTATTTCCACATTGCTTGCACAACATCATAAAGTGACAGCTGTCGATGTGATTCCCGAAAAGGTGGAGAAGATCAACAATCGCATTTCTCCTATTCAGGATGAGTACATCGAGAAGTTTTTCGCAGAAAAAGAGCTTGACCTTACAGCCACCCTCGATGGCGATGCTGCATATAAGGATGCTGACTTTGTTGTGATTGCGGCACCTACAAACTATGATCCGCAGAAGAACTTCTTCGATACCCACCATATTGAGGATGTCATAGACCTTGTGCTGGAGGTAAACCCAAATGCCGTGATGGTCATCAAATCGACTATACCTGTGGGATACTGCCGCTCGCTTTATGTGAAATATGCTGAGAAGTTCAAGGCAAAGGATTCCGACTTCAAGTTCCGTCTGCTGTTCTCTCCGGAATTTCTCCGCGAGTCAAAGGCTCTCTATGATAATCTCTACCCAAGCCGCATCATCGTAGGTTATCCTAAGATGATTCGCCAGCCGGAATATAAGGAGGAGAACGATGCCATCGTAGCCATCTCAGGCAATCACATGGAAGAATATGCCAAGACATTCGCACAGCTTCTTCAGGAAGGTGCCATAAAGGAAGATGTTGACACGCTCTTCATGGGACTGAAGGAGGCAGAAGCAGTGAAGCTGTTTGCTAATACATACCTTGCCCTTCGCGTAAGCTACTTCAACGAGCTTGACACTTATGCAGAGGTAAAGGGACTTGATTCTCAGGCAATCATCCAGGGCATCGGCTTGGATCCGCGTATCGGTACGCACTATAACAACCCATCGTTCGGCTATGGCGGCTACTGTCTGCCAAAGGACACGAAGCAGCTCTTGGCAAACTACAATGAGGTGCCACAGAACATGATGACGGCTATTGTGGAGTCCAATCGCACACGAAAGGATTTCATTGCCGACCAGGTACTCAAGATGGCAGGTTGGTATAGCTATTCCGGCAAGAACGAGTACGAGGCAGGCATGAAGGAATGTACCATCGGTGTGTTCCGTCTGACGATGAAGAGCAATTCCGACAATTTCCGACAGTCGTCTATCCAGGGCGTGATGAAGCGTATTAAGGCAAAGGGCGCAAAGGTAATTATCTACGAACCTACGCTCGAGAATGGCACAACATTCTTTGGTTCTGAGATAGTGAATGACCTGGAGAAATTCAAGGCTCTATCGCAAGCTATCATCGCCAACCGCTATGCAGTTTGCCTTGATGATGTTGCCGACAAGGTTTACACTCGAGATATTTTCAAGAGAGACTGATTTCAATTAAAAATTGAGAATTGAGAATTGATAATATCGTGACAGAAATTCAGAAACATATTATTCAGTTGCTACGCTTGGCGTTGACCGACAAGGCGGAAGCAGGCATTGACTTCTCCCACATTGACTGGATGCCGCTCATGGAAGAGCTATTCAATCAGACCGTGCTTGGCACTGTGTGGGGAGGCATTGAGAATAATCCGACGCTCGCATCCCAACTGCCACTCGACGCAAAGTTGGAGTTTTACGGTCAGACACGAAAACTCGTCGCACGCAATGAAGAAGTGAACAAAGCTGTCAGCGATATCGTGTCAACGCTCAACGAAGCTGGCATAAATTCCATACTGCTTAAAGGACAGGGGTGCGCATCGTTCTACCCTACCCCATTGTATCGCTCGCCTGGCGATATTGACTTGCTCGTCGGCAAAGACAACTTCTACAAGGCGCAAGAATGTCTGAAGAATGCGGGACTTGTCGGCGACTGGATTCATGAGGATATGGTACACGGTATGCTGTCGTGCCATGGCGTAACGCTTGAGTTGCATAAGTTTGCAGCCATACTGCCAAGCAGCAATGACAAAGCGTTTCAAGAAGCAGTTCTGCCTTGCCTTGCCGAAAAGTACCAGGAATGCCCAAGAATAAGCATTAATGGCACCGAGGTGGCACTTCTGCCAATAGAACTCAACACGGTTTTCACTTTCCTCCACATGTTCCGCCACTTTGTGGGATACGGCATTCTTTTCAGGCAGGTTTGCGACTGGCTGCAAATGACGCGAAGGATAACGGAAACAATGGATGTGATATCCTCTGCGAAAAAGACTGAGCAATACTTAAAGGATTTCGGTTTTCTAAACACTTGGAAGATTTTCACTCAGATGGCAGTTGAATGTATGGGAATACCAGCCGAGAATGTTCTGCTCTATGAAAAGAAGTACAGCAACAATGCTCCGAAAGTGCTGGACATTCTGCTGCAACATGACATAAAGGAATTTAACATCGGAGACGGAAAATCCATAAAGAGCATATTCAACCTACTGCTTTTCTATAAGGCTTATCTCAGGCATTTCCGAATATTCCCAAAAGAATGTATCAAACTCCTTTTAGCTCTGATGAAGATTAACATTCAGAAAAATATACTGAAGAAACTATAGTTAATATGAATATACTTGTTACTGGCGCAAACGGACAGCTGGGCAATGAGATGAGAATCATTGCAAAAGAATCTGGCGACAATTTCATCTTTACGGATGTCGTGGAACAGGAAGGTGTTGAGACTGTCATGCTCGACATAACAGACCTTGACGCCATTCGACAGATGGTCAGTGAACATGGTGTAAATGCCATCGTCAATTGTGCGGCATGGACGAATGTTGACGGTGCTGAGGATCCCGAGAAATATGAGTTGGTTGAGAAACTCAACGCAACAGCTCCGGAGAATCTCGCCATCGCCATGAAGGAAGTTGGCGGTCTGCTTGTGCAGATTTCAACTGACTATGTCTTTGGCAAAGAGCCATACAACACTCCTTGCAAAGAAGGCCAGAAGGGAACTCCTACTGGTGTATATGGAATGACTAAGCTGCATGGCGAGGAGAAAATAATGGCTACTGGCTGTCAATATATTATCATCCGTACGGCTTGGCTTTACTCGGAGTTTGGCAAGAACTTCTGCAAGACCATGCTCAATCTTACAGCAACAAAGCCTCAGCTGAAGGTGGTCTTCGACCAATGCGGAACGCCTACTTACGCTTGGGATTTGGCTTGTGCCATACAGAAAGCGCTTGAGGTCTTTGGTGAGCAAGAGGACTTCGGCAGTTATGTTGGCATATATCACTACAGCAACGAAGGCGTCTGCTCATGGTTCGACTTCACGAAGATGATTGCCGAATATGCCGGCAACACAGAGTGTGACATCCAGCCATGCCATTCAGACGAATTCCCTTCACCGGTCAAGCGTCCGTCATATTCCGTTCTGGATAAGACAAAGATAAAGGAAACCTTCGGCATAAAGATTCCGTATTGGACGGAAAGCTTAAAGAAGTGCCTTTGTAATATGAACGCCTACAAGACTATCTAAACTATAAATAGCGATAAAACAATTTCAATTATGAAAAATATAGTAATCACCGGCGGTGCTGGTTTCATCGGCAGCCATGTTGTAAGACTTTTTGTAAACAAGTATCCGGAGTATAATATCATCAATCTTGATAAGCTTACTTACGCAGGAAACCTTGCTAACCTCAAGGATATTGAGGACAAGCCGAACTACAAGTTCGTGAAGATGGACATCTGCGACTTCGATGCATTCTATAAGCTTATGCAGGACGAGAAGATTGACGGAATCATCCATCTTGCAGCAGAGAGCCATGTTGACCGCTCTATCAAGGATCCGTTTACTTTCGCACGAACAAATGTGATGGGTACTCTTTCGCTCCTTCAGGCAGCTAAGCTCTATTGGGAGAGTCTTCCTGAAAAGTACGAAGGCAAGCGTTTTTATCATATCTCAACAGACGAGGTTTATGGCGCTCTCGAAATGACTCACCCTGAAGGCGTGGAGGCTCCGTTTACAACAAAGGCTTCTACGGGCAAGGATCACTGCGCTTACGGCGAGGAGTTCTTCGTTGAGACTACAAAGTATAATCCTCACTCTCCTTATTCTGCTTCAAAGGCTTCGTCAGATCACTTTGTTCGCGCTTATCATGACACTTACGGAATGCCGACAATAGTGACAAACTGCTCTAACAACTACGGTCCTTACCAGTTCCCGGAGAAGCTTATCCCGCTCTTCATCAACAACATTCGCAACCGCAAGCCGCTGCCTGTATATGGCAAGGGCGAGAACGTTCGCGACTGGCTTTATGTTGTTGACCATGCTCGTGCCATTGATACCATCTTCCATAACGGTAAGATCGCCGAGACTTACAATATCGGCGGCTTCAACGAGTGGAAGAATATTGACATCATAAAGGTTGTGATCAACACCGTTGACCGTCTTCTCGGTCGTGAGGAAGGCGAGGATATGAACCTCATCACCTACGTTACAGACCGTCTCGGCCACGATGCACGCTATGCCATCGACTCTCGTAAACTTCAGGCAGAACTCGGTTGGGAGCCTTCGCTTCAGTTTGAGGAAGGCATTGAACTCACCGTGAAATGGTATCTTGAGAACGAAGAATGGCTTGAGAACATCACTTCTGGCGAGTACGAAAAGTATTACGAAAGCATGTACAACGTTTAATCCAAATGGGCAAATTACTCTATCCTCTTCTCTTTGAAAACAACCTGCACCAGACGGTGTGGGGCGGAGAGCGTATTGCCCAATGGAAGAAGCTTGATGCGGAGAGCGTAAAAGACGTTTCGCCAATAGGTGAAAGCTGGGAGGTCAGTGCTGTGGCAAGTTCTCCTTGCGTGATAGCAAACGGATTCCTAAAAGGCAAGACGTTGGAAGAGGCTGTTGCAGAGTTGCCAGAGGAAATATTGGGCAAGGCGGTGGCAAAGGAATACAACAACAAGATGCCACTGCTAGCCAAGTTCATTGATGCCCGCAATGACCTTTCAATCCAGGTTCATCCAGATGACGAGATGGCACAGCGCGAACATGGCAAGATGGGCAAGACGGAGATGTGGTACGTAATAGATGCGCCACTCGGCTCTTCGCTCTATTCCGGCTTTAGCAAACAGCTTTCACCAGAAGAATACAGCCGTTGTGTAGCTGATGGAACGATAACTGACTATCTTGCGCGTCATGAACTTCGCACAGGCGATGTTTTCTACATTCCAGCCGGTCGCATTCATGCCATTGGCGGCGGAGTGTTGCTGGCAGAGATTCAGCAGAGCAGCGATGTTACCTATCGCGTTTATGACTATAACCGCCCTGGACTTGACGGCAAGCCGCGACAGCTTCACACAGAACTTGCAGCACAGGCTCTTGACTTCACCGTCAACGACAACTACATGACGGAGTACAGCCAAAAAGCATCTCATGCCAACAAGTGTGTCGATTCCGAATATTTCAGCGTCAGGGTTGTTGACCTGCATGCTCCCTTCCATCGCAACTTGAAGAAATACGATTCCTTCATCATAACGATGTGTACTCGCGGCAGTTGTACTATTCGTATCAGACAGACAGGCGATGAAATTTCCCTTCGTGAAGGTTACTCCTGCCTTATTCCTGCCTCTATTGCGGACTACGATGTCATTCCGCAAAGCAAGAAGGTACAGATACTTGACGCCTTCATAGACAGTCGCAAGCAGAATTTCCTCCACCGTCTGTTCCGAAAGTTCCCACCGTTCCGTTCTCGCGCTCTTAGAGCGTGAGCGAAGATTAGCCACCGTTCCCGAAGCGTCCGCTTCGGTCCATAAGACTATTCCCTGCGGTTTTCCGCAAGGTCTTCAATACTCCTTAAAACCAAAGATTACAATCTCGTGAACTCATTATTCATTGTACTTCCCATTCTCACCCTGCTGATGTTCGACCTCGGTCTTACGCTCAGCATCGATGACTTCAAAATGTTTGCAAAGCGTCCGCGACCAATACTCGTCGGACTTGCTGGTCAGATTATCCTGCTCCCTCTCATCGCCTTTCTGCTCGCATGGGCAACAGGTCTTGAGAGCGTTTTCTTTGTAGGACTTATCCTCATAGCATGTTGTCCGGGCGGTTCTTCGTCAAACATTTTCTCCATGCTTGCCAAAGGCGATGTGCCACTATCTGTATCGCTTACTGCCATAAGCAGCATCGTGACACTCGTTACCATTCCGTTCGTACTCGACTTTGCGGTTTCGTTTGTAGGAAACTCAGGCACGTCAATAAATCTCCCTATCGGCAACCTTCTTGTTCAGAATATCCTGCTCATGCTTGTGCCTATCGCTCTCGGTATGACGGTTAAGAAATACGCAAGCAATGCGGCTCAGAAGATAGAGAAAGTTCTCTCAAAACTTGCTTTCCCTGCATTGGTATTCCTTGCCGGAGCTTATTTTGTACAGCACAGAGAGACTATCGCAGACAATTTCGCCATGCTCGGTCTCAGTGTTACGGCACTTCTCCTTGCTTCAATCCTCGGCGGTTGGATTTTGGCGAAATTAACTGGTCTTAACGGAACGGAACAGAAGACCATCGTCATTGAAGTCGGTATGCAAAATGCAGCTCAGGCTATTGCCATTGCTTCCAGTCCTTTCATTTTCAACGATAGTGTATATGCTATACCAGCCATCATTTACGCTTTGATGATGAACATCGTGCTCCTCATCTTCGTTGGCTGCACAAAAATCTCAAAAAACAACCAGTAAAAAACCACCGTTCCCGAGGCTTTTCCCTCGGGCTTCCCACCAATATGCAAAAACTACTCTTCACAATAATCGCCCTCCTTTCTTCGCTGACAGCCTTTGCCATAGAAGAACCCACCGATGGCGTTCCAACGCTTACATCGGCAACCACCATCGCCGTTGAGAAAGCCCCCACCGCCATCACCGTAGAGAAAGAAAACGCTCCAGCCCCAGTGCCTGAAGCGTCAGCTTCTGGTTCCATCACCGCCCCTACAGAAGCCGCCACAAAGGAGATCCCTGTTAAGCTCACCACCACCCTCTATTCCGACGAAGAACTTGCTGCCCGTCGCAGCATAGATGGCGAGCAGCCTGTCATGCCGGCAAACATAATTATCGGTCCGTCAAAAGTTACCCTCTTCGGCTATGCTCAGACAGGCTATACCTACAAGCATACCAACGGCCAAACCACTAATGCCTTCGACATTACCCGACTGATTCTCATGGCAAACGCAGAGCTTACCAAGGAACTCTCGTTCTTCGTTATGTTTGATGCTGCTGCCGCAAAGCTTCATGAGTACTATGCACAGTATGCTTTCTCGTCAGCACTGAAGGTTCGTGTCGGTCAGTTCAAGCAGCCTTATACTCTTGAGAATATCTATCCTCCGACAATCCTCAGCAACATCGGCTTCGACAATTCCGTGCTTTACATGACCGGTATTGCCACTGACCCTGCTGTCGGAAACCACGTGGCTCGTGATGCAGGAATCATGCTTACCGGTGACCTCCTCCCTAAGAACGGTCGTCCACTACTGAACTATCAGATTGGTATCTTCAACGGCACAGGAATGAGCGTCAAGGAAAACAACAACCAGAAGTCTGTCATAGGTATGCTCAACTATATGCCTACGTCTTCACTCCTCTTCTCCGGCTCTTTCGCCCTCGGCACTTCTCAGGCTGAGAATGCGAAGTTCATTGGCGAAGATGGTGCGCCGATGATAAAGCAAGGCGAGAACTACCATCGTCAGCGCTATGCCCTTGGTGTGGAATGGAAAGGAAAGCCGCTCTATCTCCGCAGCGAATATATGTGGGGTAAGGACGCAAAGGCAGATATGCAAGGCGCGTATGTTGACCTTGAGTATCATCTCATTCCAAAGAAACTCGACCTCGTTGCCGACTACGATTATCTCAAGAAGATAAAGAACGACGAGACAAACACTCTCACTCTCGGTCTCCAGTATTGGCTTTACAAGCAGTGTCGCATAGCATCGCAGTTCGTGCACACTAACCCTAAGCTCGGCAAGATAAGCAACGCATGGGTTACACAGTTCCAGATTGCATTTTAAGAATGAAAGAAGAACGATACTTTTATGCTCCCGATGCCCTCAGCAGTACGGAACTGCCCGAGGATGAGGCTAAGCATGCTGTCAGCGTTTTGCGACTGCAGGCTGGCGACGAGGTTTTTCTCATTGACGGCAAAGGCACTTTCCATCGTGCCGAGATCACGATGGCTACCAAGAAGCATTGCAACTATCGCATCATAGAATCCCTTCCACAAGAGCGTGAGTGGAGCGGTAGAATACATCTTGCCATGGCTCCGACGAAGATGATGGACCGCATAGAGTGGTTTGCTGAAAAGGCTACCGAGATTGGCTTCGACGAACTCTCCTTCCTTGACTGCCGACTCTCCGAGCGTCGCAACTTGCGCATTGACCGCATTGAGACGAAAGTGCTTGGCGCTGTTAAGCAGAGCCGCAAGGCATGGATGCCGATAGTCAACGATATGCAGTCCTTCTCCGACTTCATTGAAGCCCATAATCCCACCCTCAAGCAGCGCGAACAGCAGTCGCAGATCTCGGCGACTGCCCAAGCAACCACCGTTCCAAGCGCATCTCCGCTTGGCTCAGCTACCGTTCCCGATGAATCTTCATCGGGCATCCCCAATACTATCTACTGCATAGCTCATTGCTACGACGACATCCCCAAAGAGCATCTCTTTACCCTGCTATCCTCCAATAGCGAAGCAAAGGAAAGCCCCACTTGCCGCGATTGTCCTCCCCCTTGCGGGGGAGTTAGAGGGGGTTCCAATGTCGTCATACTCATAGGTCCCGAAGGCGACTTCCATCACGAAGAAGTGGAGCTTGCCCTGTCTAAAGGTTATCATTCAATCTCTCTCGGCACCTCACGCCTTCGCACCGAAACCGCCGCCCTTTCAGCCGTTATGATGGCGAGGCTGATAAATTCGTAAATCATAATCCCGACTATTCCCCACCGTTTTCGGTGGAGCTTAAATCCGTATATCTTGAATATCTGTGCACTTTCAACCGCCAAGGGCGGAGCAATAGCCGTAATCCGCGTTTCCGGTCCTGATGCCATCGGCATCGCCGACAAACTCTGTGTACCTTTTGGTAAGGGCAAGTCGCTTGCCGAAGCCAAGGGGCAGTCGCTCCATTACTGCCGCTTCATGAACGGCGAAGAGACCGTGGACGATGTCCTCGTTTCCGTCTTCCGTGCACCGCAATCTTATACAGGCGAAAACTCCGTAGAGATTTCCTGTCACGCCAGCCCTTATGTCATCACCACTATCCTTCAGACGCTTATCAACGGAGGTTGCCGACAGGCTCTTCCGGGTGAATATACTCAAAGGGCTTTCCTCAATGGTAAGATGGATCTCAGTCAGGCTGAGGCTGTGGCAGATGTTATAGCATCTACAAATGCCGCTACTCATCGCATGGCAATGTCGCAGTTGCGCGGCAATTTCTCTTCTGAACTCGCTCAGCTGCGCGAGAAACTGCTTCATCTTACTACGCTCATGGAACTTGAGCTTGACTTCTCCGACCATGAAGACCTTGAGTTTGCCGATCGCACAGAGCTTCTTCAGCTCTCGCAGACCATTTACGACCATATCTCCCGACTTGCCAATTCTTTCAAGACCGGACAAGCGTTGAAGCACGGCGTGCCTGTGGCAATCGTCGGCAAGACCAATGTCGGCAAGTCAACGCTCCTCAACAGACTGCTTCATGAGGACAAAGCCATCGTCAGCGACATCCACGGCACCACTCGCGATGTCATTGAAGACACCATTAATCTCCGCGGCATTGACTTCCGTTTCATCGATACAGCCGGTCTTCGCGAGACCGACGATGCCGTAGAGCAGATAGGCATAGAGCGCACCAGGAAGAAACTCTCCGAGGCAGCCATCGTTCTTTGGCTCATTGACGAAGACCCTACCACCGAATCACTTTCAGAAATAAAATCGGAGATAAAACCTACGCAGAAACTCATCATTGTCCGCAATAAAATAGACAGGTTGGGAATGCAGAATGCAGAATGCAGAATGCAGAACAATTCCAAAATAGACAATAACACACAACCTAATTCTGCATCCTGCATTCAGCATTCTGCATTAATAGAACTTTCCGCCAAGGAAGGCACTAACATCGACCTTCTTGAAGACGCTTTCGTTACTGCTGCCGACATTCCAGAGATAAAGGAGAACGACATTATCGTAACCTCCGCACGCCACTACGAAGCACTCCTCAAGGCTAAAGAAGCCCTTCAGCGAGTTCTCTCCGGCATGAACATGGGCATTCCTACAGATCTGCTCTCCGAAGACCTTCGCCTATGTCTCTCGCACCTTGCCGACATCACTGGCGGAGAGATAAGCACAGACGAGGTTTTAGGCAATATCTTCAGCCATTTCTGCGTGGGAAAATAGCATTCAACGTTAGGAAATAGTTGATTAACGAGCTATTTTCACTGAAAAATAAAAAGCAAAGAATAAAGAGTGAAAAATCTTTATGAAAGAATATATAATGAACAGAGTTATATGGGCATTGGTGTTGCTCTCGTCGCTTATCCTGGCCTCTTGTGATACCTACAAGATCAAGGATGGTAAGGTATATTTTGTACACTTCAATGAGGGCACTGGTTATAGTCTTGAGCTGATACCCGAGGCTGATGCCAAAACTTTTGTGGAATTAGATAATAGATTCGGGCACGATGCCAAGCATGCTTGGTTCGAGAACTCACTGCTTAAAGGAATCAATGGAGCCTCATTCCGTACTTTGGGATATTGGTACGCCACAGACGACTGTCTGGTGTTCCGAGCAGATCAACAGGTGGAAGGTGCAGACCCATCCACGTTCGTGGTTCATACCTATTATTTTGCCGAAGACAGCAATGACTACTATTGGGAGGCTCAACCGCTCCATGTGGCAGATAAGTCATCCTTTGTGCTGATGGGCAATTCTGATGATTTTAATACCCATTGGGCAAAGGATTCCCTCTACGCCTATTTCCTCCAAGGCAATCACGCCTGCAGCACCCCTCGCATGAAAATTGCCGACTATGAAAGTTTCCACCCCATCAACGCCAAAGAATACTCTGGGTACTTTGCGGTGGACAAATACCAAGTCTATTTCATGGACACAATCGTAGTGGGAGCAGATCCTGCAACATTCCAGGAAGTGGAATATTTCCGAGGAAAGGATAAAGACCGAACCTACCACCTTCGACCTTGAATAGCATATACAATGGAAGAACGGCAAACGTGATACTCCTTTTTTACATTCCACGCGCTCGTTGATGTCCACCATATTATGGCCGACGACATCACCGGTGGACAAATAAGCACTGACGAAGTCCTTGGCAACATCTTCAGCCACTTCTGCGTGGGAAAATAAATTCTGCATCGGGAAATAAAAGGGCTATTCACGCCTAAATCGTAATATTATCAATCCTGAGTTTTATGATTCCTGTTGGGACATGCGCCTCAACGATGTCTCCTTGCTTCTTTCCGAGCATAGCCTCGGCAATAGGCGATTTGATGGAAATCTTCTTCTCGCTCAGATTCGCCTCATGAGGATTGACAATGGTATAAGTCATCTTGGCGTTATTTCCAAGATTAGTAAACTCCACCTTGCGCAGTAGGCCTACAGTATCGACGGCAAGCATGTTAGGATCCAGGACACGGGCAAACTTGAGCACATTAGACTTGAAACGTATCTTTCCCATGATTCTTCTCAGTTCACGCTTTGCGGCATGATACTCAAAGTTCTCGCTCAAATCGCCCTTAGCACGAGCCTCAGCCAATTCGTCCTGCGCTTTAGGCATTACCACCTTTATCAATTCATCCAATTCCGCTACAAGTTGGTCGTAGCATTCCTGCGATAAGTATTCCATGAATTTCCTAAGACATAATCTTGAGTATTTTTTGAAAATGCACAATAAAACGTCTGGTTCTTCGTTTTATTTTACAGATACAAAAGAATAACCCATTAATCTGAAAAACTATGATAATCGATTTCAAAAACATTGAGGAAGCCAGCCTTCCTAATTTCAAGGGAGGCGAAAAGAGCCTCGAGGCACGTATGTTCTTTGACGGCAAGAATCGCATCTTCACTGCCCGCCTTCAACCAGGCGCAAGCATCGGACTCCACACTCACGACACAAGCAGTGAGATTATCTTCCTTACAAAAGGACATGCCCATGTGCTTTACAACGGCGAGATGATTGAACTGCACGAAGGACAGTGCCACTATTGCGCCAAGGGCAATACTCACAGCCTTATCAATGACAGTGCTGAAGAGGTACAGTTCACAGCCGTAGTGCCAGAGCAATAAGAGAAAATGAAAAGTGAAAAGCATTCTTCACTTTTCATTTTTCACATTAAAGCGCTTCCCTTACCCTTTCCAAAGCTTCCGTTAAGAACGCTCTTGGTGTAGCAACATTCAGACGCATGTGGCCTTCGCCGCCTTGTCCGAAAATGATGCCTATGTTGAAAGCCACCCTTGCACGGTTCACGAACAAGTCCTCAAGCTCCTGCTGCGACAATCCGAGTCCGCGGCAGTCAAGCCATACAAGAAAACTTGCCTCAGGGCGTACAGGGCGAATATTCGGAATGTATTTCTTGCAGTAGTCTTCCACAAAGCGGATATTGTCTTCTACGTAAGCCAGCATCTGCTTGCGCCAATCTTCACCCTTACGATAAGCTGCCACAGCAGCTGGCATGGCAAAGATATTTGAATCCAGCATTTCAAGTCCGTCAAGCCAATCGACATACTTTTCGCGCAATTCATCGTTAGGCACAACAGCCCATGCAGAAATGAGCGAAGGCATATTGAACACCTTTGTAGGCGCTCCAAACGTAATGCTTATCTGCGCAGCCGTCTCACTGACGGTTGCAAACGGAGTGTGCTTGTTGCCGAAGATCGCCATATCGGCATGAATCTCGTCCGACACAACTATTATATTATGCTTTGCGCAAATGTCTGCAAGTCTTGCAAGCGTTTCCTTACTCCAGCAAACGCCACCCGGATTGTGAGGGTTTGCAAGCAGTAGCATGCGGCAGTCGTCGTCAATAACCTCCTCCAGATTCTCAAAGTCCATGTCGTATAGACCGTCTTCGCGTTCCTTCAGTGGATTGTAAACAATCGGGCGTTTGTTGCCGTCAACCACATACTTGAACATGTGATATACTGGTGGTTGCACAATAACCTTCTTTCCCTCCGGCACAAGGCGGTTGATAGCCAGACCTACGCCCTTCATAATACCATTTATAAAGCAGAGATGGTCAGGATTTATCTCCCATCCATGATGCTCGCGCTCCCAGTCAATGACTGACGGTTTCCAGTCGTCAGGGTCACAAACATAGCCCAAGACTGGGTGTTCTATACGCTCCTTTATCGTGTCGATGATAAAGTCAGGAGTAGCAAAGTCCATGTCTGCCACCCATAGCGGCAGCAGGTCCTCACGACCGAAGAAGTTCTTCAGTCTTCCATATTTGTATGATCCCGTATTGCTACGGTCAATCACTTGGTCAAAATTATATTTCATAAATAATGATTATTACATCCAACAGTTAGAAGTTCTTCCTATGTTATATTGTCTGCAAAGTTAACTAATTTGTAAATACTATGCAAGTTTTAACATGGATTTTTTATGTTTTGCAAAGAAAATGAATGCCTCTTTGTGGAAACGATGCCTCATAGAGTCGTTAGAATGCACTAAGGTGTGATTTTGTGTTTGTTTGTGTTTGTGTTTATTCGGAAAGAAATAGGGATTTGCGTTTCCCAATCAAGCCCGCCTATGACTTTTGATATGTTTCGCCAAGGATTCCGAGTCGTTTCGCTAAGGATTCCGAGTCGTTTTCCTAAGGATTTTGAATCGCTTGCCGATTATACTAGACATGGTGTCTAATTCCGGATGTCTATAGTTTAGTTTTAACCAAACTTACGCAAAGTATTATTCGGAAGGGAAATTCTTCATTTCTTTCCGCATAAACACAAACAAACAAAAGGTATATTATTGCTAAAAAACATAACTTTGCACTTGTAAAAAGATTATAATTACATGTGAATCTCTCAAACTTATTAGAAACAAAAAACGGAACCTTCCGAGGAAAGTTCCGAATCAGTACTGGATACGGGAGTCGAACCCGTGATCTCCTGCGTGAGAGGCAGGCGTCCTGGACCACTAGACGAATCCAGCATTAGTTGTTCTAAGTTTGCGGCTGCAAAGGTATAAAGAAAATATGAAAGCGGGAAGCCAATGGCGCAAAAGTTTTCAATAACAAAGTGTTTTTTTGACTGTTGTCAAACAGCACTTCCCGAAAACTTGCCTTTGCAGCCCTATCCTACCCTATTTCTTGTTATTGTCGTTGAAGGTAACAATACGGTTGAATTCCTGCTGTTCGTATATCTTTGCTCCCTGTCCGACAATGATGGTGCGGAACTGTGCAGGCTTTACCTTATAGACATTGGTGAGCTTCGCTATGACCGCCTTTGCACGCGCTTCACAAAGAGCCTTCACATTGGTTTCATCGTCAGAAGCGTACGAGCGAACCTCTATAACGGCATTAGGGTGTTTCTTTATGTAGGTGGCAAGCATTTCGAGCGAAGCATCGTAGGTATTAGTGATAGTCGCTGAGTTCTTGTCAAAGTGAACATAAGGAACTAGGTTGCCCTGCTGGTGCATGCGGATGATGAGCTGCTTCTCAGCTATTTGTTTCTTGAGGGCTTCAATCTCCTGATCCTTTGAGACCTGAGCCTGAGTAGCCATACTTACTGCGAAGACGGCGAAGAGAAGTGTGAGTATCTTTTTCATAAATCTTTGATTTAATGGATAATTGATAATGGATAATTGATAATTATTTGTCGCACAGCTTAATTGTCCATTATCAATTCTCATTTTTCAATTAATATAGGGTGTCTGCGACATCGTATCGGGCGGAGTTCTCGTCAATGGCACGGCGGGCGAGCATTCGCACGCTCTTTCCGTTCTTGAGGAAGTCATCAATGAGCCATTGACCGTTTTCCCTTTCCATCTTCAGCACGATGACATTCACCGCCTGGCCGTCGGCATAAGGACGGACGGCGACCTTCACATCTGCCATATAACCGGAATAGGTTTCTACCTTAACGGACTCAATGGCAGGTCTGTCGCAATCGTTGGAGTATGTCCAGAAGTCATAGTCTATCCAATACTCGCCCGTAGCCTCAGCCTTGCTGATAAGCACCTTCAAGGCATCCGTGCAATATTGCTGGACACATCCGTTCCTATTGCTATTGAAGAGCACATCGTCGTAGATCTTCTGTACTCGAAGCTGCAACAAGCTTTCGCCATCCATAGGCTGGTCATCGCCTTGCAGGTCTTCGCTGACGGGCTGGGCTGTCTCCTGCTCATCCACAACGGCTATGGAATCCTCATCTTGTGGGATAAGCGGATTCTCACGTCCAGTGAAGAATGAGTTGTATATGAAGACTCCGACAGCACAAGCTCCTGCAAAGAGTATGAAGAAGATGGTGCAGCCCCAAAGGGATTTCTTCTTTGGTTCATTCTCGTCGTCATCATTAGGCGATGGGGCGATTTTTTGATTTGACGATTCAGGCGGTGCGAGTTCCTTTCCGCAACGTGGACAGAATATGGAATCGTCTGGCACTTGAGTGCCACAGAATCTGCAATATCTCATTTACATTTACAATTTACGGATTTACTATTTACTATTTGGCTGCGCCTTAGCATTATGCGAAGAAGATGTAGCCGATACAGATTGCGGCAATAACGCCGACAAGATCTGCCAAGAGTCCGTATGTTGCTGCATAGCGGAACTTCTTTATTCCTACGCTGCCGAAATAAACGGCTATGATGTACATTGTCGTATCGGTAGCCCCTTGAATGCAGGAGGCGAGTTTTCCGGCAAAGCTATCCACTCCGTATGCCTCGAAGACATCGAGCATTGCTGCACGAGCTCCACCGCCAGAGAGCGGCTTGAGAATGGCACATGGAAGCGACGGCACGAAGTCGGTTGGCAGCCAAGCAAGACTTACAAGCCATCCAATGCCATCAGTAATGAAGTTCATCGCTCCGCACTCACGGAACAGCGAGATGCCCACGAAGAGCGCTATCTGGTAAGGTATAATCGTGACCACGGTAGAGAATCCTTCCTTTGCTCCTTCAATGAAAGTCTCAAAGATTGGAATCTTCTTTATCAGTCCGCTCACCACGAAAAGCATTATGGCAGAGAAGAGAAGGACATTGCTGAAGAGCGTAGAATAGAATGCTATCTGCTCTTGGTTCATGCTGCTGAAAAGCCAGCATATACCACCAATGAAAGCAATAGAGCCGAGCAACATAGTGCCAAGAACTCTGTCGAAAAGATTTATCTTCTGCTTGAGACAGACGAGGATGAGTCCGACAAGTGTGCTGCAGAATGTGGCAAGGAGTATCGGAATGAACACATCGCTTGGATTTGCCGCATGATACTGTGCGCGATACATCATAACCGAAATAGGTATGATGGTAAGTCCGCTAGTGTTAAGCACAAGCATCATTATCATCGCATCGGAAGCGGTGTCCTTCTTCGGGTTCAGCTCCTGTAGTTCCTTCATTGCCTTCAGTCCCATAGGAGTAGCAGCATTGTCAAGTCCGAGAATATTTGCCGAGACATTGAGTACGATGCTTCCTGATGCCGGATGACCTTTCGGGATGCTCGGAAAGATACGCGAGAAGAGTGGGCTTATCCATTTGCCGAGCTTAGCCACAAGTCCAGCTTTCTCTCCAATCTTCATAAGTCCAAGCCAGAAAGTGAGCACACCAGTAAGGCCGAGACATATCTCGAATGCTTTCTGCGACGAGTCAAAGGTGCAGTTCATCAAGCGCGACCACACATCGGCATCACCGCCGAATACCGACTGGCATATTGCGGCGATGAAGGCTATTGCGAAGAATGAGAACCAAATATAGTTTAGCATAGGCCTAATGTGATATCTTTACTTTTAGGCAGTCTTCAGGAAGGAGTTCCTCAATGAGTTCTGGCCACTCCATAAGGCAGAGGCATCCGCTATAGACATACTCCTCGTAGCCCATGTCATAGACTTCCTCCAAGTTCTTTATGCGGTAGAAATCGAAGTGGTAGATAGGTTCGCCGTCTATGCCGGAAGTGTATTCGTTTACGATGGCGAAAGTAGGCGAAGTAACTTGGTCTGCAACTTTCAGTTCGTCGCAGATAGCCTTAACGAATGTCGTCTTGCCGGCACCCATCTCACCGTAGAGGGCGATTACGGTATTGTCGCCTATCTGCGAGAGGAAGTCGCGTGCCGCTTCGTTTATCTTGTCGAGTGATGGAATCTTTATTTCGAGCATAGCTAATGTTTGTACCTTATCTCACGCATGGAGTGTTGCCCCATGAAGCGCGACTTATCCACATGTCCCTTAATGCCGTTGATACGACCGTTCTGTGTGTATTGCCACATAGTGTAGTCCTTCTCGTCCATGAGGACCGGCGGATCATTTGTGTAACAAGCTATCATGAGAGGATAGCCGTCTATCTTTCCAACAAGGTAAGTGTTGTAGAAATTCTTGTATGTGTAGAGCAGCGGCTTCTGCTTTATAGCTTGCTCCACAAGGTCGATGAACTTGAAGAGCGAGTCGCAGAAACGATCTGCCTTATAACCACCAGCCGACTCAATGTCGATCATCGGGAGCAAGTCCTGCTGTTCAGCCTTACACTGTGCAAGGAAATTGCGGAGCTGCGTCTGCTGGTCGGTCTTTGGGCGATAGAAATGATAGCTACCCACCTTCAATCCGTACTGCTTGGCAAGCTGTATATTCTTAACATAAGTAGGGTCTTGATTGTCGCCTCCCTCCGTACACTTTATATAGACATACGCCATCTTCGAGTTATCGCCGATGGCTTCCCAGAACACATTGCCTTGATAGTGACTGATGTCTATGCCGTGAACATGCAAGCAAGTGTCTTCGCAGACCTCCTGTTGTGCATGCACATTAATATATAATAGGGAGAGGAAAAGAGTATATAGGAGTTTCTTCATATCTGTAATTGCTCCGAAGGGGAATCCAGGGAGCGTTGCTGTTTTATTCTTCCACCATCGTTATGCTGTTGAATATGTTAGCCCAATAGCTCGAGACAGCTTCCACACGATGGTAGCGCGCATAATACCAGCCGCGTTTTGCCGAGATGCGCGAATGGTCGTGAGCACCCATTGCAGTCTGGCTCTGCGTCATTTCCTTATGGCGGATGCTAATCTGCTCATTGAAGGCGAGATAGAAATAATGCCGTACAATGTCATCGGCATTCTCGTCAATATCCTTGCAGAACTGAATTTCGTCTCTTGAGAAGCCGAAAGAATTCACAAGGATTGTTCCAATAAGATTTGCCACTTTCTTGAGATTGAGTGTGGCAATGTCGTCGTCAAGTCCGTTGAAGTCCACCTTATCGCCTTCCTGACGAAGGTATAGTCCAATCATCAGTATATCGAGGAAGGAGAATATTCCGTCGAAAGCCTGCTTTATGAAGTGGCAGATCATGTCAAGAAGTGCAAGCTTAGGCATCTGCGTATTATAGCTATGCACTTCATCTTCAAAGACTTTCCTGAGTTTGCGGCGAAGCATTGTGTTTGAGAAACGCGTTACCGGGAGTACGTTGTTTACGAAATCTGCATAGACATTATGTCTGAAATCGAACATCTGGTCGGAAGTGAGACGCGTATTCTTGCTGAGTATCTCTTCGCCATAGATACTGCGCTGTATGCCGTAACGAAGGAACTCCCCAACCTCCTCGTTCTCAGCAAAGCGCATAAGCCTCTGCCACTTGAAGCGCGACATAGGCTGAACGTCCAGCGGAGTGTCGAAGGCTCCGGTGGCAAGGAGAGAGAGGAAGTTGGAGAGATCTATGGTCATAATTTAAAGCCCCCTACCCCCCGAAGGGGGAATTTCTTAATTGTCTTGAGGGCAAAGAGTAATGTTATTTGGAACTATATTACTTTTGCGATAGTTGGTGTCCTGAGGGCAGGACACCTCCATGAGAGTCGCAAATTCATTTAAAAGCTCCCCCTTCGGGGGATGGGGGGCTTTATGGTGGCTCTCTTACAGCGTCACACCATTCTTGAAGATCGAGATTTCGCGGTAGCCGTTCTTCTCGTTCTGTGCTGGCTCACCGTTGGCAACAGCGATGACCTTGTCGATGAAGCTTTCAAGAACTGTTGGCATGTCAACACCGTCCACGAGCTGTCCTGCATTGAAGTCAACCCAGTTAGGCTTCTTTGCTGCAAGCTGTGAGTTTGTGGCAACCTTCATAGTTGGAATGAATGTGCCGAATGGTGTACCGCGACCTGTTGTGAAGAGCACGATTTGGCAACCTGAAGCCGCAAGAGCTGTTGAAGCCACGAGGTCATTGCCTGGTGCAGAGAGAAGGTTGAGGCCCTTAACCTGAAGACGCTCACCATAACCGAGCACGCCGCTTACAGGAGCGCGACCGCACTTCTGAGTACAGCCGAGAGCCTTGTCCTCGAGAGTAGAGATACCGCCTGCCTTGTTACCTGGAGATGGGTTCTCGCCAACAGGTTCGCCGTGTGAAAGGAAGTATTCCTTGAAGTCGTTTACGAGCTTTACTGTCTGGTCGAAGAGTTCCTTTGTCTCGCAGCGGTTCATGAGGATAGTCTCTGCACCGAACATCTCTGGAACCTCAGTAAGGATTGATGTACCGCCCTGAGCAACGAGGAAGTCTGAGAACTCACCAACGAGAGGGTTTGCCGTAATACCAGAGAAGCCGTCAGAACCACCACACTTAAGACCTACGCGAAGGTCAGAGAGTGGGCAAACTTCACGCTCATCCTGCTTAGCGATAGCGTAGAGTTCACGGAGAATCTTCATGCCTTCTTCCACTTCATCGCCTTCAACTCGCTGAGTAACCATGAGCTTGATACGGCTCTGATCATAGTCGCCAAGCATAGCCATGAAGTCCTCTGGCTGATTGTTCTCGCAACCGAGAGAAACTACGAGCACAGCACCTGCATTTGGATGAAGCACGATGTCGCGGAGCACCTTGCGAGTGTTCTCGTGGTCTTCTGAGAGCTGCGAGCAACCGTAGTTGTGGTGCCAAGCGTGAACCGCGTCAATGCCTTCGAGCTTTGTTTCCTCCTCGAGGCGCTTTGCAAGTTCCTCGGCGATGCCGTTTACGCAACCAACAGTAGGAACAATCCACACTTCGTTGCGCACGCCGACCTCACCGTTGGCACGCTTGTAGCCGTTGAAAGTCTTGTCGCTCTTTGCAATGTTGAGCTTTTCGTCAACTGGCTTGTATTCATATTCGAGAGTGCCAGAGAGATTTGTCTTGAGATTGTCCTCGTTGACCCACTCGCCGGCAGTCATATCCTTGAGAGCATGACCGATTGGGTAGCCATACTTGATGATGTCTTCACCTTCCTTCACATCCTGAAGGAGAATCTTGTGGCCCTGAGGCACATCCTGAAGAAGTTTTACGCCACTGGCGATTTCCTCGCCAGCCTTCATTGGGCGCAGAGCAACGACTACCTTGTCGATAGGGTTGATTCTGAGATAAGCAGCTTGGTTAGTCATGAGAGTTATATGGTTTTGGGGTTTTGGTTTTTAGTTTTTAGTTATATCTGCGTTCTGTTGTAGAAATCAACATTTTCCTTTGTGAGGAGCTCGATTGGCATGTAGTTTACCGGCTTAATTTCTCTTTTAAGCACGATGCTCTTCACGAGAGTGTCAATGCAATGGAAGCCCTGCATGAAGGCGTGCTGCGCAATGAGGAACGAGATAGAGCCCTTACGGAGACATTCCGCATTCTTAGGCACCATGTCATAACCCATGATCTTAACATCAGTACGCTTTGTATAGAGAAGGAATTCTGCCACGAGATACGCTTTTGAAGCCAGTGTTATACAGTGGTGAACATTAGGATGCTCGTCGAAGAACTTCTCAAGAAGATTGGAATAGCCTTCCTTTTTCATGTCCAGCGGAAGATCAAGTTCAAGAATTTCCACTTCAGGGAAGTGTCCTCGCATATAGTTACGGAAACCTATCTCACGGTTTTCCTGCTGCTTGCTGGATACTCTGCCATCCTTCATCTGCTTCATCAGCATTATCTGCTTGTCGTTGGCAGCGAGCAGCATCAGCATCTTGGCAGCAAAATATCCGCTGGAGAAGGAATCCTGACCAAAGAAAGATAGTGGTGAGAGTTCCGGCATATAAGAGTCAAGAAGCATGAGCGGAACATTGAGCTCATGAAGTTTGTCGGTGAACATCTTCGTTACGTCAGAATGCGTAGGCACGAGTACCACTGCATCCGGCTGCATTTCCAGACAGACATGGCACTGCTTCATGAAATCATCGTCATTGTATCGCTCGTAGTGCAGAATCTCTGCCTTCACGTTGAAGTCGTCTCTATGCTCGCAAGCCTTGTGGATGCCTTCCTCAATTTCTGCCCAATAAGCCTCGGAGGTATGCTGCGGCATGATGACATAAAAAGTATAATCCCTATTATATGCAAGTGCAGAAGCATATGCATTAGGTTTGTAGTTGATGCTTTCCAGTACATCTTCCACCTTCTTTCGGGCTGAAGGAGATACGTTTGGGCGGTTGTGAAGCACACGGTCAACGGTGCCGACGCTCACTCCAGCCTGCTCTGCGATATCCTTGATTCTAATCTTTGCCATTTAGTTTCGTTTTGTGTTTGTGCTTTGATTTGTTGGTTGTTTGGTGCTGCAAAGTTAAGAAAAATCCTACATTATTATTAAGCAAAAGCTATTTTTTTGAGTCTCTCCCTAAGATTTTCCGCCTCAGATTGTCTTATTTTAAGAGTTATTGTGCAATCGTTGTCAAAATTCTGTGCAATAACTGTGCATTTTGTGTCTTTTACGATTTTCATAACAGCGTTCATTTCCGCATATTGGAAGTTATGAACAATAACCTCTTCCACCTGCTTTTCCACCACTTCCGCCGCATCAAGCGCCTCCTGGGCAGCTGAGCGGTAGGCTATGATAAGTCCGCCGGTGCCGAGATTCACGCCGCCATAGTATCGCACCACAATGACAAGGATGTTCGTAAGGTCGCGCGAAACAATCTGCCCGTGTATTGGTTTGCCTGCCGTGCTTGAAGGCTCGCCATCGTCGTTTGCACGGAATTCCGATTTGTCCGGACCGATAACATAGGCATAGCACACATGGCGGGCATCGTAGAACTTCTTGCGATACTGCGCCACAATGTCCTTTACCTGGTCAACTGTGTCAACAGGAATGGCAAAGCAGTAGAACTTGCTCTTGAGTTGAGTGTAGTAGCCCTCGGAGGGTGCGGCTATGGTTTTGTAAAGGTCTTGCATAAGTAAGTGACAAAATTAACATTATTGCTTATACAGAATGTCCATGTACTCCTCGTACGAGATGTGGCGTCCGCCCATAGACTTCAGATGCGGCGTTTCCACCTGACAGTCAATCATGTGGAAGTTGTTCATTGCCATGGATTGCGCCAGACTGATGAGTGCTATCTTGGAAGTGCTTGGCTCAAGGGAGAACATGCTCTCGCCAATGAAACTCTTGTTCATCATTATGCCGTAGAGTCCGCCCACGAGCTTTCCTTCCAGATTCCAGACCTCAACACTGTGTGCATAGCCCTTCCTGTGCAGTTCCGTATAGGCTTTTATGATGTCGTCGCCGAGCCATGCTCCTTCTTCATGAATGCGCAATTTACCGCAATTTCGGATTACTCCGTTGAAATCAAGGTCCATGGAAGTGGCATACTTTTCCTTGTTCAGCAGCGTGCGCATGGAATGAGAAATGTGAATCTCTTCGGGGAAAATAACAAAGCGATCCATCGGACAGTACCAGTGCAGTTCGTCATTTGTGATAGCCGACCACGGGAAGATGCCCTGAGAATAAGCTTCTATCAGACGTTCCACATGCAGGTCGCCTCCCACAGCATAAAGTCCTTCTGGACTTCGCTCTTCGGGTGGTATTGAAGTTGGATCAGGGAACCAGTGGTCGTCTTCTGGGAGTTTATAGATGGTCATGACGGGAGTTTCATGTCATTTTCTTATAAGAAATGGGTGCAGTTTCTTATAAGAAAAGTTTTATTTTCTTACTAGAAAAAATTTAATTTCTTATAAGAAAATGATATGTAAGCCTAGGCGGGACATTCGCTTTCCCTTGGAAAAGCGTTTCATTTCCCTTGGTAAAACGTTTCGTTTTCCTTGGGAAAGAGTTTCGCTTTCCATGATGCTACTATAAAAGTCATCAGGGAAAGCGACTGCCATTAGTGGTTTTGGAGCTATTTCGTCGTCGTAGAAGAAGCTGTGGTATATGTGGCGAAATTGTCTATTGCCAAACCGAGTGGAGTATTCTTCTTTGTTGATTTCATCTCGATGAGCAACTTAGTCACTGCACCAAGGTCTGTCAGATAGATTGGTACCCAGAGGTTAGAATACGAGCTCAGATATCCAAACGAGAGATAGCCGTAATATCCATTATATGAATCCATCTGCAGCAAGCCGCCTTTGCCGACGAGCTTGAAAGTAAGTTTGTTTGTAGAACCCACACCCATAGTATCAATGCCGCGAATAGTCACTGTGATTGAGTCTTTCTCGCCGAAAGGAGTATCATCGCCATATCCATTCAATGCGGCTTGGAGTGTCTTTGTAGAAATGGCAAGATCCATGTAATATGGCTTGAAAGCAGTGCCATCCTTGCGGTGGATGTAGTTAGGAGCCAAGTCGTTTGGTATATAGGCAGCGAACTTTGTGCCTTGCTGAGAAGTCATGTAAGAGAACACAGAGTAAGGGCTTGAGTCGCCGCCCTCTGTCTTCTTGTTGTAGAGCCTTGACACTGTATAACCATAGCTAATAGAGGTAGTATCATTTATCTGATCCACCTGATTGTCAAACACGAGGGAGTTTGTCTCCTTGGTGGCATAAGGAGTGCCAAACAATGTGCCGTCATTGCCAAGAGTAGCTTCTTCAAAGCCTACCACAGTTTCGAACTTGAGCTGTTCCTCTGTATTGTTGTTCTTGTCGTCGTCAATGCTCAGACATGAAGCAAAGAGGAACGAAACAGCAGCGAGAAGTGTAAAGAATCTTGATGTTTTCATTGTTGCTTGTCTTTTATTTTTTGTTTTTTATGATGGGGATTCACTCCTCATCCTGATTTTCGGCTGCAAAGTTATACAAAAAAAACGTAAAGCCTCAAACTTTTTAAGAAAAGTTAACGAGGGAGCCAACTTAAAAGACTTTACTTACTTTTATTTTGTTCCAAAAGGCGGTAAAGTTCCACTTTTGTCCAATTATGTGAAAAAACTTTTGCCAGTTTGATAGTTTTGCGTAATTTTGCAGCCGAAATGAAACGATTATACATTATATTATTAAGCATACTGCCAGTAATCTGTGCTTCAGCTCAGCGCGTACTGACGCTCGACGAGTGCCAGCAGATGGCTGTGCAAGGCAACAAGAAGATGGCAGTGGCGAAGGTTAAGGGCGACATTTCTGCAAACATGCACAAGTCTGCCTCTACACTTTCGCTGCCTAGAGTGAGTGCCGTGCTCGGGTATCAGCACTTCGGAAGAGAGATTTCTCTGCTGAACAATTCGCAGAAGAACATGCTCACCAACCTCGGAACGAATGCCACCAGCGGACTTACCGAGAGTGTTTCCGATGCCATGGCAATGCTTATCCAGAAAGGTATCATCTCTCCGGAGCAGGCTCAGGAACTCGGCAAGGAACTCGGCCAGAACATGCAGGGCGTTACCGAAGGTTTGAACTCAGTAGGAAGCAGCGTAAAGGATGCCTTGCGCACTGACACTCGCAACATCTACGCCGGCTCTGTCCTCGTGACACAACCTATCTACATGGGCGGTGCCATCAACACTGCCAAGGAGATGAGTGCCATTGCCGAGCAGATAAGCGAGGTTACTCAAGAGCAGACGCGTCAGAACACGGTTTACGATGTGAGCAAGACTTACTGGCTCGTGGTGCAGTTGGCACACAAGAAGAAGCTCGCTGATGAGTTTGTTGCTCTTGTTGGCAAACTGAACAGCGATGTGCAGAAGTGCATTGACGAAGGTGTTGCCACAAAGGCTGACGGACTGAAGGTAGGCGTAGCACTCAACGAAGCTGAGATGACACAGCTGCAGGTAGAGGACGGCATAAAGCTTGCCAAGATGCTTCTCTGCCAACAATGCGGACTTCCACTGGATTCGGACATTGCTCTTGAAGACGAAAAGAGCGACGATCTCAGTGGAAAGGTCGTGACTGCCGTAGCCGAAACAGCCAATGGGACAGACGATTTCACAAACCGTCCGGAACTTCAATTGCTGTCTCACGCTGCCGACCTTGCCCATGAATCGCAGAAACTTATCAAGGCTGCAAACCGTCCGCAGGTGCTTGCTACGGGCGGAATATTGGTAAGCAATCCTACTGGCTACCACGGTTTTGAGAAGAAATTCGGCATTGACTGGAGTGTGGGCGTTATGGCGCGTATTCCTATCTGGGACTGGAACGCCAACAAATACAAGGTGGAAGCGGCAAAGGCGGCTACGAACATCGCTGAGTTGGAACTTGATGAAGCAACTGAACTCATTGAACTTCAAGTGGAACAGAACAAGTTCAAGATTGCGGAAGCTCAGAGAAAGCTTGGCGTATCGAAGAAGAACATTGAGAAAGCCAACGAGAACCTGCGCTGCGCAAACCTCGGTTTCTCCGAAGGCGTTATGACCTCCACAGAGGTTATGGCTGCACAGACAGCGTGGCTTCAGGCTGAAACCCAGCGCATTGACGCAGAGATTGAACTCATTCTTGCGCAACTTAATCTGAAGAAGAACTTAGGTAGAATGTAAAAAGAAAAGATGAAACAAGTAATAAACATAATTCTCGGCATCGCCCTTTTCGTACTTGTCGTGGCTGCTGTAGCTGCCATTGGCGAGTTTGCCATCGGCAAGCAGGAGAAGGACGAAAGTATTCAGGGTCAGGTAGAGGTGGAGGAATATCGCGTTTCCTTCAAGATTCCTGGTCGCATAAAGAATATTCTTGTACGCGAAGGCGACCATGTGAGGGCTGGCGACCGCCTTGCCGTTCTTGACGCTCCAGACATTGAGGCAAAGCACGATCAGGCAACAAGCGTTGTTGATGCAGCAACAGCAATGTCTGACATGGCTAACAATGGCGCTCGCGAAGAGCAGATTCGTGGTGCTCGCGAACTCTGGGAACAGGCTAAGGCTGCAAAGGAAATCATGGAGAAGTCGTACGAGCGCGTCAACCGTCTTTATGAAGGCGGCGTGATGACTGCCCAGAAACGCGACGAGACTCTCGCTCAGTACAAGGCTGCTACGGCACAGTGCGAAGCTGCTAAGAGTCAGTACGACATGGCTGTCAAGGGCGCTCGCGAAGAAGAGAAGCGTGCTGCGGCAGCAAAGAGGAGTCAGGCTCAGGGCGTTGTCAAGGAAGTGAACTCATACATCAACGAGACCGTTCAGCGTGCTGAGTTCGACGGCGAGGTTGCTGCCATCTATCCTAAGGTTGGCGAACTCGTCGGCTCTGGCAGTCCGGTGATGACAATCGCCATGATGGACGATGCCTGGGGCACATTCAATATCCGCGAAGACAAGCTCAAGGGCATAAAGATTGGCTCTGTTATCACTGCCTTCTGCCCTGCCTTCGACAAGGACATCAAGCTCAAAGTGTTCGCGATGAAAGATCAGGGCACCTACGCCACTTGGAAAGCGACCAAGGAGAAAGGTCAGTATGACATCAAGACTTTCGAGGTAAAGGCTCGCCCAGTAAATGCAGAAGAAGGTCTGCGACCAGGCATGAGCCTTATATTGAACAAATAGGGCTTACATGCGTATAAAGATATTCCTATATATTATAGCCCCTGTCTTCGTCATCCTGTTCTTTACATCCTTGATGACGGAGGGACTTCCTATGGAACTGCCTGTAGGAGTGGTGGACTATGACAATTCCTCCACGACCCGCACGCTGATCCGTAGAGTCGATGCGTTCCAGTCAACGACGGTGAAGGAGGTCTATCGCACTGAGGCAGAAGCTCGCGAGGCACTTGAGAACACGGAGATCTATGGCTACATAGTCTTCCCGGAAGGCATGAGCAGTAAGGTGATGTCAGCACGTCAGCCTACTATACATATATATTATAACTCAGCCTTCTTCACGGCAGGAACACTTGCCTACAAGGACCTCCGCACCATTGCCACTCTCGCCAAGGCAGCTGTCGGTCAGGCTACGCTGCGTGCTAAAGGAGCTTCCGACCATCAGATAGAGACATTCCTTCAGCCAGTTTTGCTTGACGCTCACATGCTCGGCAACCCATGGACGAACTATAATGCCTATCTTTCCACGATGATTATTCCGGGCATCATCATTATGTTTGTGGGCATGATGAGCATCTACTCTCTCGGTTCAGAGCTTCGCGAAGGCACGGCAAAAGAAACTTTAAGGAAAAACAAAAACAGCATCCTCCTTGTCATGACAAAGAAACTGCTGCCTATCGCTGCCATCTACATCGTGATAATGCTCTGCTGTCAGATATACTTCTACGGCTATCTTGACTTCCCGCACAAGGGCAGCTGGCTGGTCATCGTCGGACTCTCCATACTGATGGTCTTTGCGGCACAGGGCGGAGCGGTGCTACTCTTCGGACTCTTCCCTCACTTCCGCATGGCACTCAGTATCTGCTCGCTCTGGAGCGTGCTGAACTTCTCCATGTCGGGCACGGCTTATCCTATAGCCTCCATGCACCCAATGATACAGAGCCTGTCGTACATCTTCCCGCTTCGACATTACTTCATGGCATATCAGCTGAACATATTCCATGGCTATCCACTGGAATACTCATGGATGTGGATTTCTGCGATGATTATCTTCGCCGCTTTCCCACTTGCAGTCACTTGGAACATCAAGCGCGCCTACGCGAAGTTTGATTACGAAGCCTAAGGGAATGCAGAATTCTGAATGCAGAATGCAGAATTCTCTACTCCCGAAATAAAGTCAAAGTGCAAGCTAATTCTGCATTCTGAATTCTGCATTCAGCATTAATGAAAACCCTAAAGTCCATATTCACCGACTCAGGCGTACTGTTGCTTTCCGTAATAGTACCGCTGATATATCCTCTCCTCTACTCGTGGATCTACACGAACGAAGTGGTGAGAGAGGTACCTGTGTGCGTGGTTGATATGTCGCACAGCAGCAATTCGCGGCAGTTTATACAGAAGATTGACGGCACTCCCGACCTTGAGGTTGCCGCTCTCTGTGGCGACATGAAGGAGGCTGAGCGTATGCTTGCCGAGCAGAAGGCGTTCGGAATAGTCTATTTCCCTTCAGACTTTGCCACAAAGACAAACCGCATGGAGCAGACCACCATCAGCGCCTACATCGACATGAGCTTCATGCTTTACTATAAGACCATCTATATGACGCTCACCAACCTCAATCTGGAACAGAACTCAAAGATTCAGATTAAGTTGGCGCAGAACAAGACCGCCCGCGAGGATCAGTTGCAGGCAGCATCGATAAAGATGGAGGAGCACAGCATGTACAACACCACCGGAGGCTACGGAAACTTCCTTCTCCAGGCGGTCATCGTGCTCATCTTGCAGCAGACGCTCATTCTCGGCATTTCTATGCGTGCCGGATGGAACCGTCAGCTCCAGATTCTTGGTGGCAGAAAGACGCGAAACGTGCCGCCAGCCATGCGCCGCCAACCTTCCGACTATGGTTCTATGCTGAAGGACTTCTGGGGAGTGTTCCTTTCTTACGGTGCCGTCTATCTGGTCATGGCAACGTATGTGCTGCTTGTAACGCCTAAGATCTTCGGCTTCACTCAGCATATCCAGTTCCACGACTTCTGCGTTCTCCTTGTGCCGATGCTCTGCGCAATGCTAACCTTTGCCATGTTCATCAGTACGTTCTTCCGTCGTCGTGAGGACTGTATGATTTGCATCGTATTCTCTTCTCTGCCGATGCTTTTCCTCGTCGGCGTGTCATGGCCGGAAGCGTCTATACCGGAATTTTGGGAGTATGTGGCATGGTTCCTACCAAGCACACCAGCTGCCCGCGCCTTCGTCCGTTTGAACGAAATGGGGTGCAGCCTTGACCAGGTGCACCATTATCTCGCTGCACTCTGCGCACAATTCCTCTTCTATCTCGTAGCCTACTTCATCCGCCAGCTACAACTCAGAAGAGTCGGTTCTAAAATGTAGGGCGAGGATAAAAAAATGTAGGGCGAGGATTTCCGAGCCGTTTCGCGGGAATAATACCAGAATCGCGGCTCGGAAATCCTCGCCCTACACCTTTGGACAAACCATATAATTCACTAATTCTTGATTATAAAAAATATTGTAATCACTTACTTATTACTTTCCTAGAAGCTTGTTAAGTCCTTTATTCACCTCTTCGTTTGCCTTATTCTTGAGGTCTTCCTTAGCCTTGTTCTTAGCATCCTCCACAGCTTTCTTGGCAGTTTCTGGAGCATTGTCCACCTTTGACTTCACTTCGTCAACCTTTGCTTTGGCCTCATCTACCTTTGATTTGACCTCGTCAACCTTTGACTTTGCAGCCTCAACCTTGCCTGCTGCGTCACCAGCAACAGCCTGTGCGGCCTCCTTTGCAGCTCCTTCCACGTCAGAGAGCGCCTTTGCACCAGATTCTCCTGCAGCAGCCTTAACAGTAGAAAGCAAGTCCTGCGCAGAAGTTTCAAGATTGTTGAGGTCCAGTTTCTCTGTAGAAGAAACGAAAGAAGAAACGAGCGCACTACCAGTAGCAGCAAGCTTCTCCTTATTTTCCTTTACGAAGTTCTGGATCTTCTCTGCATATGCCTTAGCCTCGTCTAGTTTACCTTGCTCAATAAGTTTGGTAACCTGAACCTCCATCCGCTCAACACAATCCTCAACATCTTCTGGAGTGCCAATCTCAAGAGAAGCATCAAGGCTTTTAACTGCCTGCTCTGCAACTGTCCAATCTGGTAAAACATTAACCTCCATCTCGTTTGTTGTAGAGTCAGCATCACCACCGTTCTCAGTCTTGTTGCCACAAGAAGAGAAAGAAATGGCAGCAACAGCCATAATAGAAAGAATAACTTTTTTCATTGTCGTTTGAATTATAGAATTTATTACTTTATCAAGTGCAAAAGTATAAAATGTTTGTTTTACGACAAAGAAAAACCACCATTTTATTCACTTTTACCCTCTATAAACGGTTTTTCTTCTTCAAATTCATTACTTTTGCATAGTTTTTAGGTACGCTGCCAATCGAACTTTCAATATCTTATTACTTACATAATGATAAAAGCACTCTTCCTTGATGTTGACGGAACTCTCGTCAGCTTTGATACTCACCGCATTCCTCAATCCTCCATCAACGCCATTAAGCAGGCTCACGACAATGGAGTTAAGATAATCATTGCCACTGGTCGTTGCCGTAAGATAATCAATAATCTTACGGAAATTGAGCCTTACATAGACGGCTACAGTTGCACTAACGGTGCTTATAACACCATTGGAGGCCAGGAGGTTAGCTTCTATCCCATGAGCAATGAGGATGTCAGGAAGGTTCTTGCCAAGGCTGACGAAGAGAATGTGGCTTGCATCGTTTCGGGCAAGGAGAATGTAACTTGCGTAAACCGCGACGAGATTTTCCACAAGGTGTTTGTTGAGATGCACAATATCCCTTACTTTGCCGGCGAACTTACTGCGCTAGAAACCGTTCTGGCGGAAGGTGTCAGCGAGTTCACTCCGTTCTTTCCAAAGCAGATAGAGCAGGAGGTGATGGCAGCTCTTGACAGTTGCGAGAGCAGCCGCTGGTACCCGGCATTCATGGACATCACTCGCAAAGGGGTGAACAAAGGACTGGCTGTCAATGATGTCGCGAATTTTCTCGGCATCTCCATATCAGAAACCATGGCTATAGGCGATGGCGACAACGATGTCCCTATGCTCAAAGCTGCCGGCATCGGCATTGCTATGGGCAACAGCACCGACGCCGTAAAAAGCGAAGCCGACGATGTAACCGACCACATTGACAACGATGGACTCTGCAAAATCCTCAAGAAGTATGGGGTGATATAGTTTTATCACCTCTCATCCCCTTGATGTACTGAGGTTAGCACACTGCCTTAACCGCAGCAAAAAAACTATCCAACATTTTGCGAGGTGGGGATTCTTTGTCCTCTAAGAGAGCCTTCTTTTGCGGAAGATTGTGGGCAGTATTCTTCTGCAAATATATTTCACAATAAAAATTTTCTTTAAAAAACTTGCGGAAACAAAAATAAATCGTTACCTTTGCACCGAAATAAACAACGAAAAATAAATTCATTATCAAATATGGCAAAAAAAGAAAAAACCGGTCGTCAGGAAAGACCGACAAACCAAGAGGACAAACTTAATGCACTTAAGACCGTTCTCGCCAAGATAGAAAAGGATCACGGCAAGGGTTCTATCATGAAGATGGATCTCAAGGCTGTAGAAGGTATCGAGGTAATTCCTACGGGAAGCATCGGACTCAACCTCGCCCTTGGTTGCGGCGGTTATCCAAAGGGACGTATCATTGAAATCTACGGTCCAGAGAGTTCTGGTAAGACAACACTCGCCATTCATGCTATTGCGGAATGCCAGAAGCAGGGTGGCATCTGTGCCTTCATTGACGCTGAGCACGCTTTCGACCCTTATTACGCTTCAAACCTCGGCGTACAGATAGACGACCTCCTCATGTCGCAGCCTGACTGTGGCGAGGATGCCCTTGAGATTGCCGACCAGCTCATCTGTTCTTCAGCTGTTGACCTTATCGTGATTGACTCTGTAGCAGCCCTCACTCCAAAGAAGGAAATCGAAGGTGCTATGGGCGATTCCGCCGTTGGTCTCCACGCTCGTCTGATGTCACAGGCTCTCCGCAAGATGACAGCCAACATTTCAAAGACAAAAACTACAGTCATCTTCATCAACCAGCTCCGCGAGAAGATTGGTATCATGTTCGGAAACCCAGAGACCACTACTGGAGGTAATGCCCTGAAGTTCTATGCTTCCGTACGTATCGATGTACGCAAGAGCAAGGCTATAAAGGAAGGCAAGGACGATGTAGTGGGCAATACTACCAAGATTAAGGTGGTAAAGAACAAGGTGGCTCCTCCTTTCAAGCGCTGCGAAGTGAACATCATGTTCGGCGAAGGCATCTCACGCATCGACGAAATCATGGAGATGGGTGTTCAGTTTGACATCATCAAGAAGGCTGGCGCAATGCTTTCATACGAAGGCACAAAGATTAAGGGTAAGGACAACTTCGTAACCCTTCTCCGCGACAACGAGGAGATGGCAGACGAAATCTCCGCAAAGATCATCGACCACATCAAGAACACCGGCGCACAGCTCCCTGTATCAGAGGACGATGACGACGATGACACAGAAGAAACTCCAGAAGATTAAGACCCCCTCTGACTCCCCCACAAGGGGAGGAAAAATCAGTAAATTGTAAATCAGTAAATTGTAAATAATATTATGCTTAAAAGAATTTCAGCCGTAGAGGCAGCTTCCCTCATCAAGAACGGCGACAACCTTGGTCTTTCAGGATTTACTCCTGCCGGTTCACCAAAGGCGGTAACACGCGCTCTCGCTGAGCTCATCAAGCCTGAGATAGAGGCTGGCAAGGAGTTCAAGGTAGGACTCTTCACTGGTGCTTCTACAGGTCAGAGCACAGACGG
>JAKSLJ010000032.1 GCA_024401275.1 Bacteroidaceae bacterium | reverse complement strand
CCGTGACCCCATGCGTGACAGGCATGTATTCTAACCAGCTGAACTAACGCACCTTATTAAGCATATGAAACGAGACTTGCAAACGAAAAACTGGCGGTGCGTACGGGACTCGAACCCGTGACCCCATGCGTGACAGGCATGTATTCTAACCAGCTGAACTAACGCACCTTGGTTTTGTTTGCGGCTGCAAAGTTATAACTTTTCAGTTAATCAGCGAAATATTATAGTAATAATCGGTTGGTGGACTGACGAAGGTCAACCGTTTTAGCGATTAAGCGTCAGTTTATTTTCATCCATTCGCGTCATATATTGCTGAATGTAAGACTTTATCTCGCTGTCAAACTGCTGTAGTTTATCCTTAGGGAACCGGCTTATTAGATTAGTCTTCTGCAGCGGATCTTTCTTGAATTCATATACGGCAGTGATCTTTTCGCAGTCGAAGTGGACGGCATAATCGCCCTTGACAAACTCGTAGCCTTGGAATTCAGGCACCCAATGGAGCGCGATTTTCTCGGAGCGCGGAGTGGTGAGGATGTCCTGACCGAAGGCAACATACGGTTTGTCGTAACCGAGAAGGGTAAGCACAGTAGGCATGATGTCTGCCTGCTCCACGATGGTCTCCTCATCGTAACCACGGAGCTCTGGGAAGCCCGGAGCATAGAAGATGATAGGCACGCAATAATAACCGAGTGTTGACTTATAGAACGGATCAACCTGTCCGCTGACATGATCGGCAGTTATTACGAATAGCGTGTTCTCGTACCATGGTTGCTTCTTGGCTTTGTTAAAGAACTGTCGCAGAGCATTGTCCGAATACATCACGCACTCCTGAATAGGCACTCTGCCCTTGCGGAACTTTCCTACATAACGCTCAGGAAGATCGAACGGAGTATGGCTAGAAGCCGTGAAGATGGCAGTCATGAACGGCGGCTTGAGGTCGGAGAAATGATCGGCAGAGAACTGCAGGAACTCCTCATCCCAGATAGCCCATGTGCCGTCGAAATCGTCATCGCCGTTATAGTTAGGATCTGTTTTGAACTCCTCGCGGCTGTAATTATGCTGAAAACCGGTAGCCTTGGCAAATGCCTCAAAGCCCATGCTGCCTCGCTCTGCACCGTGGAAGAAGGCTGTAGAATAGCCCTTGTTCTCCGAAAGTTCGCGTGCCATGCCCGAAAGCTTATTCATTGATGCTGGAGTAAGGAAGAATGGCTCCACGAAATTTGGGATAGACGAGAGTACGGAAGGCATGCCCTCGATGCTCTTTCTGCCGTTGGCATAGGAATGGCGGAAAGTCATACTGCAGTTTGTCAGGAGAGAATCAAGGAACGGAGTGAAGGTTTCCTTCTTACCATATTTGCCACATTCGTCCTTTACATTATTATAATAGCCTATATGCTGCTTTGAGAAACTCTCCATTATAAGTACCACGACATTCATCGGCTTGCCATCCTTGGTGCGAAGCGGAATATCCTTATAGAATGCTGTGCTGTCGAGTGAGGCCTTGATGTCGCCAGCTGGTTTATGGATAGGAGTAAAGTACTTTACTGCTTCACTATTAGGCATGAAGTTTGGCACGATGAACGGCTTCTTGTCAATGGTACGGATAAGCGAGAACGGAGTGTTCAGGACAAGTCCCGCCTCGTTCGGATTGTCAACATATTGGTTGGCATTGCTTATAGTAATTGGTCGTACGGCATGAGTAAAACCACCGCGCATCATGCACACACAAAGCCAGCCACAAAAACCGAGTGCTACCATCTGACAAGCATAATAACCAGCCAACGGCTTGCGACTATTGATCTCAGCTTTCTTTTCCGACTTATATGGCGACTTGAACGCAAACCAGAAGCTGGCAATAAGCAGGAAGCCAACGACAACAACCGGCCAATGTTCCAGTCCTTGGTCAATGAATATATTCGCCATATTGCCGGCACCTTCATGGGCAAACTCGCTGAAAACAGAACCTGTGGTGCGTTTTCCCGTAAACGGAAAATAGACGGCATCGCACATATTTGCCACTACGCAGATACTGTTTAAGACGAAGTATATCCAATGAGCCACTCTATAAAAGCCTCTGCGCTCCTTATGGTGCAGCGGGAAAAGGAACATGGCTATAATGAGGCAGTTGGTATAGCATATAGCCGAGGAGTCGAAAACGAGTCCCGACTTGAATAAGTGGAGCACATGATCCAGGGGAATATCTCCATAAAGATTGGAATTCGTCAGCATGAAAACCAATCGGCAGACAGCGTAACAGATATACGCCCAAAGCAGATTCCACAAGAGCGCGGAGAGATTGCGTAATGTATAATGCATAGTGCGAAATTCGTAATGCTTAGAATGAAAAGCGCTGCAAAGTTAATGTTTTTTATGCGAGTGGCACAAAAAAGCAGACCTTTTCTTATAAAAATCATTTGTATGTCATGTTTTTTTGCATAAAATGCGTAACTTTGTGCCGATGAAAAGCCTTTTTAATACAATGCAGAATGTATTAAATAATTCTACATTCCGCATTCTGAATTCTGCATTAATCGTAGCCCTGCTCTTTTCTTCATGCAAAAAGAGCGCTGCCGACATGCCCAAACTGCACTTCAAGGTTGAGGCAAAATGCCCTGTCACTCCTGTCAAAAACCAAGGCAGGTCGCAGACTTGCTGGATATATGCTATGCTCGCTACCATTGAGAGCAACCGCATAGCCATGGGCGACAGCGTAAACCTCTCGCCAACATTCCTGGAGAGAATGCTACTTCAGAAAGAAGCTGAGAAGGTTTACAATAGCAAAGGAAAGGAGAAAATAACGCTCCGAGGCATGATTCCTTACTGCATGCAGCTCATTGACGAGTATGGAGCCTTCAACTTTGACTCATATTATTGTAAGAACAAGGAGTTTAGCATGAAGGAAACTATCAATAAACTTCAGTCTATAGCAGAAGAAACAGCTGGCAAAAAGGGAGAAAGCATAGAGAAACTGAGAAGAAAAACAAAGGAACTGCTAGACAACGAAATCTCTTTTCTCCCTAAAAACCAGTTCTTTCTTGGCGCAGGCTACACGCCACAAGAGTTCGGCAATAGCGTCGCCCTATACGAACATTACGAGTTTCTCGGTGCAGACTACAACTTCCCTGACCGCCGCAAGTCGGACAAGATAACCAAAACTTCTCCTGCCCAAATGCTTGAGAAAGTAGAACAATCTGTCCGTAAAGGCTATGCTGTCTGCTGGGAAGGCGACATCTCCGAGGATGGATTTTGCTGGGAAGCCGGACTTGCCATAGACCCCCTCCTACTCCCCCACGAGGGGGAGGGAAACTCCCACAAAGAGAACGCCGCTGACTTTAACAAAAGATATGAAGAGGGGATTGAAAACGACGATACAACCGACGATCATTGCCTGGAAATATGCGGCATTGCCCACGACCAGCACGGCCGTAAGTACTTTGTCTGCAAGAACTCATGGGGCATAAGCAACCGCTACAAAGGCTTTCTCTTTATGAGTTTTGACTATTTCCTAACCAAAACTATCCTTATCGGAAAACTGAAAGACAACTACTTCTTCTCCGCAAGCGTGAAGCTTGAAGATGTATGATAGTCGAAGCGGAAGTTTATCGGCGAAGGTGTTGTGCTCTTATACGCAGCCTTCAAATCGTCCTGAACGCAAGTGGAAAAGAGAGGAATAGGTCCTACATAGTTACCAAAGAATCTGAAGTTCCACTTATTCTTATCGTAGGCTTCATACGGCATGCCCGAAGGACCAGAGAGAATAGTCTTGCTATTCTGGAGAATAGCTTCCCTAACTTCCGAAAATTCCGGCTGATGGAGCAGGTATGAGGCAGCCTTCAGGAAGGTAAGCTTGCCCTTGAAGGTTTTCCCTATGAGCTTGTCCATACCGTTTTTTGAAAACGCCTCGTTGGAAAGATTGGAGTTGAGATAGCACACACGGCGCGCACCTTTCTCGCCATGCTTACGGTAAAGGACTTCGAAACCATCGCCAATTTTCTTGTCAAGTGTATGGGCGAACACCTTGTCAGGCTCTGTATAAACGAGCTTTCCGTCCTTTATCATCACCGGATTTATTGTGATAACCTCATAGCCATGGAGCGCAATAAACATTGTTACTACAGGAAGAGTACCCTGAAGATAGCTGTTAAGGTCTTCCGCCATATTGAGAGTCTGGAAGAAACTGAGTCCGACATTAGACGAAATACTCGTGCGCAAAGATGTTAGAATCTCTGTATAATGCTCCATGGAAAGCTTGTCTATGAAAGGAAGCTTTCCGGCTTGCTCTATGCCGACAAGTACGGCTAAACGACATTCAGGAAAGAAAGAAGAGAGATAATTGAAGTCTGGTCCACCGAAAGGATAGAAAACTGTGTCCGGACTTTCCTTCAAATTCTCTTGCGACCATTGGCGAATAACATCAATGCTGCTCATCTGATATCTTTCCCACATGGCGCTCATGCTTGCCTTGTGAGTCTCAAATGCTGCCGAAGACGTTATTTCCTTAAGAAAAGCTTTGTCGTCAATATCCTTTCCTGCCAATAAGTTGGCAAGATTCGTGTAGCCTCGATACGAGAAAGTATCTACAGGATCTGTTGTTTCATTGCCTGACAAAACCACCTTAAAGCCTTTATCAGTACAACCAGTTAAGCAAATGGCAACTGCAAAAATCAGGATTATTATCTTTCTCGTCATCATATTGCACACGAAAAAATTATGGAGATGCGGTGCCCTCACCGCATCATGCGACAATATTCGCACCGCACCTCCATAGAAAAATATTAATACTTATCGAGATACTGCTCTACAATACCTTCAAGCTGCTGCTTATCCTTGAAGTACTGGTAAGTAGAGAGCTTGAGGTCAACGCAAGCATCTTCGTCGCAGATGATGTTTCCGTGTGGGTGCATCTGGAGGGCAGAAGCTGTCCACATGTGGTTTACACCGTCGTCGATGATGTGATGGAGAGCGCGGCTCTTAGCAGGACCGTTAACAACGATGAGCACCTCGCGAGCTGCCATTACTGTGCCGACACCAACTGTGAGTGCCTGCTTTGGAACGAGAGAGAGGTCGTTGTTGAAGAAGCGGCTGTTTGCCTGGATAGTATTTGTGGTAAGAGTCTTTATACGAGTCTTTGAAGCGAGTGAAGAACCAGGCTCGTTGAAAGCGATGTGACCGTCAGGACCGATACCGCCCATGAAGAGGTCGATGCCGCCAGCAGCCTCAATAGCCTTCTCATAGTTTTCGCATTCTTCCTTAAGGTCAGGTGCGTTACCGTTAAGAATATGCACATTTTCCTTCTTAATGTCAATGTGAGAGAAGAAGTTTGTCCACATGAAAGAGTGGTAGCTCTCTGGGTGGTCTTCTGGAAGGTTTACATACTCATCCATGTTGAATGTAACAACATTCTGGAAAGAAATTACACCTGCCTCGTAAAGCTTGATAAGATGCTTGTAGAGACCAAGTGGTGAAGAGCCTGTAGGACAGCCGAGTACGAATGGTTTCTCAGGTGTAGGATTGGCTTCAAGGATTTTGCTGGCAACATAGTTAGCTGCCCAGCGTGACATTTCGTCGTAGTTTTTGTTAATAATTACTCGCATAAATATAAAGTTTATGAGTTGTTTAAGTAAAGTTAGTATATGGTTTCAAATGAGACGATTAAGCTTCGTAGCCCTTAGGATTCTGCTTCTGGAAGTTCCATGAGTCGCGGCACATATCCTCTATGCCGTACTGAGCTTCCCAGCCGAGCTCTTCCTTTGCCTTTGCCGGGTTGCAATAACAAGTTGCGATGTCACCCGGACGGCGTGGCTTTATAGCGTAAGGCACCTTCAGGTCGTTTGCTTTCTCGAATGCTTTCACTACATCGAGCACTGAATAGCCATGACCAGTGCCGAGGTTGTAGATGGCAAGTCCCTTATTTTCGTTGATAGCCTTAAGCGCTGCAACATGACCGGCAGCAAGGTCAACGACGTGAATATAGTCGCGAACGCCAGTTCCGTCAGGAGTATCGTAGTCGTTGCCGAAGACGCCAAGCTCCTCGCGGATGCCAATAGCTGTCTGTGTGATGTAAGGCATCAGGTTGTTTGGAATACCGTTTGGATTCTCACCTATCCTGCCGCTTTTGTGCGCGCCGATTGGATTGAAGTAACGAAGGAGCACTACATTCCACTCTGGATCAGCCTTCTGTACATCCATAAGCACTTCCTCAAGCATTGATTTGGTCTGACCGTAAGGATTTGTGCAATGGCCTTTTGGGCATTCCTCTGTGATAGGAATGATGGCTGGATCGCCATAGACAGTTGCCGAACTTGAGAAAATGATGTTCTTGCAGCCGTGAGAGCGCATTGATTCAAGAAGAACGAAGGTGGCGTTCATGTTGTTCTCGTAATACTCAAGTGGCTTGGCAACAGATTCACCAACAGCCTTCAAACCGGCAAAGTGGATGACAGCGTCTATCTTATTGTCGGTAAATACCTTGTCCATTGCCGCCTTGTCGCGAACATCTGCCTCCACGAAAGGCACTTCCTTGCCGATAATCTCCCCTACTCTACGGAGAGCCTCAGGCTGAGAGTTTACGAAATTATCTACAACAACCACTGTGTGGCCTGCCTTGTCAAGTTCTATGATGGTGTGGCTTGCAATAAAACCAGCACCTCCGGTTAAGAGTATATTCATAATAAGAAAGCCCCCTACCCCCCAAAGGGGGAACTTTTAAGTGTTTTGAGGGGTATTTTTTTTAGTTTTGAATTTGTTTCTATGCTTTTAAAGAGTATTGTTTTTAAGCTATAAAACTATTAAACATCCCTCCCTTGGGAGGGCTTGGGTGGGCTTTTGGGCTACTTATCTAAGACTTCGTACTTAGAGTTCTTTGATTTGAACTCCGGAACGAGGACCTTCATCTGCTTCACGATGTCCATATCTACGTAGCCTGCCTTGGTTATTTCCACGAGCTTGTCTATCTCATTGCTGACTTCCTTGTAGTCGAGCTCACGAACCTGTGCGAGCTTTATCTTCGGATGTGAAGAAGGCTTGGTGTTTTCCTCTTTGTTGAGAAGTTCCTCGTAGAGCTTTTCGCCTTCGCGAAGTCCTGTATATTTTATCTCAACATCAGTTGCACCAGAGAGTTTTATCATGCGCTTTGCAAGGTCTGCAATGCGAACCGGCTTGCCCATATCGAAGACAAAGATTTCGCCGCCCTTGCCCATAGTGCCGGCTTGCAGCACGAGCTTGCAGGCTTCTGGTATGAGCATGAAATAGCGGATGATGTCAGGATGAGTAACAGTAAGCGGGCCTCCAGCCTTGATCTGCTCCTTGAAGAGCGGAATAACCGAACCGTTCGAACCGAGTACATTACCAAAACGGGTAGTAACAAACTGTGTCGCGGCATTAGAACCAAGTTTTTTCTGTTCTTTATCTAGCGCCTGGCAATACATTTCGCAGATTCGCTTTGAACAGCCCATCACATTTGTCGGATTGACAGCCTTGTCGGTAGAGACCATGACAAACTTCTTCACGCCGTATTCCACAGAAAGATCCGCCATGATGCGAGTACCGTCTATATTGTTTGCCACGGCTTCTCCAGGATTGTCTTCCATCATCGGAACATGCTTGTAGGCAGCTGCGTGGAACACATATTCCGGCTTGTATCTCTCGAAAAGCGTCTTCATGTGAATCTTGTGACAAATGGAAGCCGTAATTGTTTCGCATGAAACATCGGCAAACTGACGCTTCATCATCAATCGGATATCATGGAGCGGAGTCTCTGCCTGGTCGATAAGCACGAGTTGAGATGGCTTGAAAGTGGCAAGCTGACGCACGATTTCAGAGCCAATAGAGCCGGCAGCACCTGTAACAAGAATACATTTTCCAGTCAGAATCTCAGAGATTGCGTCAAGGTCAATCTCTATCTGGTTGCGCGGAAGCAAGTCCTCAATATCCACTTCCTTAAGCATTGACTGTCGGAGATCGGACTTTCCGTCCCACTCCTGACGAGTGTACATCATCATGCGGATATTCGCCTCGGTAAGCGCATCGATGAATTCCTGATTGTTTCGGAGATCATCGCTCTTGTATGGGCTGACCATGAGTGTCTGAGCGCCCTGCTCTTTCATTCGCTGAATGACGTTTCCGTCGTTCATGTATATCTTGACGCCCATGAGCATGTGGTGCTCATCTTCAGAATCATCAGAGATGAAGCCAGCCACAATAAAGTTTGACTGCTGTGAGTGCAAACTTTTTGCGAGTGCGATACCACCTTCCTTCACACCATAGATGAAGACTTTCTTTGCCGATGCGCTGACGTAATAGATGTCGTAAAGATACTTCACGCAGATACGGATTGCCCACATGAAGAGTGTAGAGATGAGGAAAGAGGTAAGCAGTTCCGTCCATGCAATAGGCACAAAGACACCACTTCTACTACCGGCAGACGGCACTTCCAAACCGAGAATAAAGTCGGAAACAAAAGGCAAGTGGCGCACAGCAAATATCAAACTTATACCAATAACATTTGCTACAGCCACACGGAGCAGGTCAATAAATGAAGAATAGCGTATCACGCCCGAATAAGTGTGCATTATCCTGAAGCCTGCAAGGTAGAAAATCATATAGCAACACCATGTGAGAATGGTCTGCCAGAATACTGTCAGAGTGTGCAATGTACCTGTTATGAAGGCGTGCGATACAATTCCGGCTGCTACAATAATGCAACAATCAACAATCAAAACTCCCCAATAAGGCAGTGCTTTCTTGGAGAAATACCATGATGTTGCATGTGAAAGAATATTGTCCATACGCTACTATATATCGTGACAATCCCATCAAATCTATCCCACAAAACACTTATATTCAGCTGTTTAAGTAAGCTATTCAATGGAAATCGTTATGAAAAATCATGTATCTATCGGGGCAAAGTTAAAAAAAAAATAAAAAATACGAAACAAATTTGATGATTTATTTTTGAAAATATTGATTTAATTGTACGCGCGGACTCAACGACACCATGGGCTTCATCCCACTCAATTCATAGGAAGACGCAATGCAATCCTAAACAAGACATATTGTTTTACAAAGGAAGAGGAATTGTTTTACAAAGCAAGAAGAAATGTAATCCTTAGGCTTAGCAATCATTTTCTTATAAGAAACAGAAAATTTTCTAGTAAGAAACGAAAAGTTTTCTAGTAAGAAAATAATATTTTTCTTATAAGAAAATGCACCGTCCCCCTAGGCAATACTATTTGAATGCCTTGGTGATACGATTCGGCTGACCAAAGATTACGATTCGGCTGCCTTGAAGAAACAAGAAATTATCCTTGGGAAGTAGCATGCAAAAACAGTAGGGCGAGGATTTCCGAGCCGCCCATCACGCTACATCTTCACGCGATAACGGCTCGGAGATCCTCGCCCTACAAAATGGTTGCACCGTGAGATTTTACCTCACTTGGCGCTTATGCGTTCTTTATCTTTTCAATCTGAACCTTGAGAGAGTCAAGCACCTGGAGGATAGCATCCTCGAAAGTGTCGGCAGTCTTCTCAGCGAAGATACGTTTACCCTGATAAGGAAGTGAAATGCTTGCCTCCTTGTTCATGGCTGTCTGAGGCTTAACAATCTTAAGCTGAACGTCAACTTCTGTTTCGTTGCCCACGGTCTTAGCGAGCTTCTCAACCTTCTTGTTGATGTACTCTTCGAGCTTCTCTGTAGCGTCGAAGTGAATAGATTTGATTGTAATGTTCATAGTAGTTGTGTTTAGATTATTATTAAGTTCAGGTTCCGCCTGGACGGAACTTGAGTGTGATGGCTGATAGGTAATGGGTGATGGCTGATGGGTAGTAACGTAATGCGAAACAGAAAGTCTAAGGGGAAAGGCTCCATTAGCCATTACCCATTAGCCATTACCCTTCGCAAGAGAAGCTTGCGAAACAAAAATTACTTCTGCTTTACGCCGAGACGAGCCTCAATGACGTTGACAACATAGTCGCCGAGCTTCTCGCATTCGTTGATAAGGTCGATGTACATAGTACCTACAGCATAGCTGTACTCGTGGTTGTTCACGTCCTTTATGTTCTGGCTACGCAGCTGGTTGCGGTAGTTGTTAATCTCAATCTCAATGTTGAATGAGCGGTTAGCATCGAGAGTGTCGCGACGACCGGCAAAGATAGTATTCATCTGAGTGAGGGCATCGTTTGCAAGGTCGAACATCATGCTGATGCGCTCATACTGCTTGTCTGTGAAGTCTTCCTTGCCGGCGTTCTTTCTATTCATTGTACGCGCAAGGTTGAAGCAGCTATCGCCGATAGATTCAAGTTCTGCAATCTGACGAAGCATGGCGCGAATCTTAGCCTTTGTCTCGTCTGAGAGGTGAGCGTCAGAAACCTGGTCAAGATAGTTTGCAATCTCAATCTCAAGATCGTCGGTGATATTCTCGTACTTCTCAATGCGCGAATAGAGTTTTACAAACTCCTTCTCGTCCTTTATGCCGATAAGTTCCTTAACGAGAGAGAACATCTTCTGCACTCTTAAGCCGAATGAAGCAATTTCCTTCTGAGCCTCATAGACAGAAAGTTCTGGAGTCTGCATAAGACCAGCTGAGATGAACTGAAGGCGAGAGTCTTCCTCGTCTGCTTCTGTCTTGTTAGGGATAATCTTGCAAACGAGCTTTTCGATAGGCTTGATGAACCAGATAAGGATAAGCACGTTGCAGACGTTGAAGCTTGTGTGGAAGGCTGCAAGAACTACGGAGAGGATTGCCGGATTGGCAGATGTAGAATGTGGGTCGTAGCCAACCATCATGCAGACAGCATCAATGAAGTGTGTAAAGATAATCAATATCCAGCAAACGCCAAATACGTTGAAGAGCATATGGGCGAGAGCTGCTCGACGAGCTTGTGGATTAGCCGAAAGAGCGGCAAGATTTGAGGTTACTGTAGTACCGATATTCTCACCCATTACGAGTGCTATACCAGGATAAATGCCAAGAGCACCTGAAGAGCAGAGAATCATGGTGATTGCCATTACGGCTGCTGATGACTGAACGCACATTGTCAATATACCACCAATAAGGAGGAAGAGCAAGTATGTGCCATAGCCCCAATTGCCGGTTGACTCAAAGAAGCTGAGTACTGCCTCGTTATGACCGAGGTCCATATCTACGGCATTTGCCTTCAATGTGCCAAGACCGAGGAACATGAACGAAAGACCGAAGAGGAATTCGCCGAGTGATTTCTTTGTCTTTGTATATGAAAGTATGATGGCTATGAAGAGTGCCGGCCAAACCATATCGGTAATGTTGAAGGCAAAACCGGCTGACATGATCCAAGCTGTACACGTCGTACCGATGTTCGCACCCATGATGACTGAGATGGCTTGCGCGAGAGTGAGGAGACCAGCGTTGACGAAAGACACCGTCATCACCGTAGTTGCCGTAGAAGACTGCACGGAAGCGGTTACAAATGCACCGGTAAGAAGACCTGTTACTCGGTTGCGTGTCATGGTTCCGAGTACATGACGAAGTTGACTTCCCGCCATCTTCTGAAGCGAATCACTCATGATTTTCATACCATACATGAGCATCGCAAGACAGCCTACAAGCTTGAAAATTGACAATATTGACATTTTTTAGTTTATTTGTTATGTTATTTCCAATAAAAAGTCTTACCTTTGCGGCGCAAACATAATTTGCAAAATCCTTAACCACTAAAGAATAGATAGCTAATTATAACCTTCTAAAAAATCATAATCACCATGGTTAAAATCTGCTGCAAAAATACTAATAATATTTTAAATATTGCAAAAGGAACGACACTTTTTGAAATTTTTCTGCAAAATAGAAACAATTTTGATATAATTCCCGTTTGCGCAAAGGTCAATAACCGCGTTTGCTCGCTGTCTTACAAAGTTTTTTCACAGAAAGACATCGAGTTCCTGGACATCACTTCCGATAGCGGACAACGTACTTACGCGCGCACATTATTCTTTATATTGTCTAAGGCTGTTCATGAACTATATCCGAAAAGTACAGTCAGAATATGCAACGCCGTAAGCGGTGGCTACTACTGCGACATCGACTTTGCAGGCGACCGCGACTTTGAAAACGATCCAGACAATGACTTTTCTTCCAATTGGGTGCCTCGCATAAAGCAGAAAATGCAGGAGATAATCAAAGCCGATCATGAGGTTGTGCGCCACGAAGTACATACGGAAGAGGCTATTGCTGCGTTTCAGAAGCTTGGGCTGACATCGAAGGTGAAGCTGCTTAAATTTACGGGAAAGATTTACACTACGGTTTACGAGATAGACGGTTACTACGATTACTATTACGGATCGTTGCTGCCTCGCACGTCAATGGCTAACCTTTTCGATCTTGTAAACTACTATGACGGCATGCTGCTTCGTGTGCCTTCGAAGTCTAAACTGGGCGAACTTGAGCCATATACTGTTCAGACAAAGATTGCGGAAACCTTCAATGAGCACCATGCTTGGAACGAAATCCTTGGCATTACCACAATCGGCGACTTCAACGAGGCGGTGGAAAAAGGTTTCTCTACTGACCTTATCAATATCTCAGAAGCTCTCCAGGAGAAGAAAATCGCAAAGATAGCAGAGCAGATTGCCGAGCGAAAGGATGTGAAGATTGTGCTTCTGGCGGGTCCTTCGTCTTCGGGAAAAACTTCTACCTGCAAGCGACTGAGCATACAGCTTATGACTTGCGGAAAGAAACCGCTGCAGATTTCGCTTGACGATTACTTCGTTGATCGCGAGAAAACTCCGCTGCAGGAAAACGGCGATTATGATTACGAGAGCATTTATGCACTGAACCTTGAACTGTTTAACCAGCAACTCAGCGAACTTCTTGAAGGTAAAGAAGTGCAGTTGCCACGCTACAACTTCATAGCCGGAAGAAGCGAAATGAGCGATAAGGTGCTGAAGATGCAGGAAAATAATGTCTTGGTTATTGAAGGTATTCACGCTCTGAACCCAATGCTTACATCAAAGATAGATGATAAGCATATCTTCCGCGTATATGCTTCTGCTCTGACTTCCATTCTTCTTGACGAGCACAACTATATTCCGACAACTGACAATCGATTGCTACGCCGCATTGTTCGCGACGCTAAGACTCGTGGTTGCGATGCTCGCGAGACTATCCGTCGCTGGCCTTCTGTACGCGAAGGTGAGCATAAATGGATATTCCCTTACCAGGAAAATGCTGACGCAATATTCAATTCTGCTATGCTTTTCGAGCTCGCTGTGCTCAAGAATCAGGCAGAACCGATGCTTGAAAGAGTGCCGGAAAACTGCCCTGAATATAGCGAAGCTTACAGATTGTTGAAGTTCCTTAAGTACATACCTAAGGTGCCTGATATGCATATCCCGCCAACATCGTTGCTGCGAGAATTCCTTGGTGGCAGTTCGTTTGAGTATTAAAGCATGTTTCACCACGAAACATTGCCATGAAAACAAAGCGTTTCACAATATAAACATCTGATAGACAGCAGTTTAATGCGCTGCTGTTTCATATGAAACATTAAAGAATGAGCAAAGATTCCGAACGCCTTGACCGACTGAAAGCCATAGTTAGCGCTATGCCGCAGAAGCCTGGCTCTTATCAATACTATGATGAGAGCGGAACCGTCATATATGTAGGTAAGGCGAAGAATCTGAAGAGTAGAGTGTCAAGCTACTTCCATAAGGAGGTTGACCGCTTCAAGACTAAGGTTCTGGTATCTAAGATTCACAACATAACCTACACTGTCGTCAATACAGAAGAGGATGCGCTACTCCTTGAAAACAGCCTTATCAAGCAGTATAATCCAAAGTATAACATCCTCCTGAAAGACGGTAAGACCTACCCTTCCATTGTTATCACGAAGGAATACTTCCCGCGAATCTTTTCCACACGAATCATTAACAAGAAGTTTGGTCAGTACTTTGGTCCATACTCTCACCTTGGCACGATGTACGCCCTTCTTGATCTCATAAAGAAACTCTATCATCCGCGCACTTGCCGACTTCTTCTTACGGAGAAATCAGTCATGGAAGGAAAGCATCAGACCTGCCTCGATTACCACATAAAGAACTGCAAGGCACCATGTGTCGGAAAGCAGTCGTACGAGGATTATATGGAGAACATCCGGCAGGCTCGCGAGATTCTCAAGGGAAATACCCGACAGGTACAAAAACTCATCCATGAAGAGATGCTAAAAGCGGCTTCAGAACTGCGTTTTGAAGATGCGGAAGAACTTAAGAGAAAATACATGGTGCTAGACGGTTTTGTGGCAAAGAGTGAGGTTGTAAGCAACACTATCAACGACGTTGATGTCTTTACCATTACCGACGATGAGCAGAATGCCTTCCTTAATTATATGCACGTTACGAACGGAAGCATTAACCAGAGTCGCACTTACGAGATAAAGAAGAAGCTCGGAGAGACTAAAGAGGAAATCCTGGAGCTTTCTATCCTTCAGATTCGTGAGGAGATGGGCAGCACTTCCAAGGAAATTATCCTTGAGGAATTGCCGGAAACGCAGCATGAAGGTATCACTTATACCATTCCTCAGCGTGGCGACAAGCGCACTCTTCTTGAACTCTCTGCTCTCAATTGTAAGCAATATCGTTTTGACCGACTTAAGCAGGCGGAAAAACTTAACCCGGAACAGCGCATAACTCGCATACTCAAAGAGCTGCAAACTGCGCTTGGAATGGAGAAATTGCCTTATACTATAGAGTGCTTTGATAACTCAAACATCTCTGGCGAAGATGCTGTTGCTGGTTGTGTAGTCTTCAAAGGAGCTAAGCCAAGCAAGAAGGATTATCGTAAATACAATATAAAGACTGTTGAAGGACCTGATGATTACGCTTCTATGAAGGAAGTTGTGCGCCGTCGTTATAGCCGCATGATTGAGGAGAACACTCCCCTACCCGACCTCATTATTACTGATGGTGGCAAGGGACAGATGGAGGTTGTAAGACAGGTTGTGGAAGATGAACTTGGCATAAACATACCGATTGCCGGACTTGCCAAGGACGATCGCCACAGGACAAACGAACTTCTCTTTGGTTTCCCTCCTCTTACCATCGGCTTAAAGACCACCTCCGAGGCTTTCAAAATGCTTACAAGACTCCAGGATGAGGTGCATCGATATGCGATAACCTTCCACCGTGATAAGCGCTCTAAGAGGGCTTTACACTCAGAAATAGACGATATTCCAGGCATAGGACCTAAGACAAAGGAGCAACTTCTCAAATCTTTCAAGAGTCTCAAGCGCATAAAAGAGGCTACAGAAGCCGAACTGGCAGCCGTTATAGGCGCTTCAAAAGCCAAGAATCTCCACGCCTTTTTTCATGTGAAACAATAGTTGGCCAGAGCCAATTTCGGCTCTAACCTCCCTTTAAAAACCAAATAAAAAACAAAAATATTATGAACAAGTACGAAGACGTTCTGAAACAGTACAACTGTAACCTTGATGACAACCAGGTTAAGGATGCTGTAAAGCAGATTATCGCGGAGAAAGTTCTTGAGAACGACACTCCTGAAGTAAAGAAATTCCTCCTTGGAAGTGTGGAAATGACTACTCTGAAAACAACTGACAGCGATGCTTCTGTCATGGCTTTCACAGAGCAGGTAAACAAGCTCGACAGCGACTATCCTGACCTTCCACACGTAGCAACTATCTGCGTTTATCCTTGTTTTGCTGAGGCTGTAAGCCAGTCTTTGCAGGTTGATGGCGTAGAAATAGCCTGCGTTTCTGGCTCTTTCCCTTCTTCTCAGGCTCGCATGGAAGTTAAGGTGGCAGAGACTAAGCTTGCCATTGCTGATGGCGCTACAGAGATTGACATTGTTATGCCGGTTGGAAAGTTCCTTGAAGGCGACATTCAGGGTGTTTGTGAGGATATTCAGGAGATGAAGGAAGCTTGCGGTCCTAACGTACCAATGAAGGTTATCCTTGAAACTGGCTGCCTAAAAACTGCGTCAAACATCAAGAAAGCTTCTATTCTTGCCATGTATTCTGGCGCTGATTACATCAAGACTTCTACAGGAAAACTTGAACCAGCAGCCACTCCTGAAGCAGCCTATGTTATGTGTCAGGCTATCAAGGAATACTATAAGAAGACAGGAATTCAGATTGGTTTCAAGCCAGCTGGCGGTATGAGCACTGTTATGGATGCCATCATTTACTACACAATCGTGAAGGAAGTTCTCGGCGAACAATGGCTCACAAACAAGTGGCTTCGCCTCGGAACAAGCCGTCTCACAATGCAGCTTATTGATGAATTGACGAAATAATTCACCCCTCTCCCACCCTCATTTAAATTAGTATAAAAGCCATTTATAGGCTTTAAGCCACTATGCCCGGCGCTTTTCCGCCGGGCTTTTTCTTAGCCTAAAACGAAAAAGCCACCATGCCCGACGATTTTTCGTCGGGTATTTTCTTGCTATAATCAAAAAAATTACTAACTTTGCACCCATGAACAACACTCTGGATATAATAAGAAAGCCTATTGAAAAGGAGTTTGCTGAATACCTTTCGCTATTCAACACTACCCTCTCCCACTCTGACGAACTGCAGAATACCATTTTCGAGCAGATAAAAAGTCGTGGTGGAAAGCGTCTGCGACCTACCCTAACGCTGCTTATTGCGAAGGCTGTCGGCGAGGTTTCAAGTGAAACACTACACTCTGCTGTTGCCCTTGAACTGCTTCATACAGCTTCTTTGGTACACGATGATGTGGTTGACAATAGCGACGAACGCCGTGGTCAGGCATCTGTAAACTCTACAAATGGCAATAAACTAGCCGTTCTTCTTGGCGATTATATCCTTTCTACAGCTCTCCTTTCCGCTGCTTCTACAGGCAAGGCAGAGCTCGTAGCTGTACTTTCAAAGGTAGGTCAGACGCTCTCAGACGGTGAGATTTTGCAGTTGAAAAAAGATTCCAATCTCGATCTTAACTACGAAACTTACTATAAAATCATAGAGCAAAAGACTGCTTCCCTCTTTATGGCGTGCTGCGAAATGGGCGTTTTCTCAGCCACCGTTCCTGGCGCTTTTCCAACGGATTCCAAGTCCGCTGCAGCCATCGAGTTCGGCCGCCTCATAGGTCTTATTTTCCAGATTCGCGACGACATCTTCGACTATCTTCCAACAAAAGAACTCGGAAAACCAGCTGCAAAAGACATGCGAGAAGGTAAAATAACCCTACCTGCCCTCTATGTTCTTAATCAGTTAGAAGCAGAAAATAAGGCAAATTCTGCCGTTCCACATGAAACAAATCTAATGGATATTGCCCGAAAAGTAAAGCTCGGAACTATTACTGACAATGAGATTTCCTACTTTATAAACTACACTTTAGAGCATGGCGGCATACAATTTGCGGAGCAGAAAATGCAGGAATTTGCAGAAAAAGCACACGCTCTTGTTGAAGATTTAACCGAAAAACCAGATCTCAGAGAAGCTCTTCATACTCTCGTAAACTTCTTTTCAAAAAGATCGCTATAAACTAGCCTCTCCCCCCTTACCCCCTCCCCGATTAGGGGGAGGGGGAGTAAAATGGATTGAAGGCTACGGAGGTATCCGACTACGGATGTGTCCTACCCTCAGGACACTAGCTATCGCAACAGAACCGCCGCAATGGATGTACCGCTAAACTAATATTACCTTTTATCGCGCCTGGTGCGCTGAGGGCAGCGCATCTCCATAACCGAATTCGTTCAAATTAGTATATTATTCCATCATCTATATATAATCTATAAAGTGATATAAATCCCCTTTAAGTCATATCACTCCCCCTCCAAAATGGTACTCCTATCTTCTGTTCGCCCCCTAAGGGGGGAGTTAGAGGGGGCCTGGGAGGGGGCTGGGGGGTGAGGCCTATGAAACTCTTCTTAATCGATGCTTACGCCATTATCTATCGCAGCTATTATGCGTTTATAAAGAACCCTCGTATTAACTCAAAAGGTGTTAATACTTCTGCTATTATGGGCTTCTGTAATACTCTTAATGAGGTTTTGCAGAAGGAAAAACCTACGCATATTGGCGTTGCATTTGATCCTAAAGGCGGCACTTTCCGTAGTGAATTGTTCCCTGAATACAAGGCGCAGCGAGAGCAAACTCCAGAGGATATCCGTATGTCTGTGCCTATAATAAAGGAAATACTACAGGCTATGAACATTGAAATTCTTGAAGTTCCAGGCTTCGAAGCTGACGATGTTATCGGAACATACGCCACATTTGCGGGAAAGAGTGGGGTAGAGACCTATATGCTCACGCCTGATAAAGACTACGGACAGCTTGTCTTGGACAATGTAAAGATGTACAAACCGCGTGCTTTCGGTGGCGGTTACGACATACTTGGTCCACGTGAAATATGCGAAAAATATGGCATTTCTCATCAAGATCAAGTCATAGATCTCCTTGGTTTAATGGGCGATTCTGCCGATAATATCCCTGGTTGTCCTGGCGTTGGAGAGAAAACAGCAGTTAAACTTATCAACGAATTTGGCAGCATAGACAACCTTCTTGAGAATACTGATAAGCTGAAAGGTGCCCTTCAGAAGAAGATTATCGAGAATACAGAAAAGATTCGTCTTTCAAGAAAACTTGCAGTCATCAGCAAAGATGTTCCTACTGATGTCAATATTGAAAAACTTGAAAAGAAGGAAATCAACGCTGATGCTCTAAAGAAGATTTTTGAAGAACTGGAGTTCAGAAATCTTATTTATAAGTTCATCGGAGGAAATGTTCCACGAGAAAATTCAAAAACTCAAGGAAATCTTCAGCAGAGCGCTTCAACTGCAAAAACTTCCAAAAAGCAGAAAAATGCCCAAAACACCCCCGATTTGTTTGATTTATTTGCGACCGAGGGCACGGAAGAAGAAAAATACGCTGCTCTCGCGGGGGAAAAAAGTGGGGTAGGGGAGTCCTTTAACCTTAAAAATGAGCAAGTTAGAGCTGATTTTATCCAAAAATCCGTTGTAGAAAAAATTCTCAATCTAGATATTTTGGGAGACTCTTTGGAAGAAATAAGCCAAGATTCGGCTATTTTGGCTCTTATTGGCGACGAGAGCGTTGAAAAAGTCTCTATGGACATGAAGCAGCGCATCAAGGACTTTTCAAAACTTGGCGTTGAGATAAAAGGTCAACTTTTCGACACAACCATTGCCCAGTATCTCATTCAGCCAGAAGTTCGCCCAAACAAATATTTTGCTCTTCAAACTCTCCCGGAGGTAAAATCAAGACTTGAAGCAGAACTAAAGGAAAAGGAAGCTTACGATCTGTTCCGAGAAATAGAGATGCCTCTTGTACCTGTTCTTGCCGATATGGAGATGGAAGGCGTTTGTCTTGATACGGAAAGTCTGAAGGAAACAAACCGAAAATTCAATGAACGACTCACGGAAATAGAACGCAACATCTATGAGCAGGCTGGACAGCAGTTTAATATTCAGTCGCCTCGTCAGGTGGGCGATATACTCTTCGGCAAACTGCGACTAGTAGAAAAGCCTAAAAAGACTAAGACTGGACAGTATGTAACCTCCGAAGAAGTACTCAATTCGCTGAAATCAAAGCATCCTATCGTTGAGAATATCCTGAACTATCGTGGACTTAAAAAGCTTGTCGGAACGTATGTTGAAGCACTTCCTAAGCTCATAAATCCGGAAACAGGACACATACACACCAGCTTTAACCAAACTGTTACAGCGACTGGTCGTTTGAGTTCAAGCGATCCGAACCTTCAGAATATTCCTATTCGCAGCGAAGACGGCAAGGACATTCGCAGAGCGTTTGTCGCTAGGGTAGGGGAGGAGTTCTTCTCTGCCGACTACTCGCAGATAGAACTGCGTATTATGGCGCATCTATCGGGCGATAAGAACATGGTTGAGGCATTCAATAGCGGACAGGACATTCACGCCGCTACAGCCGCTAAAATATACAAAAAAGACATCTCTGAAGTAACTAAAGAAGAGCGAAGCAAAGCTAAGAGTGCTAATTTCGGCATCATCTATGGCATCTCTGCTTGGGGGCTTGCCGAAGGACTTGGTATTGACCGAAAGGAAGCAAAAGCTCTTATTGAAGGCTACTTTGAGAGTTTCCCTGAAGTAAAGGAATTTATTGATAATCAGGTAGAAAACGTACGTCAGAAGGGCTACGCAGAGACCATGTACCATCGTCGTCGTTATCTTCCAGATATCAACTCCGGCAATGGCACCGTCCGCGCCTTTGCCGAGCGAAATGCCGTTAATGCCCCAATTCAGGGTACTGCTGCCGACATCATGAAACTAGCCATGGTTCGCGTATATAATAGGATGAAGACAGAAGGACTGAAATCAAAGCTCATCCTCCAGGTACACGACGAACTGAACTTCACTGTCCTCCCTACAGAAAAGGAACAGCTCGAACGCATCGTTCTTGAAGAAATGCAAAATGTCTGTGAGCTGAAAGTCCCTCTGATAGCCGATGCAGGCTGGGGAAAGAACTGGCTCGAAGCGCATTAAATGTGGAAATATGAACAATAAACGTCAACTCTTTCTTTGGATCGGTGCACTCATTGCGGGTGCAGCTCTCGGCATGCTCGGTTTGCAATGGATAAATGCCATTGCAGACTTCGTTGCTACCATCTACACAAGGCTTTTCCGCCTGCTTGCCGTGCCTACTATAGCACTTGCCGTGATAACTACGCTGGCATCTTTTGGCACGCAGAAGGAAACAGGAAAGATATTCCGAAGAACTCTGTTCTATACCCTTTCCACAACCTTCGCAGCAGCAATAGTTGGCGTAGTGCTCTATCTCTATATTGCTCCAGGCAATCTGCCTGAAGAACTTATCAGCAAGGGAACTACTGATGTGCCGCAGAATCTCGGTACACTGTCATACAGCGAACATATCCTCGGAGTAGTGCCAGACAACATCATCCGGCCGTTCCTTGAGGGCAATGTGCTGAGCATCTTGCTTCTAGCCTTCGCCATAGGTTACGCGCTTACGAAGATGCCCGATTCTGAACCGAAGGCTGTTGTCGTAAAGGGCATCCAGGGCTTGCAGGAACTACTGTTCACACTCATTCGCGGACTTATCTGGACACTCCCTCTCGGCATCGTTGCCTTCTCCGCACAGCTTACGGCACAGGTCAGCGGCGGCATGGCGTTTGATTCCATTGGCAAATATGTAGCGGTAATCATTGGCGGTAATGTAGTGCAGTTCTTCGTTGTCCTGCCACTCTTCCTTCTCTCTCGTGGCATCAATCCGCTGAAGACGCTCTCGCAAATGATGCCTGCGGTACTTATGGCACTTTTCACAAAATCTTCTGCTGCAACATTACCCGTCACCATGCAGTCGGCAGAGCAGCGCATGGGTGTTTCGCCACGCATTTCCCGCTTCGTATTGCCTATCTGCACAACAATAAACATGAACGGTTGCGCCGCCTTCATCCTCGTAACATCTTTGTGGCTGATGCAGAACGGCGGCATTGAACTGACATGGCAGACCATTCTCCTATGGGTGTTCCTCTCTGTATTCTCTGCTGTTGGCAATGCCGGAGTACCTATGGGCTGCTATTTCCTTACCCTTTCCCTTGCAGCAGGCACAGGCGCACCAATCGGCATTATGGGCATCATCCTCCCTATCTACACAATCATCGACATGATAGAAACAGCAGAGAATGTCTGGTCCGACTCCTGCGTCTGCGCAATGACCAACAGGGATTGCTAAATGAAGTTTTTCTGGTTTCTTTCAAAGAAAATTCGCCTTAGAAATACACTTTTTCTTGATTTTTCTTGTGTATTAGAGATAAAACCATTACTTTTGCAACATCAAACTCGCGCGATTTGGTGTAAATATCGTCATTTGATAAATGCGATTTGGTGTAGATTTAGCCATTTGATAAATGCGATTTGGTGTAAAACAAGGTATGAAACGCAAGATTTACAGCGAGTTACAAGCAAGCATAATATTTGTCCGATAGAGGTAAAGTCAACCCAGCGATACACAACATCTTCACTCGACAAATTCCGTGAAAAATTCAAGGCATACCTTCACACCTCATTCATTGTCCATAGCGGTGATTTGAAAGTAGAGAATGGTATATGCTACCTTCCTTTATATATGGCTCCGCTACTGTAGTACTTACAAATGCATTCCAAAAAATGGAATGCATTTTGTGTCTTTTAAAGTAAAAATAAGGATATATACATACTTTTCCTTGATATGGTATTATTGTTGCCATGATTAAACGTACGTATAAAAAAACGACCCGCACATTTGAGCATCGTTGAGAGGCTTGGCGGGTTCTCGTGGGTGCAAAGGTATAAAGAATTTGTTATTCTGACAAATTTTTTGAAGAAAAATGACATTATAAGTGCACGATTTAGCCAATTTGGGCTAAAATTGATAGTTTTATTGCATGTTTTAAGAAGTTTTTGCTTGTATTTGATAGAAAATGTGTATCTTTGCAGAGTCTTACCTACGCCGTGCCATCTGAAATGATGTGCGGCTGGGTGGGCACTACATAACAAAAAGCGTCATCGATGCTTTGTTCTATTGGCTTCTTGGAACCTCGGAAATTTCAAAGTAATGGTCAATGAGCATAGTTGAAGTGGCTGCTACGGGTATGCTATAACTGTATCCCGGGGTGTGCCGCGAGGGTATGTTATATCCTCACGCACACTTTTCGGATACGTGCAATATACCAAGGCGTAGGCAGACACTCTACTTCGTTCACCATTACGGTCTCCGAGGACCCCAAGAAGCGGACAAGTAGAGGTGGAAGCCTACGTTTCGCGTTTATGTGGAGAAATCAAACACTAACCTTTTTCCGCCTTATTGGGTTTCTGAGGCTTTATATACATTTATGGCACTTATAGATGTTGTAAAGTGGGAAGCCAATACCAAAGAACTTGTCCACAAGTTTCCTTCTAACGATTTGAGGATAGGTACTCAACTTGTGGTTTATAATGGACAGACAGCTTTCTTCGTAAAGGGAGGTAAGGTTCTGGATGAGTTTGGCGCTGGCACCCACACACTGAAATCCGAGAACATCCCTTTACTCAACAAGCTCATCAACATTCCTTTTGGCGGCGATTCGCCATTCCAAGCAGAAGTCTGGTTTGTGAATAAACTTGCCGTTATGGACACTAAGTGGGGAACTCCTGTACCTATTCAACTTGAAGACCCGAAATACGGCATTATTGTTCCCGTGCGTTCTTTTGGACAATACGGACTTAGAATCGCTGACCCAAGAGTGTTCTTGGATTCTTTGGTAGGCAATATGTCTTCGTTCACAATAGATAAGGTTGATTCTTACTTCAAGGGCAAAATGATGTCATTCTTTGCCAACCTTATCTCAGACAAACTGACCAAAGACAACATCTCCGTACTTAACATCAATTCCCATCTTGTGGAATTGTCGCAATATGTGGAGCAGAGCCTTGCTGATGAGTTCTTGAAATACGGTCTTGTGTTTGAGAACTTCCACATCATGTCTATCAATGTGCCAGAAGACGATCCAAGCTTCAAGAAACTGAAGGAAGCAAAGGAACTGCAAGCGCAACTGAAGATAAATGGTCGTGATGTCTATCAGATGAGCCGCTCGTTCGATGTGATGGACAAAGCAGCTGCCAATGAAGGCGGTGGCAATTTCGTCGGCATGGGAATGGGATTAGGCGCAGGAGCTAACCTTGGCACTCAGCTTGGCGCAATGATGGGAGCACAAACTTCTACGCAGCAGCCTATGGCTCCACCTCCTCTTCCACAATCCGCACAGTTCTATGTTGCTGTCAACGGACAACAGCAAGGTCCATTTGACATGAATGTTCTCTCTTCATACATTTCAAACGGGCAAATCACTCGTGATACTTTGGTATGGAAGCAAGGTATGCCTTCGTGGGCACAAGCATCTACCGTACCAGAACTTGCTCAAATGTTCGGTGCTTGTCCTCCACCACTTCCACCTATGTAATAACAAACAATAGCAATAACACGAATATTTCACGACATGAAATCACCTACTCTAATTATCAGCCTCATCCTTCTTTTGCTGAACGTCCTCTTTGGCTACATAATGTCCAGCTACGGATGGGTCAATGTTAGCTTAACGAGCCTTGCCATCATCGGCAACTGCTTGCTGATGTTCCTTGTTTCTGCTATGTCCATCAAGGATGGCTTTCGCGTATCGTTCAACTGCTTATTTCCCCTATTCACACTTATTGAGATATGGTGTGGCATAGCCGCTCCAAATCGATTCGAGGACAACGGACAACTCGTCGCAATCATCATTCTAATATTCATTCAGGTTCTACTCTTGGTTGGAGCTAATGCCATATCAAAGAGTGTGGAATAAAACTAAATGACAACAGAATATGGGAACAATAATAGCCAATCTAACATCAGAAGAGAAAGAAATTCTTTGGCTTCCATTTAATGTTAATTGCGATGAGGACTACATTAAATCTTTGTCCAAACGATTAAATGAATATAAGGACTTAGTGAAGAACAAGAGAATAGATGCCGACGATATTGTTGTAACTGAATTGTGCGAGAAGCTTCCTCTAATTATTACAGAATACGTGAAAGGTAACGTGTTAAAGGCGGGGAAGGAATTCTCTGATTTGATGGACTCAACATTATCAAAGGAGATAAACAACTATCCGGATTTATGGATAAAAGATATTAAAGAGGGGCCGCTTCGTTATTACCGATCAAGAACCGGAAAGTATTCTGATCCTGCCGAACTAAAGCATATTCCTTTTAATAAGTTGTATCTATCAAAGTCGGACCGTTACACTTCTCAAGGCAGTGTAAGTTTATATTTATCTACCACAAAAGAGGCAAGCCACGTCGAGATAGGTAACGAGGATGTAACCACAGCAGTTTATACTCTTCATGCTGACAAAGAGATTAAAGTCTTTGATATGTGTGCTTATAATCTCAATCGCCTACAAGGTAATGGAGGGTCAGCAGACGCAAATGAAGAGAAATCAATGTTTAGCCTATTGCCACTAATTATCGCTTGTAACAGCATCGCGTACAATTGTCACTTAAATAACAAAGAATGCAAGTCCATTACTCGTAATTTCAAAATTGAGTATGTCATACCGCAAATGTTGGCTTCATACATCAAGGAGAAATTCTCAGACCTAAATGTAAGAGGTATTAGATATTACACGGTACGCAACGAGATGCTTGACCCTTCTTCCACGGCCTGGATGGACCTCGTCTTGTTTACGGAATATAAACCTGACAAGAAGTACGATAGTTTTCTTGATGAATCCTTTGATGTTACTCTTAAGTAGGAATATCTCATTATTTAAAATACAAATATATGGAATTAAAAGTCTTAAAATGTCCTAATTGTGGGGCAAACACAACTAATGCGCAGAACTGCGAGTACTGCGGTTCTCTCTTGGTACGTTTCGTTGACAAAGGCATAGATTTGTCAAAGACCTCGTACACTAACGACTCTGCAACTTTACCAGGGTTAACAGCAGAGTTAAAACGAAACTTACAGCTACAAGAGAAAAATCCAGGAGAAAGCGTTGTAACTGACTTGTGTACTAAAAAAGCAGATACAGGCGACAGTGAATTTATCGGTGTACTCAGGTCAGGAAAATGCGCCTGGAGTGATGATCAAGGCATGAATATCAGTGACTCTAAGAACGGATTGATAGTATCTCTAAATTTTTCGACTTTTATTGATAACGATGATTGGCAGAAACAATATAACAAGCGTGTTGAAAAGCAGCTGCAAGCATTCAAGAAGCTTGATAGCTTTCCGTTATTTACAAGTCATATCTGCAATTACACTTATGCAGGTCACGAACGATATTGTCGTGAATATGCGATAGATTTCGGTAATGATGCAGAAGGTGCAGCTCGTCTTATTTCAGAGATTCTTCAGAAAGTTTACGGATGGACAATGAATACCAACTTTGATATGTTTACAGAAGTTGGAGCAGATAACGTGCAAAGAGCAAGGGACAATTGGAATAAAGCACACGGATTTGAGGTGGATGAAGGCGAAACTGATTTTAAAACTAAGTTATTATTTATTGCAATATGTTCTATAATCGGTTGGATTATCGGAAAAATTATTGGATTCATTTTCTGATGAAATTACAAGGTGTGACGAATTCTCTGACTTTACAAAACTTTAGGAATAAATCCACCATAAGTTTTATTTGACATTCCTATTCAAATTTGACTATATAGCTTAACATTAATATACTAATCCCTAAAATTTCAAAAGATGGAAAAACAAAACGATTCATTAGCAGTTGGTGAAGACAAAACATTGCCACTGAACTTTTCATTAGAAGAGAAAAAGCGATTTGCAGAAATAGTTTCTGACTATGATTGGAGGCTTGAAAAACTGGAACAATTCGAGGTTTTACACAATCTTCTTTCTGGATTAGAGGATAAGGCGGAATTATCCATTGCTGACATGAGAACTTTGAAAGAACTTCGTGTTTTTGGAGATATGATGAAGATTATTAGTATGGCGAGAAAAGTGCCCTTCATCAATAACTAAACGGAATACAAATCATTAATTTCTAAACTATAAATTTAATCATTATGAAAAAACTTTTGTTAGTGATTGCTACAATTGCATGCTTATTTTCATGCAGTGGTAAAGATGAGATTGTAGGTACATGGACCTTTAATGATGACGTGCGTTCATATACTTTGCAAGTAATGGAACCAGAAGATGGTGAGAAGAATAAAGGAGCGGCCATTTTGACGCTTAATGATGGTAGTGGCAAAAAGTATTATGCAACATGGAGAGCATTTGATTATTACGATTTTTCCCTATCAGACTATGATTTAAAAGTTGCCCTTAACCACACTGTTCGCGGAGTTTATTTAGAATTCGCGATAGACAAGAACCTTGAATACTTCTATATTAGCAGTACTGCATGTAAAGCTAAAAATCCAGAACAAAGAGCAAAACTGAGAAGAGTTAAATAGCTTAATGGGCAGGTGAGAATGTGTTGTTCTGCGGAAAAATGCGGTTTCTGCGAGAAAGATACTCAGTATTAATGAGTAGAATCTCTTGCAGAAAACGCAGATACTCTTTTTTGTTCAGAACACGAAGAAGCATTGTAGTAAACTCTTAAAACAATAATCTCATAAAAATCAAAAACTATGTTTTGCGGAAAGTGTGGTACACAATTGAGTGATACAGACAAATTCTGTCCTCGTTGTGGTGAAAAGGTTAGTCCTGTCATCATAGAGAAGGAAAAGCCTTCAATCAATCAAGAAGAAGTTCAAAATCCAGAAAATCATACAAGTTTTGAACAATCTAAACCCTTAAATGATTCTGGTGAAACTGTTAGGCCAAGAATCGTTCCTGTTCAAAACGTATCTGATAAGCAGGACAATGCGAATGCAAATCCACAAAATATCGAAGTGCCGGGACTTGGTTCATTTGACAGACAACAGTTTGCTATTATTGTTGCTTGCTTTGCCGCGGCAATAATCATTCCATTAATATTCGTTAAGGGTCTTGGGAGTTCACTTATAGTTGGTGCAGTTGTTGGTTTTGGAGTGACTTTTATTCTTGACCAATACAAAATCAATCCAAACAACAAGGTTTTTTATTCAATTATCGCTGTTGCTGCTTTGGCAGGAACGGTGAAATATGCTAATACACCGACAACATCTAAATCTTCAGGTGGCATTTCATCTATATTTTCTATTTTTAAAACAAAAGAACAAAGAATCCAAGATGTTCGAGATTTGCTTGCAAAAGCTGAGACTGTAGAAGATTTTGAAGAGGTTTGGAATGCGTATAAATCATTGGCAACTGAGGAGAAATTGGAGTTAGGAGTAGGTCCGTTCCTAAGGGATTTTATGATAAAAGGGAGAGACAAGTTAACACCGGAAGAAATGGCCGTATTTGATATTAAGACAGGCTTTTTAAAAGAAATAGACGAAAACATGGGATTGTATTGATAGACATTGTCGTACTTAATCAAGTCTTAGCATTGATATATCGTATGTTGTAATTTATCAAAATGAAATCATGAAATGTTCAAGTTGTGGTGCCGAAATCAAGGAAGGCGCCGAGTTTTGTGTAGTGTGTGGAAAGCCACTTCCTAAGCGAAAGAAATGTCCAAAGTGTGGGATGGAAGTTCTTGAGGATGTTATGTTTTGCACTAACTGTGGTAACAGGTTTGGGCAAAAACCAGAGCCTGTGGTTTACTACGAGGAAGAATCCTCAAATCCTTGGAAGTGGGTGGCAATTGCCCTTATAGTCTTGTTGCTCATAGGCGGTGGGGCATTTTGGTACTTCAATCAAGCTCCGCAGACAGTACCTGTAGTAGTCTCTTCCGACACACAAGATCAAGCAGAATCTAACAGCGAAGAGGCACAAGGAGAAGAGACTTCAAGTCCAGAAGAGACGCCTTCTGCACAGGATACTGCTGCCAATATAGAAACCTACGAAGACCCTGCCACAGAAGGGGGATACGAGAATCAGCAATATGTCTATTCCTCTGCCTACGATGGCTATGTCAACATTCGCAGTTCCGCTTCTGCAAAGTCAGCAATATTGGGAGAACTACATAATGGTGGTGAAGGCGCAATCTATTTAGGTAGTTATGGCAATTGGTACAAAGTAAACTATAATGGTATCATAGGTTATTGCCATAAGGACCATTGTCATATAGAATAAAAATGCAAGCGAAGGCTTGCTTTAATCTTTAAAATTGTAATCATGAAATGTTCAAGTTGTGGTGCCGAAATAAAGGAAGGCGCCGAGTTTTGTGTAGTGTGCGGAAAGCCACTTCCCAAGCGAAAGAAATGTCCAAAGTGTGGAACAGAGGTTCTTGAGGACGTTATGTTTTGTACTAATTGTGGTAACAGGTTTGAGCAAAAAACAGAGCCTGTGGTTTACTACGAGGAAGAGGAATCATCAAGTCCTTGGAAATGGGTTGCAATTGCCCTTATAGCCTTGTTGCTTATAGGCGGTGGCGCATATTGGTATTTCTATATGATGCCTCAAAACTCCTCAACTGAATCTTCAACTGAGATGGCAGATACGACACAAGTCATAAGTGATGCGGCAGATGCCAACTATGCAGAAGAGGATCAGGAATATGAAGAGGAAGGTGATGCGGATGTTCCGGATCAGGAATATACTAATCAGGATTCTCCAAGCATGTTGGCGTCAAAACAAGTTGATGCTCCTACTCAGATTAATGGTGAATGGTGGACTGGTACTATTGGGGGGAATACAGGAATCCGCATGTACATAAATGAGGAAACAAACGAGTTCTGGTATCACTACACTAAGTACAGTTCTGACAACCGTATGTATCTAAGTGTCATAGAGAACAATGAAGACCATCTTGTATTATTGGAAACAAATAAAAACGGATTGGATACAGGTAAGTTTGATGGCTACATGAGTGGACATAATTATTCTGGTACCTTCTATAACTTATTAAATGGCAAGACCTTCAACTTCTCATTGACAAAACAATAATAGATACAGAATATAATCTGGCGCGAATCTTGACATCATTATATATGTCAGGATTCGCGCCAGATTTGCTATACTAATTTCACTCTTTTCCCTGCGCTTTTCCCCATTGCGCATATTTGTTTTCCCTGCTTTGATTTAATGAAAAGTCAAGTGCAGGGAAAATTCTTTTTTGTGGTCTTTCATATTGTAACTTTGCAGTCGTTAAATAAAAAATATATTATGAAAGAAAACAAAACTATTGAATCCCTCGAGTCGTCACAGGTGATGACCGAGATGCAAGGAGCCATCTACGAGGTGGAGGCTTTCTTGAACGAGAACTATGAGTTCCGTTGTAATGTGCTTAACGGCAAGGTAGAAATGCGTGAGTTGGGCGAGAAGCCTGGAGCGTCTCGAGATTCTAAGACTTCTTGGCAGTCAGTCACTCCGAATATGGATTATACCTCATGGCAGAAAGACGAATTTCTACTCTATAAGGAACGATATAACAAAATCCGCTGGTCGGACATCTCTGCACCAACTTACTCTGCATTTGCGAGATTATGGACGAGGAGTTTCAAAAAACGGCAAATCGTAGTATTTGGGGGTCTAAAAGAATTAAATGTGAATAAATTTGGTAAATTGCAAAATTTGCTTTATCTTTGCCCCCCAAAGAACTAAATACAACTAAGATATGACTAAACAAGACATCAGCGTTCTGGGTAAAGAGAACGCATTTCAGCTTATCGGCAATGAGTGGATGCTCGTTACCGCAGGAACAGAAGACAAGTTCAATACTATGACGGCATCGTGGGGTGGCGTTGGAATCCTTTGGAACAAGCCTGTGGCTTTCCTTTTCATCCGTCCTGAGCGTTATACTCACGGCTTCTTGGAGGAGAATGAGCGCGTGACTCTTTCGTTTTATGGTGAGGAGTATCGCAAGGCATTGCAGATTTGTGGTACAAAGTCTGGTCGCGATATTGACAAGGTGAAGGAATGTGGCATCACTCCGTTGAAGCTGGAGTCGGGTGCGATGACATTCGCAGAGTCACGCATGACACTCGACTGCCGCAAGCTCTTCAAGACCGAGATGACGGAGGCGAACTTCATTGATCGTGAGATTCTCGACAAGCAATACGGCGCACATGGCGGTATGCATACTGTCTATGTGGTAGAGATAGAAGGTGTTTACACAAAGTGATAATTATCATAAGCCCCTTGAAATAAAATTCTAACAGACAAACCACTACAAGAACAAGAAAATGATAAAACTCCTCTTCGCCATGTTTATGGCTATCTTCAGCGCAGCAACGGCTAGCGCACAGCAGTTTATGGTTATCAAGCAAGTCGATGGAAGTACGCTAGAACTCCCTGTGTCAAACATTCTGGAAGTATCTTTCAAGACAGTAAAAAATGACGACAGTGAAGATGGTGTATCATCACTTGTAGGAAATTGGGTGGGTAAAATTACAGAAGCTGGCGATACTTTTGATGCAGTATTAGTAATTACCCCCGATACTTATGCTGTAACTACACCTGAACATTTCAGAAACTTCTCAGGTACTTGGAAAGATAATGGGAATGGTACTCTTACGCTGACAGGTTTCTTTGATCCTACATTTAAATACGAAATCAGCGGTAAAACCTTGATACTAACAGGACACGGATGGAGTGCAATTTTTAGCCGCCAGTAAGCATGTGGTATTATCCACAAAATGTATGGCGAAGATTTCTGAGCCGTTTCCGCTAAGTTGCGGCCATGAAATAAATAGGAGATAAGTGCTTTCTACAATTGGCACTTATCTCCTATTTTTATTGATGTAATTCAAGGATACTAACTGCAACCAGTACAGGGGCGGTGGTACAATGGTACAAGGTTATAGAGCTTATAAGTTTCGCTTATCATAGCTTCAGTTTTTTAGTTGGAAAGCCCTTGTTTTCGGGTGTATATAGTCGTAACTTTGCACCCAGAAAACGATGCATTATGCATATGGTTTATTCGTAATCAGTTATTCACCTCTAAAACAAAAAGAACTATGAAAGCGAAATTCTACAGATGCCCTATTTGTGGCAACGTCATCGTGAAGCTCATTGATGGTGGGCAAGTGCCAGTATGCTGCAATCGCACCATGCAATGTCTTACTCCTTTCACCGCATCTTGCGAAAGTGCCGACGGCTCAAACTACTACAAGGCAGAGAATTGTCCATCGGAGGCATCTCCAAACCGTGGCACGAACGAGCACCACATCCCTGTAGTTGAGGAGATGGGCTCCGGTAACTACCGCGTTTGCGTAGGCAAGGATCCGCATCCTATGAGCAAGGAGCACCACATCGCCTTCATCGTAGCCTTGACAAAGCATGGCGCTACGGTACGAATGCTCTCCAATGAAGAGCCACCTTGCGCACAGTTTCATCTCGACGAGCCTCCTCTTGCATTCTATGCTTACTGCAACGTTCACGGACTTTGGATGAAAGAGCTATAAAAGGCAGCGAGATAGGATTTTTTGGTTATTTTTATTAGTTAGTTGCTGCAGTTGCAATCACCGTGAGGCGGTTGCAACTGCCGTTTCGTATTACGCTATCTATACATGATAGCGGCTCGGAAATATAATAAGTTTTTCATTCTACGATAATAAACTGCAGAAATGGCTAAATATTCTGCGGCAAAATTAGGTGTTTTTTCATGAATATCCAGAGAAAGAGAGGAAATAATGCATTTTTTCCTGTAATTTACTTGTTAATATCTTATAAAATTATATCTTTGCAAAAATTTCTTTTACGATGTTGCGTCTTTCCCTTTACATAATAATGCTTTTATGCACCTCCTGTGCCTTTGCCCAGAAGAAGGAATTCCATTATGAGAAGGACATGGGATGGGCGAAGTGGGTGTTCACGTCTATTGAGTTCAATGACGACTACACCACTGTCCGCGGGCATTTCATTCCGGGAAAGAATGGCTGCAGTGTATCAACAGAAATGACAGAAGTCTTGATGGCAAACGGAAAGGAGTATCGCCTTCTAGAATCCACATTGCCAAAAGAGAACTATCTGGTAAAAAAAGCATTCCCAAGTGGCGACACCATCACTTTTGAGAGCAAGTTTGAACCTATAATGAGCCTGGACGGCACTGTAAGTTATAAGTCCAAGAATATCCAGTTCGACATAGACAACGTCTGCATAGACATAAAGCCCGACCTCTATCGCAAATACAGCACTTACGCAAAGAGAATGCTCGCATGGAAGAAAAGTCCACTTGCAGATAAGGGGCTATATCTGCGCTACCTGTCGCATTGCGCCGAAGAACTGAGCCTTATGCCGAAGGACTGCGCTGCCCTAGCCCGCTCCTATCTAGGCAACTGCTATAATGCGTACGAGATTTTCATGAACTCTTATCCAGGATACATTCTCAAGAACTGGAAGATAATAAGGGATATTCACTACGTCATGACCGGCAAGAAACTGAAGAAATCGGAGCAAAAGTATCTGAACAATGTCGCCGAATTTGCCAATGAAGTGACTTGGAAAAGCAAGATAATGACTGCCAACAATCTCAAGCTGATGAGGCAGAAGGCAGAAAAAGTGTTTCGGCAATCAGACAAGGAAACAGAACTTTACAAGCAAGTTTTGTGGTTCCTTGGCGATTCCAAGTACAGTAAAATACCAAGTCTTGACTTAAAATGGGCAAGAGATGCACGTCAGAGAGCTCTGGAGAGGTACAATGCTGGCGATTATGCCGAAGCATATAGGCTTTACCCCTTCGATATTCAGTTTAAGTACAAGGCTTTGCCATACGAGAACTTCAAGAAGTATTGTGATACTCTATACACAAAAAACTTTTCTACACTGGCAGTCAAGGTAAACGTCCCTAACAACATCGTCCTTTCGTACGGCGGCATACATTCGGATGCATGGAACTTTCTAGAGGCCGAAGCACTCTTGAAAACAATACCATACTTTGCAAGGGAAACAAACGATCCGGAAATCATTCGCCATGCTTTGAACGGATTACTGAATGCCAAGGCGTTCACGTATTATGCCGACAGATATTTGAAGGAGCATCTCAGTGGTTCCCTTAATCTTTACCGCAAAATCCAATCGGAATCCGCTGCACTCACAATGATGTATGAGAATGGGTTAAGCGATGAGGGCGTCTATCAGACTGCAGAGGAAATAAAGCAGCTTAAACGCGATTTGCTTGAACGCCATAGACAAGACCCAATCCCCACAGAAGGCTTTCTCGTGGAATGGGATTCGGTAAGGAACCATCTCAAACCAAGGGAACTGGCAGTTGAGTTTCAGGATTTCCCAATATGGAATACAGATTCAGTATGCTATATAGCCATAACTTACAAACACGACAGTCCCACCCCCAAATTATACACTGTACTGAAAGATCGGAAGGATGCCCTAGTCAATGTCGTTAATAAAGACCACGAAGGTTTCAATGGCAACGAACTTTCAGGCAAGATATGGGATGCGATGAAAGACGAGATAGCCAGCGTGGATCGCATATATTTCTCGCCATCGGGAATTCTGCACAGGCTACCTCTGGAAAACAGTGACACCACAAGACTATACTACCGGCTGACCTCTACGAAGGAACTGCTACACCGCAATCAGGATTCAGGTAAGCTACAGAACTGCGTACTATATGGAGGTTTGGAGTATGCTTTCAAAGAAGTCAAGGGCTCCAGCAGTTCCAAAGATACCAAAGTGCCGCCAATGCTCAGTCTAAGACAGATGCGAGACTTCACAGCAAGAGGACCACTGGATGACATATCCGAGCAGTCGGAGGCAGAAGTCAACACAATAGCATCGCTCTTGCAGAAAAAAGGTGTGGAGGCAAGAGTCTTTAGGCGGCAATATGGCACAGAGGAGTCGTTCAAGGCACTGGCGGACACTAATGTTGATGCCATTCACATCTCCACACACGGATTCTATTGGGAGGCTGACAGGGTTACGGCTGACGAGAATGCCGCTGATTACTCGTTCCTGAAGTTGGAAGATTCAAAGCTTCCTGATAACGAAAAGGCTATGGTGCGTTCTGCATTGCTATTCGCAGGAGCACAGGAAGCGATGGAGGGCGGCACAAAGAAACAAGGAGTGGAAAACGGAGTGCTTACTGCAAAGGAGATTTCCATGATGACATTCCCCAACCTCAAACTCGTGGTATTGTCGGCATGCCAGTCGGGACTTGGCGAGGTTGACGCCACGGAAGGTACTCTTGGACTACAGAGAGCCTTCAAGACAGCAGGTGCAAAGACCATCCTCATGACTCTGCGCGAAGTCGATAATCATGCCACAAGACTCTTCATGGAGGAGTTCTACCGACAGTATATCTCAGGAAAAAATATGGTAAATGCGCTCAGAGAGGCACAAAGCTTCCTGCGAAATTATGAGGAAGATGGCACAACGCCATACAAAGACCCAAAATACTGGGCATACTTCACGCTCCTCGATGCGCTATATTAAAGAATAAGATTAATAGACTATTCCCTGCCGTTCTCAGCGGCTAAAATCATACCTCATACATCAAAAATCATAAATGCTTCGGTTCAAATTCATAATCATCCTGCTCTGCATTGCAACATCAGCATTTGCACAGAAGAAATATGCCCTTCTTGTGGGCATTTCAAATTACAGGATCATGCCCATTGCCCATGAATGGAACAACATCCATGGCAGAGAAGACGTGGAAATGCTGATGCCTGTGTTCAAAGCGCAAGGCTTCAACATCGCCACCCTCACCGACGGCAAGGCTACACATGCAAACATCGTCAAGGCTCTCGACAGATTGTCGCGCACCGTAGCCAAAGGCAGCATCGTTTACATACACTTCTCCACACATGGGCAGTCATTCGACGATGCCTTGAGTCAAAGAAAAGGTGATGAGGAATGGGACGAAAGTGAAGTGAACCCAAGAAGTTGGACAAGTTAAACATTTAGTGAAGCCTGGTATG
>JAKSLJ010000031.1 GCA_024401275.1 Bacteroidaceae bacterium | reverse complement strand
GTCTCACTTACGGTCAGGTAGGCGAGTATATGCTTGCAGGTCAGCCTTCTGGCTATTATACTGACGCTGAGAGTATGGTGGCTAAGATGAAGGATGGCGATAAGATTGATGACTACAAGGTTGAGCCAGAACTCCTCAAGCTTATGAGTCAGAAGAGCTTCGGAAAGTATGCTGACAAGCAGACAAAGAAGATGCAGCTCTGCTTCCTTACCAACAACGATATCACTGGTGGTAACTCTGGTTCTCCAGTCTTCGGCGATAAGGGACAGCTCCTCGGTCTTGCTTTCGATGGCAACTGGGACAGCCTCGCTAACGACATTTACTTCGATGCTACACTTGGTCGCACTATCTGTGTTGACTCTCGCTATATGCTCTACCTCATCGACAAGTGGGGTGGTGCAAAGAATCTTGTTAAGGAAATCCTGAAGTAAAAAATACAGTTTCTATTGTATTTTCCTATATCTTTTTTGTCCGTCCGTCCGTCTGTCCGTCCGCTTTATACTGTTTTTTTGAGCGGACGGACTTATACTTTTTTCGTGTATTTTTCTGCTTATACATCTCTCTTTATATAATTAGGGAAAGAGAGTTTTAATGGAATTAGAGCCATAGGAGCACACTCTTTTTTGTCGGTTTGTCTATTTTCCTTTCAAACCTTAAGTTTGCTCTTTGTGAGGATTTTCCTTCAGATAATTCTTTCCAACCTTTTTTTTTCACTAATTCTATTCTAACTGATGCAAATGCCTTTAATGCCTCTGATTGCGAAATAGAGGTAGGCGAGGAGGAGGGGATAGCCGATGTAGCAGAGTGTGAGCTGGGAGAAAATGATGTAGTCGATGGCGCAGACGGCTATGAGACCGAGAAGATAGAGCGTCGCCTCAAGGGGCTTAAGGAGACGGAAAACCTCGGAAACGCAGGCTACTGCCATGATGATGATAACCCAGACAAGCAGGAGGAAAAAAGCGATGATGCCATGCTCGGCAAGCGGATTGAGGGTAGGGTGGTAGTAGAAATGTTGCCAAGACTCCTGATAGTAAAGCTGGATTGTTGCGTAGATGGTGGCATTTACCGCCATGAACATGCACAGTACGGCTGGATAAGCCGAAGGGATGTCGTTCAGATGGACAATAGGCACCTTCATCTTGTAGCTCTTTCTAAGCCAATATGTTGCCACGATGGCTGTGATGAAGATGAGGAAAACGAGCAAGTGGTTGTCGGCAAAGCCTTTGATTCCCTGCGAAATAGGGTCGGCAGGCACTACCTGCTCTCTCATGCTCATCTCTTCTATCCAACCGAATGTGGTGGCGTCGCGCATGAGTTGCACCCATGATGTGTCGCTGGTTATCTCGAGTGAGTCGCTGGTGAGGATGTCGGCTATGGCAACCCTGTCGTTTTCATAGACATAGACTGTGTCCTGGAAAGTGGATGCCTCAGAGGGGAGAAAGCGCAGTAGCTGCATGGAGTCAACATCTACGATGAAGTTGTAGCTTTCACCGTAGTATCGGCTCTGGGCTCTCTCGCTGTGCTTGCAGCTGCTTAGTAGCAGTAGAGCAAGGAGGGAGATGAGGGGGAGTATGTAGCTAAGCTTTCTCAATTTTCAGTTAAACATTAGCGATATTGGAAATGATATACAAGTTGCGGCTCGGAAATCCTCGCCCTACATCTTGTGGAGTAATACATTCATCTGGCAATGTTTGCAATCGAACTGGAGGGTGAACATTCGGCTGTCGGACATCCTGAGGGAGAGCGGTTCTTTCCATGGCTGACGCTCGTTTGTCTCCTTTGGGCAATAGCCTAAGGCATAGCGTATGCAATGTTTGCATTGCATGAGGATAGTCTCATTTGAATGCAGAATGCCTTCGGATGAATGCAGAATGCTGGATGCAGAATGCAGAATGTTGTCTGCGGAGGTTTGTTGCGGCAGTTTAACGACGCCATGGGGCGTCGTTTCCATGAGACATGACTGTCTTATTCTGGAGACGAGGCTTGCAGGAACGAAGAGTTCTGTGCCTTCTTTCCATTCCACAGCGATGTTGTTGCAGACATAAGGCGTGTTGCCAAGCTTGTTGAGATTGCGGATGATGTTGTCCGTCTGAGGTTTCTGGGCAGCAGAGAATGGCGTTTCGCTTTCCATCTCCTGCTTTATGGTCTTGCCTCCCAAGTCAACGGAAAGGACAAGTTTGCTTGAATAGACCTCAAGCTTCATGCTTATCTCGATGTTCCTCTCGGCAGTCTTGCCTTGAAGGAGCTTGGTGAAAGCCTCATCATGGTTACGGAAAAGAAGGGTGCCTTTTTTGAGGTCATCAGGCATCTTCTGCGGAATGAGTCGGTTGCCTTCAACCTTGTTTATGCGGAAGCCTTGCATACGCTTCTTCTCGTCGATGAAGCAAAGTCCGTCGCCATTGGCAAAGGGTTCGCTTGTGGCAACAGAAAACCAATACTTAGCCCTGTCCTTGACCTTTCCGACCTGCATTCCCACAGACTTTGGCGTAATGAGATTCTCAATGCCAGGCTTTCGACCGTAGAGGAAATAGTCGGTATAGCCACGATTGAAGGTGCGACGCAGATCAGGACGGAAGAAGTATTCCACCTTTCCTCTGGAAGCACGCTTGTACTTTCCGCCAGACTTCTCGCAGATGCGGTTAAGTCGCTGACTGTAAGCGGCAACGACATTCTTGACATAGTCTTCTTCCTTCAGTCTGCCTTCTATCTTGAACGAGCAGACACCAGCCTCGGCAAGTTCCTCAAGAGCGTCTATTCGGCACATGTCCTTCAGCGAAAGAAGGTGCTTGGAGTAGATGATAGTCTTTCCCTCTGCATCGACAAGGTCAAAGGGCAGTCGGCAGAATTGTGCGCATTCGCCACGGTTGGCACTACGATTGAAGCAATATTCCGAAGCATAGCATGCACCAGAATAACTTACGCAAAGAGCGCCATGCACAAAGCATTCTATCTCAAGGTTTGGGAGTTTCTTCTTTATGGTTCGGATGTCCTCCAATGGCATTTCCCTTGCCACGACGACTCTCTCGAAGCCAAGTTTTGCCATTTCCTCCACTCGCTCAACGGAACGATTGTCCGTCTGAGTGGAAGCGTGCATGGCAAGTCCCTCAGGAGCATAGTCAAGAAGTCGGAGGTCTTGTATGAGTACAGCGTCAACATCAATGTCCTTCAGCTGGCAGAGCAGTTCGGCAGCATCCGTAAGCTCGTCATCGTGGAGAAGAGTGTTTACGGTAACATACACCTTAGCACCGAAGACATGGGCATATTGGCATAGCTGGCTGATGTCTTCTATGGTGTTGCCGGCGGCAGCTCTTGCACCAAAACGGGCTGCACCTATATAAACAGCATCAGCACCGTGGCGTATAGCCTCGATGCCGCACTGTTTGTTCTTTGCCGGAGCAAGTAGTTCGAGAATCATTTTGTCCGGATGTTTTTATTTATTACCTCCTCTGTGATGATTTTGTCTGATTTTCTGTTGTTCCTTACGCTCTATTTCGTAGATCTTTACGATTTGTTTTGGTGTGAGGAATTTGCGCAACTTGGCGTAGCAGCATTCTCGGATGCAGACGATCTTTTTTGCTCTTGCGAAGTTAGCCTTTATGTCCTGCTCAACCTCAGCTTCAGTCTTCTGGTCTTGTGGCTTTCTCTTTCCATGTTCCTGCTTGAAAAGTTCTGCCATCTGCTTGCAGTATTCCATGTAGATAGGCTTGAAAGCCTTCTCTTTGCTGTCGTCAAGGTTCAGCTCATGGGCTATATACTCGCATCTCTTCTCGAGGATTGTGTTGTAATCCTGTGCCTGTGCGCATAAGCATAGCGAGAAGACTAACAGGATGATTGAAAATAGTTTTTTCATATTAGTTTTTTTTATTTAGAATGTTCTTTTTAGTTGAAGTACTCCTGGTAATCGTCCATGTTGTTGACTACATCGATGGCAGCCATGTCCATGTGCATCTCCATCTGCTCGTTTGAAGCATTGTTGCAGAAGCTTTCAATGGCAGCATGGTACTCAGTTGAAGGATCGGCAACAGCTGGTGAAGATGTGAATGTGAATACGAGCACTATAACAGCCACGGCAGCAGCGGAAACGGCTGACGCACTAATCCAGCGCAACAGGATAAACTTACTCTTCTTCTTCTCGGCAGTTTTCTCCGTCGCGATAGCCTTGTCCATCATCGCCTCGAAGTTGAGCGTCTGAGGCATTTGGTAAGGCATTTTCTTTCCTACTTCTTCAAAAATATCTTGTGTCATAATTCAAAAATGTAGTTTCTTAACTGTTATCTTTAAGTAGTTGTAGGATTTTCTCCTTGGCGTGGTGGTAATTCATCTTTACCGCAGCAGCATTCGAATCGAGAATAAGCGCGATTTCCTCATACGGAAGGTCGTCGTAGTACCTCATATTGAATGCCATCTGCTGCTTAGCCGGCAGCTTTTGTATTGCAGCCTGAAGCTTTATGGCAGCAGTGTCGCCAAGATCAACAAAGTCTGATGTGGAGATAACCTTCGTGATGTCATCGAGGCTTTGTGTCTGCAACTTTCGGTTACGCGAGTCAAGGAGTCTTAGGCTCTCGTTAGTTACGATTCTGTATATCCAGGACGATAGCTTGCTTTCCCATTTGAAAGAATCAATGCTCTTGACTATCCTGATGAAACTCTCCTGTAGCACATCCTGGGCATCCTCGTGGACAACGACCATTCGCCTTGCCTGCCAATAGATTGTTTCACCAAAGGCTTTGGATAGGAGCTTCAGTGCCTGATCTTTCCGCCCTTCGTCGAGTAGCATTTTTATCTGGGCAGAAGCCTTGTCCGGTGAATCGTATGTAGGTTTAGTTTTGTTGTCCACGGTTGCTTGTATCTATATGAACTAAATGGTTGTGAAAAGTAAAATAATTTTTTCCTTTATTAAATGAACGCGATATAGATTAAGAGTTTCTCGCTGTGTTGAGGATGAGATTCTTGATGTATTCGACCGTTCCTTCAATGCCTAGCAGCGATGAGTTTATGCAGATGTCGTATGACGCGGCATTTCCCCATTTCTTTCCGCTGTAGTAGTTGTAGAAGCTTGCTCTTGTGTCCTGCTTCTCCCTGATGTGCTTTTCGGCTTGTTCGGCAGAGCAGTTGTGGCGTTTCATCAGTCGTGCCACGCGGTCTTCAAGTGGAGCCGTAATGAAGATGTTGATGACATCGGGACAGTCGCGTAGCACATAGTCGGCACATCTGCCAACGAAGAGGCAGTTGCCCTCTTGCGCAGCCTTCTTGATGGCATCCGACTGTAGGATGAAGAGCTTCTCCTGCGAGAAACCATTGTTGAAATTTCCACCGAAGAATCCCATGGCTCCCGTAGTAACAGAGGTTCCGACAATGTTGCGGAAGAACCCGTGCTTCTCGTCGTTCTTCTCGAAGAATCGTCTGTCGTAGCCGCTGTCTTCAGCCGCGATGTTCAGGATTTCCTTGTCGAAGAACTTCAGGTTCAGAGCCTCGGCGAGCTTCTTTGCTATCTCGTGTCCTCCGCTGCCTGTTTGGCGTCCTATAGTTATTATCATAGTAGAAAAAGTAATCAGATGAGTTGTTTGTTCAGATGTTTCTTCTGGTAGATAGTGAATATAATGAGTGCCACGAAGGCAGAGATGAGGTCGCTAGCCGGAAGTGAGTACCAAACGCCATCGAGTCCGAAAATCTTTGGCAGCAGGATAAGCATTGGCAAAAGGAATATCATCTGGCGTGAAAGCGAGAGGAAGATGCTCAGTTTAGCCTTTCCGATACTCTGGAAGAAGTTACCGATAACCATCTGGAAACCAACGCAGAAGAAGAGCGACATGTTTATCCTCAATGCGTAAGCGGCACGAACAAGCAGAGCTTCGTCATTGGTGAACAGGCGGCAGATAGGTTCTGGGATTATCATGGCAAAGAGGAAACCCGTAAAGGTGATGGCAGATGCCACAGCCATTGACAGGTAGAGTGCCTTTTTTACGCGATCCATCTTTCCGGCTCCGTAGTTGTAACCGACTATCGGCTGCATTCCCTGGTTTATGCCCATGCAGAACATGACGAAGATGAAGACCACTTTGTTGCCTATTCCGTAAGCTCCCACCTCAAGGTCTCCGCCGTAAGTGGAAAGTCCCTGGTTTATGAATATTACCACGATGCAAGCGCATACATTCAGCGAGAAAGGCGCTATACCGATGGATATGATGTTCTTTACGATGTCGAGTCTTGGCTTGTATGTGCCTCGTTCAAGGTGGAGAATCTCGTTCTTGTTGAAGAACTGCTTGAACTGCCAGCACATGGCAAGGAACTGCGAAACCACAGTGGCTATGGCAGCGCCCTGTATTCCCATGTCTAGGACATAGATGAGTATCGGGTCGAGTATCGTGTTCAGTACTACGGTGAATATCGTAGCGTACATTGCCATCTTCGGTTTGCTTGCCGCTCGTAGCAGGGCGTTCATACCGAAGTAGAGGTGCGTGAAGGTGTTTCCCAGAAGAATCCAGATCATGTACTCTCGTGCATAGCTGATAGTGTCTGGCGATGCTCCGAAGAAGTAAAGTATCGGGTCGAGGAACAGTAGGCTTAACGCACCAAAAACGATTCCGATTATGATGTTCAGCGTTGTGGTGTTGCCCAAGACGGTACGGGCTGTTGAGTAGTCGTGCTGTCCGAGCTTCATTGAGAGATATGAGGATGCACCCACGCCGATAGCTGCACCGAAGGCAGCCGAGAGATTCATGAAGGGGAATGTTATGGCAAGACCTGAAATGGCAAGAGGACCAACGCACTGACCGATGAAGATGCTATCCACCGTATTGTACAGCGAAGAGGCGGTCATTGCTATGATTGAAGGTAGAGCATACTGCCAAAGCAGTCTGCCTACGGACTTCTGTTCCAGCTCAAGTGATGTGTTGTTGGTTTGTTTCATTTATGTCTTGTCTGCGTCAGTTTTTGTCTTGATTTTGGTTTCTATATCTTATTTTTCAGATGCAAAATTACATTTTTTTAATGAAACGCGGTAGGTTTTCCTTCTTTTTTTTTACTTTTGCCAAAAACTTTGTAACTTTGCCCCTTGAAAATTGCAAATCAGAAAATTGCAAATCTGTAAATCGTAAATCAGTAAATACGTAAATGTATGGACTTATCGCCTGAGTTCCGAATGCGTAAAGCGGAAGAATTCTTCATGCAAGGATTCAACTGTTCGCAGAGCGTTGTCGCTGCCTTTGCCGATGTCTATGGCTTCACGACAGAGCAGGCTTTGCGCTTGAGTGCAGGTCATGGTGGAGGCATTGGAAGGATGCGACTGACTTGTGGAGCCGTTTGCGCTCTTGCTACTCTCGCGGGAATGGAATGTGGTTCTGTTACGCCAGGAGATACCGCAGGGAAGTCGGCTTGCTACAAGGTGGTGCAACAGCTTGCTGCTGAGTTCGAAAAGGAGCATGGAAGCATCTGCTGCATGGAACTTCTGAAACTGAAAAAAGACGCTCCTCTGACTTATCAGGCAAGTGAACGAACTGCCGAATACTACAAATCACGCCCATGCGTGAAGCAGATTATCTCCGCTGCTCGCATATTTGCTGAATATCTTAATACTAAACGATAATAAACATTATAGCAATGAAAAAGATACTATTCTTCCTCTCTTTCCTCTTTGTTTCAGTTCTTGCTTCTGCTCAGGAAGCGTCAGACACAGTTCGTCATGAGATTCTCTTTGAAACTAACAAGGGAAATATCCGCTTTGTTCTTTTCAACGATACTCCGCTTCATCGCGACGCTATGATGAAGCATGTGAGTGAAGGCTTCTACGATGGCACTCTTTTCCACCGTTGCATAAAGAACTTCATGATTCAAGGAGGCGACCCAAAGAGCAAGAACGCTAAGCCAGGTGAGATGCTTGGTGAAGGAACTGACGACACAATGGAAGAGATTCCAGCTGAGATTATCTTCCCTAAATATCGCCATAAGCGTGGTGTTTTGGCAGCTGCTCGCGAAGGTGATGCAGATAATCCTGAGTACAAGTCAAGCACTTGTCAGTTCTATTTTGTTTGGGGTAAGCGACAGTCAGAAGACGAAATGTTTGATGTGTATTACCGCAACGAGAAGGTCTTCGGCAAGATGGCTGAAGAAGAGTGGGAGAGACTGAGCCAATACTATCAGAGAAATCCTGGAACTCCTTGGCTTGATGGCACTTACACCGTCTTTGGCGAAATCGTAGAAGGCTTGGAAGTGGTAGGTCAGATTCTTGAAATTCCTACTGACAGCAACGCTCGCCCAACGGAGGATGTGGTGATAACAAAGGCAACTGTTGTGAAGTAAAGCTATGAAAAAGATACTCTTTGTTTGTCTTGGCAATATATGTCGCTCTCCAATGGCGGAAGAGGTTTTCCGCCAATACATTATTAATAAAGGAGAGGAATACATGTGGGAGATAGATTCCGCAGGTATCGGTTCTTGGCATGTCGGTCAGCTTCCTGACCGCCGTATGCGTAAGGCTGCTGCTTCTCACGGCTATGACCTCCAGATGCGTGCTCGTCAGGTTTGTACGGAAGACTTCGGTTACTTCGATTATGTCGTGGCAATGGACGAGGAGAATGTTCGCGATCTGCGCCGTGTTGCAGCCGACAAGACTTACGCCGACAAGATTCTGCGCATGAGCAGTTTCCTGAAAAATCATCCAGGACAGCAGACAATTCCAGACCCTTATTACGGTTCTGAACGCGATTTCCACTTCGTTATAGAACTTCTGGAAGACGCTGTGGAAGGACTCTATGAAGCTGTTGCGAAGGGATGTTGAATATAGCAGTAAACCACGAATAAAACGAATTGTACGAATTTTTTGGGGGGTATATTCGTAATTATTCGTAGTGTTCAATTAAATCCCTATAATGTGTCAACCACGAATTAAACGAAGGTTTTGCGATAGGGAAAGCCAATTCTGAGCCCATTCAACGATTATAATTCGTATAATTCGCGAAAATTCGTAGTTTTATCTTTGAGTACAACTTTTACAAGTGCTTGATACGCCACTCTTTTGGATAGTGGTTGTTGGCTCTATTGCCAATGTTCTTAGCTGTTCCGAGAATGAAACCTTCGTAACAAACGGCAACAATTCCCTTTGGCGTGTCAGCAGGAAGCACGATGGAATTTCCGCGAAGATAGTTCAGCGCATCTTCCTTTGAGACATTGCATAAAGGCGTTTCAGCGGGAATTTCCTCTTGTGTTTTCGGTACAACATTGAGTCGGCATTTCGCTTTCTTCTTTTCGCACTCTGTGTTTTTTCGGAAAGCAACCATGAATTGACCTTCTCCGCAATCTCTGCCAGGAACGAACTTGCGTGGTTCTACGATTATTTCTCCGCCTAATTCTTTCTCGATGTAAGCCATGTTTTCCTCGTCCTCATATCGGTTGAAAGTGCAAGTGGAATAAACCAGTACACCGCCTTTTCGCAGACATTTCCACGCATTCGTAACGATTTCTTTCTGAAGAGCAGCGCATTTCATCACATTGTCAATGCTCCATTCCTTTATTGTTGCCCTATCCTTGCGGAACATTCCTTCGCCAGAACAAGGGACATCGCAGACAATGAGGTCAAAAACATTGCCTGAACGAGCTATTTCGTCTGTAGAATTGTTCGTGACGATTATCTTCGGACCTTGACTTTGACTTTGGCTTAAATCTGTAAATTGTAAATCCCTTTGGCTTTTCTCAATATTTTCGGCTAGAATCCAAGCGCGTTTACGAACAAATTCGTTAGAGATAAGCGTGGCATTAGCTGGCAGAAAGTCCTTTATGATGAGAGATTTTCCGCCAGGAGCTGCACAGAAATCGGCTGCAAGGTTTATCTCGAGGTCTTTAGTTGCCTTTCGTAGCACCTCGTCAAGATATTGCGAACTAGCCTCTTGAACATAGTATGCGCCGGCATGAAGCAGCGGATCAAGAGTGAACTGAGGCCTTTCCGTAAGGTAATATCCCTTCTCTGACCAAGGAATCTTTTCTCTCAAAGGCAGATGCGATAGCTGTTCAGCAGAAGTTTTTCCGCTGAGACGAATACTTACAGGTGTCTCTTCTTCGAAAGAATTCAGGTAAACTTGCCAGAGTTCTTCTCCGAATAGTTCTTTTGTATATGTGACGAATTTATCAGGTAGCTGTATCATTATATATATAACGCGCAGGATCTTCTTTTATTGTAAAGTTTCCTCACTTTCGGATTCGAAGCGGCTACTTTGGAAAGACAAAGGAGAATCATGAGGCAATGAGAATATTTTCATGGAAAAAGTTTTCTAAACTATTGTGCTTTAAAAAACGAACAAAAAAATGCGCACACTACATTTTGGGTGTGCAAAAACGAGAGAAAAATGTTCAATTTTTAACCAAATTTGCGAATTTTTGTTCAATATTTCGTTTTTTTGTTATACTTTTGCGCTGGCTAAGAGATAAACCGCATCTTGAAAAAAGGAGCGATATTCCTACCGAAAATCACTACTTTGCCTAAAAAGAAATCACTTCTTTACAAAATATAGAAAATCACAATTTTGCTTTAATAAATACAAATGTATAAAAAATTTCTCAAGCAACACGAATTTTCTTCAGTAGAAGATTATGCCAAAAACATTGAATTCATTGTTCCTGATGATTTCAATTTCTCTTACGATGTAATGGACCGTTGGGCAGAAGAATGGCCTGATGGTAAAGCAATCATCTGGGTTAATGACGAAGGAGAAGAGCGAATCACGACTTTTGCAGAACTTAAGGTGGAAACTGACCAGGTGGCTGGTTATTTTGCAGACCTCGGAATAAGCAAGGGCGACATGGTAATGCTCATCTTGAAGCGCCGTTATGAATGGTGGCTTAGTATGCTTGCACTCTGTAAGATTGGAGCTATTGCCATACCTGCTACTCACATGCTTACTGAGCATGACATCATTTATCGTAACAATCGTGCTGATGTTAAGGCAATAATTTGTGTTGGAGAAGAATATGTGCTTGAGCAGATTCAGAAGGCAAAGCCTTACAGTCCTTCTTTGGAGACCTTGGTCAGCGTAGGTCCTATCGTACCGGAAGGTTTCCATGACTGGAACAAGGAGATGCCTCTGTCAGAGCCATGGGAGAGACTTGAGCACAACTCAAAGGACGATATGCTGCTTATGTACTTTACAAGTGGTACGAGTGGCGAACCAAAGATGGTGGCTCATTCCCACACATACGCACTAGGCCATCTTGTAACAGGCGTTTATTGGCATAACCTTCACCGCGGAAGCATCCATCTTACTGTAGCTGACACAGGTTGGGGCAAGGCTGTTTGGGGCAAGATGTACGGACAGTGGTTTGCAGGTGCAACTGTGTTCATCTACGACCATAAGAAGTTTGCGGCAGCTGACATGTTGAAGATGATTGAGAAGTACAAGATCACTTCTTTCTGTGCACCTCCTACGGTTTATCGCTTCATGATTCAGGAAGACTTCTCAAAGTACGACCTTTCTTCTCTTGAACATGCTTGTACGGCAGGTGAGGCTCTCAATCCTAATGTTTATCAGAGGTTCTACGAGCTTACAGGCATAAAGCTTATGGAAGGTTTCGGACAGACAGAAACAACCATGACCCTCGGTACTATGCCTTGGATGGAGCCAAAGCCAGGAAGCATGGGAATGCCTAACTCTCAGTATAACATCGGACTTATCCGTCCAGACGGAACTCCATGTGATGATAACGAAAAGGGCGAGCTCGTTGTTTATACAGACAATAACCCACTTGGACTTTTCCAGGGCTATTATCGCGACGAAGAGCTTACAAAGAGCACATGGCACGACGGCGTTTATCATACTGGCGATGTTGCTTGGCGTGATGAAGATGGTTACTATTGGTTTGAAGGCCGACTCGATGATGTTATCAAGAGTTCTGGTTACCGTATTGGTCCTTTCGAGGTGGAATCAGCTCTCATGACTCACCCTGCTGTCGTAGAATGTGCCATTACTGGTGTGCCTGACGAGATTCGCGGTATGGTCGTAAAGGCTACCGTAGTTCTTGCAGATGCTTGGAAGAAGCGTGCAGGCGAAGAGCTTGTCAAGGAACTTCAGCAGCATGTAAAGCGCGAGACTGCTCCTTACAAATATCCTCGTATCGTGGAGTTTGTTGAGGAACTTCCTAAGACAATCTCAGGAAAGATTCGTCGTGTAGAGATTCGTGAGAACGACGCGAAGTAAGTGAATGAAAACAATAGGAATAATCAGCGATACTCACTCTTTCTGGGACGATCGTTACCTGAAGTACTTTGAGCCGTGCGATGAGATTTGGCACGCAGGAGATATCTGCGATGTTACTCTCATAGATCGTTTGGCTGAGTTCCGACCGGTAAGAGCTGTCTGTGGCAACTGCGATGGCGGCATTCTTCGCCGTATGTATCCGGAAGTACTGAGGTGGAAGTGTGAGGAAGTTGATGTTCTGATGAAACATATTGGCGGCTATCCTGGGAAATACGATCCCTCGATAGTTCGCCAAATCATAAACAATCCGCCAAAACTGTTTATTAGCGGACATTCTCATATCCTGAAGATAAAGTACGACAAGACTTTCAATCTTCTGCACATCAACCCTGGTGCGGCTGGAGTTCAAGGTTGGCAAGTGGAGCGAACCCTAGTAAGGCTTCAGATTGATGGCAGCGAATTCAAGGATTGTGAGGTCATTACGCTTGGGAAGTAATGGTAGAGGCCATTTATAGTAAACGACGCCTCATAGCGTCGTTAATGAGCGGATTTGCTTTGCGTTCTTTGGAAACGACACCCCATGGTGTCGTTAATGAGCAGATTTGTCTTGCGGCAGTTTAACGATGCCATGAGGCATCGTTTCCATTGCGGCAATCCTAATCCTAAATGTTATTTTCTTTTCCTAGTTGTTCTCTTTTTCTTTACATCAGAAGTCGCAGCTTTTGCCTTGGCTTTCAGATAGTTTGTCGTAGAGAAACCGGATTTCTTTATTTCTTTAAGCGTTTCTGTCTTTATGCGCAGAATGTCCATGAAGTCGGCGTGAGCTGTGTCCATTCTTTCCTGAATCGCCTTGTTTTCTGTTGATGGCGCTTCGTCTCCGAGAATGTTTTTGTAAATCTCCTTCAGCTTGTTTGTAAAATATTCCGTACCTTTTTCCAGACGCTCTTTTATCTTCTCGTCGTTCTCATAGTCCTCGGAATTGGCTATCAGATAATCATATTGAGCCTTGAACTTATCTGCTACATTTATCAGTTCAGGCTTAACCTTCATGTATGCTTCGTTGTAGCGTGAAACGAGCGCTGGCATCTTCTTGACATAGCCATCCTGAAGAATGCGCTGAACGCGTTCATGAGCTTGGTAGATGCCGTTGAAGTCGTACATCTCGCTTATAAGATTTACGTAATAAGCTTTACGGAGCATAGCCATGTCTTTCGTTGCATCTGTGCTTCTCTCTGTCTGGTCGTCAAGATAAGCGCGGACAGATTGCTCCACGATGATGCCGCGAGTACTGATAGGAGAGGAGAGAACAAGACCTTCAAGGGTGCGGCAACGGCTGAGGGCAACGTAAACCTGACCGGAAGCGAAGGAATGTTCGGCATCTATAATACAGTTGTCAAAGGTCAGACCTTGGCTTTTATGAATTGTTATTGCCCATGCAAGTCGTAGTGGAAACTGTACGAATCTGCCTTGAATGTCCTCTACAATCTCGTGCGTTTCGCTGTCGAGAGTGTATTTTGAGTTTGTCCATTCGTGTTGCGGAACTTCTACAATCTCGTCGTCTTCAAGACATTGTACTACAATCTTATTCTTCTCCAAATCAATGACTTGCGCAATTTTTCCATTGTAATACTGATGCTCGGCAGAAGAGTCATTCTTGCAGAACATCACTTGTGCGCCTTCTTTTAGTCGGAGTTCCTCGTCGATAGGGTAGAGGTTAGCCGGAAAATCGCCTTCCACCTTGCATTTGTATGTGAACTCTTGTCGGTCAATGGCGTCAAGCATCTGCTGATTGTAGTTGTCAGCTGTGCGGTTGTGAGTGGTCAGTCGGATATAGCCTTCTGTGTTGGCTGCCTCTGGTTGGTATCTTTTGTTCAGGAGATCGAGCGTTTCCTGCTTGACATTTCCACTTCGTATCTCGTTGAGAATGTTGAGGAACTGCTCGTCAGTCTGGCGGAAAACCTTGGTCAGTTCTATGCTTACATAAGGTGTTATCTGCAAGGCTTTTGAGCCATAGAAGAATGGTGTGTCGTAATAGCCGCGGAGAATATCTCTGTCTCGGTCTGTAACAACTGGTGCCAGCTGTGCCAAGTCACCTATGAGAAGAAGTTGAACACCACCGAAAGGTTTGTGATGATCTGTGCGGAAACGGCGCAAAACCTGGTCAACCGCGTCAAGCAAGTCGGCGCGAACCATGGAAATCTCGTCTATCACAAGAAGGTCAAGGCTGCGGATTATGGCGCGTTTCTCCTTGCTGAACTTGAATCTGCGTTGTGCGCTGCTGTCGTTTGTTCGGAATTGCGTGTCAGGCACGAAAGGACTCAAAGGCAACTGGAAGAAACTATGTATTGTAGTTCCTCCCGCGTTCATTGCAGCCACACCTGTTGGTGCAAGGATAACCATGCGTTTCATGCCACGCTGATAAAGGTTACGAAGAAATGTTGTTTTTCCGGTTCCAGCCTTACCAAGAAGCAGCACGTTCATGCCCGTCTGCTCGATAAGTGTCTGCGCTTTTGTCAGTTCGTTGTTCATATTTTCTCTTTTACGGCTGCAAAGTTAGTGATAATTTTTTGAACTGCCAAGAAGTATTGATTTTTTTGTTTCTCTCTTTCTTTTTGCAAAGAATCTTTTCCTTAAGGTATCGGGTTTATGAGAAATAACAATTTGAAGTTTTTATGCACATTTTGGAAAACGTTTGTGCATAAAATGGCGACTTTTGTTTTAAATCAATATCATAAATTATTTTTTTTAAGGTTTATTCACATTTCTGCCATTATTTGTCCAAAAAATACATAACTTTGCAGAAAATTAAGCTCTGCTTATAGCCCATTTCTCATAAACCCGATACTGCAAAAAGGTATTTTCGAGCATATCCAAGAGAGGCTTAATTGCGTGGATTCAGGTGCAATAGCAAGGATGAAACAAGAAGAAAAATGAAGATAAAAACTAAACAATAATTATTAATTTTCACTTTATGAAACAAAGACTAACTATGATCCTTGTGTCATTGTTCTGCTTCGTAGGCATGGCTATGGCACAGGTAGAGGCTAACGGTGTTGTCGTGTCAAGCGATGATGGCGAGCCTGTAGTCGGAGCGACAGTTAAGGTGGCTGGTAGCGACAAGGGCGTTATCACCGATGTTGACGGTCACTTCGCAATCACAGTTCCTTCTAAGAACTCCAACATTGAGTTCTCTTATGTAGGAATGGAGTCAAAGACAATGAAGGCTGCGCAGAACATGCGTGTAGCTCTCGATGCTGACGAGTCACTTCTCGATGAAGTAATGGTCATCGGTTACGGTACTTCAAAGCGTTCTGCCTTCACAGGTGCTGCTGCTGAGGTTAAGTCAGCTGACATCTCAAAGCACGTTACTTCAACTGCCACTTCTGCCATTGTAGGTAAGATGGCTGGTGTAACTGCTACTTCTTCATCAGGTGCTCCTGGCTCTGCTCCTGTTATCCGCGTTCGTGGTATCGGTTCCATGAGTGCAAGTTCAGCTCCTCTCTACATCGTTGATGGCGCTCCACTTGACGGTAATGTTGCTGATATCAATCCTGGCGACATTGAGTCTATCTCTGTCCTCAAGGATGCTTCTGCCTCTGCCATCTACGGTGCTCGTGGTGGTAACGGTGTTGTCATCATCACAACAAAGCAGGCAAAGGTCGGTCGTGACCCTCAGATTACGGTTGACGCAAAGTGGGGTTCTAACTCTCGTCTTGTTCCAAACTACGACGTAATCACTTCTCCTGAAGAGTATTACGAGCAGGTTTATAAGGGACTTTGGGGTTCAAAGTACTACCATGGCTCTACTGCTGAGGCTGCTCACGACTTCGCTAATGCAAATCTCCTCAACCGCAACAACGGTGGTGTTGGTTATCAGGTGTTCACAATTCCTGAAGGTCAGCGTCTTGTAGGTACAAACTTCAAGTTCAACCCTAACGCTGTAAAGGGTTATACTGACGGCGAATACTACTATCAGCCAGACAACTGGTATGACGAGGCATTCCACAACTCATTCCGTCAGGAGTACAATGCTTCTGTAAGCGGAGCCAGCGGTCGTCTTACTTACTACGCAGGTCTCGGCTATCTCGATGACGGCGGTATGGTAAGCAACTCTCAGTACCAGCGTTATAATGGTCGTGCTAACGTTTCTTATCAGATTCGTGAATGGTTGAAGTTCACTTCCAACATGAACTATACTCATACAGACGCTAAGTCTCCTTCTATTTCTTCTAATTACGGTTCATCAGGCAACATCTTCTACATCGCAAACTCAATGGGTCCAATCTACCCACTCTACGTTCGCAACGCTGACGGCTCTATCAAGATGAAGGACGGCATGAAGGTTTACGACCGTAACCAGACTAACCAGAAGCGTCCTTCTATCGTAGGTAACGCTATTGGCGACAACGAGATTGACAACAAGAATACTGTCCGCGACTACTTCATGGGAACATGGCAGGCTGACGTTACTCCTTTCAAGGGTATGACTCTTACTGCTGCTCTTACAGCTCAGAACCTCAACTCTCGTTACAACGCTCTCTACAGCCCATTCGGAAGCAGCGCTGCTTACGATGGTATCGTTTATGTGGAAAGCGACCGTTACTTCTCTACAAACCAACTCTATACTGCTAACTATCAGACTACAATTGCTGACAAGCACAACATCAGCGTTATTGCTGGTTACGAGCAGTACAACCTCAAGGAGCAGGCTCTCTCTGGTCAGAACTCTCACCTCTTCAGCCCATTCATCGCTGAACTTGACAACGCTCTCGGCAAGGCTGACATGTCTGTAAGTTCTGCTACTGGTACTTACATGACAGAAGGTTTCCTCGCTCGTGCTTCTTACGATTACGACGAGCGTTACTACCTTAGTGCTTCTATCCGTCGTGAGGCTTCTTCACGCTTTGCTCCTGGTCATCGTTGGGGTACATTCGGTTCTGTAGGTGCTGCTTGGCAGATCAACAAGGAAGCTTTCCTCGCTGATGCTAAGTGGATCAACCTCTTGAAGCTCAAGGCATCTTGGGGTTCTAACGGTAACGACAACCTCTACACAGGTACTGCTTTCCCAAGCAACAACACCATGTGGGCTGACCGTTACAGCTCTTCTTACAACGAGGATACAGGCGAATACAGCCTCACACTTGCTCAGAAGGGCAACGAAGACCTCACTTGGGAGAAGAACAAGTCTTGGAACTTCGGTGTTGACTTCTCCTTCTTCAACTATCGCTTGAACGGTAGCATCGACTTCTATCGTCGTAATACTACAGACATGCTCTACTCACGTCGTATTCCACTTTCTTCTGGTCTTCCTGTATCTCGCTACCCACTCAACGTTGGTAACATGTACAACCAGGGTCTTGAAGTCACTCTCGACTATACTCCTATCAAGACTAAGAACATCGAGTGGTCTATCAACCTCAACGCTACTACAAACAAGAACAAGATTACTAAGCTCGACTCAACTGTCCCACCAGAGGGTCTTACTTACTCTGACCAGATTATCCGCGTAGGTGGTTCTATCTACGACGCTTACCTCCTCAAGTATGCTGGCGTATTCACTAACCCAACAAACGATCCTAAGTTGGAAGCTGACAAGGGTAAGGCTCAGTACTACATGTATGAGCGCGACAAGGATGGCAATAAGACTGGCAACATCGTAACTACTACAAACTACGAAGAGGCTGACCAGTTCGACTTGGGTACTACACTTGCCGACCTCACAGGTGGTTTCGGTACTACTCTCAACCTCTACGGCTTCGACATCTCTGCTCAGTTCACCTACTCTCTCGGTGGTAAGATCTACGATGGTTCTTATCAGCGTACAATGGGCTTCGATCCAGGTTCTAACCTCCACAAGGATCTCCGCAACTGCTGGTCAGAGGAAAATCCTAACTCTAACATCCCACGTTGGAGTTCTGCTGCTTCTGACGACGGTCTTCTCGTTGATTCTCAGACACCTATCGATTTCTTCCTCACAAGCTCTAACTATCTCTGCTTGAGCAACCTTACTGTTGGTTACAATGTTCCAAAGAACGTTCTTCGCACTCTCGAAATCCGCGGTCTCCGCGTTTACTTCTCCGGCGAGAACCTCTTCCTCCTCACAGCTCGTAAGGGTCTTGACCCTCGTTTCAACTACGGTATCGGTTCCATGACTTCTGGTGCAGGTATGATTTCTGATGCTTACTCTGCAGGTCGTTCTGTAACAGCTGGTATTACTGTGACATTCTAATATATTAAGAAAGGAATAAAAGATGAAACTAAATAAAATTCTTACTCTTGCCGCTGGTGCTCTCCTCGTTGCTTCTTGTAGCGACATCGACGAGCAGTACCCACAAGACAACAATATTACTGCCGAGCAGCTTCAGGAGATAACTAAGGTTAATCCAGAGCGCATCAACGCTACATTCAGCGGTATGTTCACTATGATGTTGGAGCCATACGCTGTTTACGGTGAAAGCAGCGGGCGTGCCGACGACTTCGGTTACGGCTCTATGGCGCTCAGCCAGGACGCAGAAGGTGCTGACCTCGTAATGATGAACAATAACTACAACTGGTTCTCTACTTGTGGTGCTATGACTTCACGCGATGCTTCTTACGCTAACCCATACGAGCGCTACAAGCATCCTTACACTCAGATTGGTGTCTGCAACCAGGTTATCGCTTCTTACCCAGAAGACACTCAGGATAAGGCAGCTATCTACAACATGGCTCAGGCTCGTGCTATGCGTGCTTTCGCTTACATGCAGCTCGCTCCTTACTTCGCATTCGACTGCGCAAGCCATCCAGACGATCTCTGTATTCCTATCCTTCGTGATGGCGTTGACTATGCTAACAACCCTCGCGCTACCAACAAGGAGGTTTGGGAGTATATCATCGAAGACCTCAACTATGCTGTTGAGAAGCTCGCTGGTTTCGAGCGTCCTAACAAGATGCAGATTGACCAGGACGTAGCTTACGGTCTCCGTGCTCGTGCTAATCTCGCTATGGGTAACTGGGCTGAAGCTGCTGCTGATGCAGAGAAGGCTATCGGTAACTACGAGCCTGCTTCTATCGAAGAGGTAAGCCATCCTTCTTTCTGCAAGATTGATGAGAAAAACTGGATGTGGGGTTACATCATGACTGAAAAGCAAGTTCTCGGTGATGCTGGCTACGCTACTGTTGCTTCTTGGATTTCTTCTTTCTCATGGAACGGCTATGCAGCTGCTACAGAGAATACTCCAATGATCAATGTCCTTCTTTACGATAAGATTCCTGCTACTGACGTTCGTAAGGGATGGTGGTTGAATGCTGACAAGCAGTCTCCGCTTCTTGATGGTCTTGAGTGGGGTACTACTGGCGTTAAGGGACAGGCTATCCCTGGTTGGGAAGACCCAGACGGCAACAAGGTGCCATTCCCTGCATACGCTAACGTTAAGTTCGGTATGAAGTCTGGTATCGGTTCTACTACTAACAACAACGACTGGCCATTCATGCGCGTTGAGGAAATGTACCTCATCAGAGCTGAAGGTCTTGCTAAGAGCAACCGTGAACAGGAAGCTCGCGACCTTCTCAACTTCTTCGTACAGAATTATCGCGACCCTTCATACAGATGCGATATGAGTAGCCGTTCTCTTACTGACGAAATCTGGTTCCAGCGTCGTATTGAACTTTGGGGCGAAGGTTTCTTCACAGCCGACATGAAGCGTCTTGGCAAGCCACTCGTTCGCTTCCATGGCGAAGAACAGGAAAGCAATGTGCCTGACGCATTCAAGTTCAACATGCAGGCTAACGACGGATGGCTCAACATGCGTTTCTCTAAGTACGAGTACGAATACAACATGGCTATCGTTGACAACAAGGGCGGTTCGCTCCCTGAATCAGGTCAGGAACCATCTCTCCGCGACGGCGTTACTGACTAATAGCCCCCGTTCCGACGATTTCAGTCGAGGCTGACTAACAGCCCCCGTTCCCGACGATTCTTCGTCGGGCATATCCAAATAAAAAACTAAAAACCGTATATGAAATACATTAATAAAATATACACACTTGCCCTTATGGCAGCCCTTGCCTTCGGCTTCTCAGCTTGTACTGAAAGCGAAGACTATACGCCTGCCCAGAAGGTTGCAGGTATGGAGGTTTACTTCAACGGCGTTAATTCCGTTACAACGAAGAACCTCAGCAGCAAGGAGAACTCATTCTCTATTCCTGTAAGCCGCGTCAAGACGGCTGATGCTGCAAATGTTGCTGTAACCGTTCAGATTCCTGAAGGTTCAAAGATCAGCTGCTCTGCCCCAAGCGTCTCTTTCGCTGCTGGTGCAAAGGACGGCTCACTCAACTTCTCTTATAATCCTGAAGAGATGGAGTTCGACCATTTTGACACTATCAAGGTTGCCATCAAGGATGTTGACGCCACTTCTCCTTACGGCGTTTCTGAGTTCACTCTCATCGCTGGTATTCCTGCTCCTTGGGTAAGCGTCGGTCAGGGTAAGCTCGTGGAAGACTTCTTCTGGGGCTTTGAGGTGAAGATGGACATCTACCAGAACCAGGTAGAGCCTTCTCTCTATCGTATTGAGAACGTCTTCGTTCCAAGCGGAAAAGATGCTTCACCATGGCTCTACTTCAAGGTGCTCAAGAAGGGCGACGTTGTTCTTGAACAGACTGTTCCAGAGGACGACATGGTTTACTTCTATGGCGACGGAAGCCACTACGAGTTCAATACTGGTTACCTTAACACAACTTACAACGCTAATGTTTGCCTCGTATTCCCTGGCGTATTCAATAGTCTTAACGATCCTTCTAACTGGATGCAGAACAAGGTTCTTGCATATCAGGAAGACGGTACTGTAGGTGCTATCCAGCTCGCTCCTGAATACTACATGTTCGGTATAGGCGGCTGGGGAGGTTCTGAGTCTGATGGTGACATCATCATCACTTTCCCTGGCTTCGAAATGTCTGACTACTCTGCTGAGATTGACGTCGTAGGCCGTCTTATCGACACTAAGGAGAACGGACAGGCTGTTGTCAACGTAACTCTCGGCGAGAATGTAGCTTCTGCCAAGGCTGCAATGGCTGCTGGCAAGGACCCAATGGTTGCTTACGAAATGATCCAGAATGGCGACGAGTCTGTTCTGGAGATTACAGAAAGCTCTGAGCTCCGCTTCCCATACGACCAGCCAGGCGACTACTCTGTTGTTGTCGTAACTTATGACGAGGAAGGTAATGAGCAGGGTGCTTTCAACGCACTCGTCAAGATTCCTGAAGGTGGTGGCAAGGAGACTTACACAGCATACTACAAGGGTATCTACACACACTGCGTTAAGAGCTATAGCGAGGAAGGTGGACCTATGTGGGAAGACTACGATCCTGAAGAGGCGATCCTCTACGAATGCGACCAGAACGAGAACAAGTTGATGATTTCTCCTTGGGTTAACCTCGGCTATGAGGATAATGGCACAGAAGGCGAAGGACTTGTCTTCACTATTGACGAAGAGAACAACATCATTGTAGAGCCTTGCTACACAGGTGTTACTGACTCTAGGTATGGCGACATCTTCGCTTGGGACCTCACAACAGCAGGCCTTACAGACCAGTTGCCAAGCTACTACGACGAAGAGTCTGGCACATTCGTCTTCAACCTTGCATGGTCAGTTGAGGCAGGTGACTTCGGCTTCACTATGGACACTTACCAGCTCACAGGCTATGCTGAGGCACCGCGTAAGGCAAAGGCTGCAAGCCCAATCTCTGTCAAGAACATGAAGCGCTCACTTCCTCTTAAGAAGGCAGCTGCAATGCACAAGAGCTTCAAGCCAGTTTCCAAGAAGTTCGCTTCTTTCAAGAAGTAAGCTTTCAATCATTCTAAAAATCCTTATTGTCCCCAATGTTCACTCAACATTGGGGACAATTTCTTATCACACCATCAACTTTTCACCGAAATATTTTGCAGATAGAATAGAAAGTAGTAACTTTGCCGACGGATTGCGACATGAAGTCGTATTTTATGAAAGCTGTGATACCTCCACACTAACGCACATACATATGCGAGACCTTTTACTAACGATACTCATGTTCCTTACTACTTCACTATGGGCAGCAGAAACCGATGTGCCTGCAGAAGAGCAGGAGTTTGTGTCTTCATACCTCATCGTCGTCGATCCCAGTCCCAAAATCAGCTCTGCTGCTGGTCATGCTGCATTGAGAATGGTGTGCCCCGAGTACGACATGGATTTCTGCTTCAGCGTTCTCTCTGATGTTCCTGAAGAGGACATGAATCGCCTTTTCATCACAGGCAAGTTGCAGGCAGGCATGATTGCCATGCCCACCAACCAGTTTACCGAGCGCTATCAAGCCGAGGGACGTGGGGTGTGTCAGTACAAGCTCCTACTACCCGATGAGGTGAAGCGCGAGCTATGGCGTGCCCTCGATAATGACGTGGAACGAGGACAGACCATTATCTTCGACCCAATGGGGTGGAACTGTACATCGCGCATACAACTCATGCTTGAGCAGGCTCTCGACGCCGATGTCATAGAATATCAGGACATGCCTAAACTCATGGGTCACACCTTCCACGATGTGGTAACCGATTACGACTGCGCCAACTCATGGGCCAAGCTGTTTACCATGACCATCACAGGCTCCGATGCCGACATAATCCTACCGATGCACGACCAGATATTCATTCCTACGTATATGGCCGAGGCACTACAGAACGCCACCATCAACGGGCAACCGGTGCTCAGCAAAGATGCCGAGTGGTTGGTACCATCCACAGGTAAGCCTGAGCCCGTCTTTATTTCTACTTCTTGGGTGCTTCTTATCTTGGTCGTATTGTGTCTGCTGTCGTGGCGTTTCTGTATGGCAGCATGGTTAACGTTGGGGCTGTGCATCACTTACCTGTGGCTTGGCACCGACCTGCCCCACATGTCGTGGACATGGCTACTGCTGCTCTTCAATCCTTTGCTGCCACTGGTCTTCCTTACCCGTCGTGGCTCGTTATTGCGTAAGCTCGTTGCCGCTTCTGTGGCTTTGGTCATTTGCGTCGGCATCTTCTGGCCTCACACGCTCATGGCTCCTGAGTATCTCCAACTGGCGTCAGTCTTCGCCCTACGAACGATTTTTACACCTTCTAAAACACATAGAACTATGAAACACTTATTCATTTCCCAACGCCATCGCCTCCTGCTTCTGGCCCTGGCACTCATGGCATCCGTTGCTTGTATGGCATCTGGTCCTACCAACCCAGCTGACAATCCCGTAGGCAGCAAATATGCCAAGTCTAACAAAGGTCCAAAATACAATGGCCAGAAAATCGCGAGTTCCGGTTTAAGCAAAGTCTACGACGACAACAAGGTAAGGTACAAGAAAAGCACAGTATTCAAGACCATAACATCAGCTACAGGCAATGACAATGGACATGGCTACGTTGACCTTGGCCTGCCATCAGGCACCAAGTGGGCTACCGAGAACCTTGGCTCTACACTCTCATCAGGCAAAACCGCCACCTACAACTGGGGCTCGACCAAGACTGCAGCTCAGGATAAGAACTATGCAGCAACAGCACACAGCTATAGCCAAATCATACTTACGGACGATGCCGCCCGTGCAAATTGGAAAGGCCAGTGGCGCATACCTACAAAAGATCAGGCCAACGAGGTCTTAAAGTACTGCAAACTCGAGGAAGGTTCCTACAATGGCAATTATGGAGTCAAGATCACCGGACCTAACGGCAACTCCATCTTCCTTCCTGCTGCCACAAGCGCAAGTGAAGAGAATCCTGTCATCTATTACTGGCTCTCCGAAGAATACGATTATCGTGATGACTATGGAGCAATGATAGCATTCAGTACTGTATACTTCGACAAGCTTACATGCCTTCCTCGTACCAAGAATGTGCCTGCAATGATCAGGCCTGTGTACTACGACGACAATGGCTTCTGGGAAAAATACAAAAAGGATGATAGTAAGAAGTCAGAAGCTATATATGACTCAAACGGCAGCCGAATACTGTCCACAGTAAAAATAACCAAAGCCCCATCATCACCTACGGGTTACGAGAATGGCCATGGATATGTTGACCTTGGCCTACCTTCAGGTACCAAGTGGGCAACAACAGACATCGGTGCATCATCGCCAACTGAAGACGGTTACAGTTTCCGCTGGGGAGAGGTACAACCACGCAGCATAGAAGATGTACCATACGACAAATCCAACGAAGAATTAGACGAGCTGCCAATGAGCAAAGATGCTGCCCGCTTCAACTGGAAAGGCTCATGGCGTATTCCTTCTTCAGATGAGTACGATGAGCTGATTGAAAACTGTACATTCCTTGAAGGCTATTACAATAATGTGTATGGAATGCAGGTGACTGGTCCTAACGGCAACTCCATCTTCCTCCCAGCCTACAAAATGCAAGGCGGTGGCCGTGAAATTATGTCATGGTTACGTGACAAGAACAACTTTAATAAGGATGAGGCGTATATTATCACTTTCAGCTATGATAGTTATAATGAGCTTGAAAGTGATGGACGTTCAATAAATAGGTATACTGCTATCCGCCCTGTTTGCAGCGCTACAAACGTAACTAGCTCAAAGCCATCGACCTCATCAAATTCAGGCACCACAAGTTCCTACAACTCTGGCAGCAACAACTCTGGCGGTTATACCCCATACAAGTACCGCAAGGCTTTCAACGAGAATCCTAACGACGAGTGCGTCTTAGGCCTTACTGCCGGCTACGTGCAGAAGGTATGGGAGTTCGACATTGACGGTCATAAGCAGACGGAAGGCATGTTCGACGAAGACAAGTTCGTCAACGGTATCCAGGCTGGTATCACCTACGATCCGCAGTTCGGTGCAGGCTTCGGCCTCCATACAGGTCTCTTCTACGAGTACTTCTGGGCAAACAGCGACAAGTTCAGCGACTACTACGAGGGCTACCATGGTCCGCGCGAGTACTTCACCGCCAAGAACCTCTACAGCGAGCATAACCTCTACCTCCCGCTCCACCTCAAGTTCACAGCCAACTTCAGCGAGTACTTCCAACTCGGTGTCTTCGGTGGTGTAGGTCTCGACTGCATCATCGGTTCCAATGTTTACGAGTACGACTGCGACGATGACGATGAGGAACTCGGCAGCTGGAGCCTGCTCGAGGAGGACGATTGGGATAACCCGTTCCAGAAGCGCTTCAATGCCAGTTGGGAAGTTGGTGCATCCATTCGCATCAAGAATGTCATGTTTGACTTCACCACTTCGCATGGTCTCCTCAACCATGCCCCAAGCCATGCGGACTACAAGGTCTATCAGTCCAAGCCAATGCGCATCGGCATGACTGTCTTCTTCTAGGCAGGAGATATGATAAAGAAACAAGCCGCGATTCTCAAATCCCAGAGAGTCGCGGCTTCTTGTTTACTTATCACTTTTTGTTCTATTACAATGCCTACAAAGCATCTGACCATTTTCTAAAATAGTCTTTCCATTATCCTTCCAAGGATCTATATGGTCTGCTTCCATTTCTTCAAATGCGAAATGCTTCTTACAAATATTACATATACCTTTTTGCCTTTGGTACAATGTCAGTTTCTGAGCATAACTAAAGGTTCGGAGATTCAAGTATTTCTCATCACCACTCAACAGATAGCGGATTATTCCCATTTTTCCACTTCTCTCAACTTCATCATCAATCAAAAGACGCTCTACTTCTGATTTAAGGAATGTTGAGTCATAGTCATTATTATGATAAAGATTGTAGAGTTCACCCCATGGCTGCCCCTTCTTAATCTTCCAGTTACCATCAAAAAGCATGTTTGCCCAATCTATAACCTTGAAGAAATACTGGCGTTCACTATCAGCATTACCATCATGCTGATGCTCAGCCATGTATTTGCGAATTGTAAGGTCGGGCTTTCCTTCATCTATTCCATCATATTGAGCTTTCCATAGTAGAACCTTTTCCAATAGTTCCTGTCGGTTTGGAGTGCCTGTAACAAGCCCTTCGTTCTTCCTTACACATACTCCAGTAACCTTGGAGAACTTCTTCTTCGCATCTGTAAGCCATTCTCCTGTATAGAAAGCATTGCGCATTTCTTGGTCTTTCAAAGGCTCTGTACCAATGTTTATCGTCCTGAACCATTCTAGTTTATCGTCAGTAGAACCCTCACAGAAATATACATGAATCGTATAGTCAAGTATTTCCTCTGCCAACTTGGGCTTCGCCTCTTGAAGATTGTGGAATTTGAAGGAATCTATGCTGAATGCATTAGCTGCTACATATTCACATATACTTACTGTACGCTGCTGACCGTCGAGCATTTCAAGAGTTCCGTCTTCATTGCGAACCCAATACATAACACCTATAGGGTAGCCATGCATTACACTTCGTAATACAGCAATCTGCTTCTCCGGTGAATACACAAACTCGCGCTGATATTTTGGCCTTACATTAAGAAGACCATGGTATGCTACAACACCTTCTTCTTCATCATTGCGATAACCATCAATCAACTCACGGATAGTAATCTTCTGAAGTTCTATTGTCATCTTTTCTTTCATTGCTGTTTCTTTTTGATGATTAATCGTGCATATATCTTTTTGCCGTTGATTTTCAAAGAGCCACATCCGTAGTTGCTCTCATCAGAGAACGCACTGCAATAAAGAATATCATAATACTCTGGACAATGTTTCTGCAAGTATGTGATAGGTACTCCTATCATGCCACTATAATCCAGAGGAATTTCCGCCGCCTTGTCAACATTGATAGCATCAAAATTATCATAGTGCGGAAATGCTTCAGGAGTATAGTTCTTGAATAGCTCTGGCTCTTCATGCCTTTGTTTTACATCCATATTGGTAAACCACATGACGCCAGAAACTCTTATCATTCCTTCACGATGGTCTGCATCCGTAGCTGTATCCTCGTATGATTTATTTATGAAATGAGCGCAATTTCTTGTGAAGCCATATCCTAACCATAGCTTATTATTCCTAATTAGGGGGAATATCTCCTTGTAAGTAATCGCGTTCTGATTTCCTATTATCAAGAACTTCTTCTCGTATCTAATCAGCTGTGCAACATATTCCCTAAAAAGAGAGAATGGCGGATTTGTAACGACTATGTCTGCTTGCTTCAGAAGTTCGATGCATTCCATAGAACGAAAGTCGCCATCACCTTTCAATGGTACGGCTGTTGTTGACACTTTTACGGGATCCGGATTATTGTCATCACCTCCATCATAAATAAGGTAAACAGCCTGTTCACTATCATTATTACTGAATAGAGAAGGCTCGTTATTCTTATAGCAAGTGGTGATAAGACGCTTCAATCCTAAGTGCTTGAAATTCCTTACGAAGTACACAAAGAAGTTACTCACTTTAGGATCATCGCAATTACACAGCACTACCTTGTCTTTGAAATGATGCTCGTAGTGTCTAAGTTCCTTTTCTATATCTGGAAGTTGGGTGTAGAATTCATCTTTCTTGGCTTTCTTTGCTTTGCCAAGACTGTTGTTATTTGCTGCCATAATGATAGGTTGTCATTATGCACCGACCTATCACTCACGCAAGAACACAAGAAGGGCATGAACCTTCTCATGCGTTCTCCGAGGCAGCCTGGAATGAAACCTCATCCTATCCACAAGATGTTCATGCCCTATTGCATGAACATTGATTAAATTATATGGATAGGATAAGGCAACACTCCCAGTTGTCCCAGAGGTGTGCCTAACTGCTATTAGTTTGTGCTCTTATTCCAATCAAAAGTTTCCAGGCTTTTCAGGAGAACGCAAATAATAGTCAATGCTATTTTTTCGTATGTCTGCAAGCAGTTTTCTCTGCTTTTGCTCTGCAAAGTTACGAGAAAAACTGGTTTTATCAAAAAAAAACGCTCTTTTTTTGGAGTATTAGGTAAAAAAACGTACCTTTGTGGGCGTATTTTATAAAATATTAATCTTAAGATGAACAGCATCAATCAAAACAAACATATGGAAGAAACTGATAAGCCAAAGCAGAGAAGCTCTGTCATAAGTGACCTTGAATTAGAAGTTATTTATGATAGAGTGCTATATAAAATAGATTTCTTTCGTGACCTTAATTGCCATGCAACTATATGGGATGAATGCATCCCATACTTAGATCGTCTTGTAAAACATCCAAGTCCAGACCTATATGTCAGCAAAATCAAAAATGAGTTGCGCGAAAGAACAGAAATTAAAAAGCCTGCTACTTGGGGAACAGCTATAAGACTTACCGATATGATATCTACTCAACTATATATCATCCTATTCTATCTTTACAAAGACAAAAAGATATATATAGAAACAGTTTTGCCAAGTCTTACTGGTATTATGGGGTATTTCAAAGAAGTTAGATATGGTAGGTTAGAGTACTTACAAAAACTATTGAAGGATCTTCCTGAATGCAACGCACCAGTCTATACTCAAGGCGCAGCTATGGACAGCAAGCTTCTACAAGAAAAGGATGAAACAATAACAAATCTTCGAAAGGAAATAGCCAAGCTTACAGGTGAAAATGTCCTATTGCGTGAAGAGAACAAAAAGTTGAAAGAACAAGATGATCCTGACGACGAAACAATATTAATAGATACTGGCCAAGGAGATCAAATTAGACATTATAAGATGACGGCAAGAAAAGCTGTTGAAATAGTTGCCGGTTCAGAAAAGAGTACTAAAATGAGTAAAGAAGAATGGAAACCATTACTTTCAAAACTAACAGGTTTGAGTGAGGCGTCTTTTAAACGGTATATGAGTCTAATGCCTTGATATAAACCTGCTATAAACCTGCTACATGAATTTTGTAGCAGGTTTTATTGTTATTTTGTAGCAGCTACATTACCCAGAAATTCAATACACATTAATACCTTTGCAGCAGAAATTTCAAATTGGAGTTTCTGCTGCTTTCTTTATATTACACCCTGTGACGACACGGTAGGATAACGCAAAGGTAACCCCATAGCACCATTCCTTATGTATTGTAAGAAAGCAAAACAATTCGCCAGCTGGCGTGGCGGAGAAGGTACAACTCCGTAACAGACCTTCTGTGTGCCTATATGAGGATTAAGGGATTAATCTGCGGCCGGGGTCTATAATTCCCATTATGTGTTATTCCATAAAATTATTAAGCAGAAATGGAAATCACAAAGAATTCGGTTGAAGGAGCAAAAAACACGAATGCTCCTCGCCACATCGGAGAAGTCGTTAGCGACATGCTTCAAAGTAATTCACCTCTCGCTGAAGGTTATCGCAATCACCTGAATCTGAGGGATCTTGACACTGCTATGGCTGATGCAGAAGCCAAAATTGCCGAGGGCAATGGAGGGATTGATGCCGAGTTGGAAAACAAGTTGAAGGCGTGCGAGATTGACATGGACGCAGAGTATCCGAAGAACACGTTTCTGTTCAGTGTTGACGATGTGCCGGTTATTACGCAAGGCGACCTTCACACTATCGGTGCTAAGCAGAAGGGTGGCAAGACATCGCTTGTGGCTATTCTCATGGCTGCGATACTCTGTGGCGAATGGAACCGCGTGAAGTGTCTTATTAAAGGCATGTCTATACTCTACATAGACACGGAGATGAAGACAATTGACACCCAATCGCTCGGTGTGAAGGCAGCAAAGATGGCTGGCGTTGATGTGAAGGCTCTGTCAGACCGTATTCATCTCGTAAACTTCCGTCCACTCACGCCGAAGGAGATGGAAACAGGCATCCTCTACTTTATCCACAAGTACAACCCACAGCTCGTAATCATTGATGGTATCGTTGACCTTTGCGCCAACTTCAACGATGTGGAGGCGAGCCAGAATCTCGTGCTAAACTTCCTTATGAAGATTGCGGAAGTGGAGAAATGTGCCATCATCAACGTGCTTCACACGAACAAGACCGATGGCTATACTGAGCTTCGTGGTCACCTCGGTGCTTATTTTGAGCAGAAGGGTGTTACGGTCATGAAGTGCGAGAAGGACGACGACTCAAACATCGTGACAGTAAAGTTCCCAACCCATCGCTATGCGCCTGTACCTGAGTTTCACTTCACATTTGACGAAGATGGTGTTCCTGTTTGTGCCGACGAGCTTCATCAGCAGATTGAGCAGCATAAGGCGCAGTCAAAGCAAGATCAGAAGGAAGCCGAGAGAAAGGCTGTGTTCGAAGAGCGCAAGCAGATAGTTCTGGACATCCTTAATGTCAACGGTGGCAAGATGGAACGAAAGGCTTTGGTAGAAGCTGTCATGCAGCGTATAGGCAAGAAGGAATCAACGGTCAAGAATATCCTCAAGGAAATGAAGGAGGGCTCAACGCCGTCAATATCGGAAGTTGACTCTGTGATAACTGCGTTAGTGTTCTAATTTGAATGATTACAAGACAGTCAGTCAATTCCCCTCTATAAGGGATAATTGACTGACTGTCCAAGTAATCTTAGTCATTCACTTTTATTCATTACAGAAATAGAACTATGAATATACAATCAGTCCCCCATCGCTTCATTCTTCCAAAGAAAGGCGTGAAGCACACATGTCCTTATTGTGGTAGCAGAAAATCTTTCAGACGATATGTTGATGCTACCACTGGTCTTGAACTCTCTGACAACTGCGGTATCTGTGACCACAAGAACCGATGTGGCGCAAACTATCCACCTCGTGAACTTTTCCGCGATCATCCAGAACTGCGACCTGACGACATGAGCCGCGATTATCCGCAAGTAGGGCGAGGATTTCCGAGCCGCGATTCAGGTTTTATTCGCGCAAACGGCTCACAAATGTTCGCCCTACAAAGCAACGAGTACCATCAGACCGAGTTCTTCCCTTTTGAATGGGCTGAGAAGGCGACAAGCCGTGAGAGCACTTTCAGCCGATGGTTCATGCAGCTTCCTTACGCCGAAGAGACAAAGCGGAAGGTGCTGGCGGAGTATTATGTAGGCGGAACGGAGAAGGATATTGTTGTCCGTGGCGTGAACTATGGTCCGGCAGCAATCTTCTGGATGATAGACGAGCAGGAGCGGGTGCATGACGCTAAGCTGATTGCATACAAAGGCGACGGACATCGGGCAGAAGGTTGGGGCAACTCCATTCGCTCAATCTGCGAGAAGACGAAGAAAGGTCCGCAACTGGAGCAGACGGAAAAAGTGCTGTTCGGCTTGCATCTCATAAACCGCTATCCCGACAAGGTTGTTTGCATAGTCGAGAGCGAGAAGTCGGCACTCATCTGCGCTTGCCATTATCCGGATTATGTCTGGCTTGCTACAGGCGGTTGCGGCAACCTTCAGCCGCAGAAGCTCCAGCCGCTTATGAACCGCACCATTGTGGTTTATCCTGACAGCGGAGAATACCATAAGTGGAGCGAGCGAATGAAGGAAAGCGGACACAGGCAATACAGCATAGTAAACGAGCTTGAGCGCTACGAGCCGAACACAGACATCGCAGATGTCATTCTCGGCCCCACCCCGGCCCTCCCCCCAGGGGGAGGGGGAAATTAATCACCTTTGCGAGTAGGGATTATCGATATTGATGAGAGAACAGTTGTAACATGAAAAAGCCCTCCCGATTGTTGGGAGGGCTTCATTGTGGGAAGTTTTTTTGTAGGGAGTTTTTTGTAGGGAGTTTTTTGTAGGGAGTATTTTGTAGGGCGAACATTTGTGAGCCGCGATTCAGGTTTTTATTCCCGCACTACCGGCTCAGTAAACTTCGCCCTACATTTTTCGCCTTCAATCCATTTCCCCCCCTCCCTAGGGAGGGGAGGGGGGGTGGGGCCCCTTCCTACTCAATCGAGTACTTCTCCTGCTCCTTCATCTTCACAGCCTGGGCGATCTGGGCGCTTGAGAGACGACCGGTAGAACGTACCTTCATCTGGAGGCTGCGAATCTTGTCTGGCGTTGCCTCATTGGCTGTGTCGGATGGCTTACAGTGGCAGCTGAGGTAGAAGATGGCGAGGTCATCGAGCTTGACCTTCTTGCCATTAAGAAGCTGCTCCTTGACACAAGAGATGAGCGCCTTGAGAACACCGTAGATCTGCGCCTCAGAGAAACCGCAGTTGTGCTCTGCCATGTGTTGTGCCATGTCGGCGAGGTCGAGGGTGTCATTAGCCTTAACACGGATGAACCACTTACCGTTTGCACCTTCAAGGGTGCTCTTGCTTTGGTACTTTTCGTAACGGATCATGATAAAAATCTCCTTTCTTTTTTAAATCCTGGTAAAACGAATAGGTGGTATTCTGAGCCCCCACCGTTTTGGGCTTCTGGGAGAGCTGCATAGAACCTCTGCAGCGATTCATGTAACTCTCTTATTTTCACGGTACAAAGTTACGAAAATTTATTGAAATACGCAAGTTTTTTCGCAATTATTTTTATGTAAAAAGTAACTTTTGTAGGGCGAACATTTGTGAGCCGTTTCACCGCAGAAAACCTGAATCACGGCTCGGAAATCCTCGCCCTACAAAATGGTTCGCTCAAAGATTATATGTGTCTCAAAGAAACTGGATAAGAACTAAAAAGAAATAAAGAAATTTCCCTTAGGGAAACGACTCATAATCCTAAGGGAAACGACCGGTTTCCCTTAGGATTACGAATGAAATTTTTTAGTAGTCATTGCGCTTTGGGTTCTTTGGGAACCAGCCTTTCCTTACTCTTTCGCGCTGCTCGAAAATCTCCAGAATGCTCCAGAACGAGCTACATCCTATCACGCCGAGAACTGACGACGCGATGATGTTTTCAACGAATAAGGAAAGGGCAAGGAAGACTACGCCTGCAAGAGCAAATGCCCACCAGCATTTTACTCCAAAATAATATTCTGCCTTTATTACAATCGGGTGGAACAAACCTATTACGAGGAATGTTACCACGGCGATTATTATGCCTAGATAATTCATATTTATAATCAGAGAATCGCTATTTCTTCTTGTTTTTCTTTGTTGTCTTTGTCCAGAATTTTTCGAGTGCCTTTGCCTCCTTTACGGTAAGCGGAGCTACGGCTGCATGCTTCTGTTCTGAGAAGTTTGCGCGCTTCATAGGCGACTCTTCCGCATCGAAATAACCTATTGGTGTGAATGTCTTGAAGTCGGTAGTCTCTACGAAACCGAAGTTGTGTGGGTGGCGGTAGTAGTTGTCGAACATGACAACCCACTTGTCCTGACCGAGACGCTTCCAGCAGTTAGGTGCTTCGTGGCCTTCTTTTTCGCCGTCGTTATAGTTGTCGTCCATAGTGTAAGGACCTGTGATGTTCTTGCTCGTAGCATGCTTTACGGTAGGGGTGCTTTCGTGACTAACATAGAAGAGATGGTAAGTGTCGCCAACCTTGCAGATGTCGGAGTCTATGACCGTATAAGCAGCCATTCCGTTCTTGTCGTGAGGAGCTTCGAAGAGAAGCTTTGGCTCTGAGATCATCTCTGTGAAATCGTCGTTCATATAGACATAGAAAATCATCTCTGTACCTGCTTTCATGCGAGTCGTGAAATGCACCATAAGATGGCCCGTCTCATAGTCATAAACTGTTTCCGGTGCCCAAACACAGCCCACCTCGCTCCATGGGATAGGGGTGCCATGATGGTCGGTAAGTCCGGTCTTGCAAGTAAGCTTTGTGAAGTCAAGGTTTGTGCGTGTCCAATGGATAAGGTCGAACGACTTCATGAGCACAAGTCCCTTGTTGTTTCCCCATCCGTAGCCGTCGCGTTCCCATTCCGTCTCGCGATATTCCGAGATCTTGGAGAAACGCGGATTGTCAGCAAATTTCTTCTGTGAGAAGATGTGGAGGTCGGTCATGGCGAGGTAGAAACCGCCGTCAGGACCGCGGAAGATGTGTGGGTCGCGTATGCCATGTTGCATGGCTATGCTGTCGCCAGATATTACCGGCTTGTCGTCGTTGAGTGATGTCCAGTTGTAGCTGTCGTAGCTTAAAGCCATGTGTAGGCTGTGGTCTGCGTCTTTGTGATAAACCATGACGTATGCACCCATCTCAGCCTCTGAAGGTATCTGTGGTTTTTCGTTGCCTTTTGCGAAAACGGTTGCGCAAGCCATTAAGGCACAGGCTATTGTACTGAGTCTTTTCATATTATGTTTTTGTTTATAAAACCAGAATTGTGGTTTACAAATGTTCGCCCTACTTCAAGATGAACTCTGCAATGCCCTTGACATCAGTCTCGCTTGCGCAGACGTAAGCCTTGAACTTGCCTGCCTCAGAGACAAACTTATGCTCTGCTTCGCTCCAGTATTGCAGCTGGTCTTCTGTAATCTCGAATGTGGCAGTCTTTGTCTCGCCTGGTTCAAGGGCAAGCTTTGTGAAACCCTTGAGCTCCTTTGTAGGACGATCAACGGAACACTTCTCCTCGCCGATGTAGAGCTGTACGATTTCCTTACCCGCAACCTTGCCAGCGTTCGTTACATCAACAGAAACTGTAAGCTTGCCGTCCTTTGCCATTTCCTTTGCTGAGATAGTTGGCTTTCCGTACTTGAATGTGGTGTAAGAAAGACCGAAGCCGAATGGGAACTGTGGCTTTACGTTGTGTGTGTTGAAGTGACGGTAACCAACGTAGATGCCCTCCTTGTAGTAAACCTGCTTGTTGACTCCCGGATAAGCCTCTTCGCCAAACTGAGTGTAGTAATAGTCGCTAAGCTTCTTTGCCCATGTCACAGGGAGTTTGCCTGAAGGACAAACCTTTCCGGAAAGGACGTTAACCATAGCGCGACCGCTCATAGTGCCGAGGTACCAAATGTGGACGAGAGCCTTAACCTCGTCGAGCCATGGAGTTTCGTATGCAGAACCGCCGTTGTTTACGACGATGATGTTCTTCTGAATCTTTGCAAGAGCGGAGATAAGCTCGTTCTGTCCGAAAGAAAGACCATAAGTCTTGCGGTCGGCATCCTCGCAATCCTGTCCCAAATCCTTGTTCAAGCCACCTATATAAATAATAAGGTCGGCAGACTTTGCCTTTTCAATAGCTTCGTCAAAGAGTTTCTGTCTTACTTCTGGAGAAGTAGGAGTATGGTTGGTGTATGACATTTCGTCGCACTTGTAGCCTTGAGCATAGTCTATCTTGTCGCCATAAACAGTCTTCAGCTCGTCGAGTGGGAATACATCGCCCTTGCTCTTCAGCTCCGAAGAACCGCCGCCGGCAGAAAGGTCACGAGTAGCATTTTCGCCGACTACGAGAATCTTCTGGTACTTGTCAGCCTGAATAGGAAGAATGTTCTTATCGTTCTTAAGCATTACTATTCCTTCCTCAGCAATAGCCTGAGCAGCCGCATAATGGTCTTCCGAGCGTTGCTTTCCGATAATCTGGTTAGGACTCATTGAAGTGCGGAATATGAGTCGGAGCACGCGGCGAGCTTTCTCGTCAACAACTTTCATGTCGAGCTTGCCTTCAGCGGCGAGTTTCTTCATGGGATTAGCCATATAATACTGGTCGAAACCGCCCTTCATGCCTTCGGCAATACCATCGGTGAAAGAACCCATTTCGATGTCGAGACCACCATAGATGGCTTCGTTTGTGTCGTGGCAACCGCCCCAGTCGGAAACGACAGCTCCGTCAAATCCCCATTCCTTCTTGAGGATTCCGTTGAGAAGCGTGTTGTTCTGTGAGCAATGGGTATTGAGCCATTTGTTGTAAGACCCCATGATAGACCATACTCCACCATCTACGCAACGCTTGAAGGCAGGCAGATAGATTTCGCGGACGGCACGTTCGCTAACATTTGCGTTGTATGTGAAGCGGTCAGTCTCCTGATTGTTTAGGAAGAAATGCTTCAAGCAGCAGCCGATGCCGTTCTTTTGTACAGCCTGAATATAAGGCACAGCCATTTCGCCGGCAAGGAAAGGATCTTCGCCCATGTACTCAAAGTTGCGCCCGCAGAGTGGTGTTCTCACGAGCGAAACGCCAGGACCTAGTAGGAGCGTCTTGTTGCGGAATGCAAATTCTTCGCTCACTTTGTCGCCGTAGAGCGAAGAGAGTTCCTTGTTCCAAGTAGAAGCCAGACAGGATAGGGCAGGGAAGGCTACGATGTAGTCGTTCTCCCAACCTGCAGAGTTGTAGTCGTTCCAGTTGAGTTCTCCGCGACAGCCGTGAGGACCGTCCGAGTGGTTTATCTGTCGGATGCCGAGACGTGGCACACCGAGTGAAACGAATTTTCCTGTAGCGTGGAACATATCAATCTTTTCTTCCACAGTCATGCGCTTGAGTGCGTCCTCTACGCGATCTTCCACGGAAGCATTCGGATCAAGGTAAGTTTGTGCCATTGAGTTCATAGTTGTTAATACCAAAGTGACAGTTGCGATGATACTTTTCATCATGTTTTTTTTTGAATTTCATTTGATTTCGCTGCAAATTTACTCAAAAAGTGGCGAAAAATAAAGAAAAATGCGTTATTTTTTGGTTTTTCTTGCATTTTTCTTTGGCGGAATGCAAAAAAGTTTTACCTTTGCACCAGAATATACTCTCTCTCTTTCTTTTTTAAACCCTGGCAATGTTCTGTCGCGAAGACACATCATTGTCAGGTATTTTTTTGAACTGTACTTTTTTTGTCATATAAGTATTGGTTGTGTCTCATCAACTTTGAGATAATTTCAAGACTGATGTTGTTTGTCTATGTAATCAATGCTCGCCATCCTCTTGACCATGGGAATACCCAAGATCATGCATCTGTGAAAAGAATGCTTGTTCGTTACTTGTCATTTCTGCTTCTTTGTTTGTTTGTATTGAACATCCGTTGCTGGTCATTCTAATCCGGCTGCTGACCGTCGTGTGCCTTCCATGCACATTCAGTCAACTGCATATTGGTGAATACTGCCTTGAATGAAGATTCCTCTGGTGAACAAGCGTAGATGCCGAAGCTGACTTCATCCTTTGCCTCATACATGTGGCATACACGCATCTGACTCCACTCCTTGCCGTCTTTAGAGCACTCGATGCAGAAGTCATCCTCACGACGTGAGAGGCGATACCACATGCTCTTCACGTCAGCAGGAATGGCTGTCGTTGCCCAATCGCTGTAGCCGTGGTTTGTTGCCACGCTACCGAGGTGCTGGAACTCCTCATTCTCATACTCAATGCTTCCCTTCAGCCAGTTTTCTGAGTCGAGGTACATAACCACGCCGCACTGGTCGAAGCGATGATGACTCTCAGCAAAATCCGTCTTTACGATGAAGCTGAAGAACTTCTCCTTTGTCTTCATCTGGAAGACTGGAGCATTGTCATTCTGGAAGTGGTAGTAGGTGCGCTGCCAAAGGTCGGTGTGCTGTTTGGTTACCACTTCGATAGTGTCGCCCTTGATCACGCATGACTCTGGTTCGCGTGTCCACTGGAAATCTTCGATGTTTAGTGTCATAGTGTCATTTGATGATTTGACGATTTGTTGATTTTCTGATTTGTCGCCACATGCAACCAACATTGCAAGCACGGCGAGTGATAAAAAGGTCTTTTTCATTATTATGTTTTTTAGTTGTTTTCTATCATCATACTCAAGTTTCGCAAGCTTCAACTTTAAGGAGTTAAGAGGATTTAAAGGTGAGCAACGAGAAAACGATGCAAAAGTAGTAAAATTATTCTAAATACAAGAATTTCGGATAATCAATTCACAAATTTCATGTAAAAGTGTTCTACTTACATTGCAGTTTTATACAGTAGCCGAAGATTTCTGATTCCCGAAAAAGATAAAGAGTTCTTACTGCCATCAGATAGCAGAGAGAACTCTTTTTTTCATTTTTGTCGTTTGGGAGAATAATTTCCTAGTTTCCCTTTTATTTGTTTGCTTCGTTATATTGCTCGTCCGTAACTGGTTCAAGCCATTCGTTACTTTCAGGATCACCGACATGAACATGACTTGCAAGGTGCTGGAACCATGAATCCTTTGTAGCTCCGTGCCAATGCTTTGCGC
>JAKSLJ010000030.1 GCA_024401275.1 Bacteroidaceae bacterium | reverse complement strand
CAAAGGTACAACTTTTATACAACTGCTACAATTTGTATTTTAATGAATGCTTACGGAGGAAATATTTTTGGCGTAAGCAATAAACATGAAAAAAAGGTTGCCACTTCACATTGTGGCAACCTTTCTTTTATAGAGTAGTTTCTAATCCTGCAAGATTAGAGTTCGTCTTCTTCTGAGTCATCAAAAATGAATTTGTTCTCCTTTGAGAGCTGTTCGCCATCTCCCATAGTGTTAGTTGCATTAATCAGGAGAGATTCTGTCTGTGCACTCACCAATTCAATTTCTGGTTTTACGTATGTTTTCATATCTGATTTCTCCTTTTTAATTATTTAACCATGAACTTCTTACCATTCTTGATAACGATGCCCTTAACGTTTCCGTTTACGCGCTGACCAGCGATGTTGTACATCTGGCCGTCGTTGCGGTTTGCGTTAACGTTCTTGATTGCTGTAGCATCCTTATGGAATGGGATGCCCTTTACAAATGCATCGCCACCAGCAAACGAACTGAATGCATCCATTGGAATAGAGAGGTAAGCCTTGTGAGCTGCTGATACGAATGGAGCACCTGTCTCGTTCATCCAGTAGAAACCTACGCTATCAGGATCCTTATCCTTGTTGAGAGTGAGAGCATAGAAGTAGCAATCAGCATCTGTGTAATCCATATAAGACCAGTATGCGCTAACCGTCGTAGTCGCAGGAGTATCAAAACCAGAGAGCCAGTTGTCTTCAATAAGAGGAAGGCTTGATGTAGTGTATTCAAGAGCTACATCACCTGATCCCATAAGAACAACAGCTTCGCCAGCTTGAACTACATTCTCATAAGTTTTATCGTATGCTTCAAGGTAATCAGCGTAAGAAACAAGTGCCATTTCATTTGCAGTAAGGCTCAAACCAAATACGTATGGAGTTACGCCTTCAGGAATCTTAACGGCATGCTCAGAATCATAGAATGTAGAGTAGCCGATTGTTGAGTTGATCTTTACAATTGCACCGTTAAAGAAGTCATGGTCGAGAACTGTGTTCTCAGCAATAGTCATTGCCTCAGAAACAAATGGATCATAACCATCAGCAGTTACAGTCACTACATACTCAAGCGATGGCTGCATGATTTCCATAGAGTACTTACCGTCAGCGTCGGTAGTTGCAGTGTAAACAACCTCACCCGACTTAGCTTCAACTGTAGCACCTGCAAGAGCATCGCCAGCTTCTGTAATAATACCTGAGAGAACTGGAGCTGTAACTGAGAGACCGAGAGTAGCTACAGGAACATTGGTTGACGTATTCATCGATGTAGCATTCTCGTAAGTGCTGTTAGTGTCACTACGGTTGTATGCCATTGTACCAGTAGTTGAATTGTAGTACTCAAATGAACCAGATGCTTCTGCGGTATGTGCATAGTCCTCACTGATTACAATAACACGAATGTTGTTACCTGTATATACAAAGTCATTGTCAAGTGTGAACTTCATCTCCGCATGGTCAGAAGATGAACCAGCCTTAGGATATGTGTAGTTATCGCTTGAGAATACAGGTGTAAGAGTCATCTGCTCGATGGTGTTACCATTATAGAAAGCAGATCCAACCTTGCTATCCTCAGTGTTAACCATGTAGATTCTCAGCTTCTTGCCAGGAAGATCCTTAGATGTGGTATAATAATAGAATGTAAGGCTATTAATCTTATCACCATCGTTAAGACCAAGATGTTCAGCATCCCAAATCCATTCTACGTGAGAGTTGTAGTAGTAGAGAGAGATAGGAGCGACGCCAGCTGCGTTAGATGTACGCTCACCAACGAGTTTCTCGCCTACCATAGTCTCTTCCTTAACATTTACAGACTTAGTTTCTGTAGCGACAGAGTAGTCACCTTCAACATTAGAAATCTTAACCTGCAGATTCATTGTACCTACAGCGTGTGGAGTAAATGTGAATTCAACTGTCTCTGAACCATAAGCCTCAAGGTCTGCACCTGCCTTCTCCTCGATGAGAGTCTCACCATCGTAGAGAGCGACTGTACGTGCTGGGGCTGTAGCATTCATCATGTTAGTATATGAAACAGTTGCAGATATAGGGTTGTTAACCATTGACTGACCAGCATTAACCGAATAACTTGTAAGGTAGAGATCGTTTTCAAGTTCTGCGAGCTTACCACCGAAGATGTAGTCAATCTGTGTGTAGCCAGAGTTAAAGCCAATGTAGTAGTCACCTGCAGGGATACCGTCAATAGTGAATGCTTTAGCATTGCCTATGCCAGAGCCGTCAAATGAGCCCCATGTAGTAACCTTGCTTGCATCGATAGAATTACCGTAGATATCCGTTGTAGCAGATTTCTTTGATGTTGAGTAAGCAAGTACATTAGCAAGCTGCCAGTTCTCACGGTCTGTAGAGTAGTAAATCTGGAGATAAACGTCAGTAGAAGAACCTGACATATAAGTTGTACCTACGCCTACGCCAGCTGTAAGAACCTGACCTTCTGCGAAGGTAATCTTTGGAGAGACAAGCATCTCGGTCTTATATGTTTGGTTACCACTTTTCATATAAACATTACTGCTTGAAGCATCTGCCTCCCAACTTGAACCATTCTGGTTTATCCAACCACTAGGAACGTATGAAGAAGCAGGTGAAAGCTGAGTGCCAAATGTCTCAAGGTATGTGCCTTCTGCGATTATAGTAGCAGAGAGTTTCTTTGTAGTGAATGTAAGACCATTACCGTAAGTGATTGTTACTGTTCCTTCCTTGTAGCCTTCTGCACCGCCAATAGTAAGAACAACGTCAGCTGTCTCACCCTTAGCGATTGTGAGAGGAAGTTCTGCGTTGTGTGAGAATCCCTCAGGGATTGTTGTCTCAATAGCTGTGATTACAGCGTCAGAACCACCATCGTTCGTAATTGTTACAGTCTTTGATCCTGAACCAGAAACCAAGCCGAATGGAAGAACGTATGAGTCAAGAGCACCAACAACACCCTCCTTTACAGAGATTTTTGGAGAATAGTTCTTAACATAGAACCAAGGAGACTGCTTGTAATACTTAGTGTCAGTGTTTTTCAAGCCATACTCTATGATATTAGATGTAGCACGGATAGCAGTCCATCCATCCTTTGAGAGATCAACGATCTGACACTCAATTTCAAGAGGAATTTCTGTTTCTTCGCCTTGTGCAAGATCTACAGAAATAGGAATGATTGTTTCTGGAATAGTAACAGAACTTGTTGACTGTGAAGTAACTGTTACTGAGTAGTTGGTACGACCTGCTACAAGATCAACATTACCAGTGTTCTTAACCTTGATAGAACCAGTCCATGTACCCTTACCTGTTTCATCAGCATAGATATTGCCCCCCTGAGCCACTTCTGTTGTCATCTCAATAACTTGGAGTGCAGGGTTCTCTGGCATAACAGCATACTCTGCAGAAAAGTCATCGAAGTAGCAGTAGCTACCTGTGAATGCGATGTACTCGTAATCCTCAAGATTTGCAATCTCAAGCTCTGCCCATGATGATTCCGACAGAGTGAACTCCTTTGTGAAGAAAGGCTCTGCATCAGCTGCAGGAGCAGTGAATGTGCCATCCTCATTCTTTGTTACCTTGTAGAACTTAAGATACTGCTTGCCATCATAGGAAGATGATGTAGAGTAATTCCTTACGAACAACTTAACAGCACCCTTAACAGCAGGGGTTACGAAATAGTCAAGTAGAGGCTCAGCACTCTTGTTAGCGAGATACGGAGCTTTACCTGAGTGATAAGTGTATGTGCTGTAACCAAAGAAGCCACCAGGTGTTGTCTGCTGACTTGCATATCCCCAACCTAGAGCCAACTGTGAAGGATCAACACCACTACTTCCGTTTAAAGACTTTGTCTTCAAATCGTCAAAGTTATAAGTGTAGTTTGCAGTTTCTGCATAACCTTCCGGGATTTCAAAGCCACCAGCGTCGCCACCAGCATCATCGCTACCAGGAACGAGAGTTACGTCAATTTTTGTCCAACGAGCATTACCTGTAAGCGTGAGAGTCTGAGTTGCTGCAGGTTCATCAAGTTTAATAGAAGAACCTAAGCCACCATCATAAGAACTTGCGTAAACAAAATCCAACTGAGATATTGCCTTACCTGCAGGTGCTTTAATAACAATCTTATCATCCTTGTATACACGTAGTTGGTTATCAGTCATCTTGTACTGAATTGTGTATGTGCTTGTTCCGCCTGGGATAAATGAAATAGTGGTAGCACCATCACTTGCAGTAAATGTATCATCAGGACAATTTCCGAAAGATTTACCCCATGGGTTGTTGTAGAAGTCGAATGTAGCAACAGTAGGCTCAGAAGGATCTTCTGGATCTGGAGTTACTGCCTCCTGATAAGTGACAGTCATCATTGGGAGGTACTTACTCAATTTAGATTCCGAGTAACCAAATTCTGTATAACTAATATAGCCTACATTTCCTGACTGAGTTGTTCCATAGAAATTTGGACTACCCAACATACCTGAAGGATTGTTGGTTTCCATCTGTACGAGGAGGTTTCCACCTTCATAGACATATGGTGAAGAGAGTGTGAACACCCATTCCTTTGAACCATTTACTGTCTGAGCTGTAGCGTTGTAAACATTTGTGAAGTCTGCAGTAAGGAATGCAGCTGAAGAGAATGCAGTTGCATCAACCTCAGCAAGGTTGATTACTTCTGTTGCGCCTGATGACTGGATAGAACCAGCATCGCTAAGGTGAAGCTTGATTTCTGTAATCTCTTTACCGACCAAGTCAGTCAGCATAGAAGCTGGATAAATGAATTGAGCCTTCTGGCTTGCAGCATCAGCACCTGCGGAAATTGGGAATCCTGTTGAAGCTGAATTGCTTTTGCTGATTTCAATAGAACCTGTAGGAGAAGGGGCAGGATCCTCTCCACCACCGCTTGTTGCAGGTACCAATGTCACCTCAATCTTTGTCCAACGAGCGTTAGCGTTAGCTGTAAAAGTGTAGGATTCAACAGCCTCGGCAAGAGTTGCAGTTGCTACAGAACCATCTGCTATGAAAGGTTCTGGAGTTCCCAGGTAGTTTGAAGCTGTGGCAGTAACAGCAATCTTGCTGATTGCCTTGCCTGTAGGTGCAGTAATTGTTGCTTTTGCACCAGAATACACACGCACCTGACCTGTGCTGTTCCAGAAACGAGCCGGAGTAGATGCTCCAGTGTTGTCAAATGCCAGTGTTGCTGCATAGTCGGGAGCAACAAGAGGTTCGGTTATGTTGCCCTGGTCATAGGAATCCTGCCCCTGAGAACCAAACCCCTGAGCATGTTCCCAAGGGTTTGCAACAAAATCGAACGTTGCTACTACTTCCTGTGCTGAAACTCCAGCTGCAAATGCGATGAGCATCTGCATGAGAAAAAGTAAACGTTTCATTTGTTTTGAAAAAAATTAAGTTATAAATTGAGTTAATAATGTCTAGTTAGCGGATATGTATGGAATACCCTTCTTATTTTAGTGCGCAAAATTAACAAAAGTTAAGGAAATACGGAACAATTCTTTACTTTTTTTCACGAAAACGCAAAAATAACTAACGAATTTCTATCTAAAGGGCTCAAAATATTTGCATTTTGAATTTATTTTATCTATTTTTGCACAACTTAAAAGATTTTAGCAAAAATCAAAAGTAAGACTTTAATTAAAACCTACAATACAACATGAAGAAAAAACTTACATTACTATTATTGTTCTGTCTTTCTCTCACGGTAGCGAATGCGATGGGCGACAAGAAGCCTATGGTGATCCAGCGTGCTCTGGGAGACATGACGACACTCAATGCCAGCGTGATGACTAACATCCCGCTCGGTGCTGCCGGCTATATGGGTGTTCTTAATTCCGCCGACGGAATTCAGGAAGGCGGTCTTGTGCGCAATGCTGCTTATTTCAACAAGGAGATTGCAAAGAGATTCCGAGGTAGAAAGGTGAAAGCCATCACTACTGCCATCTACTGGCAGGGAGTTAGTGAGGCTAAGATATGGATTCGCAAGAGCCTTGACGGTCCTGACCTTTGGTCGAAGACATGCATAGCAGACGAGTTTGGAAGACTCGTTGACCCGAACGCAGACGAAATAATCTACGGCGAAGACGGTTCTTCTACTGTTATCGACTACGAAAGCCCTATTGACATCCCTTGCGACTATGTTCTTGATGGCGAACCTATCTATGTCGGTCATGACCTTCAGCTCCGTGAAGAATACAACGGTATCCACGCATACGTTTGTTCTCCTGCATACACGGAAGGACACTGGTTCTTCTGTCCTGATGAGATGAGTGAGTGGCAAGACTTCACTGGCAACGGTGCTTACATCTTTGAGCTGCAGACAGTGGAAGCTGAGGGAAGTGCCAAAGGACTTCAGATGAACGACGTCAGTGTAACAGATATAATAAGTACACGCGCGAAGAGCGGCGAGACAGCTACTGTGGAAGCTAAGTTCGGCAACTACGGAAGAAACAAGGTCACTACCGTTGAGTTCGAATATGAGATAGACGGCAAGACAGGCACATTCTCCATTGACGCCGGTGCCAACGCCATGCCTTACGGTGCAGTCGTTCCTGTAACGTTTGACGTGAAGATGCCAGAGGAGGCTAAGCTCTATGACCTGACTCTCAGAGTGAAGAAGGTAAATGGGGTAGAGGATACCTTCACAGACGGCAACGAGTTTACCGGTATTGCTGTCGTGCTCAACAATGCAAACGAGAACAAGCGCGTTGTCGTTATGGAAAACTTCGCTGCCCTCTATCAGAGTGATGAGCCATATGCTATCCGCAGCATTGAGGAACTTCAGAAGGAATATGGCGATCAGTTCATTCTTATTGATGCCCATTATGGTCAGACAGGATTACCTGAGAACTGGTGGAATTACGACCCATGGCACTGCCAGGATTACGCTGCTCAGCGTGAAGCAATGTTCAAGATTCCAAACTGCTTCGTAAACCGCGTCTTTGAGGGCGATCCATTCTATGGAAGTGAAGCTGACTTCCTTGCAGGCAAGAATGGCATTCGCACCGTTGTTTCGAACATTGCAAGCCAACCGGCAGAAGCTGTCGTAGGCGGTAGTGCAAACATTTCGGAAGACGAGCTTTCAATAGATGTTGCTACGGAAGTGACATTCCTTTCCGAGATAAGCGACATCAGCCATTACACCGTTGGTTATGTAGTAACGGAAGACGGACTTGTTGGCAAGCAGCGCAACATCTACTCTGGCAACTACGAGTGCTTCAAGTGGTTCCAGGAACTTGGGCTTCCTGACCTTCCTTTCTGGTGGGTACGTACTTTCAATGACGTTGCTCGCGAAGGAAGTCTGCGCTATGGAGTGCCAGGACTTCTCAGCGGTGCCGTTGCTGCTGGCGAAACATACACATGTGGTTTCGCTGTACCTATGCCAAAAGAGTTTGAAAACGCACAGAACCTCCACGTAGTGATTCTGCTCATGGAACAAGGTTCTGGCGAAATCATGGCTGCAAAGAAGATTGGTATAGATAATGCTTCAGCTGCAATCAAGAACTTGACTGAAATGCAGAATGCAGATTGCAGAATGCAGAATTACTACAATCTCGCTGGTCAGCGCGTAAACGGCAGCCATAAAGGCATCGTGATCAAGAATGGCAAGGCATATATTAACACTAAACACTAAGTGCAAAAACAAATATGAAAAGACTTTATATGATTGCCTCTATGCTCATCATCTCAATGATGGCAATAGCACAAGACAATGATGCTTATATAGAAGACTTTGAAGGCGGTCACTATGACAGAACATCCTATCTCCCTATAGGATGGGCGACTTCTGGCGATCAGCCTTTCTATACATTGTCGTGGTACACACTGCCTGCTCATAGCGGAAAATACTACGCCATAAGCATTGATATCAACAAGTATCAAACCCTCGTTGCCCGTAACGACTGGATGAACACCTGTGCGTTCACATTGGAAGGCGGCGTTAAATACTCTGGTTCATACTGGCTACACAACGACAGTAATGGCCCTTCTACAGTTTCATTCACTGTAGGAACCACCCAGGACATCAAGGATCAGCAGGTACTGCACACTACATCTGAGGCAACGGTTGGCGATTGGCAAGAGATGAAGTTTGAGTTTACTCCTGAGGAAAGCGGCAATTACTATTTCGGATGGAACGTGACAAGCCCTGATCGCCGTACAACATTTGTTGCCATAGACGACTTTAGCATCATTGCCGCTTGGATGGTTGACCTGCCAAAGGCTGCATTTGCTCTGCCTCACATCTACAACATATCTACAGGTGCCTTGCTCACTTCTCCTGGTCAGAAGGTGAAACTTGACAATGTATCCGAGAAAGCCACTTCATACAAATGGGAATGCAGCAATCCGAATGTCAAGTTCAGCGACGATACTGCTGCAGAACCTACGATAACTTTCGACGGTTCCGGCAAATACACCATCACTCTCAACGCAATAAACGAAACCGGTACTGTCAAGGCAAGCCACGAGATTAACGTGGAATCAACAGACGAACTTGCCGCAAAGGGCATGACAAGTTACGGCGTAACAACATACGATGGTTTGACAGACGAACTCATACAACGTGGAACTGTGCCTTGCTTCAAGACAGACCTTGACTATGACTATGTGACAGGTCCTAACCATCTTTATCGAGAGTTTGCTGAGCGCTACGCATTCCCAGAGGGCGTGACGATGAACATCAACACATTGAACGTGTTCCTCACAGAGTATAACTTGCGTACAGACATGTGGCAAACTCAGCAGAACGTTCCTCTTGAGGTTATTGTGTATGCAGAAAAGGACGGTAAGCCAGATGAGAACCATATCTACGGTAAAACAACCTCTACATTCGCAAAATCATTCGGTACAACAGGTGTTGGAGGTACTTCGGCAGAGCCACGCAACTTTGTGCTTGACAAGCCTATTACCGTGGAAGGTCCTGCATACATCAGCTTCCGAGTTGGCGATGATTTCTGCATTGACGATGATGGCAATCAGGTTATCCGCTCATACTTCTGCCTCGCTCCTATAAAGAAGGTAAAGACTTCGACTATGATTGTGAAGCCATATTATCTTCCTAGTGGTATTGCAGACAAGACGCTTAAGATGGGTGATTGGTGTACTGCAGCACAGCTGGATGCTGATATGCCAGCTGCTCTTGGCATGTACAATATTGCTTGGGTAAGCTATGATGGTTCTGCGGGAATTGAGAATGTCGAAGTTATGCCGAATGCAGATAGCCGAATGCAGAATTGCTACAACCTCGCAGGTCAGCGTGTTGCGCCAGGCAGCGGCTATAATGGCATCATCATAAAGAACGGCAAGAAGATTCTAAACGCAGAGAAAAAAATCTTGTAGATATTTATTTTATGGCCTAACGGCTAGAACTAGCGTCAGCGTAGTCGCGACCGTCAGGGAGTCCCGAAGGGATGCGAAGCACAAATCCGATTGAGGAAATCTTTGGAGGAAATATTATAATACATACAAAAACTCCCACGAAAACAAATCTGAATATAGATGTTTCGTGGGAGTTTTTTATTGCTATCCGTGGAGTTCTTGGAGTTTATTTTCCGTAGATAATCTTCTTGTTGTTATGGATATAAATGTGGTTTGGCTCTGGATTAATGACTGTTCTTCCTGTTAGATCCTTGAAAGTGTCTTTTTCAGTTGAAGGAGTTGTGACAAGTTCCTTAATACCAGCTGAAGTTTGTTCCAATCCGAAGAGTGTTGCCGATACGTAATAGTTTGCTACATAAGCCGCATTTGGAGCTGTACGGTTTGAAACATACTCTTCCAAGTCAATGTCAATATTCCATTTGCCACCGGCAGGAAGATTCTCCACATACCACCAATGTACGTTGGCAGGTTTTCCTGGCCCCCAGCCAGCACGGTTGTATTTGTAGGTTCCAGCTTGGGAATAGTTATTGGTGTTTTCTTCCCATATCGTTCCTGTCTGTTCGGCAGTTTCCCCATGAAGTTTGATTTCGTATGTATTCATGTCGAACTCCGCAGGGTTGTTGACTTGATAACCTTTCCTGTTTGGGAAATAAGGAATGACTGTGGCATAACCGTCGCCTGCCTCATTTATTGCTTCTTGACCATGACCTGTGAAGCATACGCGAAGCCAGCCGGAATGTACGTTCTCTGGAATGTCTATCTCTCGCTTGCCCAAACGCTCATCTGCCTCTATGCTATGTCCTGGAACTCCGTAAGCCCAAGCGCGATAGCCATTGTTGCCATTGCGGAAAGAGTCGTAAACCTGTGCTGTGAAGACAACAGGGCCATCAGATGGAGTGCCTTCATAAAGGTGGAAAGTGAGAGTAGCCGCATGAGCCTTCTTTTCCGTAGCATCAAAACCACCGTAGTAGATTCGGAAGTTTGTGCCTTCAGGATTCTGGAGAAGTGGAAGGAACTCCGTTACATCAAAGTAATAGTTCTTGCTCCAAAAAGTATTGAAGCTACCGCCATACGGAGTTACGACACGAGATATCTCATACCAAAGTCCATCCTTGGGATTGAAGACCTGGATCTCGGTAAGCTGATCCCAGTCGGCAGGACGTGGAGAACCTGACATCGTGTACTGAAGGATGCAACGTCCGTATGACTTCTCTGTCGGGAACTGCAAAGTAAACGGATAGTCATTCTCCGGGCTCCAACCAAAGAACTCCAATCGCATCTTCTCACTTTGCACTTTGTCGTGCTCCACATTAAGATTGACAGGACATTCTGTAGAGTAATACCAACCGCGACGTTCTGTAAGAGATATAGTGCTTGCATCAACAACTGTCTGTGCTGATACAAAAGTGCTGACTGCCAAGGCAGCAGTCAGCATTGATGTGGATTTGAGTATGTTCATCTAATGGATTTACAATTTAGCATGTACAATTTACTGAGTTACAATTACTTTGCAATGTACTTGCGACCGTTGCTAATGATGATGCCCTTGTAATCCTTGGCTACAGATTGTCCGTTAACGCCATAGGCATTAGCGGCTGCACGGTTTTGTGATTGTGAGGCAGTTGCCTTATTGATAGCAGTTGCTGCCACATACTCGTTGACCAGGATGTCGTCAACGCTGAAAGGAATGGCAAGCCAACCTCCGCAATCTGTTACGTTGCGAATTGCAAAGTACTTTGTTCCCTCTGGCAGTTCAACGCTGTACTGATTCCAGCTGCCACCGAGCTTTGTATATGTTTCACCAATCTGAGTGAAGCTTTCGATGTTTGTGTCTGTAGTTGAAGCCAATACTTGGAACGAAGCGTAACCAGTTGCTCCCATTGCCCAGAATGAAAGTCTTCCACCATATTTGAGGTCAAGAGCAGGGGAAATGAGCCAGTCGTCGTTTACGATGCCATCCTTTGCACCCATAGCCATAAGGAACTTTGAACCGCCATGTGCACGATAGTAAGCCTTGTAGCGGCTGTCACCTGTGTCAATGAGCTGGTATGCCTGTGCTTCGCCAGCATGAGGAAGGGCTGTCATGTTAGGATTAGCGTATGTTGACCAACCATCTTTGTCGATGTAAGTCCATTCGCCAACTGCTGTAGTAGAGAATGCGTCAGTGTAGCTTTCAAAAGGCTCGTTGAGAACAACAGCACCAAGTTCAAGTTGTGGCACTGCTTCTTCGCAGATGAAAGTTACCTTTGGAAGGAATTTTTCGCCTGTTGTCTCGTAGCCGAAACCCATGTCGTTGTAATAAACAACACTGCTTACAGCTGCCTGCTTTGCACCGAAGAATGTCTTGTTGCCATTGTAGTCTTTTGGCATGACACCCTGAAGAAGAAGGTTTCCACCTGCGTAAGTGTATGGAGTGTCGAACTCGATTGTCCATGTTTGTGAATCCTTATCATATTCACCTACAGCCTTTGCCACCTCTGTTGCCGTAACGCTCATGATGGCTTTGCTTGGGAAAGCAGCTTGCTCAACCTCTGCCATTGACCAAGTGTTCGTGGTATTCCAATCGACGATGTCTCTTGGATAGAAAATCATTCCCTTGATGATCTTGCCTTCGAGATCGCTGAGCTCTGAAGCAGGATAAATCATCTGTGAGGTTTGGTCGCCGTCCATATTTGCAAAGCCATAGAAAGGCACTGTGGCACTATACTCAGTACCATCGCAAACTGTAACCTGCAACGATTGGGCATTGGCTGCAATAGCGCCGAATGCCAACATGCATGACAAATAGATCTTTGTAATCTTCATAATGTTTGTTTTTAGTATTGGGTTTTACAATATTGATTTTGTGTTGTTTATTTTGTTACAAACTTTTTACCGCCTCTGATGACAATGCCTTTAAAGCCTTCGCTTGCTCCATGTCGAGGCGCGAGAATACGCTGGCCGTTAAGGTTGTAGATGATGTCCTGAGATTTTGAGGTTTCAAGGTCAAAGTCAGAGTTTACATTCTTGATGCCTGTAATGTAGCTTTCGAGCTTGACGCTGTTGCAGTTTGTAACGTCGTAGTTGTTGATGCTGAAAGCGTCCTCATCTACGCCACGGCTAACGATGGCAACAATCTCTACATTCTCGGCTTTAATATTCTTAGGAAGAGTGATGCTGTAGTTCTTCTTGTAAGAATTGCCACTGAGGTCAATGGCATCTCCGTCAGCATCGCTTACGAACTTGCGGAGCACATGATTGTGAACGTAGCTTGTATTTGTTTTGTTTCTGCCTGTCTTGTCAGTAACTATTTGTGATGCAGCTACTTTGTTCTCTGTAAGCATGACAGTAAGCACGGCATTGTTGCCCATAAGAGCCTTTGCGCCTTCAATGAGATCTCCTGAAACCTCAATGTTGAGGGCGCGTGAAGTTGCATCATATTCAGGAGCAATCTCTACGGTTGCGAAAGCAGGATAAAGGTCTTGCTCAGCAACAATCTCTCCTATAACGCCAATCATGATGTCTGGGACAACCTGAGCATAGTAGTTTACATCATAAGCTACATATTGCTCACCAGGGAAATAAGAGCGGTCAACAGTGAAGCAAGGGAAGTCGTAAGCATAGCGCGAGATGTATTTCGCTGCTTCTGGCACGGCAAGAGTTCCGTCTGCATTGTACATGTTTACCAAGCATACCTTACTGTTATCGGCAACCTCAGACATGATTTTGTCCGTGTATTGAGAGTAAGTGGATTTCTGGCTCATATACTGCTCAACATAATGCTTCTGACGTCCGAGAGTACCATCATAAACAACGAAATCCTCGCCCACAGTTCTGACGATGTCAACATCTTTGCCATTGATTTTTTCAAGCACAATCGTGAAATTATGTTCGCCAACAGAAAGAGGTTCCGGGAAATCTACACGATAGTCAATTGTTATGGCATTTTCGCTCTTTGTGTTCACGCAATGATAATCTCCAATCTGTTCATTATCAATGAGGAAAGAGAAATCTACAGTTTCAATGTTGTCTCTACCAGCATTGCTGAAACCACAGAGGAAGTCAACGCCTTCATCTGCTGTTTTGTACTTGTGACCGGCAGTGAATGTGGTGTACTGAATGTCGTGAGCCGGCATATTGCTGATGTCAACGATAAGCTGGACACAAAGATTTCCCGTTTCACTGCTGTACCATCCATCGCCCTGTCCGAAATTTCCATAGAGATAGAATCCGTTGCCCGAAGTGTTATCTCCATTTATGCAGATGGCACCTTCGTCGTTAGCCACCATAGCAGCGGTTTCTGTGTATTCGTATCCGAAGAGAAGGTCTTCTTCGCCAGTGATGGTGTATTTCTTTCCGCTATTGAAGAAAATGTTGTTCCAACCTGCACTTGGGTAGCGAGTCGTCTGTGAAATGACGGGGTCGTTTATCTCGTTGTTGGAAATAGTGTTCAGGAAAATGCTTGAGCGCTGCATGTCCATGCCTAAAGCAAAGCGAATACCGACAATTTCGCATCCAACGTATGGTTTCAAGTCGTCGGCAGTCAACATTGCGGCAAGCTTATAAGTTCCTTCCTTGCCAATAGCAACGTTCTTCTCGGTTATTTTGTCGCCGGAGGTTTGTCCTACTCCACGCTGCATTTCTCCAAGGCCTGACTGAGCGAATGTAATGCAGAATGCAGATTGCAGAATGCAAATCGCGGTAATAAGAAATATTCTTTTCATCATACCATTTATGATTTATGATTTTTGATGTATGATTTACTAATTACAACTATGTCTTACTTCACAAGTAGCTTCTTACCATTACGGATATAGATACCAGGCATGGCATTCTTATGCGTAATCTTCTGTCCCATAATGTTATAGACATTACCTGAAATCGGATTCAGTGTAACCGCACTAATGCCTGTAGTAGCATTGAAAGTATAGAATGCTTCTTCAGAGGCACCGCTCTTGTAGATTGCCTTTACGCCAATAGTATGAGAACCGGTGGTCAAGTCGGAAAGTTCAACGAAAGGCTCTTCTACAACGGCGTAAGGTTTTCCGTCGAGCGAAATCTCGAAATTGATGACATTTCCGAAATCAACTATTTCCGCTGTTCCATTCTCGTTGCCTATAGTGATGTCGTCAACCTGTGCGAAGAATGCGTCGTAAGAAGTGTAGTGAAGGGCAATGCGGATGTTCTGACCGGCATAAGCTTTAAGATCTGCCTTGTATCTTACCCATTCGCCTTCCTCAAGTTCGTCAATCACGGCAATAACCTTGAAGTTCTTCGTGTCGGCATCCTTAGTATTTACGCAAATCTCCATGGATTCAGGATACATGGAATAAGCCTTAGCCGTAAACTCAATAGTATAATTGTCGTGGATTTCAATCTCTGGTGAGATGAGCCATTTGTCGGCTTTTCCTCTCTGTGGCGAGAAGAAGATGATCTGCTTGTCACCCGTAGGAGCTTGCATCGCCTTGTCGGTAGGAAGCATAGCCGGCTTCGTCGTATTTGGATTGAACACGATAGGAGCTACTGGCAGCGGATTAGCCGGTGTGCCAGAACCAGGGAAGCTGACAATTGTTTGAGCATTGCCAAGACCTATAGGATAAACAGGCATTTGGTCAAGGTCGAGAGATGTCCAACCGCCAAATTCTCCTGTGGCAAAGTCTTCATAATCCTCAAAACTGTCAGTAAACGAAAGCTTCTGGTTCCAACGGGCGATAGTGCTGCCTTCCTCGCTGTTTTCGCTGACGGTAATGTTGAAAGGAGTTATTTTGTTGTCAGTAAGATTTATCTCTATTTCGTCATCTCCGTTTATGCTAACGTTCTGGCTTATAGCTTCGTAGGCACCTTCTTCATTGGTAATGATGTATTCGCCCTTTGGAAGTGAAGGGATTGATATCTTGCAGTCGTTGTCTGTCTTGCAGATAATGCTTTCTGCTGTGAGTTTGTTGAGTATGGTAAGTTGCAAATCCTTTGGCTGGAGAATACTTTCCGCTACAGCTTTCAATGTTACATTAACATAATTGCTGCCGTCAATGTCAACCTCTGTCGTTACGATGTCTGTCTCAGCAACCACGTATTTCGCCTTTATGCCAATGACATGATGACCTGCAGGCACATTCTCAATGGCATAGTTATAGTTGTATGTTTCGCCAATTTCTGCGCCGTCAAGATAAATGATGAACTTTTCGTTAGGATTGCTTTGAGTAATATCGTTTCGCTGTCCTACGAAAACATCATCCACCATAAGCATGAAGTTGCCGAAACGATTGTATTCACCTATATAATGAATGGCAAAGCGCATCTGCTTTCCCGCATACTCCGTAAGGTTGTAAGTCATCTCATGCCAATACGTATAATCAACAGTTTCGTAATTTCCTTCGCTTATCATCTTGAAATCAGATGGCTGAGGATTGTCTATGACTGTAGTGGCATACACCTGAAAGCGCTCAGGATATTTATCAGCCGCCTTTGCCCTGAACGAGAGAACATTCTCCGTACCGATTGTAAGAACAGGAGAAATGAGCCAATCGTCGTTGGCATTGCCTGACATCGTGCGTGTGAAGCCTACATATTGCTTTCCGCTACGTGGGCGCAGCACTTCATATTCATACCACCATGTTGGCTCTACGGTAAGCGGATTTATGATTTGTGCATACTGCATTGCACCACGATTTGGATAATCGCCAATAAGTGCAGCTGCTGTTTCGTGGTCGTTGTCAATACCTGTCCATGGAGAGAAGTTGATGGAGAAAGGTTCGTACGATTCAAAGTCGTCAGCAAAAACCGGTGCCTCCTCGTTCCATGCAAGGTTGATAGTGTTGTTTCCTGTGAACGCATCATGTGAGTGCTGCGTTTTCAATGCGTATGGCGAACGCACTTTCTCCACAAGGTTAAGCGTAACCTCTGTGTCAGTGTTCACCATAACTGTCTTTGTGGCATCCTCATATCCAGGACGCTGTATAGTGATGAGGTGTTCTCCCTCATAAACTTTCAAGCTAAGTGTTCCCGTAGCATCCAGTCGCTGAGTGCCATAGGAAATCTGATACGCGGTGTGCAAAACGCTCACCAACTGACCTTCCAGATCTTCGCCAGTTTCTGTTGTGGCGTGAACGGTCAGTTTCTTGTCTCTTGTCTGTGCCGATGCCAAAACCGGAATCAGCATGAGCATTATTATGAAAATGGTTTTCCTCACTTTTCTTTCGAAGTTTAGTTTTGCTAGTTTAATAGCAGAAGAAGAGCATTGGCGATGCTTTCGTTTCATCGCCAAATGCCCTTCTCGTTAATAGTTTTATTTTACTGTAATCTTCTTCTGACCCTTGTCTGTCTTGATGATGTACATGCCATGACCGAGAGAGTTCAGCTTGTTGCCCTTGCCAACCATAACACCGTTGATGGTGTAGATTGTTGCGTTGTCAAGGTCGAGTGAAGCTGCATTGATGCTTGTAGAAGATTCACCAACATGGTTGAATGTGAAGTCATCAAAGAAAGCAAGCAAACCGCCGCCGACAGTGTAGTGCTTCAGTGCAACGTAAACTTTCTTTCCAGCATATTTGCTGAGATCTACGCTGTAAGCCTGCCATGCTCCGCTTGTGAGGAAAGGAATCTCCTGACCCTTCATCACTGTCTCAAACGACTTGCGGTCAGTAGCGCTTGTTGTGCTTACGAGAACCTCAATGCGGTGACGTGGGTTAGGGAGAACACTTTCGAGCGACTCGTAGTTGCGAGCCATGAAGTCGAATGTAGAATTGCTGTTTATGCTGATAGCCTTGCTGACAATCCAGTCTTCTGATTCTGCTACGTCTGAAGCTGTAGAAGCTGCGATGAGAGCGCCGTCGCCAGATGTAGGCTTCATGATGTGGTACATCTCTGAGTCGTAACCCTGAGCGAATGCGAATGGAGCACCCTTAAGGTCATACTGAATCCAGTAAGAAGAGAGGTTGAGAGTTGCCTGACGGTCAACATCGATGAGTGTGAAGTCTTCCTTCCAGTTGTAGTCAAGAGCGTTCTTCTCAAATGCATAGTAGAGAACATCCTCTGCGAGCGCCTCACCATGAACAGGGAGAGTCACGCTATAGCCACCCTCGAAGTTTACTGTGAGTTCATCGTCAATGCTGCTTGCGCTTGTGAGAGCGTCGAACTGCATTGTAAACTCAATGCCGCCGTCAACAGCAATGACGTCGCCTGCCTTGAGTGAAGTAGAGAAGTTTTCTGTTGCGAATGTAGCGCTTTCTACTGTGAGTGACTGGCTACCCTTGTTGAGGAGAGTGAAGACAGTTGCTGTAGAAGTTGACTTGTTGTAGTTAACCTTACCAGCATTCCACTCTTCCTGGTTGAATGCAGCTTTATTACCTTCGATCATCTCGATGAGAATGTTGTCAAGGCCTGCACCATTGTCGCGACCGCTGAGTGCGCGGTGTGTCCAACGGAACTGAACTGTCTGACCTGCAAATTCAGAGATGTCGAATGATTCTGGTGTCCAGAAGTTGTAGTCGTCGTCAATCTTTGGTTCTGAAATATAGCCAACCTTATGAGCTACACCGTCAGCGATAACCTCAAACACAATCTCAGCGAAGCCGTTGTTGCCGCCAGCTGGTGTTGAGTTGCGGTGGAGATCTGACTCGTCCATCTTGAGTGAAGCTGGGTGATTGTTACCCCAAACGAATGAGATCTTATAGTTTCCGCTTGCAGGGAGCTTGAATTCTTGTGTTGTTACAGAAGCTTCCTGGCCAGTAGAGAGCCACATGCTGTAGAGAGAACCTGGCTCATCACCCCAATACTTGCTTGTATTAGTGCTCCAGTTGCGGTTAGCACCATAGTTTGAAGTGTTGCTAGAAGTCCATCCTGTAGGAAGACCTGTGCCACACTTGCTGAAGTCCTCAGTGTAAGGGAAGATGCTTGTTGTGGCATCCTTCTGAGTAGTGAATGTCCATTCTGGAACATCTGTAGCTGAACCGTATGAGTTGTAAGGAACAACCTTCCATGTGTAAGTTGTCTCGTAGTCAGCGCGAGCGATAGTGTATGACAAAGCATCACCTGCGTCAACGCCATTCACAAGGTACTTGCCATTACCTTTAACATATACGCGATAGCCATCGGCGAAGAGTACTGGCTTCCATGTGAGTTCAATGTTGCGGCAGAGAACCTCTTCTGTACCATCTGCAGGAGAAACGAGTTCAGGAGCATTTGGAGCGAGAGTGGCACCATAGTATTCAGGAAGGATAACGCGGTCAATGGTAACACTTGAATAAGGCTCTGCACCTTCGTCAGTGATTTCTACGGCTGTGTTCTTCCATCTTACGTATGTGTTGTCGCTTGTCTGTGTGAAGTTGAGAGTGAGAGTTTCGAGGATGGTTCTCAGCTGGTAGTCAAAGAGCCACATTTCTTGCCAAGATGCACCGCCGTCGTAGCTCACTTCTACAGAGAAGTCGTTGTACTGACATTCGCCCTCGTCGCCGTTGGTGAAGTCGTTATAGTAAGTGAATGAAAGCTTGTCGCCACTCTTCACGTTCAGTCGTGGTGAAGTGAGGTAAGCTGTAGAATAACCACCGCTTGCCCAAGCTGAGTAGTCACCTTCGATGGCTGTCAAGTTACGCTCCCAACCCTTGCTCTTCCATCCTGTTGGAGGAACACCGTTTTCGAAGTTTTCTATTACGTAGCCGTCTTCAATGGCTTGTTTTGAAGCTGTGAAGCTGATTGAAACATCACCGCCAGTAGTGTGCAGCACGACAGTGCCGCTTGCTGGAGAGAACAAGCTTGCTGTGTAGCAAAGCTGGAAGTTTACGTATTCCTTTGAAGCAAGGTTTACTGTAGCAGGATCAATGTTAAGAGCCAAACCTGATGGGCAATCTACGCTTGTGATCTTCAAACCGTCAAGACCTGCATTAGTGAGCTTGATAACTTCTGAGTAATACTTCTCGCCAATGTACATTTCTGGGAAGACGTAGTTTGTGAGTGAAACAGTGGCGCGAGGACCTGTCTCAGGAGAATACTTCTTTACTCTTACGTTATCAAGGCAAACCTGGTTACCTGTCACGTTCATCATCTTATAGACGAAAGCGAGCTTTACTTTCTGACCTTTCCAATCCTCAAGGCCTACCTTTGAGCTGTGGGCATCCCATGTGCCTATTGAACTTGGATCAACACCACTGAGCTTCAGTATCTGGTTGTTCTGGATAGAGAAGATTGTCTCAGCGTTGCTCATGTCACCGTCAACCACCACGCGAACCTGAAGGTCGTATCGGCTCTTGTCCATCCAAGCCATAGGACCTGCACTCCAGTCGAAGCTCAACTGGTAAGTGCCGTTGAGGTCAATTTCCGGTGAAAGGAGAATCTCCTCACGAGGACCAAGACCTACACCTGCAGCTTCGTATGTCTTAGCGTCAACGCAAGCTACGTGCTTTGATCCAGTGTTGTGTCCCTTTTCTGTGTAGTAGTTGTGCCAGTTGTATTGCAAGCCGTCAGACGAACCGTTGATGACTGTCCATCCTGGATCTGTGGCAACGGGTTCTGAGCAATACTCTGTGGCTTCTGTCTCAAAATCCTCATAGAGGATTGTTTGTGCCTTGGCTCCAACAGTGAGGAGCAAAGACATGACAAATAGAGTAAAATGTTTCATTGTTTATTGTTTTATGTTTAATTATTATACTTCAATTATGTTGTAAGTCTTGACAAATTGTAAAGAATAATCGTGCAAAGTTAGAAATATTGTAAGCAATTAAGAAAGTTTTTTGCGATTTTTTTTGAAAAACAGTACATTTTATAACATTTCGCAAGGTGGGTTTTGCCTAATTGTTGCATTTTTTGCGTATTGCCCTATGATTTTCTTCTTCGCCGCATTGATTGGCGGTGAGTGCGGAAAGACCTCGCTGTAAGCCTTGTCCAGGGCTTTCAGGTTGACGGCACGCATGCCTATGTCGAGGTATTCGCTGACGAAGGCGCGAAGAAATTCACGGTGCAACAGCGGCTCTATTGCTGGCGGCGGCAGGAAGTCGTAGCCGCATTGTTCACTCTTCTGGCAGATGGAGGCGATGCGTCGGTCGCTTGCCCAAAGCGGCAGCCAAGCTTGCAGTATGCGGCGTATGCAGAAGCGCTTGTTCTGTTGCAGGAGCACCCTTCGTGTGCGCACCAGCTTTCGCCAGAGGCGCACGAAGGTTTCCAGGTTATTCTCGATGTTCATTGTTTCAGGAAGTGAATTTTTCTTAATGACCGAAAATGACTAATGACTAATGACCAGGGTAATTGAGAATGAAGTTGGAAACGACGCCCCATGGCGTCGTTAGGAAGCGAATATGAAAGCTGTATATGAACAATATATGTTTTGCGGCAGTTTAACGACGCTATGGGGCGTCGTTTCCAATACCCCGAGTCATTAGTCATTAGTCATTTTAAGTCATTAAGTTTTTCTACTCGCGTGTAATGTTGCGTAATGCAATTGTAGGGCGAGGATTTGGCTTTCCGCTTCGCGCCGCCGAGCTAAACCTTCCGAGCCGTTTGCGGGAATAAAACCTTAATCGCGGCTCGGAAAATCCTCGCCCTACATCTTTTGAAAAAAGTTTGAAAAAAGTTGCGAAAATCCTTTAGACCGCCAGATGTTTTTCCTACCTTTGCACCCGCTTTTGAAAGCAATAGGAAAACGACTCAAAATCCTTTGGAAAACACTTCAAAATCCTTTGGAAAAAGCCCCCCATCCCCCGAAGGGGGAGCCTTAATTGGATTGAAGACAGAAAGTTCGCCCTGCAACTAACCGCCCTACAAACTTTACCCCTTAACTTTAACCCTTAACCCTTAACCTTTTCATACCCCCGCCAACTATTAAAAGTTCCCCCTAGGGGGGTAGGGGGCTTAACCCTTTCATTAACCCTGATTTGCAAAATACCATTACGGCATAGCGCGCAGCCAAATTGGTGAATTGTAAATCCGAAAATCACTAAATCAATCATTATGCTTCAGTATCAAAAGTACCAATCAAAGAGCACCCTTGAGGGTGCGAACGGCAAGTGGTTCATCCGCGTTGTCAACGGTGAGCAGGTAGATGTAGCTGGCCTTGCAGCACACATGGCTCAGCACAACACCCCTTACTCAGAGGGAACTATCCGCGGTATTCTCTGCGATGCCGTAAACTGTATCAAGGAGATTCTCCTCGACGGTAAGACCGTCAAGCTCCAGGATCTCGCCATCTTCTCACTCGGCGTAAGCTGCAAGCCTTCAGACACCGCCAATGAGGCTACTCCTGACAAGGTCCGCTGCTATACCTTCAAGGCTCGCGGCACTGGCAAGCTCTCGGCAGCACAGCGTGCAGCAGCTATCCGCATGAAGGAGATGGAGAAGTATTCTGTGGAATAGGCCTCTCCCCCCAAAAGCCTAACCAAGCCTTCCCGAAGGGAAGGATGTTAAATTGGATTGAAGGCAGAAAAGTAGGGCGAAGTTTACTGAGCCGGTAGTGCAGGAATAAAACCTGAATCGCGGCTCGGAAATAAAACCTGAATCGCGGCTCACAAAATGTTCGCCCTACAACAAATCACCAAATCATTAACCCTTAAAAACAAATTCCTCCTAACTCCCCGCAAGACTATTAAAAGTTCCCCCTTCGGGGGCTAGGGGGTCCTTCCCCCTTGGGGGAGCTTGAGGGGTTCTTCTTTATGGAAAACAAACTAAACTTCGACTGGACAAAGTTTCTCATCGGTCTTCTCTCAGCTCTCATGGGCGCACTCACGGCAAGCGCAGCAGTGAATACTGACAAATGGCTTGCCATGCTGTAAAACTCTCCCGAATAACATGAAAATTGCACAAAGGGGTCAACCCTTTGTGCAAATTTTGGTTAGAATGTCATCTCAAACTTCATGCGGACGCCATTCTTGCTAACATCCTTGAATTCGTTGTAAGTGAGGCGACGTACATACTCTACATGGAAGAATTTCAGGATGTTGTGTATGCCGACACTGGCTTCCATATATGGGCGCTCATCGAGCATCCTGACACCTTCTGGCCATGACGAAATCTGTATGGTGCTGCCTGGATTCATCATGTCTTGCTCGTAACTGAAAGTCGGTTTGTTCTTCTCGGTAAGTGTTCCGTAGAAACACCTGAAACCCAGGTACTCACGCCATTTCAGATGCTTGAGAAGTGGCACGCGATTGAAGATGCGACCGTTCAAATCCCAGGCAAAATCCACCATGGCGTAGCGGTCGGTAAGGAACTCCATTTCGTTCATCAAACTGAATGTGTATTTCTGCTTGATAAACGATGTGTTTGCAGGTGGCTGAAGGAGCAGCATGTATGGCACCTTTTCCCACTGTACGCCTCCCTTGAACAAAACGGACATCCTGCCCCAATTGTTGAGCCATTTGCGGTAGTAGATAGAGGCTTCGGTGGTGTTGTAGTGATGCGTTCCACCAAGAAAACCATTCAAGCCGACAGTGTGTGAGAGTGTATAAACAGGGTTGTCGCTATTGGTTTTTACGCGATGGCGCTTTGTGCTGACAGTGCTTTCGCCCGGAGCATAGCGTATTCCGAAATTGAACTCGCTAAGTGTCATTTCCGGATAGTCGATAGTTCCGACAGCCGATTGCTTCTCGTGCATGTAATGGAACAGATACTCCATGCCGCCGAGTTGCTCGTATCGGAATGCCACCTTATGCTCATTATAGAAGATGCGGGTGTCGTTTCCCTTCCATTTTAGCATGGTGAAGATATTGTCCTTGTCGTGAGCACCGAAGCGATCAGAAGGCGCCATGTTGTCGTAGGCAGAGGTCAGTGTGATTTCGCGCACTGGATATTCGTACATGGTGTTTTCCTTCGCATTGAACGAATATGTGGCATCGACTTGGTAGTAGTCTTTCTTGCTGTCCCAACCGTGTGCATAATATCCCTTCAGGAAGAAATGGGAAGAAAGGCGAGGTGTTGTTACAAGGCTTGCTCGGGTGCGAAGGCCGTCAACAAAGTTTTGCGAAATGACGGTGTTTATAGGTCCGAAATCAACCTTGCTCGGGTGCTTTTCCGTGCCGAATTCCACGAAGTTTTCCGTTATGATCTTGAACGCCTGAAGCAGTACGCCGAAACCTTTTGTTTTCTTCATGGCTGCCATGAAGTTGCCCATATTCTGCTCACTTGGCGAGAGTAGGGCGGTACGGTGTTCGTCCCAGAAAGCTTGGTCGCGGTGGTTGTAATCCTTCTCCTTTCGTTCTTTTCCCATTCCCTCAAAATCGGTGTCTGGAAGGGGAGCAAAGGAATAGTCGGTTCGCCGCGTTGTTCGCATGACCGCAGCTTTCGATAGGAAATCGACGATGGAGAGTTCGCAGAACATGTCGTCGCGAGAAAGCACCCATTCGCCGGTAGGGAGTTTCTCGTATTCCAGGTTGATGTGGATATTGTCCACCCAGTTGACATCGCTTTTCTTAGGTATGGTCAATTCGCATTTGCGGACATGCAGTGTGGAGTCGGCAAGAACATAGAGATTTCCGCGAAAACCGAAGTCTTGCTGATTGTTCGGAATAAACTCCAACTGAATACATTTGTCGCCGTCAACCATCAGAGTATCAACGATATAGTAGCGGTAAAAGCCGATGGCAGAAGAGCCGATAGGAGACGTGAACGGATACTGCAACATCTTTATCTGGTTCTTGTAAAGGTCGATGTCGCAGAAGATTTCGTCAGCCATCTTGTTCATGATCTTACCGGTTTCGATAAGGTCGCTGATGCCCTCTGACTTTTGTCCGAGAATGACGGAACGCTCAGAGTTGGTTGATTTGCGGTATCTTTCCTCGGTGACGGTTTCCTCAAGGTTGAGCGGAAGAATCGGTTTTCCGTTATCAGGGCTTATCATGATCTGGTTGATGAGCCACTGTCGGCGATTCTTGTTCTTTTCGCGCTCAATGTCGGCTATCTTGACATCGTTTATAGCAAGCGTGAGTTTGTTGTAATTGGTGTATTTGTAATAGTCGTGGGTTTTCTTCAGGTCGGTTGCCTTGTTGGCAGCAATGACACGGCGCATCAGTTCTACCGCTGGATTCTCCTTACGGGAATACTTGCGCTTTTTTGTCTTTACCTCCACTTGCTTAAGGTGCTTGGAATCAGGCTTCAGCGAGATTCGCATGTGCTGTGGAGTGTTTTCGCCTATGAGAATGCGGGTTTCCTTATATCCGACAGCTGTGATCGTAAGATATTGCTTCTCTCTCTTTGGGATGTCAAACTTGCCCATCATGTTTGATGTGAAAGCTTCCTTCAGTTTCTTGTATTGCATGGAAACAAGCTGAAGGCTGTCTCCCGTTTCCTCATCAACCACAACACCTAGGATTCGCATTTCTGGTATGGAATCATTTTGTGCTGAAACAGCTACAGGGACGACTGTTAGCAGAAGCTGTAATATGATGGCTTTGAGTAGTTTATGCATGTGATTGCTTGTTTGTTTGTTGTGCGTAGATTATAAATGGGGTGGGTTATACGAAAATGTTTCGATGGATGAACAACAGGTAACGGCGAATAGGACGCAAGCGAACCCAGAAGAAAGAATAAACTTTCCATTTTCTGCCAGATATGAGGTCCATTTCGCTTCGCCCTTTTCTGTAAAAGCCTTTTATGGAGGCTCTGATGTCTGCCGCTTTGCAATGTTCTGGCGATAGGTTGCCATCGCCGAGCAGGGTGATATTTTCGCCGTTTATTTCGATTATTCTGTGGAGAATCCAGCGCTTTTCCGTCTGATGAGTGAATGGATTTACGATGTCTGCTTCCACGAGAACTGGCTCATAGAGTACGGGAGCGTGCGGCTTGACGAGTACGGCGATGTCGCGGTCGCTTTCAAGGAACGGCCTCATACTGAAGCCTTTAAGCGGAATCTTGACACTCTCCTTCGTGTCGAGATATGATACGGCAAGTGGAAGAAAAACGTCGTTACGCATCGCTCGGTGGGTGGACGCAGGTGTTGTTCCGCGACCTTTTGGTTTCGGAACAAATTTGCGCAAAATGCGGCAAATGAGTAATGCTAGTTTCTTCACTTGGTTTTGTTTATTTTTGGGGGGCAATTAGCCGAACTCGGCTAATTGCTATAGATGCTTTTGCGGCTAATTGCTATAGATGCTTTGCGGCTGTTTAACGATGCCATGGGGCGTCGTTTCCACTAAGACTTGCTGATACCGTTGTGGCAGACGATTGCCGATTCCCTGTCAGGTAGGCAGCTGAGGGTGTAGATGCACGAGGTTTCCACAATCTTTGAAATGGTGTCCATGACATCGTTGTAGAGCTTGCTTTCCCACTTCATCGTTGAGCAAGAGGGTAGGAGAGAGGTGAATGCTTCCACCGGAGCAAGTTTCCTTACTTTGTTTTCCTGCGCACGCTCTATGCGGGTAATAGCGCCGAGATATGCCTTGCGGTTACGATAGCATGGAGTTTTGCCCGACCATGGAGAACCGAAGATGTATGCTTTGCCGTCAATGACGCGAACGATAGGGTTGTCATCGTTCAGAAGCTCGCAACCAGGAATGTGTTTCAGCCAATTGCTTACCTGAGTGGATTTTCCTGTTCCGCTCTTTGCGATGAAGGCATAGGCATATTCGCCCTTCTTCACGCACGAAGCATGGATGAGCAGCGTTTGCTTTGAGGCAGTGGCGAAAGCGTAGCAGAGCATGAGTACGGAGTTTATGCCGTATGACTGTAGCATGCTGTTTCCTTGCAGACGACAGCGGCAATCGGAGTAGTCGGCATTGGTTTTCAGCCAGCAAACTTCCTTCTCTTCAATGTTGCGGATGGTAAACTGATACTCGCCGGTAGCGTCTTTCTTCTCCACTTTTGTGTGGCCGTTGCCAGTGTCGAAGTCGCCAATTTCGCGATAGTCGGTGGCTATCTCCATTTCATTGTCTATGACGATGGAGAGCTGCGGCTCAGTGTCTTCCCCTACATTATTATATACAAAAGGCTTTAGCGAGGGTACAAGAGAAATTATGTCAACCGTTGGATTGGTTGACATAACTTCAACAATATGTTCTGCTATTTTGAATTGCATATAAAATCTTATTGAAGAACATCGGCTTTCTTCCAATCGATAGCCAACTGCTGGCAATCTCTTTCTGCTGTTTCACGGTCAACTTCGTATTCTGCCATAAGGGCTTCTACCATGTCGTTTACGTCAAAGTCCTTTCCGCTGACAGCTTTCCAAATGCATGCAGCGGTTTCGTTTACGCTGATCACGCTGGTGAAGTCGATGTTTGCTTCGCCTTCCGCAACAACGATGTTCTCGCCGCAGACATTACGCAGATTGAAACCTTCTTTTATTCTCATAGTGGTGTTTTTGGGGGATTAGCCGAACTCGGCTAATCCTTTTTATAGCTTCAGCCGAACTCGGCTAATTCCTTTGGTTTGAGTAAGGAGATCAGCCGAACTCGGCTAATTCCTTTTTTTAATAGCTACGGGCAATGATTACCCACTGCTTAGCTGGAGCGCCGGTTACCATATCTACGCCGAGGTTTTCTGGCTGAGGGATATGGAAAGGCACACAGCGGATTGTTGCCTGAGTTTCTTCCTTGATCTTGGCTTCTGTTTCAGCTGTTCCGTCCCATGGGCAGAAGAAGAAACCGCCATCCTTAACCTTTGCCTTGAACTCTTCGTAGTCGGAGCAAGTATAGATCTTCTCGTCGCGAGCAGTGAGTGCCTTGTTGAAGATGTTCTTCTGGATGTCCTCAAGAAGCTCGATAACATACTCAGCGATGCCTTCTACGGAGCGAGTTTCCTTCTCGAGAGTATCACGACGCATAACTTCGATAGTGCCGTTCTCAAGGTCGCGGTTACCCATAACGAGGCGTACAGGAACACCCTTGAGCTCGTATTCAGCGAACTTGAAGCCCGGACGCTTGTTGTCAGCATCGTCGTACTTGACAGTAATGCCAGCTGCGCGGAGCTTCTCGATAACAGGGTTGAGCTTTTCTGTGATTGCTTGAAGCTTCTCGCCCTTGCTGATAGGTACGATGACAACCTGAAGTGGAGCAAGGCGTGGAGGAAGAACAAGGCCGTTGTCGTCAGAGTGAGTCATGATAAGCGCACCGATAAGACGAGTAGAAACGCCCCAAGATGTTGCCCAAACATACTCTGGCTTGTTTTCCTTTGTGAGATATGTTACGTCAAATGCCTTTGCGAAGTTCTGTCCGAGGAAGTGAGATGTACCGCTCTGGAGTGCCTTACCATCTTGCATCATTGCCTCGATAGTGTAAGTGTCGAGAGCACCTGCGAAACGCTCTGTTTCACTCTTAACACCCTGAACAACAGGCACTGCCATCCATTCCTCTGCAAACTTGGCATAAACGCCGAGCATCTTCTGTGCCTCTTCCTCAGCTTCTTCGCGAGTAGCGTGAGCAGTGTGACCTTCCTGCCAGAGGAATTCTGATGTGCGGAGGAAAGGACGAGTACGCATTTCCCAACGCATTACGTTACACCACTGGTTGCACATCAAAGGCAGATCGCGCCAAGAGTGAATCCAGTTCTTGTATGTGTTCCAGATGATTGTCTCTGAAGTTGGACGAACGATGAGTTCCTCCTCAAGCTTTGCTGCTGGGTCAACCTCTACGCCGCTCTTGTCTTCCTTAGCGCGGAGACGATAGTGGGTAACTACGGCACATTCCTTTGCAAAGCCTTCAACATGCTCTGCCTCACGAGAGAGGAATGACTTTGGGATGAGGAGTGGGAAATAAGCGTTTACGGCGCCAGTTTCCTTGAACATCTTGTCAAGCTGCTGCTGCATCTTCTCCCATATTGCGTAACCGTATGGCTTGATAACCATGCAGCCGCGTACTGCTGACTGCTCAGCAAGGTCGGCCTTCACGATGAGGTCGTTATACCACTGACTGTAGTTGTCAGCTCTTTTTGTCAGTTCTTTAAGTTCTGCCATTATATCTTTGTTTTTTATTTTTGGTTCGTTATTGTTTTGTTCAAAGTTATACTTTGAAAACGGGGGCTTCTTTGTGCTTAGTTGTAAATGCTTAGTTGTAGATCTCTGTGATGTCGTTAAGCTGGTCAGAGTCAACTCGCTTGCTCTTATCACATCCGTCGTATTTCTTTGGTACACTGAATGTGTCAGATTGGGAAATTCCGAGCGATTGGTCAGCATAAACCTTCTTCATGTATTTCGCCCACATAGGGAGAGCTTGCTCAGCACCCTGACCGGTTACGAAGTGAACATCGCGCTCTTCACCGCCTACCCAGCCGCCAGATACGAGCTTAGGAGCAACACCAACGTACCAGAAGTCGGTACAGTCGTTTGTAGTACCTGTCTTGCCACCGATTTCTCCAGTGAATCCCATGCCGCGCAAGCGTCTTGCAGTACCAGTATTTACTACGCCCTGAAGCATGATCTGCATATTCCAAGCAGCTTCCTGCGAAAGAATCTCGTTCATGCGAGGAGCAAACTCAGCGAGAGTATTTCCCTGCTGGTCAGTGATCTTTGTTACAAGACGAGGGCTCATGTGAAGGCCATCGTTGACGAATGTTGTATAACCGCTGATAAGGTTGAGTACGGAAATCTCAAGAGGGCCAAGACAAAGAGCCATGCTCGGTGTCTGATAGTAAGCAGGAATGCCGAAAAGGTCGAGCCATGTGAGGAAATCTCTTGGGTCGATAAGGCTCATGAGGTAAGCGGCTACAGTATTGTTTGACTGTGCAAGGCCCTGCTTCAGCATGACGGTACCACCGCCACCGCCGCCCTTAGGACACCAGCCGCCGTAGCTCTTTCTTACATTGGATACAGGATCGCAAGGGCTCATGCCGTTCTGTACCATCAGAGAGTAGAGAAATGGTTTCATGGTAGAACCAACCTGGCGGCGTCCCTGACCAGCCATATCGTAACCGAATGCCTCGAAGTCAGTACCACCAACATAAGCCTTGACATCGCCTGTTGTAGGATCCATGCTGACGAAACCTGCGCGGAGGAAACGCTTCATGTAGCGGATGGAATCTTCAGGAGTCATTGTCTCTTCCTTGCCGCCATCGTAGGTGAAGAGCTTCATCTTGATAGGAGTGCGGTAAGCCTTTGCAATTTCCTCTTCCGAAGCGCCAGCATCTTTCATGCGATTGTAACGCTCTGAGTTCTTCCATGAACGATTCATGTCGCGCTCGATGTCACGTCTTGAAGCCGAGTTGTTGAAAGGTGCATAGCGAAGGCCGCTACAGTATCTGTTGAAGCTTGGCTGAAGCTCTACTGCTACGCGTTCAAACACTGCTTCCTCGGCATATTTCTGCATGCGAGTGTCGATAGAAGTGTAAATCTTAAGGCCATCTGTGTAGATGTTGTAGTTGCTTCCGTCTGCCTTGTGGTTCTTTGTACACCAACCGAAGAGAGGGTCGCGGACATAGAGAGCAGAGTCAATGCAGTACTGCACCTTCTGCCATGAAGGATAATTCTCTCTTACCGGCTTCTCTGCCATCATGTAGTGGCGAAGGAACTCGCGGAAATATGGTGCCTGGCCGTCTTTGTGCGAAGCTGGTTTATAGTTTGTAAGGTTGAGTTCTTCCTTGCTGTCCTTTTCGTATTCCTCTTCTGTGAGGTAACCCGCCTTCACCATCTGCTTGAGAACGACATTACGACGCTCGCAAGTGCGCTCAGGGTGGCGGAGAGGGTTGAAGTAACTAGGGTTCTTGCACATACCAACAAACAGCGCACATTCCGCACGAGTAAGGTCACTTGGCTTCTTGTTGAAGTAAATCTGTGAAGCTGTCTTGATACCGTAAGCACCATTGAGGAAGTTGAACTGATTGAGATACATCGTGATGATCTCTTCCTTGGTGAACTGCTTTTCAAGTTTCACGGCGATAAGCCATTCCACCGGTTTCTGCAAGAGTCGATCGGTTACTGTCTTTGCTGTCTCGGAGAAGAGCATCTTTGCCAGCTGCTGTGTGATAGTAGAACCACCACCGGCAGAAACATCGCCCATGAAACCGCGTTTCACGATGGCGCGTCCAAGGCCGATGGCATCAATACCAGAGTGCTCGTAGAAACGCTCGTCCTCAGTGGCAACGAGTGCCTCCACGATGTATGGAGAAAGTTCCTTGTAGTCGGCAGCGCGGCGGTTGGCTCTTGCCACGTTGTACTGACCGATCAGTTTTCCGTCAGACGAATAAACCATGGAAGCATATTCGTCCACGGGATTTTGCAGAGATTTGAAATCTGGCATGTCGCAAATCCAGCCGTTCCATGCACCGACAACAATTGCAGCGCTGAAAAGAATTACAGCGGCGAATGTTATCCAAATCCATTTGATAATCTTATTCTTCATATTCTGTGTATGATGTTTTCTGTTAGTGAGAGGTTCTGATGGAAGATCTCTATTTGAGGTTCTAAAAAATCGCGACAAAGTTACACAATTTTTGTCATAAGGAGCTTTTTAATGGCAAAATATTGCAAAAAACAGCAATAAATATTGCAATAACTCAATTTCTTATGGCGGTATTTTTGTGTTTATTGAACAATCTTCAGGTTTTTCTCGTTGTTTTGGTCAACGATTTTTCCGTCTTTGTCAAGGATTATGCAGCTTTTAACCTTGCTGTTTTCCCACTCCAGAAATACGGTGTAGCCGCCCCTTGTGCGTATGCCCTCCACCTTACCGCTTTTCCATGCCTTTGGCAATGCTGGCAGGAGTTTTATTACTGTGCCATTTACAGGCGAATAACTGCTCTGAACAAGCATCTCGCAGACGCCCGCTGTGCCTCCGAAATTTCCGTCAATCTGGAATGGCGGATGAGCGTCAAAGAGGTTCGGATAAGTGCCGCTGCGAGGGTTGCGAGGATCTACATCGGTGAGGAGTTTTTGGAGATAATGATAGGCAGTGTCGCCTTTCATCAGGCGTGCCCAAAGGTTTATGCGCCAACCAGTTGACCACCCCGTTGATTGGTCGCCTTTTATCTCGAGAGTTTTCTCGCAAGCGTTCAGGAAATCCTGCTGAGATGTGGCAATGAACTCCTTGTCGGCAACGAAGTTTGATTTCGCTGTGACAGGCATTTTCTCGTATTGCTGACCAGGGTAAAGGCCAATGAGGTGCGACTGATGGCGGTGATGCCAATCCTTGTCTTCCCAGTCGTGATACCACTCCATGAGATTACCGCGTTTGCCAACATGGTAAGGTCGCAGTTTCTTCAATGCCTTGTCAATCTGGCTCTTCAGTTGCTTGTCTGTACCGAGAATCTCGCATGCAGCAGATGTGTTCTGGAAAAGTTCGCGTATAATGGCGAGATCAGCTGTTCCTCCGTAGCAAGTTTGACCGTTGTAACCTTCGTCTGTAATGTACTCATTTTCAGGCGATGTGGAAGGTGCGGTGATGAGTTCTCCCTTGTTTTTCGGGTTCTTGATGAGCCATTCCAAACAGAACTCCGCAGCACCCTTCATCAGAGGGTAAGCCGTAGAGCGAAGATAATCCTTGTCCATGGAGAAGAGGAAGTGCTCCCAAAGTGCTTCCACGAGCCATGCTCCACCCATGTTCCAGTTTGACCATTCCGGCCATTCGCGCTTTTCGCCTACAGGATTCGTCATCGCCCAGATGTCAGAGTTGTGACTTGAACACCATCCTTTTTGTACATTATAATAGTTGCGTGCCGTGCTTTGTCCGTTGTCTGCAAGAGCCTTTATGAAACCGTTAAGCGGAGCCGTCATCTCTTGCATGTTCGCCACTTCTGCCGGCCAGTAGTTCTCCTCTAGGTTTATGTTTACGGTGTAGTTTCCGCGCCATGGTGAATCTTTTGTTACTGCCCAAAGTCCTTGTAGATTGGCTGGTACTCCCTCTGTGCGTGAACATGAAATGAGCAGATAGCGACCGTACTGCGTGTAGAGCATTTCGAGGTATGAGGCATAGTCAGATGTGAGTTTGTTCTGCTGGTCGTTGTAGCGTTTAAGGAGTTCGTCGGTAGGAATGTCCTTCGGTTCGCTTGCATTGTTCAGCATGATGTTGAAGCGATTGAAAATCTGCTTGTAATCGAGCGTGTGACGCTGCATGATGCTTTCAAACGATTTGTGCTCAAGTCGCTGAGCTTGAAGGTTTACCGCGTCGATGTAATCCTTGTTGTTCTTGTCCGGCTGAATGTTGTACGCCTTGAAATTTGTTTCGTTTATTATATAGATTACGACCTCCGAAGCATCTGTTATAACGAGCGAATCTCCACTAGCTTTTACCTCGCCATCCTTGTTTTGAACGATGAGTTTTGTGTAGAAATGAATGCTGTTTTCGTCTTCGTCAGAGCGACCTTGCACGGTGATTGACTTGCCTTCTGCTTTCGTCTCGTGAGGTACGATAGCCGACATTCGGAGCGTGTTGTTTATGCGACCTAAACCTTCGCCCTCGTCGTAGTGCGCTTTTAGTTTGATGGCAATAAGACGATCTGGGTTAGATGCAAAAATAGTGCGTGAATACACGCCGAAATCGCCATGATGGTAGGTTTCGGTGTAGATACTGTTGTCAAGGCTAAGGCTACGCTTGTATCTGGTTGCCTTAGCTTTATGAAGATCGTTGTCCGTGATGTAGAGCTGCGCCAAAGGACGGTAGAACTGCGAGTTGTGTCCTTGAAGGTGAAGTTGCAGTGAGTCGGCAAGCTTGTAATCTTCTTTGAACAACGCCTCTCTTACGGCAGGAAGCCATTGGTGGGCATCTTTGTCAAGTTGCTTGTCAAATGGTTTCCCCGACCACATCGTGATGTCGTTCAGGTAGATGGAATCCACTTCTGCGCCACCGTAGATCATGGCACCCAGCTTGCCGTTGCCAATAGGCAGTGCCTCTTCGAAGCAAGTTGCTGGTTTGTTGTACCATAGTTTCAGTTCCGGCTTGTCTTGTCCAAGTCTTTGTTCCTGCTTTTCGCTCAATGTTTTTTGTCCCGATTGTTGAGCCGTTGCTGTCAATGTAATGACGCTTGCTATCAGTAAAATAAGTGCTTTCTTCATGAATTGTTTGTTCTTGTATGATGGTGATTTTACTATCAATCTGATGATGTTTTTTTGTTTATATAATGATAAAAACTGCTGCAAAGTTACTGTTTTTTTGTGAAATTGCAATTAAACTTTACTTGATTTCTTGATTTTTTGTAAAGTCAAGTTGCTATTTTGGGGAATTATTTAACCTTATTATGTAATAATTTCGTCAAAAATATAAATTTTGTGTCAATAAGTATGATTTTTGTTAAATATTTGTTAACTTTGCAGCGTTATAAAAGAAAAATAATAATTAATAACTAAATCAAAATAAAACTAGTATGATACCAGGAATTCAGCAATCTGCTTTTCAGGCCACAGTAGATGGCAAGCAGACAGATCTCTACACTCTCAAGAATGCTAACGGAATGGAAGTTGCCATCACAAACTTCGGTGCTGCCATCATCGGTATTTATGTACCAGACAAGAACGGTAACTTTGAGAACGTGATTGGCGGTCACGACAGCATTGATGCTATCCTCAACAGCTCTCAGAAGTATCTTTCAACTACTATCGGTCGTTACGGCAACCGTATCGCAGGTGGTCAGTTCTATCTCAATGGCAAGAAGTATCAGCTTCCTCAGAACGAGGGCAGAAACACTCTCCATGGTGGTATGAAGGGCTTCAACAAGAAGGTGTGGGACGTTACTCCTATGAACGACCAGACAATCGTGCTCAAGTACACTTCTCCATACGGTGAGGAAGGTTTCACTGGTGAGATGAAGGTTACTGTTATCTATTCTCTTACAGATGACAACGAACTCTGCATTGAATATCTCGCAACTACAAACAAGACAACTATCGCAGCTCTTACTAACCACGCATTCTTCTCTCTCGGTGGTATCAAGAATCCAACAGCTACTGTTGACAACCAGATTCTTGAGATGAACGCTGACTTCTACCTCCCTGTTGACACTGAGTGTATTCCTACAGGTGAAATCCTCAAGGTAGAGGGTACTCCATTCGATTTCCGCAAGCCAAAGGCTATAGGTCTTGAGCAGAACGCAGATCACGAGCAGATCAAGAACGGTTCTGGTTACGACCATAACTATGTCCTCAACAAGCGCGAGGAAGGTGAACTTTCATTCGCTGCTCGTCTTACAGAGCCAGAAAGCGGCCGTACTCTTGAAGTTTATACTACTGAGCCAGGTTGCCAGCTTTACTGCGACAACTTCGTTCGCGACATCGTTGGCCCTGAAGGCGCTACATTCCCACGTCGCTCTGCTGTTTGTCTTGAAACTCAGCACTTCCCAGATTCACCAAACCGCAACTACTTCCCTTCTGTAGTTCTCCGTCCAGGAGAGCGCCTTAAGTCAAAGACAATCTATAAGTTTGGTGTTGTTGAATAAAAAGTGAAAATGAAAATTGAAAAGTGCTGCACCTTGAGCATTTTTCAATTTTCACTTTTGAATTATCATTTGTTTGATGGTTACAATTGAACATGTTCGCTCACGCTTCGTGAAACATTTTGACGGCCGATTGGGCAGTATTTATGCTGCCCCTGGCCGTATAAATATCATAGGTGAGCATACTGACTATAATAACGGATTCGTACTTCCCGGTGCCGTTTCTAACGGCATCCTTTGTGAAATCCGCCCTAACGGAACAGACACCGTGCAACTCTACTCTATCGATTTGAAAGATAGAGTGGAGTTTGCTGTTAATGACGAGAATGGCCCAAAGGCTTCTTGGGCACGCTACATTTTCGGTGTTATGCGTGAACTTCAGCTCAAGGGTGTCAAGGTTGAAGGCTTCAATGCTGCATTTTCCGGCGATGTGCCTCTCGGCGCAGGAATGTCTTCTTCTGCAGCTCTTGAAAGTTGCTTTGGCTTTGCCCTCAACGACCTCTTTGGCGGTGACAATGCTGTGAGTACTTGGGATTTGGCTCTCATCGGACAGGCAACTGAACACAAGTATCTCGGAATGAATTGCGGCATCATGGATCAGTTTGCAAGCTGCTTTGGACAGAAAGGCAAGGTGATGCGTCTTGATTGTCGTTCTCGTGAATTCGAGTACATGCCATTCGAAACTGACGCTTACTCTCTCGTTCTCTGCAATTCTGGCGTTAAGCACAGCTTCGCTTCTGAGGAAGGAAATGCTTACAACCAGCGTCGTCAGAGCTGTGAGACAGTTTCTGAGATTCTTGGCGTTGAATCTCTCCGCGATGCTGACTTCGCAATGCTCGAAGCAAAGAAGGACGAGATTGATCCTGTTGACTACAAGCGTGCCGTTTATGTGCTCGGCGAAAAGGAGCGCGTAATGGCTGTTTGTGAAGCTCTCCAGGCAGGCGATTTTGAAACTGTCGGCAAGAAAATGTACGAAACTCACGAAGGCTTGAGCAAAGATTACGAAGTTTCATGCGAAGAGATTGATTTCCTCGCGGAAGTGGCTAAAGCTAATGGAGTTACCGGTTGCCGCATTATGGGCGGTGGCTTTGGTGGCTGCACAATAAACCTCGTGAAGAACGAACTCAAGGAAACTTTCGTCAACACTGCAAAGGCTGAGTACGAGGCAAAGTTCGGCATTGAACTTAAGGTTTATGATGTTGAGATTGCCGACGGAGCTCGTAAGATTGAATAAGATTCCTTAGAGATGTATGGCGAACATTTGTGAGCCGTTTTTCGCGAATTCGGCTCGGAAATCCTCGCCCTACAATAAAATACCTAGTTAAAACTCTAACCCTAACAATAATGAAAAAAATCCTATTCGCAGTAGCAGCTGTACTTGGTTTGGCAGCTTGCAATTGCTCAGAACAGAGCGCAACGCTCCAGTCAGGACTTGATCCTGCAAAGTTCGACACTATCATCGGTGGCGACACAGTTAAGCTCTACACATTAAAGAATGATAAGGGCATGGAAGTGAGCATCACTAACTATGGCGGTCGCGTCGTTTCACTCGTCGTTCCTGACAAGGACGGCAAGCCAACAGACGTTGTCCTCGGTTACGACAACATCGCTCAGTATGCCGACACAGTGAACTCTCCAAGTGACTACGGTTCTTCTGTAGGTCGTTACGCTAACCGTATCGAAGGTGCTAAGTTCACTCTCAACGATACTGTCTATAACCTCCGTCCAAACGATGGCCCTAACTGCCTCCACGGCGGTGGCAACACTGGTTGGATGCACAAGGTGCTCGCAGCAGAGCAGATTGGCGACAGCGTTCTCAAGCTCACTCTCAAGGCAGAGGACGGCGAAAACGGTTTCCCTGGCAACGTAACAGCTGTAACTACTTACAAGGTTACTGCCGACAATACTCTCGACATCACTTGGGAGGCAGAAACAGACAAGCCAACTGTCATCAACATGACAAACCACAACTACTATAACCTCAACGGCGATCCTGAAAACGTTGGTACAGACATGGTTCTCTACCTCAACGCTGATAATTGGACACCTGCTACTGACGCTTATATCCCAACAGGTGAGATTGCTCCAGTAGAAGGCACTCCAATGGATTTCCGTGAGCCACACGCTATTGCTGACTCTATCGTGAACGCTAAGTTCGAGCAGATGAAGAACAGCAACGGTATCGGTTACGACCACAACTGGTGCTTGAACACTTACAAGGACGGCAAGGGCGACGATACTCAGGTTTGTGCTTCTCTCTACTCTCCAAAGACAGGTATCTTCATGGAGATGTTCACTAATGAACCAGGTGTTCAGTGTTATACTGGTAACTTCCAGGGCGAAAACAAGGAACTCGTTTGCAAGGGCGGTAAGAAGTATCCTCCTCACGTAAGCGTTTGTCTCGAGAGCCAGAAGTACCCTAACTCTCCAAATGTTAAGGATTGGCCATCACCAGTCGTTAACCCAGGCGAGAAGTACTATAGTCACGCTGCTTACAAGTTCTCTATCAAGTAAATTACGAAATGTAGGGCGAGGATTTCCGTGCCGTATTCACACAAACGGCTCACAAATGTTCGCCCTACAACAAGGGATACAATATAATAATAAATAATAAAAAATGGAAAAAATCTTCTCAGCTTTGAGCGGCAATGGTTTCGAACCTATTGACTACATCGTCTTCGCCGCTTACATCGTCCTTCTCGTAGGATTGGGCATTTTCCTCAGCCGTGGAAAGAAGGGCGAGGAAAAATCATCTACTGACTACTTCCTCGCAGGTAACACCCTTACTTGGTGGGCAGTAGGTGCTTCTCTTATCGCAGCCAACATTTCCGCTGAGCAGTTCATCGGTATGTCTGGTTCTGCTTTCGCTTCAGGTATCGCTCAGGCAGCTTACGAGCTCATGGCAGCAGCAACATTGCTCGTTGTCGGTAAGTTCCTCTTGCCTTTGATGATCGAGAAGAAGATCTTCACTATCCCACAGTTCCTTCGTGAGCGTTACAACTGGGGTGTAGGTCTCGCATTCTCTCTCCTTTGGCTTTTCCTTTATGTATTCGTAAACCTCACTTCTGTAGCTTGGCTCGGTGCTCTCGCTATCCAGCAGATCCTCGGCCTTCCAACAGACATGACAATGTCTATCGCAGGAATGGAAGTTGACCAGGTTCGTATCTGCATCATCCTCTTCCTCTTCCTCATCGCAGGTATCTACTCTATCTACGGAGGTCTTGCTTCTGTAGCATGGACAGACGTTATGCAGGTAACATTCCTCGTTGGTGGTGGTCTTATCACAGCTTACGCAGCACTCTCTGTAATCGGTGCTGAAGTTTGGGGTTGCGGTGCTCTTGAAGCATTAGGAAACATCTACAGTTGGTGTATCGGTCAGGAAGGCGACAAGCACTTCAACCTGATTGTAACCCGTCAGGAAGAACTCTATCCTGTAATCAACGGTGTTACAAATGCTGCAGGTGAAGTTGTCCAGAAGGAAGACCCATTCTTCACTAACCCAGGTCTTGTTCTCGTATTCGGTGCTCTTTGGCTTACAAACCTCGGCTATTGGGGCTTCAACCAGTACATCATCCAGAAGGGTCTTGCTGCTAAGTCACTTGCAGAGGCAAAGAAGGGTATGGTATTTGCAGCCGTTCTTAAGATCCTCATCCCATTCATCGTTTGTATCCCAGGTGTTTGTGCATTCTTCATCATGAATGGTGACGTAAATGGCGTACCTGTTCTTGATAAACTCCCTAACCTCGCTGGTGAAATCACTCGTTCTGATGACGCTTACCCATACCTCATCCGTAACTTTACTCCAGTATTCGTAAAGGGTCTCTCATTTGCTGCTCTTGCTGCTGCTGTAATTTCTTCATTGGCTTCAATGTTCAACTCAACTTCAACATTGTTCACAATGGATATCTATAAGCAGTTCATCAATAAGAACGCATCTGAGAAGAAGCTCGTGAACGTAGGTCGTATGACTTCTATCACAGCTCTTATTATCGCTCTCATCGCAGTTTACCCACTTATGGGTGGTATTGACCAGGCATTCCAGTTCATCCAGGAATACTCAGCATTCGTTTACCCAGGTGTTGTAGTTATCTTCGGTCTTGGTCTCCTCTGGAAGCGTGCTTCTGGTAAGGCTGCAGTTGCTGCCGCTATCGGTACATTCGCATTCTCAATCATCTTTAAGTTTGCGCTCCCTGAGATTCCATTCCTCGTACGTTCAGGTTTGGTATTCATCGTTCTCGTTATCATGTTCGTAGGTATGTCACTTATGAGCAAGGATGTAGAGAAGGCTGACGAGCTTTCTGAGGCAGACGTTAAGCAGCAGCTCTTCTGGAGCAACATCATGTTCGCTATCGCAGCTGTTTCTTTCGTACTCTTCGTAGCTTCATTCTTCAGCGATACTCTCCATATTTACGGTATGGAAGGTGCGATGGCATTCTTCGCAGCAATCACAGCAACTATTGGTTACTACCTCCGTTCTAACGCTCTCGATGCTGTTCAGGATCCTAAGCTTGTTGCTATTGACCTTGCAATCTTCAAGACTGACAAGACATTCAATATTGGTGCGTTCATCGTAATAGCACTCCTTACAATTCTTTACCTCGCTCTCTGGTAAGAATACACATTAATTATATAATAGGGTGGGGAAGTGATGAAACTCCCCACCCGATAAAACCAAACTACAAACTCACATTAGAGATCATTGAATCTCAACCCCATCAAAAAAAACATCATCAAAACAAACTGTTGTCAAAACCATGTTGGAAGATCTCTCATGAAGGAAAGTGTATAAAACATGGCTTTGCTCATAAAAAAGGCATCTAGCTTGGCTTTCTGACGTTTTGATGAGATCGCAATACCTGACTGATTTTTATTCGGTCCACTTGATTTGAAAATTCATTACAACCAAAAATATAATATAAACCAAAAATATAATATAAACCAAATATAATCTTAATAAAAATCTTATGTTAGAAGAACTTAAACAGAAAGTGTTCAAGGCAAACCTTGACCTAGTAAAGCAGGGACTTGTTATCTTCACTTGGGGTAACGTCTCTGGTATCGACCGTGAAAAAGGACTTGTTGTAATCAAGCCTTCTGGCGTAAGCTATGACGACATGAAGGCAGAAGATATGGTTGTTGTTGACCTTGAGACAGGAAAGGTTGTAGAAGGCAATCTCAATCCTTCATCAGACACACCTACTCACCTTGTTCTCTACAAGGCTTTCCCAAACATTCAGGGCGTTGTCCACACTCACTCTACTTACGCAACTGCCTTTGCTCAGGCAGGAAAGGACATTCCAAACATCGGCACAACCCACGCTGACTACTTCTACAAGGACATTCCTTGCACTCGCGACATGACAAAGGAAGAAGTTGAAGGTCAGTATGAGCTTGAGACAGGTAATGTTATTGTTGACGAGATTCTCAACATCCGTGGCATCAATCCAGATCACACTCCAGCAGTTCTCGTAAAGAACCATGGTCCTTTCTCTTGGGGAACTTCTCCTGACAACGCTGTTTATAACGCAAAGGTTATGGAGCAGTGCGCAAAGATGGCATTCGTTGCTTTCGGCGTAAATCCAAATCTCACAATGAATCCTCTCCTCATAGAGAAGCACTACATGCGCAAGCATGGTCCTAACGCTTACTATGGACAGCCAGGACAGAAACATTAAGCCCCACCCCGGCCCTCCCCCCAGTGGGAGGGAGAATAAATATCCTTTGTGGGTAGGGAATATCCATATTTAATTATTAACACAAAGAGACCTTAATCCCCTCAATTAGCAAAACTAATTTAAGGTCCTCCCCCATAAGGGGGGGAGTTAGAGGGGGGCTAATATGTACAAAAATTTAGAACTTTGGTGGATCACCGGCGCACAGCTTTTGTACGGTGGTGAAACCGTAAAAATCGTTGACGGTCACTCTCAGGAGATGGTTGACGGTCTCAACAATAGTGGTATCATTCCTATTAAGGTAGTTTATAAAGGTACAGCCAACTCTTCTGTAGAAGTAGAAGATATCATGAAGGCTGCAAACAATGAAAAGAAGTGTGTCGGCGTCATCACATGGATGCACACATTCTCTCCTGCAAAGATGTGGATTAAGGGACTTCAGGCACTCCAGAAGCCACTCCTTCACCTTCACACTCAGTACAATGCAGAGATTCCATGGGACACAATGGACATGGACTTCATGAACCTCAACCAGTCAGCTCACGGCGACATCGAGTTTGGTCATATCTGCACTCGTATGCGTGTAGCTCGTAAGGTTGTTGTAGGCTATTGGAAGAGCGAGGAAACTCAGAAGCAGATTGCTGTTTGGGGCCGCGTTTGTGCCGGTGTTGCTGACGCTCACGATGTACGCTGTCTTATGTTCGGTATGAACATGAACAATGTTGCCGTTACTGATGGCGATCGCGTAGAATTCGAGCAGCGTTTCGGCTATCATGTTGACTACTACCCAGTTTCTTCTCTTATGGATTACTTCAAGAAGGTAACTGATGCAGAAGTTGACGCACTTGTTGAGACTTACAAGCAGGAATATACAATCAAGATTGACGAATCTGGCGAAGAAGTTTATTGGGAGAAGGTACGCAATGCTGCTAAGGCTGAGCTCGCTATCCGCGCTGTCCTCAAAGACGAAGGTGCTACTGCTTTCACTACAAACTTCGATGACCTCGGCGACGCAGACATCGACGATCCTAACTTCTGCGGTTTCGACCAGATTCCTGGTCTCGCTTCACAGCGTTTGATGGCAGAAGGTATCGGTTTCGGTGCTGAAGGCGACTGGAAGACAGCTTGTCTCTACCGCACAATCTGGGTTATGAACCAGGGCAATGAGCACGGCGTTTCATTCCTTGAGGACTACACTCTCAACTTCGCAGAAGGTCAGACTTCTATCCTCCAGAGCCACATGCTTGAGGTTACTCCGCTCATTGCTACAAACAAGCCAACTCTCGAGGTTCACTTCCTCGGTATCGGTATCCGCAAGCAGCAGACAGCTCGTCTCGTCTTCACTTCAAAGACAGGCGCTGGTGTTAAGGCAACTATCGTTGACCTCGGCAACCGCTTCCGCATCATCACTCAGCAAGTTGAGTGTATCGAGCCAAAGCCAATGCCAAAGCTTCCTGTTGCTTCTGCTCTCTGGGTTCCACAGCCATCATTCGAGATCGGCGCAGGCGCTTGGATTCTTGCCGGCGGTACTCACCACAGCGCATTCGGTTATGACATCACTGAGGAATATTGGGAAGACTTCGCAGAAATGCTCGGCGTAGAAATCCTTGAAATCAACAAGCAGACAACTATCGCAAACTTCCAGCAGAACCTCCGCAACAACGAGGTTTACTATTGGATGAATAAGGCGTTGAAGTAAAAGCCCCACCCCGACCCTCCCCCCAGTGGGAGGGAGAATATAATTACTTTTGCGGAAAGGCTATAGAATCATTAATTAATATATCACGACCTTAATCCCCTCAATTAGCAAAACTAATTTAAGGTCCTCCCCCATTAGGGGGGGAGTTAGAGGGGGGCTATATGACACCAAAAGAAACCATCACATCAGGTAAAGCCGTTCTTGGTATTGAGTTCGGTTCTACACGTATCAAGGCTGTCCTCATCGACGAGGAAAACAAGCCTATAGCACAAGGTTCTCACGAATGGGAGAACCAACTCCATGACGGCATCTGGACTTACTCTACAGAAGCTATCTGGTACGGTCTTGCTGACTGCTATGCAGACCTCCGCAAGAACGTAAAAAGAGAATATGACTGCGAAATCGAGATTCTCGCTTCCATCGGTATTTCTGCCATGATGCACGGCTATATGCCTTTCGGTCCTAACGGCGTTGCAAGTGCAGGCGCTCCTGTAGGCGAGAGCGAGAAGCTTCTCTCTCCATTCCGCACATGGCGTAACACAAACACAGGTGCTGCAGCTGCTGAGCTCTCAGAGCTCTTCAACTACAACATTCCTCTCCGTTGGTCTATCTCACACCTCTACCAGTGCATTCTCGACAACGAAGAGCATGTTCCAGGCATCACATACCTCACTACTCTCGCAGGTTATATCCACTGGCGTCTTACAGGTGAGAAGGTTCTTGGTATCGGCGACGCTTCAGGTATGATTCCTGTTGACCCAGAGACAAAGAACTACAATGCAGAAATGGTCAAGAAGTTCAATGACCTCGTTGCAAAATACAACTTCCCATGGAAGCTTGAAGACCTTCTCCCTAAGTGCATCTGCGCAGGCGAGCAGGCAGGTTTCCTCACTGAGCATGGCGCTCATCGTCTTGACATCTCAGGCCACTTGAAGCCAGGTTGTCCACTCTGTCCTCCAGAAGGTGACGCAGGTACTGGTATGGTTGCCACAAACGCTGTTAAGCAGCGCACTGGTAACGTTTCTGCCGGAACTTCATCATTCTCTATGATCGTTCTTGAGAAAGACCTTTCAAAGCCATCAGAGATGATTGATATGGTAACAACTCCAGACGGCTCTCTCGTTGCCATGGTTCACTGCAACAACTGTACTTCAGACATCAACGCTTGGGTTAAGCTCTTCAAGGAATATCAGGAACTTCTCGGCATTCCTGTTGACATGAACGACGTTTACGCTAAGCTCTACAACCACGCTCTCACAGGCAACGCAGACTGTGGTGGCATCATGGCTTACAACTTCATCTCTGGCGAACCTGTTGCCGGACTTCAGGAAGGTCGTCCTATGTTCCTTCGTTCTGCAAACGACAAGTTCAACCTCGCAAACTTCATGCGCGCAAACCTTTACGGTACAGTAGCCGTTCTTAAGCTCGGTAATGACATCCTCTTCAAGGAGGAGAAGGTAAAGGTTGACCGCATTACAGGTCATGGTGGTCTCTTCAAGACTCCTGGTGTAGGTCAGAAAGTCCTCGCAGCTGCCATCAACTCACCAATCTCTGTAATGGAGACAGCCGGCGAAGGTGGTGCTTGGGGTATCGCTCTCCTTGCTGCTTACCTTATCAACAATAAGGGCATGAACCTCGCTGATTATCTTGAGACAATCGTCTTCGCTGGAAATACAGGCGTTGAGATTCAGCCAGATCCTGCTGATGTAGAAGGCTTCAACAAGTACATCGAGACTTACAAGGCATGTATTCCTGTAGCTCAGAAGGCTACAGAATGCAAGAAATAAATATTTATTTAATTGATAATTGATAATGGATAATTGATAATGAGGCATGCGCCGTAAATAATTTTCAATTTTCATTTATCAATTATCAATTACGCAGTAACAACTAAAAACCAAAAACGATCAACTAAAAACCAAAAACCAAAATAAAAATGGCAAACGACATTAAAGTATTAAATCACGCTGCGGATAACATCCGCATCCTCGCTGCTTCTGCAGTAGAGAAGGCAAAGTCAGGTCACCCAGGTGGTGCCATGGGCGGTGCAGACTTCATCAACGTGCTCTATTCAGAGTATCTCCAGTATGACCCAAAGAACCCAGAATGGGTAGGTCGCGACCGTTTCTTCCTCGATCCAGGTCACATGGCTCCAATGCTCTATTCTCAGCTCTGCCTTGCTGGCAAGTTCACTCTTGACGAGCTCGCTCAGCTCCGTCAGTGGGGTTCTCCTACTACTGGTCACCCAGAGTATGAAGTAGCTCGTGGTATTGAGAATACATCTGGTCCTCTCGGTCAGGGTCACGCTTACGCTATCGGTGCTGCTATCGCTGCAAAGTTCCTTGCTGCTCACACAGGCAACCCAACATTCGCTAAGGAGACTATCTATACTTACATCTCTGACGGTGGTATCCAGGAAGAGGTTTCACAGGGTGCTGCTCGTATCGCTGGTAACCTCGGTCTTGACAACCTCATCATGTTCTACGACTGCAACGACATCCAGCTCTCTACAGAGACAAAGGACGTAATGAACGAGGATACAGCTGCCAAGTATCGCGCACAGGGTTGGGAAGTTATCGAAATCAACGGTAACGACGCTCAGCAGATTCGCGACGCTATCGAGAAGGCACAGGCTGTTAAGGGCAAGCCAACACTCATCATCGGTAAGTGTATCATGGGTAAGGGCGCTCTCAAGGCTGACGGTTCTTCTTACGAGGCAAACTGCAAGACTCACGGTGCTCCTCTCGGTGGTGATGCTTACGTGAACACAGTAAAGAACCTCGGTGGTGATCCTGAGAACCCATTCCAGATCTTCGACGATGTTAAGGAACTCTACGCTAACCGCGCTAAGGAACTCGAGGCTATCTGCGCTGAGCGCTATGCTGAGGAGAAGGCATGGGCTGAGGCTAACCCAGAGAAGGCTGCACAGCAAGCTGACTGGTTCTCAGGCAAGGCTCCAAAGATTGACTGGAGCGCATGCGTACAGAAGGACAACGACGCTACTCGTTCTGCTTCTGCTGCTTGTCTCTCTGTTCTCGCTGAGCAGGTTCCAAACATGATCTGTGCTTCTGCAGACCTCTCTAACTCAGATAAGACTGACGGCTTCCTCAAGAAGACTCACGCTCTCACAAAGGACGACTTCTCTGGTGCATTCTTCCAGGCAGGTGTTGCTGAGTTCACTATGGCTTGCTGCTGCGTTGGTATGGCTCTCCACGGTGGTGTTATCCCAGCTTGCGGTACATTCTTCGTATTCTCTCAGTACATGCTCCCTGTAGCACGTATGGCAGCTCTCATGCAGCTCCCAGTTAAGTTCATCTGGACTCACGACGCATTCCGCGTAGGTGAAGACGGTCCTACTCACGAGCCTGTTGAGCACGAGGCACAGATTCGTCTCATGGAGAAGCTCAAGCGTCACGATGGCAAGAACTCTACTCTCGTTCTTCGTCCTGCTGATGCCAAGGAGACTACAACTGCATGGGCAATGGCTATGGAGAACATGGATAGCCCTACAGCTCTCATCTTCTCTCGCCAGAACATCAACAACCTCCCTGAAGGCAACGACTATGAGCAGGCTCGCAAGGGTGGCTATGTAGTAGCTGGTTCAGACGAGAACCCAGACGTAGTAATGGTAGCTACAGGTTCTGAGGTTTCTACACTCATCTCTGGTGCAGAGCTTCTCCGCAAGGAAGGCGTTAAGTGCCGCATCGTTAGCGTTCCTTCTGAGGGCGTATTCCGTTGCCAGCCACTTGAGTACCAGCAGAGCGTAATCCCAGCAGGTGCTAAGGTATTCGGTATGACAGCAGGTCTTCCTGTAAACCTCCAGGGCTTCCTCATCGGTGCTGATCCTGCATCTAAGATCTGGGGACTCGAGACATTCGGTTTCTCAGCTCCTTACAAGGTGCTCGACGAGAAGCTCGGCTACACAGCAGAGAACGTTTACAACCAGGTAAAGAGCATGCTCTAAG
>JAKSLJ010000003.1 GCA_024401275.1 Bacteroidaceae bacterium | reverse complement strand
TCTGCAAGAGTCGTGCTATCTCAAGCATTACAGCAACTCCCGATGCACCATCATTAGCTGCATCAATCGCCGTCTTATGGTTTGCCTCGTCAGGATCATTGTCTGCCCATGGGCGAGCATCCCAGTGAGCGCAAAGAAGAATACGACTTTCAAGTTCAGGCTTATACTGTGCGATGATGTTCGTTGATTTCAGTGGAGTGCCATCATAGCCATTAAGCACAGCATTCTGCTGAATAACCTCCATGCCGAAGGAAGCAAACTTATCAACAATCCATTGGCGGCAGTCGTCGTGAGCCTTGGAGTTCATCGTGCGTGGACCGAAGTCACACTGCTGAGCGCAGTAGCTATAAGCACTATCTTCCATAAAGGCAGGCCCAACCTGCCGTACGGAGTCAGTATTATCTTCCTGCGTAACGGTCTGCTTTCCCTTGCAAGACAATAGCGTAAACAGGATGAGTGAAGGCAATATAAAGAGAAGTGATTTTTTCATTATTTCATTACTTTTATTGTTCTGTTCTTTTCGCGAACTATGTATATGCCATGCTCTTCAGGAACATCGTTTCCGACAAACATGCCGCTAACTGTATAAACCTGCTGCTTTGGCGAAGTATAATCTGCATACCATTTATCGAAAATCTTTGTAGCATCAGACTTTTCGCCACTGAAGACCACATTGCGAACCTCCCATGCCCAGCAGTTGCTTGTAGTTGACTGATAACGGAATGCGAGTCGGATGGTCTTTCCGCAATAAGCCGAGAGGTCAATCGCCCCAGAATTCACGAAGCTCGTATAGCTCTTGTCAGTCTGAGCCGGCCAAATAGGAATAGTGAGTTCATCCCAGTCTGCATGGTTTGGAGAAAGTGCATCCTGCACATCTTCCGTAACAACGACGCTGAACATCGTGCTGGCATCGGCAGACTTATTGAAGCCGGTTGCATGGTCGAAAGCAACTTCCGCCGACTTATATCCCGTAAGATCTATCTCCGGGCTGACAAGGTAAGCATCCGAAGCTTGGGCATTTCCTCCGGCAAAAGCATTGGCGACAGCGCACTTATAGGAAGCATTTGTCTTCCACACATTAGCTGCACTTGCGCCTTCAGCCGAAACAGCGACAAACGGTTCGTAGGCTGTTTCAAACGGATAAGCCGAGATCACATCATTGCCAGCAGGAGGATCGTCGGGATCGATTATCGTGCCGTCAATATTCCATGCCACATCAGTCTTGCTGCCCCAGATATATTCCGCGAGATCAGGGAAGTCAATGAACGGATTGCGATTGCCCTGAATAGAGTAAACCTTATCGTTGCGAGTGCGCTCAAAGTCGTCCACAGGGTCTTCGGAGTTCCATTTAAGGAGCAGTTCGTAAGTCCATTGCTGCAGCGTAGGCCATTCGTTATTCTCCAACTGCTTCAGAGCTTCATCGCCCTGCCAAGTGAGATTGCTGTAACAAGTTGCCATATAGAAATACGCACGGGCAAAATCCCCCTTCCACTCATCGGCAGGTTCCCAGAGCTTTATCTGACCTTTGCCGCCCGAGCCAGTTCCCACCTTCGTATAACCGTTGCCGGAATCTGCACCTGTAACTATTCCGATAGGGTAATTGCTCTTTCTGGAATTGATGTTTGCCTCGCATGGCATAAGATGGTGGATATCCTTGTAAGCCTGATTAGAAGAACCTCCCCACCAGCTTTTAGGGAATGAGTGCTCAATGTTCATTCCCTTTGGCGCACCGTAGTTGGCGGGGAAATAAAATACCTCCTTACTGTAACGGTCTATTACGGAATTGTCGCTGCGACGGTCAGTCTGATTGAAGCCTTCCCAGGTATGTCCTTCGCCAGAGCCATAGCCAAGCACTTTCGCATAACCAATAATCTCGTGCATGGCAGCTTTCAGTTCTGCCTTCTTCTTGCCCACAGCATCGTTGTAATAGCCTGGAGGCACATCAGCCAACGCTCCACTTGCACAAAGCCAGAGGAGCGCAAAGATTAGCGAACAAATATTTGGCAACAGTCTTTTCATTTGATTTGGAGTAACCGATGGCGATTTGCAGAACCGCATCAAGCGATATAGCAAAACCGCATCAAGCAACATATTAGGCTGCAAAATTAATAAAAAGAAAACTAAATACAAAACTTAAGCAGAAAAAAACACCGAAACTGACTCACATTATCAATTTCGGTGCAAATTTATTAGGCTTTATTTCTCAAATTTAACATCAACGGCCTTGTATCCCATTGCGAGAAACATTTTCTGGACAGTAGCGCGACCGCCATCTTCCGCCTTCTTTATATTCGCTTTGGTCAGGGCGCGCTTACGCATTTTCGCCTCAGCTTTTTTCAGAAGTTCCTTCTTTGCCTGCTCGCTCCATTTCCCGCTCTCGAAGTAAGAATCGGTATTCGCTTCGTCAATGAATTTCTTATCCAAAAGCGCCACCTTTGGAAGAGTGATGGTCAACTTATCCGTTTTCTTATTATACGAGATGTTTTGTTTCCTTATTTTCTTCATATCCACTCCCAGTCGCAGAGTGCCATGGTAGATGCGAGTAAGGGCATCATCCGACAAGAATCCTTTGCGAATTGTATCAACAACCTCGTCGCACTGCACTGAAAGGAACTCCCACAGACCGATTGCCTTCAGTGACGAGACATGCACGGGAGTTTTTTCAATCTTCTCCGTTGGATGTCCAATCTTTATTTCCGTATTCTCGCATGTGCTCCATACACGCAAAAATACCACGCAGACTATGATGACCGCGCCATAAAGCAGCATATTCTTTATAATTTTCAGATTCTTCATCACATTTACATTTTTCCGTTTACCATGTACGACTTTGTACGATTTTAATTAACAATGTACGATTTTTAGTTAACAATTGCGACATCTTTATTTCACTCCAAGTTCTTTCTTGATGAACGCAACAGGATCAGACAGCACATCACGGCTGAATCTCACCTGAATGTTCTTATCCTTATAGCCCAATTCCATGAGCATCGGCACGATAACTGTCGCAGCACCAGCCTCCGCCTTCTGCAGCAATCCACTATTCGGGATAACCTTTATCATCTCATTGCGACCTTGCTTCTGAAAACTCGCTATCTCCTCGTCAGTGAAGTCTCCACGAAAGAATGAAACTTCTTTTCGGACATTGTCATGATCCACTGAGGTCGAAGAAAGCACCACCTTTGGTTTTGGCAATTCTATGATGATGTCATCACCGTCAATAACCACATTTTTCTTTGAGAATTCAGAGAAATCAATGCAGGCTTTCGCGGTGGCAGACAAAGGGATTGCAATCTTTTTCTCACCAAGCGGAATTTCAATGTTAATTTCATTGCCAAAGACTTTGCCTTCAACCTTTATCGGATCTTCTTTCACCACCACCTTATGTAGTTCAACCTCAGCAGTATAAAGGTTTGAGCATTGATGAATCTGTTCCACAAAAACACCCAGAGTATCAATCTCTTCGACTTCTGTTTTCGCCGATTTTTCGGGTTCATCTTTCCTGCTGCAAGAACATGATGAAAGGAAGCCGGTCAAGAGAAACAGTAATAGTATTTTTTGCATATCTCGTCGAATTTCTTGTTTTTACAATGGCAAAATTAACAAATTATAATGAACATACAAAAGATTTTAAGGAAAAACGGCGCAACATCTTTACCGACCGCAAGTTAGCGCAAAAAAAGTCATGGAAGAATTGCAGTTTTCAAAAAAATAGTTGTAACTTTGCGCCCGTATTACTACCTTTGAAAGTCTCTCAACAAAAGAGTCTTTCAGGACAATGAAGAAAACAGCCAGAACTTTACAAGCAAGAAAAGAAAACAATAATATTATGACAGACAAAAAGCTACTCCTTCTGGGCGATGAGGCAATCGCGCTTGGTGCGATAAATGCTGGACTTAGCGGAGTTTATGCCTATCCGGGTACACCTTCTACCGAGGTGACGGAATTTATTCAGAAGAATGAAGTTGCTCGCGAGCGTAACATCCACTCTCGCTGGAGCACGAACGAGAAGACTGCCATGGAAGCTGCGCTCGGAATGTCGTACATGGGCAAGCGAGCAATGGTCTGCATGAAGCATGTGGGACTGAATGTCTGCATGGATCCGTTCGTAAACTCAGGAATGACTGGAGTTAACGGTGGCGTTGTCGTGCTTGTTGCCGACGACCCTTCAATGCACTCTTCGCAGGACGAGCAGGACTCTCGTTATCTCGGTGCATTTGCCATGATTCCTGTCCTCGAGCCAAGCACTCAGCAGGAGGCTTACGACATGATGGCTTATGCCTTTGAACTCAGTGAGAAGCAGAAGACTCCGGTTCTTATGCGCGTCGTAACTCGTATGGCTCATTCGCGTGCCGTGGTAACTGTGGCAGAAGAAGCTCGTCAACAAAATGAGATGAACTTCCTCTCTGAAGCAAAAGACTGGGTGCTTCTTCCGGGAAATGCTCGCAGAAAGAACGATATTCTCTGCGCAAAGCAGGCGGAATTTGAAGCAGAAAGCGCATCGGCTGGTTGGAACAAAGTAGAGGCTGGCGGCGTGAACCTTGGCATCATCTGCTCTGGCATCGCTTATAATTATGTGAAGGAAGTGCTTGCTGCTGACGCTACTCTTGCCGACCAATGCTATGTGCTGAAGATTTCGCAATATCCTCTTCCAAAGGAAACGATAGCTACCATGTGCGGTCATTGCGCTAACATTCTCGTAGTAGAAGATGGTCAGCCTTTCATCGAGGAGAAGATGGCAGGCTTGCTCCCACAAGCTGATTGGGAAATCTGCGGTCGTTTGACGGGTCATCTTCCACGCACTGGCGAACTTACTCCAGACACAGTGGAAATTGGCATAAAGAAATGTCTCGCGCAAGTGATGGAATTGGAATACGAACCAACAGCGCCAGAAGCTGTTCCTCAGGTTGTGGCTCCTCGTCCGCCAGCACTCTGTCAGGGTTGCGGTCACCGTAGCGTCTATGAAGCTCTCAACCTCGTGCTTGCGGAATATGAGAATGCCCGCGTCTTTGGCGACATCGGTTGCTACACTCTCGGTTTCCTTCCTCCATTCCGCACTCTGAGCAGTTGCGTGGACATGGGCGCAAGTATCACTATGGCGAAAGGTGCTGCCGATGCAGGATTGCATCCTTCAGTAGCAGTCATTGGCGACTCTACTTTCACTCACAGCGGCATGACAGGACTTCTTGATGCCATAAACGAGAACGCAAATATCACGGTAGTCATCTCCGACAATCTCACTACAGCCATGACTGGCGGTCAGGACTCTGCCGGACTTAACAAATACGAGCAAATCTGTATCGGTCTTGGTGCTGCCCCTGCTCATGTTCGCGTGGTCGTTCCGTTGCCAAAGAACATGGATGAGATTACTCAGACCATTCGTGAGGAAATTGCTTACAACGGTGTCAGCATTATCATTCCACGAAGAGAATGCTTGCAGACACTCGCTCGCCATCTAAAAGAAAAGAAGAACAAATGAAACTCGATATAATTCTCGCTGGAGTAGGCGGCCAGGGCATCCTCTCCGTAGCAACAATAATTGGTGAAGCTGCCATGAACGAAGGTTGGCAGATAAAGCAGGCTGAGGTTCACGGTATGAGTCAGCGTGGTGGCGACGTGCAGAGTAATCTGCGCATCAGCGACCAGACTATCCACAGCGACCTTATCCCAATGGGCAAGGCTGACGTGATAATCTCGCTCGAACCGATGGAGGCTCTTCGCTATCTGCCTTACCTCAATCCGGAGACGGGTTGGATAATCACTTCATCAGCTCCTTTCGTAAACATAAACAATTATCCTACAGCCGAACAGCTTGATGCTGAGTATGCTAAGATTCCTCGCGTGGTTCGTATAGATGTTGAGAAACTTGCCAAAGACAATGGTTCTCCACGCTCGGCAAATGTTGTTCTCCTCGGTGCTGCACAGAAGGCTCTCGGCATAGACTACCAGAAGTTGGAAGATGCCGTACGCCGCGTCTTTGCCCGTAAGGGTGAGGCAATCGTTGAGGCTAATGTGAAGGCGCTTAAGGTTGGACTGGAAAATGCGTAGGAATTCCTTTTTTGTTCATGAAATAGAAAAAATCCAATGAAAATATTCTCAGAAGAACTGGTTGCATCTACAGCCAAAGAGCTGCATATCACGGACTTGCAGAACGCCACTATCGGCGAAACGCTCATCCTTGCACAGACTCTCGAACAGCGCACTGGCATTCCGTTCATCCGCATGGACCAAGGTTCACCGGGTCTGCCTGCAAACATGATTGGACGACAGGCTGAGAAAGATGCCATAGACCGCGGAGTTGGTCAGCATTATCCTGCTGCTGCCGGTATTCCGGAACTGAAGAATGCTACGGAAAAATTCATCAAGGCTTTCCTTAACCTTGACATTCCCGCAGCTTGCTGTCTGCCTACTACTGGTAGTGTGGCAGCTTCGTTCGGTTCGTTTGTCATAACAACGCAGCTCGATCCGAAGAAGAACAAAGTTCTTTTCATTGATCCTGGCTTCCCTATCCAGAAATCGCAGCTCCGCATAATCGGTGCTGAGTGGGAAGAGTTTGACATTCACGACCATCGTGGCGAGAAGCTTCAGGCAAAGCTGGAGCCTATTCTTGCCAAGGGCGACATTGCTGCTGTGGTTTATTCCAATCCGAACAATCCTGCATGGATTTGCCTGGAGGAAGACGAGTTGCAGACTATCGGACAGCTTGCGACGAAATACGATGTCATCGTGCTTGAAGACCTTGCCTATTTCTGCATGGACTATCGCCGTCAGCTCGGTCATCCTTTCGAGCCACCTTATCCGCCGACGGTAGCAAGATATACAGACAATTATATCTTGATGCTTTCGTCATCGAAGATTTTCTCTTATGCCGGACAGCGTGCTGCCGTAGCTTGCGTTTCGCCTAAGCTTTTCGACCGCCAGTACCCTACTCTCGCTGCCCGTTACCATGATGCCGGACATTTTGGCACGACATTCATTGCCAGCGTTATGTATATGATAACCAGCGGTGTAACGCATTCCACTCAGTTTGGCATGGCTGCCATGTACGAAGCTGCCGTAAAGGGCGAGATAGACTTTGTTGAAGACACTCGCGAATACCAGATTCGTGCAAAGCGAATGCTCGACATCTTCAAGAAGCATGGTTTTACGATGCCTTACGACGCAGATCCAACAGCCGGACCGGTTGAGGGCGGTTTCTTCTTCACCCTCAGCTATCCGGGAATGACGGGCGGCGAACTCGTAAAGGAACTTCTCCACTACGGCGTTTCTGCCATATCACTCTCAACAACAGGCTCTGACCAGCAAGGCATCCGCGGCTGTACTTCCCGAATGCGAGAGGAACTCTACGCCGTTCTCGACGAGCGCATGAAGGCATTTGCCGAAGATAGAAAGCCCCACCCCCAGCCCCTCCCCCTAATGGGAGGGGAGTGATTAGTTTTGGCGGGTGATTTGGAATAGATTCTCCAAATAGCCCCCGTGCCCGAGGTATCAACCTCGGGTCTATCCCCAAAAACCAAAAACTAAAACCCAAAAACTAAAAAAATACATGTCAGAAATCATTCAAAAATCTCTTCGCGATTCAGCCGCAATGCGCTGGATTGCCCTTGTTATTGTCTCTGTGACAATGATGTTCGGATACTTCTTTACCGATGTTATGTCTCCACTTGAGCCGCTGCTCACTGCTGCAAAGGGGGCGGAAGACGGTCTTGGACTTGGTTGGAACTCTTCAGAGTACGGCTGGTTCTCTGGAGCTTACGGTTTGATGAACGTTTATCTCCTCCTGCTTTTCTTCGGAGGTATCATCCTTGACAAGTTTGGCATCCGCTTCACAGGTCTTATGTCAACAGCCCTCATGTTCGGCGGTGCTGTCATCAAGTGGTGGTCAGTAGCCAACGATTTCGGCGACGCAACAATCTGGGTGCCTTTCGGCGGCGATGTACAGGCTCAGGTGGCTTACGCAGGACTCGGCTTCGCTATCTATGGCGTAGGTTGTGAGATTGCCGGTATCACTGTCAGCAAGGTCATCGTAAAGTGGTTTACAGGTCATGAACTCGCCCTCGCTATGGGCTTGCAGGTGGCTCTCGCTCGTATCGGTACTGCCGTTGCTCTCGGAGCATCTCTCCCTATCGCTCGCGCTTTCGGTGGCGTAAGTGCTTCTGTCGGTCTTGGTGCTGCTTGCCTCTGCATCGGTATGATCTCGTTCATCGTTTACAATGTCATGGACAAGAAACTCGACAATTCCGAGGCAGAAAACAAGAGCGCAGAAGAAGCAGAGGACGGCTTCAAGTTCTCTGATCTTGGCTTGCTTTTCGGCAACAAGGGCTTCTGGTGCATCACGCTCCTTTGCCTCTGCTTCTACGCAGGCGTATTCCCATTCCTTAAGTTTGCCACAAAGCTCATGGTGTTCAAGTATGGCGTTGAACAAGACCTCGCCGGACTTATCCCAGCCATGCTTCCTTTCGGCACCATCTTCCTCACTCCGTTCTTCGGCAGCATCTACGACAAGTTCGGCAAGGGTGCTACGCTGATGATTATCGGTTCTGTACTCCTCACGCTCGTCCATGTTACATTCGCTCTGCCAATGAGCAATGTTGCTCTCGCTATTGCAGTGATGGTAGTCCTTGGCGTTGCCTTCGGTCTTGTACCTTCTGCCATGTGGCCTTCAGTGCCAAAGATTATCCCGATGAAGCTTCTCGGCACAGCTTACGCCGTAATCTTCTACATTCAGAACATCGGACTTTCCATGGTACCTATGTGGATTGGTTCTGTCAACGAGAAGAACACTGATGCCAACGGTGTAATCAACTATACAGAATCAATGACTATCTTCGCTGGTTTCGGAGCTGTTGCCATCATCATCGCGGTTCTTCTTCTCCTTGAAGACAAGAAGAAAGGCTACGGCCTTGAGCAGCCGAACATCAAGTAGCAAGTATCAAATAGAATGAAATTCAAGAACATAATCTGCTTCTGCTGGGTAGAAAATATCCAGCAGTGGCTGAAGGATAAATTCTACGACAAAGAAAAAAAGAAGTACAAACATGCCTGGGTCATCTATGTTGGCCTAGGCTTGTATGTGCTTCATTGGATATGGCATATAGCCGTCGGCGCAGCTGTTGTCGGCTTTTTCTATCAGTTGTTCGAATAAACAATAACAATCAAACATGCCTAAATACGACAAATGGGTGGCTTGCTGGGGCAATGCCACATCGATAACAGACCGCAAGGAGTGCGTTTATGCTAAGGACATCACGCTGCGATATCCTGTTCGCATGGTGTTTTCGGGCAGCAAGCTCCGTTTCCGTTTCTCAAACCTTACTGGAACAGAGCCTGTTACCTTGACCAAGGCTTTTGTGAGCAAGGCGCAAACCGTCAGCGATGAGGCTTACTGCCCTAAAGCTATTACCTTCTCAGGAAAGCAGTCCGCTACCATTGAACCAGGCAAGGAGCTGGAAAGCGACGCGATAAGCTTTGACGTTACGGCGGGCGAGACGGTGGAGGTGAGTATGTATTTTTCCGATTATACCCAGATGAATGCTGGCACACTCATTACCGGACCGCTGTCTGAAGGCAAGTATTCCTACGGAGACTATGCCGAGCAGAAAGAACTTCCGCTTGATTTCACACGCCGCACAAACTGGTTCTATTTTCTTAATACCATAGACATTCTTACCGAGGAAAAGAACTACGCTCTCGTCTGCTACGGCGACTCCATCACTGCCCAGAGTTGGCCAGACTATCTAACACTCCGCTGCATGGAGAATGGCTATGACAATGTGGCAATTATCCGTCGTGCTGTCAGTGGCACACGCATTCTTCGCCAATACGACTGCATAACATATCAGGCTTACGGACTAAAAGGCGAGACGCGCTTCCCTATAGAAATGAATGTAGCAGGGGCAAAAGCCGTCATTATTCAGCATGGCATAAACGACATCATCCATCCTGTCGGTTACGATGTGAATCCGTTCCGCCCTTGGAGCGACATGCCTACGGTAGAGGAAATGCAGAATGGCGTGGAGAACATCTACGTAAAACATGCCCGCCAGTTAGGACTGAAGGTTTGGAGCGGCACACTGCTGCCGATTTACGGTTGGAGAACGTTCAATGAAGAGCGCGACAAGATGCGCTGCAAGTTTAACGAGTGGCTGAGGAATTCCCCTCTCTTTGACGGTTGCGTAGATTTTGACAAAGCCGTTCGTGATCCGGAAAATCCTATTGCCTTCGCACCGGGATTCGACTCCGGCGACCATCTTCATCCAAGCGAAAGCGCCTATAAGGCAATGGCAGACTGCGTTCCGGCAGAATTGCTGGCAGACTGATAGCTTTACTTATGTGTTGTCCCTCGCAATGCTTTAACTACGAATTTTCACTAATAATACGAATATTTTATCGTTGAATTGAATTCGTTTAATTCGTGGTTTATTTGAGGACTACTGCCATATACTCGCCTAGAATATCGCCACAACAGCCATAGCAGCGAACATTACAACAACTGCGTAGGCTATTGGATGACTTGCCGATTCGGCGATTTGCCGAGTTGTTGATTTATCGTTGTGTCCACCCTCTGCGTCAACGTCAAATTTAGGCTTCAAGTATTTGAATTGCACGAAAATGCTGATGGCGTACATTATTGCTCCGATAAAGAAGCCGAGAAGAGCACCAACTGCCACATCGCCAGGATAATGTACACCGAGATAGACGCGGCTGTAGCACATGATTATTGCCCATGAGAACATGGCAATGGAAGTCCAACGGTCGCGCAGATAGAGCCATACTATCGTTGCCAATCCGAAGGTGTTAGAGGCATGACATGAAGGGAAACCATAAGCCTTACCCTCGCGATAACCTTCCACTGCGTGAACTAGCGAATGGACAGGATTGTCTATGCATACAGGACGAAGGCGCATGAACACGGGGCGGATGATCTGTGAGCAGCAGAAGTCTGTGAGGAAGAAAGTGATTCCTACGGTGATGAGAAAGACAAGCAGATGCTTTGAGAACTTCATACGCCGATAGAACTCATATAATATAATAAGATAGAGAGGAAGCCACACAAGCTTGCCTGATATCAGAGACATCAGAACATCAAAATACGGATTGTAGTTTCCGTTTATATACAGCAAAACTTCCTGGTCTATTGCTCCCATTCTGGCATTTTTACGCTTGGGTGGGCTTTTATTTCGCCCTATAGTAACTTGAAATCTTTCCCTTGTAGCTTATCTGAAGCGAATCCTTCAGCAGCATGGCAAGGTCGCAGGTATCGCGTTCGCAGTTCTTGTTCGGAATCTTGCGCACCATGTCCGGATCTTTCGGGTCAATGATGGAGTCGGCTTCAGAGAAGATTATCTGACCGTAAGCAACCTTCCACGAAGCGTATGAAGAGCCGGAAGGATAGGTTACAGGCTTTTCCTGGTCATTGTTGCCCAGGAAGTTCGTTCCCACGGTGGCTGCCCTACCCTGTCGTTTCAGTTCAAAGCCACGCTCCACGGGAATCATGTACGAGTTTATTATGGAGTCAACATTCGCGTCTGGGTTCTCATGCAGGATCATAGCCCTCGCATTTTCCTTTTCCTCCGGCATCACAAGGTGCACCCACTTGCCTTTCACAAGGTCCATGTTTATCACCATGTCAGCTATCGTGCTGTCCTTCTTGTTAGGCAGGATAGCACACCAGTCGCCCGGTTCGAGCTTTCCAATAACCTTATGGCGCTTGAAGGCACTCATCACATTGAAGGTCATCGGTCTCGCCTCAAGGTCGTAAGTTGGAATTATGACGACGAAAGTATCGTTGCATCCCTCACATGCCAAGCCGTAGAGCATGCCGTCTTTCAGTTCAATCTTTGCGTTTCTTGGTTGCTCTTTTGTATGTTTATGCTCCCTTTTGCCGCAAGCAAAAAGCGTCAGCAAGGAGAGCAGAATAAGGAATATTGCGCTATTTCTCATTTGATGTAAATTGATTAATTGACTAAAATCGGTGCAAAGTTATAAAATAATCTCATTTTCAGTGCAAAATTTGCATCTTTTTAGTAATTTTGTGGCGAAATAGTTAAAAACGTCATCTCCAATTGACTATGAAGAAAAAGATTCAGTTCAGTCTCGTTTATCGTGACATGTGGCAGTCTTCAGGTAAGTTCCAGCCACTCAAAGATCAGCTTGTACGCGTCGCTCCAGCCATCATCGACATGGGATGTTTTGACCGTGTAGAGACAAACGGCGGTGCCTTCGAGCAGGTAAACCTCCTTGCTGGTGAAAATCCCAACCAGGCAGTTCGTGCATTCACTAAACCATTCAACGAAGTGGGCATAAAGACACACATGCTCGACCGTGGTTTGAACGCACTCCGTATGTACCCGGTTCCTGATGACGTTCGCGAACTACAGTACAAGGTAAAGCACGCTCAGGGCGTTGACATTCCTCGTATCTTCTGCGGACTCAATGATGTTCGCAACATCATTCCTTCCATCAAGTGGGCTAAGGCTGCCGGCATGACACCACAGGCTACCCTCTGTATCACGACATCTCCTGTCCACACGGTAGATTACTACATGGGCATCGCTGAGCAGGTTGTTGAGGCAGGCGCTGAGGAAATCTGCTTGAAGGATATGGCTGGTATCGGTCAGCCTGCAATGCTCGGTGCACTTACCAAGGCCATCAAGACAAAGTGGCCTGACATCATCATCCAATATCACGGACACTCTGGTCCTGGTCTCTCAATGGCTTCCATCCTCGAGGTCTGCAACAATGGTGCTGACGTAATCGATACAGCCATCGAACCACTCTCTTGGGGAAAAGTTCACCCAGACATCATCTCAGTTCAGAGCATGCTCAAGAACGAAGGCTTCGAGGTGAAGGACATCAACATGAACGCCTACATGCAGGCTCGTTCGCTCACTCAGGAGTTCATCGACGACTGGCTCGGACTCTTCATCAACCCAGGCAACAAGCACATGTCATCGCTCCTTCTCGGTTGCGGTCTCCCTGGCGGTATGATGGGTTCAATGATGGCAGACCTTGCCGGCATCCATTCAGCAATCAACAATATCCTCAAGAAGAAGGGCGAGAAGGAATACACTTCTGACGAAATGCTCGTGAAGCTCTTCAATGAGGTAGAATATGTATGGCCACGCGTTGGTTACCCACCACTCGTAACACCATTCTCACAGTATGTCAAGAACATCGCTCTCATGAACCTCCTCACTATGGCACAGGGCAAGGGACGCTTCGCCATGATGGACGACTCAATGTGGGGTATGATTCTCGGTAAGTCTGGTAAGATTCCTGGTGAGATTGCACCGGAACTCGTTCAGATGGCTAAGGAGCAGGGACGCGAGTTCACTGACGCTGACCCACACACACTTCTCAAGAACGCACTCCCAGACTTCATCAAGGAGATGGAAGAAAACGGTTGGGATCGTGGTCAGGACGATGAGGAACTCTACGAGCTCGCCATGCACCCAGAGCAGTATCGCAACTACAAGAGCGGCAAGGCTAAGGAGAACTTCCTCGCAGACTGCAAGAAGATTCGCGAGGAGAAGGCACAGCAGGGCGGTGTTGGAGGCAAGGCTTACTACGACCTTGGTGCCATCCAGTCAGGTCAGATCTACTTTGAGTTCGCTACAGAGTGTGTTCTCCACGATTGCATCGAGCCACTCGTTGGCACAAAGTACGAGGTTGGTCAGCCATTCTGCTACATCCTCACCTCTTGGGGCGAGATGTGCCCAGTGCAGATTCCGTTCGCCGGCAAGCTCGACGAGGTGTGCGTAAAGCAGGGACAGAAAGTTACTCGCGGCACAAAGCTCGCTTCACTCATGAAGGTGTAAGATTACACAGACATAACATAATATATATATAATAATGTATGGCGTAGGTCTTTGCCGACCTACGCCATTTCTGTTTTGTGCCCCAAGCACCATATCTCCTGCTATTCTTTTGAATATTAGAACGCTTTAATCCTTTTTGTGGTGCGTTTGCGAAATACCACACAAAATACCACAACACACAAGGTGTTTTTCGTTACCTTTGCGCAAAAATTAATATATCTAATATTTTTACGCTTACTTATGTTCAAGAGATTCCTTTACTTCTTCGCGGCAATAGTCCTGATGACCGTTTGCCAAGCCAATAGTTGCAGTGAACATGACGAGGCTGCAGCCAATGCCATTGATCAGAAATTCGTCGGAAATTGGTGTTTGGTAACCAAGATAGTCGATAAGAACACCATCAACATGAAGCAGGATGTTACTACCTATTGGGAAGTTCGCAATGGCTTTATTTGTTATGTGCATGAAGCAAGCAATGGCAAGTCCGCAGTCTTTTCTGATGGTATCCTTGACGACAGCGGGGTGGAATGGACCAAGAAAGGCGGTGAGTTTGAAGTCACAATGAAGAAAGTGGAACTCAAGCCCTATACAGGGAGCTATGTTTTTGAATCTGCAAGCAAGTTTGTGATGACTCTCTCCGACGGTACGAAACTCGTCTTTGAAAGAATAAACAACATTTCAACCAAATAAACCTTATAAAACCAAAAACGATATGAAGCATTTCACTTTAAAACTTTGCCTCATGGCAATGGCAATGCTGATGACAAGTGCATTCCAGCAGCGTGCTATGGCACAGGATTTCCTCGGAAGCCTTGAAAAGATTACGGACAAGAACTTCGATGCTTTCATGGCAAATTGGATTGCATGGTCTGCCAAAGAGGCTGAAATAGCCAAAAACGAAGCCATGAACGAACTGACTAATCAGGCTGTTGCCGACCTGAGCAAGGGTAACGGCTATGTTGAGCGTTACAATGAGAACAGCAAGTACACCGTTCTGCAGTGCGATCTTCCTGTGACCAAACATTCTGGCGAGCTGGGCAATCGTAGGCCACAGACAGATAAATACAAGGCAGATGAGCTGGAATCAACTTCCATCCGTCCATATGCCGACACTGGCAAGCCTATACTCTACCTCAACAATGATATGGCAATGCTGCTCATCCAGTATATTCAGTCTGACCGTAGCGGTAAGCGTCTGGAGAAGCTTAAGGAATACTTCAATGTAGTGCCTGATGGTGGCGGCTACCACTTCTGCTCTGTTCCTTACGTATCAAGTTTTAACATCTTTAGCGACTGCGTTGTAGTGGATAGCAGAGTAGGTTGGGGCAATGGAAGCTCGATAAAATACATTCCACAGACAAAGTACAATAAGGCTGAGACCATCTCAGAATGGATGAGATAAATATGAAAAAGTTCTTTATACTCACAGCTTTGCTTATGGCAATGCTTACGGCTTCTGCTCAGGAGAGGGAAGCCACTCCGACGGAATTGAAGGAAATAGCTGCCTTATGGCAGGATGAAGTGGGCATGGAATTTGATTCTGATGTGATAGTCAAATTCCAAGATGTGGACAAGGACGGACACGACGAGATCTTCGCCTATCAGCCTGCTGCAAGTGGAATAGGAATCATCATGATAGCCTCTGTTCACGATGGCAAGTACGTGGCAGAGTTCTCTGACTTGGCGTCAAACAATGGTGCATACGAAGTCATGAAGGATGGTTTCGTTACCTACAGCTATTCCATGGGACGCCATATCAACGACGATTTCATCTTCGACGACTTCTCTTCTTGCGTTTACATGAAGTTCGTCAACAGCACTCTCGTATATTCTCTCTCATACGATGAGCAGTTGAAGGAAGGCGTCAATGCCAACAAGGTCAATGAGAAGAACTACGAGAAGTCTGTCGTTCGTACAAACACTCTGACTATCTGCAAGCAGGATATCAAGCTTTCTGATGCAGATGCCAAGAAACTATTGCCAAAGGAATAAAATGGTGTAGTAGGGCGAGGATTTCCGAGCCGTATTCGCCGTACAAAACAAATTGGCGGCTCGGAAATCCTCGCCCTACAAAAGTAATAATAGAATAACAAAAACCTCCCTGAAATGAAAAACATATTTATTGGAGCAGCTCTTGCTCTATCAGCAGTGCTCCTTACAGGATGCTCAAAGAAGCAATATGTAGATTATAGAATCAATGATGTATCGATGCAGAAAGTGCTTCTGAATAGCGTAGGCGATAGAAAGAAGGTTATGCCTTCCAACCGTGACTACTACCTCATGCAGGTTGGTGTGACTCCTGTCCACAAGAAATCGGTCGGCATGAGCGTCCGCCCGTATCCAGAAGGATGTGTCGATCGCATCTCTGACATCACTGTGGAGTCGGCAGACCATAAAGCACAGAGTGCCCAGTTCCTTTCGCTTGATATGCCGGACGGCACATGCAAGAATGTCATGATGGAAGAAGAAGGCGCATCGCCAAAGCTCATCGGTTACTATAATGATCTTACAGATGTGAAGAATGCCTTGCAGAGTGGTGACGACACTCGTTTCATTTATCTCCTATCGGTTCCTCAAGGCAAGGCTGGATTGCAGTCTGTAACCATCAAGACAGCCGACCGCACTATCAGTGGAACTGTCAAGAATCAGCCTGTTACACAAAAGGTTACTGATGTTCAGACAGACATCACTTCAAAACTTGCGAGTGAACCTCGTGCATTGGTTGATAAAGCCTACAAGGACATCTGTGCCAACCCACGCCATCAGCTCTACAGCGACGCTACAGAGAAGTTCTGCACCCCACAGTTCAAGACCGCATTGAAGAAAGCACTTGACGCTGTGCCAGAAGGAGAACTCGGACCGATAGAATTCGACTATTGGCTTTGGACACAGGATGATACCGGCGTATCCTATCGCATAAAAGACGCCTCTATGAAGTCTGGTGAAGTGGCAGAAGTCAAGGTCACTTTGCTTCAGGAGAATGATGAGTACAATACGGTAACCGTTGTTGTCAAGAACATCGGCGGCAACTGGCTCATTGACGATTTCTATACAGTCAATGATGGCAAGAAATACTCTATCAAGGAAGTACTCGTGAATGGGGAATAAGATTGTTCTCCCATGATGTAGATAAAAAACACTAAAATATCATGAAAAAAACTATTAAGCATTTCTTCATACTGCTGTTGATGACAGTTGCAGGAGCAGGTACGGCAAGTGCGCAGTATTATGATTTTGATGACTATCGTCAGGCAGCAGCCCTTGCCCAGGACATCCATGACCGTGCATCTCGTGGCGATAAAGAGTCGCAATACATGATGGGAATAGGGCTGCTTGCGGATCAAGTCGTCTCATATTCACATAGCGAAGGTGTAATTTGGTTGAAGAAGGCTGCCAATCAAGGGCATGTAGATGCGCAGTTTGCTTTGGGAGTATGTTACGAACGTGGCAATGGCGTGACAAAATCATATGAGGAAGCCGCCAAATGGTACGCTAAGGCTGCCGAACAAAAGAATTCAAAGGCTATGTTCAATCTTGGACTGCTATACGCGAACGGAAAGGGCGTAACGCAGTCTTATACGAAAGCGATGGAATTGTTTACCAAAGCAGGAAACGCAGGCATTGCGCCGGGACAATACAACGTCGGATACATGTATGCCAATGGCGTGGGAGTTGAGCAGTCCATGACAGATGCTGTGAAATGGTATGCTAAAGCTGCGGAGAAGGGTGACGCTCAGGCGAGATGCGCTCTTGGAATCTGCTATGCACAAGGCAATGGCGTGGAGCAGTCTTATCCAGAAGCATTCAGGCTGCTTGAACTTGCTGCTGGACAGGGAAATGCAGAGGCAATGCACAATCTTGGACTCCTTCATTTCAATGGTAGCGGGGTGAAGAAATCGGAAAAGGAAGCCGTGAAATGGTTCGAGAAGTCTGCCCAAAAGGGATATGCTCCTGGACAATGCAGCCTCGGAGAATGCTATAGGTTTGGCGATGGCGTGAAGAAATCCGACACTGAGGCAATTAAGTGGTATCTGAAAGCTGCTGAAAGCAGTATGGCACTGGCAGAACATCGTCTCGGCGAGATTTATTCAGAGAAGCAGAACATGACTGAAGCTGTAAAATGGTGGACAAAAGCGGCTGAACAAGGATTTGCGGTTGCGCAGGATGCTTTGGGAGACTGCTATGCCAATGGAAAGGGCGTGAAGCCATCCGCAACAGATGCGCTCCACTGGTGGGCAAAAGCGGCTGAGCAAGGACACCCTGACGCGCTATACAAGGTTGGCGACCTTTATGCCCGCAAAGGATCCTATGCCGAAGCTGTGCAATTGTGGGCAAGAGCTGCTGACCAAGGACATGCCGTAGCGCAATACAACCTGGGCATCGCCTTTGCCAAAGGCGATGGCGTTGAGAAGAATGCAGAGCAGGCATTGAAATTGTTCAAGATGGCTGCCGACCAAGGCCACACGAAAGCTGCTGAGGCACTCAAGGAGATGCAATCAAAGAAATAACAGGCACAATTTTTCTTTTTGGCAACTATATATGAATTGTCCCTTTTGGCTTAAGATGCCTCTTTGTGGAAACGACGTCCCATGGCGTCGTTAGTAAGCGAATTTGGAAAAACTATACATGCTTCTGCGTCAGTTTAACGACCATGGGGCGTCATTTCCAATTCCAAAACTCCAGAAGGACAACATCTATATAATAACAAATAAAAAAACACCAAAATATCATGAAAAGGAATATTAAGAATTATCTCATGCTGCTGTTGATGACGGTAGCAGGAACAAGTACGGCAAGTGCACAGATCACGGGCTCTGATAGTACTCATGTAACAAGATGGAAGGACAGGGATATTTACGGTCGTAATGTAGAACACGAAATATGGTACCGTCCTGCAGAATGCTTTGAATCAGAGAATCCTATAGTCATCAAAGCCGGTCCAAGCCTTGTTGGTGGAAATCTGGGCAGGGACACTTATATTGGCTATGATGTTTCAGTAGGAATGATGTTCGGAGGTTTCAGTGACAGAAATGGTGGAACAAAAGTCTTTTATATGCCGGAGATAGGCGTCTCTTCAAGAGGATTCTCCAGAGATGAGGATCTTGTAAAAGAGCCATATAATCCGAATCTTTATGAGCAAAAGAAACATTATATCGACTATTCTGCACATAGCATTAAACTGGAGCCTCTTCAGTTTGGCATCAACTGGGTGAATGGTCCTTTCGCTCTTGATGCGCATTGCGGCGCATTTGCCAGCTTTGACTATACTCATAGTTTTGACGATGATACCTATTATCCTCTGAAAGAAGATTTAGACGACATGTTTGAAACGAATGCGTTGGATTACGGAGTGAATATTGGTGTCGCCCTGTATTGCTATCGCTTCTTTCTTGATATGACTTACCAGCGTGGTTTTGGAAATATGCTCAAGGATTATAAGTCGAAGTGTAATTATTACCTATTCCGTCTCGGAATCTACATATAAGTCATTTACACTTGATTAGGGGGATGCCGTCTAATCCTCTGTGTCTGTGCTTTGGGCGTACTCTCGTGGTGTCTTGCCAGTGATTTTCTTGAAGGTTCGCAAGAAGTTGGAGCGGTCTCCTATGCCTACCATCTCGGCAATGATGTCGTATGACAGGTCGGGATTGTCGCGTAGTATTTCGCAAGCGTAATCTATGCGAAGCTTCGTGCGCCACTGACGGAAGTCCATCTTGTATTTCTGACTGAAATAAGCACGGAAGGTAGCAAGGTTCACCCCGAGTGATTGCGCAAAGCTTGTGGATACAAGGTCGTTCTTGACGAAGCCACGCTTTGCCACCCAGTATTCCAAGGCAGTTTCAAGGTTGCCGAAGTCCATGATTTCTGCAACCTCAGTCTTTGGTGCTTCCGGGTGAACGGTATTTGTTTCCTGTTTGCTTTCATTGTCTGCCGGCTCGTGTGTGACCAAAGATTCTGCTTCGAACACTTTGTTAACCAGCAGCGATGTGCTGCCGCAATAGTTCACGAAACTTATTACCACATACACATAAACACACGCAGCAACAATCATCCAAATATCGTAAACCGTCACTGGCAGGAACGGAGCGATACCAGCCGTTACGCCTAAAGCAGAGACTGTCATGAAGAAATGCTTTATCCAGGCGTAGCGGCTTTCGCTGTATTCGTCAGTCACATCATCTGTCTGCTTCACGCAGCGATTGTATTCCCGATAGAATATGAACTGATATTCCGCTATCAAGGCGAAATACACGAGGCTTGCTATTGTCGCAAACGTCCAGAATGCAGACCTTTGCATCAGCAAACCATAAATCAGAAAGAGAGCGTAGGCAAGCACAACGACTGTTCTTCCACACACCCATTTGCGCTTCATCCACGACGGATTAACGAATGTCACTCCCGTACATGCAAAGAGCAAAGCCTGTATGCCAGCACTGATCAGCGTGCTTGTGACGATAATCTCATCCTGCGGAGCCGTTGGCAGAAAGATGTTCTTTCCGCACGATAGTCCTACAACGAGAAACACCAGGCTCATATATCGTTTGCATTTGCGCAGATGCTCCAGCATAGGAACAAACGGCACGCGCACCAAAGCCATAAAGCCGGCTGAGGTGAGAAACGAGAATCCTGCCACACAATTGGCTATCAGATGTAGGGATAGTGGTTCATTCATAAAACTAATTTAGCTTATGTTATTCGGGCTAATCGTGGATTAATTATATATGCCTTGTCTCGCCCGTTGCGGCGAGTGTAACTATCGTGAACGAGACATCTTCGGCACACAACTCTATGCTCTTGGCGAGAGCCTGGAGTGTAGAGCCTGTGGTTATGACATCGTCTATAAGCAGGATATGCTTGCCACGGAGCCTCTCGGGGCGAGTGCACCTGAAAGCTTCACGCACATTCTCTTGTCTTTCAAACTTGGAAAGCTGTGTCTGGGAAACATGGAAGGAGACTCGCTGAACAGCTGTCTCGTCAATCGGAATATTCGTCACGGCACTAACGCCCCTCGCAATCATCGTCGATTGGTTGTAGCCACGATGGCGCAAACGGCCTCTCGTCAACGGCATGGGAACGATGACATCCACACCGCCAAAGAACCCTGGCGAAGCTGCAAGGAATTCCTCCGCAAGCACTCTGCCCATGTGAACAGCCAAGGACTTGCCGCCTCTATACTTTATTTTCTTCAGTAGTCCGGAGCCTGGAAGATCGGGCTGGTATCTCATGAACGCCACTGCCTTGATGACATTGACCTGAAGGAGAAACAGTCCCACAAGGTAATTATCGCTTGGGCGCTGGATATAGGCTGTTCGCGGAAGGTCAAGAAGGCAGTTGAGACAAAGTTCCTCTTCGGACAAAGACAATCTTCCCCCGCATATAGGACATATACGGGGGAAAAAAAAGTCGAGTATTCTGTTTATCGCACCCATCCTTCGTACTTATAGTCGCCTTTCTTATAGCGGTCGTTAAGACGAACATAGGTGGACTTTATCTTTTCCTTTATCCAATTGTCAAGAAACTTCTGCTTCTCATGGTTGAGCACAACTTCCTGAAGAACCTGATAGTCTTCGCGAATGGTTGCCTTATGCGCAGGAGTGCGGCTCTTAAGCTTGACAATGGCGACAACCTGCTTGCCGCGAGCGTTTATCATAGTGAAGGCAGGAGAGATTTCGCCAACCTGAAGCTTCTCAACGGCTACGGCAACTTCCGTAGGCAGGTCTTGCATGCGGAAACGGCTTGTGCGACCGTCCATGGTCTGGAGTGACATCAGTCCGTAGGCGCCTCGTGTGTCCTTATCGTCAGAGACATAGGTTGCAGCCTCGTCAAAAGTGAACTTGCCGGCACGCAGATCAACGGCGATGGAGTCGAGCACAATCTTTGCGGAGTCAATGGCAATAGGCTCTACCTTCGGCTTGAGAAGGATATGGCGACACTTTACCTTATCGCCACGCTTGTCGATGAGCTGAATGATATGATAGCCGAACTCCGACTCTACAATCTTGGAAATCTTCTTCGGATCGGAGAGGTTGAAGGCCACATTGGCAAAGGCTGGGTCGAGAACGCCACGGCCGGTATAGTCGAGCTCACCGCCATTACGCGCTGTACCAGGGTCTTCGGAATAGAGACGAGCAAGAACGGCAAACGATGTCTCGCCGTTGGTTACGCGGTCAGTATATTCGCGAAGCTTATCCTTGACGCGGGTTATTTCCTCTGCTTTAATACGAGGCTGACGGGTAATGATCTGCACTTCCACCGTTGTAGGAACATCAGGAATGCTATCTTGGTTGGTTATCTTTTCAAAATACTTGCGCACATCGGCTGGAGTAACCTTGATGTCCTTCACGAGTTCCTCGCGCTCACGCTCTTCAAGCTGCTTGTTCTTGAAGTCGTCGTGCATGGCAGCACGAATCTGCGCGATGGTCTGTCCCTTGTATTCCTCAAGTTTCTCCTGACTGCCCACCATCTGGATCCAGTAGTTTATCTGCTGATCGACACCGCGTGCAATCTCTGCTTCGGTAACATCTATGGAGTCGATGGCTGCCTGAGTGAGAAAGAGCTTCTGGATAGCAATCTGCTCTGGAATACGGAAGTCAGGGTTTCCTTCCCACTGATAGCCTTCCACCTCAGCCTGAGCACGAATGGCTTCCACATCGGACTTAAGGATAGCCTCGTCTCCTACCACCCAGATAACCTCGTCGACGACGCTTTGCGCAACGATATTATCGTCGATGCTACGAGGCATCTTCAGCATGGTGGAATCTTCCGGCGCGCCTGTTGCCATACGCACAGCCTTATTGTCATTCTGCGCAAAAGAGCAAAGAACGAGAGCAAAGACGGGTAATATTAAAAGTACCTTTCTCATTAATCCTTTATCTTATCAATTTCTTCCTGGTAAACCTTTACAGCATATTTCTTGCGAAGGGCTGCCACCCATTCCTTTTCAAGGAACTCCTGATAGTCGGAAATGACCTGCGCCTTGATGTCCTCATAGTTTTCTGGCTTCTTGAGAACCTTTCCGAAGACTCCCTTGTAAGGATAGCCCTTGACATTCTTGGCAGGCTTGCCGCTATTGAAGACAAGAGAGTCAACAAGCGCGTTGTCGCCCTGCTTGAAGATGCCCTTCTCCGCACGCACGCGGATAACAGAATCAGAATTGAAGGTCTGCTTGAGTTTTTCTGCCCAAAGGTTGAAGTCGAGCTTCTTGATAGTCTTCTGGACTGCCTTTACATCAGACTTCTTCATTGTATGATATGCGATACCCTTGTAGCGTGGCTCGTCCCACTTATACTTACTCTTGTTCTTGTTGAAGTACTGCTCAAGTGCCTTTTCGTCCTTGTCGGCCTTGCCCCAAACCTCACGAGTAGAGATTTCGTAAAGGAGAAGACCATCGTGATACTCCATGAGAAGATACTTGGTATCGAGGCTGTTCTTTGATAGTTCCAATGCCTGCTGCGCAGTGAGGGTGTTAAGGTCAACTCCCTGAGCCTGAGCGCGTTCCTCCACGGTCTTCTTTGCTATCTGGTCGCGAAGCTGGCGAGCCTCGATGAAGCGATAGATGTCTGTACGGAGGCTGTCATACGGATCAAACTGCTTGCGGTCGTCCATTCTGATGATGTGCCAACCGAAGTTTGTCTCTACAGGCTCTGAGATTTCGCCCTTCTGGAGCTTGAAGGCTGCCTGGTCGAAAGGCTGCACGAAAGAACCGTGCTGAACCCACTGGTCCATCTTACCGCCATTCTTTGCAGACCCCGGATCCTGAGAAAGTCTCCTTGCGAGCTTATCGAAATCAGCACCATTCTTTTTAACGGCATTGTAGATGGAGTCGATGCGGTTCTTCACAGCTGCCTTCTGCACTGCGTCGGCATCGGCATCGACCATAAGAAGGATGTGAGAGCACTTTATAAGTCCGTCAGGACCAATTCGTTCTGCCGTATTACGATAGATTTCCTGCGCTTCTTTTTCCACATCGTCTTCAGTAATCATTGTTGGAAGTACAAGCTGGTTGCGATAGTCAGCAAACTCTTCCTTGAAGGAAGTCATGGTGTCGAGTTTTGCATCATACGCTGCCTCTACCTTAAGCTTGTAGTTGACGAAAAGGTCAACGTATTCCTTGACATTTTTCTTGTCAATGACGCCTTCTGAATTGTTCTTACGGTAGCTGTATTCAAACTCTGAGCGCGTGATAGGCTTGCCGTTGATAGTCATAACGACTGGATCTGACTGCGCAAAACCGCAAACAGCGCCAAGGGTGAAAATGAGAGAGAGAATTGCTTTTTTCATATTTTTAATTGAGACCCAGCGGAGAACCGCTGGGCACATTGACTTTTTAAGACTCCCTCCCATAAGGGGGAGGGTTGGAGTGGGGCTAAATTAGTTAGCCTGGCGAGAGTAGTTAGGTGCTTCTGATGTGATAGAGATGTCGTGTGGGTGAGACTCAAGAACGCCGGCATTTGTGATGCGAACGAACTTGGCATCGTGGAGTGCCTCGATGCTGCCTGCGCCACAGTAACCCATACCAGAACGAAGACCACCTACGAGCTGATAGATAACCTCCTGGAGAGTTCCCTTGTAAGGTACACGGCCAGCGATACCCTCTGGCACGAGCTTCTTAACATCCTTTGTTCCTGACTGGAAGTAGCGGTCCTTTGAACCGTTCTCCATAGCCTCGAGAGAACCCATACCACGGTATGACTTGAACTTACGACCATTGAAGATGATTGTGTCGCCTGGAGACTCCTCTGTACCTGCCACGAGAGAACCGATCATTACTGAGCAACCACCTGCAGCGAGTGCCTTCACGACATCACCTGAGTAGCGGAGACCACCGTCGGCAATCAATGGAACGCCTGTACCCTTGAGGGCAGAAGCTACATCGTAAACAGCAGAAAGCTGTGGCACACCAACACCGGCAACGACACGAGTTGTACAGATAGAACCAGGACCGATACCAACCTTGATACAGTCAGCACCGTTCTCAACGAGCATCTTTGCTGCTGCACCAGTGGCAACATTACCTACTACGATATCAACATTTGGGAAAGAAGACTTAGCCTCGCGGAGCTTCTCGATAACAGAAGCAGAATGACCGTGGGCTGTATCGATAACGATAGCGTCAGCGTGAGCATCAACAAGTGCCTGCATACGGTCGAGAGTGTCAACAGTAACACCAACGCCGGCAGCTACGCGGAGACGACCTTTGGCGTCCTTGCAAGCCATTGGCTTATCGGCAGCCTTAGTGATGTCCTTGTATGTGATAAGACCGATGAGCTTATTGTCCTTGTCAACAACAGGGAGCTTCTCAATCTTGTTCTCAAGAAGAATCTGAGCTGCTGCAGAGAGGTCAATCTTCTGGTGAGTAGTAACGAGATTCTCTGATGTCATCACCTCGTCGATAAGGCGATCCTGATGCTGCTCGAAACGGAGGTCACGGTTTGTTACGATACCTACGAGATGACCTTCACCGTCAACGACAGGAATACCGCCGATGTGATACTCTGCCATCATTGCGAGAGCATCGCCTACAGTCTTGCCGCGACGAATTGTTACAGGGTCATAAATCATACCATTCTCGGCACGCTTTACGATAGACACCTGACGAGCCTGCTCCTCGATAGACATGTTCTTGTGGATAACACCGATACCGCCTTCGCGAGCGATAGCTATTGCCATGGAAGACTCTGTAACAGTGTCCATTGCCGCTGTAACGAACGGAATGTTCAAGTCAATGTTGCGAGAGAACTTTGTTGACAACTCGACAGTGCGTGGAAGCACTTCTGAATACGCAGGGATAAGGAGGACATCGTCGTATGTGAGACCGTCCATCACGATTTTATCTTCTACAAATGATGACATAGTATATGGTTTTATTTATATATTTGGGCGCAAAATTACAAAAAACCTTTGTAATTGAGAAAAAAACCAGCAGTTTTCGGCCTAAAACAAAATCTTTTTCAAGAATTTTAACTCTTACATGCAAGAGAAATAGTCAACAATACCCACAAAATGCTCATTATCGTCAAGGACAATGAGGGAGTGAATGCTGTTTGTAAGCATGATATCCGTAGCACGAGCAAGACCTACATTCTCATGAATAGTCTTAGGAGTGCGAATCATGACATCAGCAACCTTAAGGTCGAAGAAGTCCTTCTTGTACTTCTGAATTGTACGGCGAAGGTCGCCATCGGTAATTATACCCACAACCTTCTCATTATCAACGGCCACAACCATACCTTTCTTGCCCGCAGTCATGACGAGAATGGCATCGGAGAGCATCGTATCCGGCGCAACAATAGGCAGCGGATCACTGGACATGACATCCCTTACTTTCATCAAAAGTCTCTTTCCGAGAGAGCCTCCCGGATGGAAAAGGGCAAAGTCTTCTGCCTTGAACTTTCGCACCTCCATCAATGCGCAGGCAATGGCGTCGCCCATGGCAAGAGCTGCTGTAGTGGAAGATGTTGGAGCAAGGTTAAGCGGACAAGCTTCGCGCTCAACATAGACATTCAGATGGCAAGCACAATGCTTTGCGAGAAGCGACTCCGGATCGCCTGTCATGCCAATTACAGGAATCTTTCTGTCCTGAAGAAGTGGGATGAAACGGAGCAGTTCGTCGGTATAACCGCTCTTGGAAATAGCCATTACGACATCATCGGAAGTGAACATTCCGAGGTCGCCATGGAAAGCGTCAAGCGGATTGACGAAGAACGAAGGTGTGCCGGTGCTGGCAAGTGTAGCCGCTATCTTTGCTCCGATATGGCCAGACTTTCCGACACCAGTAATGATAAACCTGCCCTTGCTATTGTATATAAGGTTTATAGCACGGTCAAAGTTATCGTCGAGAAGCGGAATAAGGTTCAGTATAGCCTGAGCCTCATCGCGCAAACATTTTTCTGCGTAGTGTCGGGTTGGTAACATATCTCATGTATATTCAGGAGTTAAAGGGGAGTTATCGCTTCGCTCCACTTTATCTCCACTTTTCATTATAAGCTTATTTATAGAAAGTCTTTTCAAAGGCTTGGAACTCGCCTTTTTTCATCACACAGCGTTGCCACCATGAGGCGATAAAGCCTGTGCCATAGCCGAAAAGCTGTACAAAAGCGGCTCCGATGCTCAGGAAACCTATCTTTGCGCTCTTGTTGAAAACCGAAGAATCAACGAAAAGCAACAGGCAATAGAGCAAAATAGGCAACCAAGGAATGGCGCAAACAAGGTACCAATTATGGAAGTCTGCCTTGTCGCCATATTCCATCATGATTCTTCCGAAAGCAGAGATGAGCACCAAGCCACAGACTCCCACGGTAAACACGGTTGGCAAGAGATGCACAAGCTTCAGCGATTCGGGATATTTCTTGTACAGATTGATACGGGCTATGCCGCTGTTGTAAACTTGACGGAAGAACTTCCTGAAGTCCGTGCGGCGCTTATGCCACACCCAAGCCTCAGGGAAAAGACGGCACTTGCAGCCTGCCTTGAATATGCGAATGGAAAAGTCGATGTCTTCTCCGAAACGCATCTTTGAGAATCCGCCAAGATTGTGATAGACATCCTTGCGAATGCCCATGTTGAACGAACGAGGATAGAACTTATCCATCTTCTTCTTTCCACCGCGAATGCCGCCTGTCGTAAAGAACGAAGTCATCGAATAGCTGATAGCCTTCTGCGTATCAGTAAACGAATCATGCGCACGATCAGGTCCGCCGAAAGCGTCTGCCGGCTCTCGCTGTAATTCTTTTTCTATCTCTTCCAAATAAGTTGAAGGCAAGACCACATCGGAATCAAGTATCAGAAGATACTCACCATCAGCACGTTCCGCGCCATAATTGCGCGACTGCCCTGGTCCGCTGTTCTCCTTATTATAATAATGTATAGGAAGCAGGTCGGCATATTTGTCGCACACTTCCTTGCACGGTACAGCCGATCCGTCTTCTACGATTATAACATCAAACCCCTTGAAAGTCTGAGTCATCAAACTTTCAAGGAGTTCGTTCACTTCATCCGGCCTGTTATAAACCGGAACGATTATTGAATATTTAACTGCCATTATTATGGTCTAAAAGGCATTAGCCTCGCACGCATATGCGAACAATAAATTACTCCTTTACACGACCGAGGTAGCTACCGTCGCGAGTATCAACCTGTACGAGTTCACCTTCGTCGATGAAGAGAGGAACGCGGATTTCAACACCAGTCTCGAGAGTTGCAGGCTTTGTTGCGTTTGTAGCAGTATCGCCCTTGATACCTGGCTCGCTGTGAGTGATGCGGAGGTTTGTCTTAACAGGCATTTCAGCGTAGAGAACTGTACCGTCAGTTGTATCAGAAACAACAGTCACGATGTCTGACTCCTTCATGAAGTCAACGCCTACGATGTTGTCCTTAGCGATAGGAATCTGCTCGAATGTTTCCATGCTCATGAAGATGAGCTGATCGCCCTCTGGATAGAGGAACTGATAGTCACGGTGCTCGATAGCAACATCCTCAAGCTTGAAACCAACCTGGAAAGTACGGTCAAGAACGCGACCGTCAGCTACGTTCTTAAGCTTTGTGTTCATTACAGTGTTGCCCTTACCTGGCTTACGGTGCTGGAATTCGATGCATCTCCAGATGCCACCATCCATACGGATACAAGTACCCTTCTTAATGTCTTGTGATTGAATCATTTTCTTATTATTTTAGATTTATGTTTTCTGTTTTCGGCTGCAAAGTTACTACTTTTTATCAAAAAAGTTGCATTTTTTTTAGTTTTTCTTGCTCATTTCAAAAGATTTATGTAATTTTGCAGCCCAAAAGTGGTTAAAAGATAAAAAAATAAAAACATAATCGATTATGAAAAGAACATTTCAACCTCACAACAGAAGACGAGTAAACAAGCACGGTTTCCGTGAGCGTATGGCTACAAAGAACGGCCGTCGCGTCCTCGCTTCTCGTCGCGCAAAGGGTCGCAAGAAGCTCACTGTTTCCGACGAACATCATGGAAAGTAAATCGTGATTTCAAGACATTTTTGCACGGAATTAGCGTATTCTTAGCAAGAAAAACGCTCAAATCAGAAAGAAGTAAGGCAAATGCTTTGCTCCTTTCTGTTTTTTTTATAACTTTGCCGCATGAAAGAATTTCTTAAAGACTTTTTCAGCAAGAAGGTAGCCATGAATTTCTTGGCTGCAATACTTTTGCTTATAGCAATCATTGCGGGAGCATTCTTTGCTCTCAACCCTTATACTCACCATGGTGAGAAGATAAAAGTTCCAAATGTCAAGAAGAAAACCATCAAGGCCGCAAAGAAGGAATTGATGAAACAAGGCCTTATCATTCAAGTTTCGGACACTTTGTACCTCAAGAACCTGCCTGCTGACATCGTGCTTGAGCAGATTCCGTCTCCGGGAAGAGTGGTTAAGCCTGGTCGCATCATATATGTGGTCATCAATGCAGGACACTCAGCCATCAAGACTCTTCCTGACGTAATCGACAATAGTAGCGCTCGCGAAGCAAAGGCAATTCTCCAGGCTGCCGGCTTCAAGCGCATTGACATTCAGTACATTGCCGGTGAAAAGGAATGGCTTTATGGCATCAAGATAAACAACAAGAACGCAAAAACTGGCGACAAGGTTTCTGTGGAAGCTCGACTCGTACTGCTTGTCGGCGACGGAAAGCGTGATCTCGGCGACTCTGTAACCTACATTCCTTCTCCTTATTATTATATGGAAGAAGATTTGTATAACAACAACACGACTCGCAGCAACTCTGGTCAGAGCTCTTCAAATAGCGAAAACACAGTAACTTACACTGAAGAGGAAGTACAGAACGAAGTTCAGCGAAACCTTGACAGCGAAATCGAACAGCTCGTTCGCGAGAAACAGCAGAAGAGCGTTCAGTCAAATCCTGACGGCGAACCACAGTAATATATGACAGAACAGGACAACATTGACATAGAAAACCTTGACGCGGAACTCTTTGAGCATTTCCGCATGGAGGTGGATAGCGGACAAACTCCGGTGAGAATAGACAAATATCTCGTGGAGCTTAGACCGCACACTTCTCGCAACCGCATACAGATGGCGGCTGAAGCAGGGCAGCTCTTCGTCAATGGCAAACCTGTAAAGTCAAACTATAAGGTAAGACCTAAGGACGTCATCACTTTGATGCTTGATCGTCCGCCTTACGAGAACAAGATTATCGCAGAAGATATTCCGCTTGAAATAGTCTATGAAGACGAGCACTTGATGGTGGTAAACAAACCAGCCGGACTTGTCGTACACCCAGGATGCGGAAACTATCACGGCACACTTATCAACGCTGTTGCATGGCACATGAGGGACGTAAAGACCTTCGACGCCAACGACCCGGAAGTGGGCTTGGTGCACAGAATAGACAAGGACACAAGCGGACTTCTCGTCATTGCAAAGACAGCTCAGGCTAAAACGGGACTTGCCCTTCAGTTCTTCAACCACACTTGCCGCCGAACTTATCAGGCGCTTGTTTGGGGAAACTTTGTAGAAGACGAAGGCACGGTAGAAGGTAACATCGCACGCCACCCGAAAGACCGTATGCAAATGGCAGTATTCCCACCGGACTCGGAAATCGGAAAGCCAGCTATCACGCACTACAAGGTTCTTAAGCGCTATGGCTACACCACGCTGATAGAATGCCGACTGGAGACAGGACGAACTCATCAGATACGAGCTCACATGAAGCACCTCGGCCATCCGCTGTTTGCCGATGAGCGCTACGGCGGCGACCAGATACTGCGAGGCGAGCGCACCACATCTTATAAGCAGTACATAAACAACTGCATGAAGATTTGTCCGCGACAGGCTCTCCATGCCAAGACACTCGGTTTCGAGCATCCTATCACTGGCGAGCAACTGAACTTCAACTCGGAAATCGCCGACGACCTCAAAGCCCTCTTTGAGAAGTGGGACAACTACCGCCTCACATCCAACTAAGAAACCACCGTTCCCGAAGTTTCAACTTCGGTCAAAAGCAACCACCGTTCCCGAAGCTTTCGGCTTCGGTATTAACATAAAACCACAGAATATGAAACGCAATATCGCTATAGTTTGCGGCGGAGACTCTTCAGAATACATGGTCTCTCTCCGCTCGGCAGAAGGACTCAAGTCTTTCTTCGACAACGACAAATACAACACTTACATCGTGCTCATTCGTGCCAACGACTGGCACGTTATGCTCAATAATGGTCGTAAGGCAAAGATTGACCGCAGGGATTTCTCTTTCAAGGAGGATGGCAGCACAGTGTTCTTTGACTATGCTTACATCACAATCCACGGAACTCCAGGCGAGAACGGCCTTCTCCAAGGTTACTTCGACCTCATCAACCTCCCCTACTCTACCAGCGGCGTACTCGTAGAAGCAATGACTTTCAACAAGTTCGTGCTCAACCAGTACCTTCGCGGCTTTGGCGTTCGCGTTGCTGAGAGCGTGCTCATCCGCAAAATGAACGCCAACAAAATCGACGAAGCTGCCATTGAGGAAAAGGTAGGAATGCCATGTTTCGTGAAGCCAGTTGCCGGCGGCAGCAGCTTCGGCGTAACAAAAGTTAAGCAGCGCGACCACCTCGCACCAGCCATCCGCAAGGCTCTCCTTGAGAACTCTGATGTCATGGTAGAAGGTTTCGTTGGTGGCATTGAGATCTCACAGGGCATCTACAAGACACAGGATAAGACTGTAGTACTGCCAGCCACTGAGGTTGTTACGGACAATGAGTTCTTTGACTATGATGCAAAATACAACGGACAGGTTAAGGAAATCACGCCAGCACGCCTTTCTGAAGAAACTGCCGCTCGCGTTGCAAAGGTTACAGAGGCTATCTACGACATTCTAAACGCAAACGGCATTATCCGCATTGACTATATCATCTCTAACGAAAACGGAGAAGATAAGATTAACATGATTGAGGTGAATACAACACCTGGCATGACGGCTACAAGCTTCATTCCTCAGCAGGTTCGCGCTGCCGGACTCGAAATGAAGGACGTGCTCAGCGACGTCGTTGAAAACCAATTCTCATAAGCCACCGTTTCCGAAGTTTCAACTTCGGCAATCAAGAAGCCACCTTTCCGAAAACTTTCGGCTTCAGTTCAATCAGCCACCGTTCCCCAGGCGTTCGCCTGGGGCATCAAAATACCCCTATGAACTACGATTCTATCCGCTCTTATAATCCAGAAGAGCTTCAAGACGTATATACCCGCATGCTTGCTGAACCAATGTTTCAGCAAATGGCGGGTTTTGTTTTGCCCAATGTGCCGCTCACTGTCGTAGAACAGGAGATGCGAGCTTGTAAGACAAACCTTGAGTTCCAGAAGAAATTCTGCTACACTTTCCTCCATCAGCTTCTTGAAAAGGCAAGCGACGGCATGACCGTTGACTTCAAGGCTGTAGATACAGAAAAGCGCTACACCTTCATCTCCAACCATCGCGACATCGTTCTCGACTCGGCATTCCTGTCAAAAGTGCTCATCGATGCCGGCTTCCCAACAACTTGCGAGATAGCCATCGGCGACAACCTCCTTGCATGGCCATGGGTCGAAGACCTTGTACGCACCATAAAGGCGTTCATCGTGCGCCGTGGACTTGCACTCCGCGAACAGCTTGTTGCCAGCAAGACTCTCGCATCTTATATGCACCATGTCATCGAGGACAAGTACGACAACCTCTGGATTGCACAGCGTGAAGGTCGTGCGAAGGACTCTAACGACCGTACACAGCCAGCAATCCTCAAGATGATTGCCATGGCAGGAAACGGTGATGCTATAGACCGTCTCAAGCAGATGCACATCTCGCCACTCTGCATTTCTTACGAATACGATCCTTGCGACATACTGAAGGCTCAGGAGTTCCAGCTCAAGCGCGACAATCCGGAATGGAAGAAGTCAAAGGCTGACGATGTAAACAGCATGAAGACTGGTATTCTCGGTTATAAAGGCCATGTCGTTTATCGCGCTACGGAATGTATTGATGACTATCTTGAGACTCTTCGTGAAATGCCAAAGACTGAGGTCTTCGATGCCATTGCCACACAGATGGACAAGCAGATTCACGCTGCTTACGAGATTTTCCCAATCAACTATGTTGCCCTCGACCGTCTCAACGGCAATCGCGACCACTTCAACAACGGTTATACGGCAGAAGAAGAGCAGAAGGTTGACGGCTACTTGAAGATGCAGATGCAGAAAGTTGCTATTCCTAATCCGGACAACGACTTCCTCATGAACAGCCTTCTCACCATGTACGCAAATCCACTGAAGAACCATCTCGGCATATAATAAACTGCCCCAAAAGCGAAACGAAAAGACTAGTGAGAAAGATCAACACTACACATTATTATATATATAATATATGGAAACGCGGTCTGATGGCCGCGTTATCCGTTTCGTTTTCTGCGCTCTTCACTGCGCTCATCGTCTCATGCACCATAGGCAGTTACGAATCTGGCGATGGCGAGCACTCTTATTCAACCGCCGAAATGGCTGTGTTTTCCACAGCACAGGAAAAGATAACCGAAGGTATTCTCGATGACGACCGCACCATCATTATCGCAAGCCCTATAAGCACAGCGCCGATAAAAAAGAACTACAGCCAGTTTATCCATAATGACAGCATCCGCCTGATGTTTCATTACAACAAGGCTACTGAAAACGAGAAACTTACGGAAGCGTCGTCTGCTATCGGTTTCACTCCTGTCTATCAGCCAAAGGTAGCACTTACCGACACGCTAAAGACCGAGACAAAGACCGACCCAGTCAACCTTATTTCCGCGTGGAAATCAAAGAACGGCAAGTACTACAACATCAATCTCTCTGTAAAAACAGGCGTTGCTGATGAGCAGAAGCCGCATATACTCGGTATTGTCTGCGACAGCGTTTCGCAGTCACCATTGTCAGAAGCTTCCAATGCTCCGATGCGCAAGACCACTCTCCATCTCCGTCTTACGCACGACCAAAACAACATGCCGCTCTACTATTCTTCTGAGCTCTACCTGAGCATCACGCAAGAGCAGCTTCTCTCTATCCTTAAGCACTACGGCATAGCCCCTTCTAGCAACACCGAAATCATCTTCACCCTCAACACATTCAAGGGAGAAGAGCACATCCGCATGTAGAGAGCCTATTGTTTTCTTCTCATCTTACCCTTAACGCTTCACTTCAACCTTCACGCCATTAGCGTTGTAATATACACCATTGCGCTTGATTATCAACTGGTTATTGCGTACGAACTTGCTGTTCTGCGAGGTATTCTCTGCAGCTACATTCTGTATAGCGTCTAAAGTACCTACGCCAATCTTCACGAGTTCGTTAGTAGCATTGCCGCTTGCATCGACGACAGCCTTCTTTGCAGCATCGAACTTATGACCAGCAGAGAGGATTTTCACGCCATTCTTCATGACAAGATTCTTCATATTCCAGATAGAAGGATTGCCTTTTGCCTCTACTGTAGCATTGTCAACCGTCAGCACACCATCGCCATAAAGCGAGATGCCAAACGTCTTAACATCAACATCATTAGGTGTTACCTGTAGAGTTACGCCATCAGAGACCGTAAGGTTTCCATCGATTAATATTCCACCGCCTCTTGAACTAGAGGCAAACAAAGTACCATCTCCATAGATTCTAACCTCGTCAGCATAATCAGAGCGTACAGCACAACCACTCGTGTAATTACCTAAAAGACACCAACCACGCACACAGATGTTAAGAGGTTCTTTTCCGAAATAAGCAATAACATCGGCATTAGAATCTTCACAAGTTAAATAAACATTATATAAAGTGAGAGTGTTTGTGACACGATCATATTTTACGTATCTGTCGGAAGTATTTTGTCCAAGTGGGTCATCCGAGTTTAGGCTTGTTACTTGAACATTATTGATTAACAAATCATACTTCTCTAGTGATATCTTGTAAGCTTTTTGAGCCGACACGGCCAATGTGCAGCAGAGGGCTGCGAAAAAGAGTAAAAGTTTCTTCATAATACTAATGTTAAAATCCACAGGCATCAAGCGAAGGTTTCTTCGCTGATGCCTGCGGAGTTATTTTGTTGTGGAAAGGAGGAATATCTCGCAAGATTACCTCCTGATCCTCTAATTAATTAAACAGATGCCACTTGCTGAAGTTCTTGTGAGCCTGGAGAGCTGCAGGAACATCCTGTGAAACCTTTGTGCCCTTGAAGCCCATGATGATGAGGCGATCACAGTTAGAAAGTGAAGCTGGGATTGAGCCAGAGAGTTCTGGGTTGTCCTGAATCCAAACAGTAGTGAGCTTAGTGCAGTTGCCGAGATTAGCAGGAATAGAACCTGTGAGCTTGTTGCGGTTGAGGTTTATGCTTGAGAGATCAGCACAATTTGTAATCGCTGCTGGAATCTCACCAGAGAGGTTATTGTCGTAGATGCTGAAAGTAGTAAGCTTACCGCTCTTGAAGAACTCTACAGGAATTGCGCCTTCGATACCACAACGGCAGAGAGTGATGCTCTTAAGATTAGTCATTGCAGCAACCTTGTCGCCAGGGATGGTGCTTGGCTGGTTAGCTACGTTGCGCATGAAGAGATACTCAAGATTTGCGTTGTCCCACACCTCTGTTGGGAATGGAGCATTTGCAACGCCAGGACCTCCAATGAATGCGCTGTAGTCAACTGTGAGAGTCTTGAGGTTTGGCATCTTGCCGACAGCAGCAGGAACGCGACCTTGTGGTTCCTCGCTTGTTTCCCAACGCATTTCCTTTACGTTTGTGAGGTTGCCAACACTTTCAGGAATCTGACCCTTGAAGTTGCTTACGTTGAGCGTTTCAAGAGAAGTGAGCTTGCAGAGACCTTCGAAAGAACCCTCAGGACCACTGATTACGAGAGTCTTGATGGCAGGCATGTTCATGTCCTCAGGAAGAGTGTAGTGCTCCTTGCCATTAATGTAAAGCATAAGCTTCTCCATCTTCTCAAGCTTGAAAAGTTCTGCAGGAACAGTGTTTGCGATACTGTTCTGACCATTGCGAACGCGGATAGAGAGTTCCTGAAGTTCTGTCAGGCAACCGATTTCCGCAGGGATGTCTCCGCTCACGGAGTCGGCATTGATCGCAAGTTTAAGAACACGCTCCACGCCGTCAGCACCAGTTTCAGCTGTCACGCCTTCCCACTCAGCAAGAGGTCTTTCAGTACCCCAGCCTTCTGTGCCCTTAGTCCACTTAGAGCCGTTGAGCTTCTCGAAAAGGATGTTAAGCACTTCACGGTCAGTAAGATCAGAAGATGCAGCACTTTCACCATTACATGCAGTCATGGCGAACATCATGCAGACAGCACCGATAAACAACAATGTTTTCTTCATAGATGTTAGATAGAATTTCATTAGTCCGCAGGTTAATATTAGTCACAGTAAGAAAGGTTACGGACAAACCACTTTCATAGTAACGATTAATTCTTGTTTTTAGTTTTCCTTATCTTTGATGAGTGCCACATTGAGTGTTTCCACATCGTTGAGTTTCACCGCAGCATTGCTTTTTGCCGGCTTGTACCACTTGCAGCTACGGAAGTAGGCTTGCAGTTTTGAGTCAGTAAAATTAAAGCCTTTCGTTGCAAACATCTCGTTGCGCATCAACTTCAGAACGTCTTTGTTAAGCAGTTGGAAAGCACCGTCACAGCATATTCTCCATGAAAGGAAATCCCATCTTGGCGCATTCTTGCTTGCACTGAGCTTAGCATAAAGTTTCGCTTGGCTTGGAGGACCTGGAGAACCAGCCGGAAGAGATGTTGAGTAGATGTTCATACCCTCCATTGTCGGCTCCAGCTCATAGAGTTTGCCGTTGACCGTGATATGAAGCGAAGGACTGTCATATTCTCCCATGTTTGCCATAGAGTATTGCGCAGCCTTGCCGTTGAAGACGCAAGTGCCATCGTCCTTAAACTCAAACTTCACGCCTTTTGCCGTAGTGTATTTTCCGGAAAATATTGCCATGAGGTCATCGTTCATAACCTCCTGCGCCTCGCGTCCAGTGCTAACAAAGGCAGTATTGACTGTAGTGTTATCAGTGTAATATCTTATCAGTACATCATGACCGCCTATCTCACGGCGCTTCCATATCATGCCGTTCGGATCGGCAAAATCCTCTTGATCCATCACCTTCCTTACCACCTCACTGAGTTTCTTCTTTGGAGTCTTTATGTCTGAAGGCGAGATGTTCTTGAGGTCAGTGTTTATCTTGCCTGGCGACTTCACATCGAAGAGGTAGTAGTAGTCTTCCCCTATAGAATAAGAGCATAGCAGCAGCACCTGCGAATCATTTATACGAACAGACGACATCATCTGCCATCCGTTAGTCCACTGATAGTCAGTCCAATAATCTTTCCATTGCTGCGCACTGGCATTTGCAACGGAAAGCAAAGCAACTAATAGAGTTAAAAAGATATTTTTCATGTTCCAAGTCTAGCGGCCTTTATTTTAATAATGTGTAAAATCAATTTAATTGATGTGCCAAATCAATTTGATAATGTGCAAAATTACAGGGCAAAACTATAAAAAAAAGAAATGAAAAGCAAATTTCGCACAACTTACCTTACGATAACACAAGAAAAACCTTACCCATATCAAGAACGATAACCAACTCTCCCGCCTCCATCTTACGCACAATCCAAACAACATACCCTCTTAGATGTTGCAGTAGTTAGCACAATATGTTGCAGTAGTTAGCACAATATGTTGCAGTAAGTTGGCAATTATTGCTATCCCCAAAACAGATGTGCGCCTTGTTTAGAGGGGCTTGCTTTGCCCCTTTGCGGCGGGAACCGGTGCGTAACCTTTGGGATTAGAATATGTATTCCTTGGCGGGAGGCATCAGTTTCTTACTAGAAAAACTATTTTTTCTTACTAGAAAATTTTCATTTTCTTATAAGAAAAATTTTGTTTTCTTATAAGAAACCGAACCGTAAGGCCTAGGAAGAAACAACGTATCTTCAGGGATAAGAAGCAACGGCAAGGGGCTTAAGTCAGAGATCCGTCCCCTGTCACTAGTTGATGTAAGCAACATTCTTATAATACTTCTTGCCGAAGTCCTGCATTACCCAAGTCTTTCCTACTTGTCGTGCACCAAGTAGGATAAGCAGTTTACGGTTTTTGTTGAGTTTCCAAGCTTCCAATCGCTCTGTTATAGTCCTATACATACTGTGATATTTTTGTATAAGCTTTGCGTTTCTGCGCACAAATTACACTTTTCCGAGGATATTCGCAAGAAAAATTACACTTTTTCGAGGATAAGAACCGCAATTCCCTACATTTTTTCGAGGATAAGAACTCAATTGTACCAAAAAACCTGAGGTGGTAAAATGCCACCCCAGGTTTATTCTTTTCTTATATGAATCCGTATTTCACAGACACCATTGTCATGATTGTCACGATTGTCAATTGTCATTAAGGATTTTCGGTTATCGAGTAAACGATTCCTCTACTATTCCTCAGCTACAAATTTCCCATATTCATATTCTTCGTCTATAGGTTTGTATGGAATGATGCGGTTAGAACTGGGTTGATTCGTATTTTGCGAAGAAGGTTTACGTTTCATGAATTCTTCGAATTGATCATAGGTAAGCGTCTTTTCTTCGCCAGAAAGCAATTGTGTGATAACCCAATTATCATCCTTCATTACAGGGAGATAGAAGATGTGACCAGTAAGGATGGATGCCTGCTTATAGCATCTTATCAGCTCATTCATTTTCATCTTGTATTCCTCGCTGTCAAAAGCTGCGGGCGTTGCATTTGCGACATTAACACTCTTCACCTCAAACAGATGAATACGTCCGAAGCAATCTTCCATGACGAAATCAGGGTATGACGAATGAATGCCGCCAAGACAATACTCAAACTTTATCTCCGAGTTTGAGATGAAGTTCTTTCCCCACAGATATTTATTTGATGGATTCAGTTTGTCATCTTCTATTGACCCATCAGTTTTATATTGCCCTGCATTAGGATTCCTTTTGCCTACAACAACTCGTTTGCCTACTCTCTGTTGCAATGGTTCAAGAGTGTCTTCTTTCGCAAGGTCTTTCAGAATGCAAGCCCATTCTTGTTCCGCCTCACTGTCAAAAGCAAATCTTTGGGAATTTTCTTTTCGTTTCCATACCCAGTCGGCAATATTCTCATAATTGCCATTATCTGTGTACATTGATTCCACAGGGAAAGACACCTCCCGAACCTTGCCGACCTCGTCTTTTGTCAATTCCATGCTTACTGAATAGTCGCAAACATATTTGTTGTTTTCCTTGACAACACTATCTATGTTTTCCGCAAACTTTAGCCATTGGCATGGAGTCTCGGCATATTCATACCCCATCGCTTGCACCTCTGGCTCCGTCTTCTTGAACTTTCGGTAAAGCGAGAAGATGTCGGAGTATCTATTATTATTTGAACATCCGTCCATAAACTCTCGAATGTCGAAACCAGGTTTCTTGATGAGCAGCTTTAGTTTTGTAGTCTTAATGCGGATATTATCAGTAATATCAGAAGGTTCTTCAAAGAGCCTCGCAACAAATGTTCGTTGCTGGTCTTTCTTCTTTACGCCCCACACCCATGCTTTCAAGGCAAGTTCTTGAGCTTCTGGAGAGAGACGTTCAAAATCAAGCAAACGAGGATTGCGTCTAACACGTCCAACAACCTGCTCGTCCAATTGGTCGCTCTGTGTTGGTCGCATCTGATAAAGCATACAGGCACGAGGAATGTCCCACCCCTCAGTTATCACCATCTTGAAGATAATGATGTCAATGGTAGATCCTTTTTCTTTTGCATAATCTTTCCAACGGGCCACAGGCATCTTCTTTGCCTTGAATACATCATTTGTATTGCAATCCTTGTCCTTATCAACAATAAGCATCCATTTCAGATCCTTGTGTTCCGGCTTATCAAGCACATCATAGATTTTCGCAAGGTCGTCATTTGCTTTGTCCTTGTTTGAAATCTGAATTATAAGGCAAGGATTCACACCAAGCAAGTTACGGTAATCCTTTTTTATCTCTTCAAATTTCTCAATCGCTTCTGCCACATCGCTGTCTTCCTCGTTCCACTCTACAGTCTTAATAAGTTTGGCGTTGATGGCAGCCTCTTCTGTAACCTCAACATCTGGCACTTGTCCTCGACTCAGCTTTGGAGTAGCAGAAATGTTAATCGTTTTCGAGAAGAAATCCGTTGAAATAGTATCAAGATTATTGGTTGCTTGATGACACTCGTCCTTTATCAGATAGACCTTCTTGTCCAAACCATTGCCAAAAAGATTACGGGTTATTGTTTGCAAGAAGTTGTCCATAGCTCCTTGCATCAATCGTCCACCTTTCTTGTATAAATCACGAGGCAAAACATAGACATTATAATCAATAGGCACGAAAACACCTTCCTCACCTGAAACTTCGCTTGAAATCAGGTAAGGATTAAGATTCGGAAACTCGCCTTGGTCTTTGTATTCGCAAAATTTATCATAGTTCTGCTTTGCCAATTCGCTCTTTGAAAGTGACGAGACGAGAAAGACCACATCGTTTCTTACGCTCAATATCCTATCCATGAAGTCTGCCATCATGTAGGTCTTGCCACTACCAGTAGGCGACTTGAACGTGATGACATCCTTCTTAGCTATCTTATCAACGAGAGCGGTTACAGCTTCATCGTGAAGTTGAATGATTTCTTGTAACATAGTCGCATCTCCTTATTTCTTCTCAACAAGCTTATCTTGCGTAATCTCGAAGTTCTCGCATACCCACTTTATTTTTTCCTCCAAAGATGTGAACTTCTCTTTGCCATACAGCGTTTCGTCTATTACATCGAAAGGAGTCTTGCCGCAGATGTGTTCTGCATTTGAGACAGAGTCTATTTCGTATACATCAAGGCTGCCGCCGTAAGGTTCGTGGTCTTCCGACCATGGATAGTCATTGCATCCTGTATAGAAAGGATACTTCTCGGATTGATTATAGCAAGAGCCTGTCATTATTCGTTTCAGACGAGGAGCTGTTACATCTAAGGCTATGCCATGAGGATTCTTTTTTGTGATTTCATTGCATTGACAAAGTATAAACTGGCGATTCTCATCATCCATATTCATATCAAGAATGGCATGGCCAGTGCTTGCACTTCCTGCAAAGAAATCTACAACGAGATCATTTTGCATGTGCTCAAAGATTTTCTTTAAGACTTCGATAGGTTTAGGATTGTCAAAACTATCCTTCTTGTTGAAGATGGATGTCAAAAGTTTTGTCGCCGTACCAGTTTCTGCTACATTAAAGAATATGCTACGACATTTTAGGAGCTTACCTTTAGCTTGTGTATAATAGTTTTTTTCGTAAGGAATCCATCGTTTCAACTCTTCATCTTTCTCCCAATGAATCGCATTTTCATCTATAAGAGATTGCATTCTTTTAGCACCAACGCGCCATCTACCAGGAAGTTTGTCTGGAGCAACGGGAAAGAAATCATTTCCATCGGGATCTTTTATTGGGAAACACATTGTTGGTCTATCCTCACTATGTGCAGCACTTCCCCATTTCTCTAATTTGGTAATAGAGTACTTGCCTTTGCCATCATTCGCATCATATTTAAAGTCACTTTCCACTGCATCCTCATTAAAATCAAGCCATCTAAAAGCATCTGATTTTCTATATGACAAAACATATTCGTGTTCGGTCACAAAGAATTCGTCTGTTTGTCCACCACCTGATTTCTTACGCCAAATTATATTTCCCATGAAATTAGATTCGCCAAACACTTCGTCCATCAAGCACTTAACAAATGCATGGTTTTTGTCATCTATACTACAAAATATGGCTCCTGTCTTTGACAACAACTCGGATGCTAATTTCAACCTTGGCTGTAACATTGACAAAAGATTATCTCTTGTTATGGAATTCTCGTAATTGGTCTTGGCAAAATCACCCATACTATCCTTTCCGTAAGGTGGGTCAATGTAGATAACATCAACCTTGCCACGATACTGAACAAGAAGATTATTCAAGGCATCGTAGTTGTCGCCGATAATAAGTTTGTGGTGAGGATTATTGGAACCATCAGAGAAACTAAGTTTTTCATTCTTCTTGAAGTACTTGATTGTGTTGCCTCTTTGCTTTTCAAGGCGTTTGTCGTAATGAAGACCTGTACGCTTGTAGGTCGTACCCAACTGAGCAATAGCCATTGCCTCATCCAATGTATCAGCATTGCGGATAAGTTTGGTGAGCAAATCGGCATTTGTCTGCTCCAGAATCTTGTCTTCAACTCGTCTTTCAATCTCGGCAATAAGGCTTTCACGAGTTGCAGTAATGTTGTTATCTGCCATAGTTTATTGTAGTTTCTTAGCAAAAACTACTCTTTCAACTATGCGAAGAACGGAGTAAACAAAGAAAAGGTGCAGACCTTTCCATTCGCGTTCACGGGAAGCCTGAGAAGAAACCCGCCTGTCACACTGGAGAATGTCTACACCTTTGTGTAAACATTAACTGCATGTGTGACAGATCGGGAAAGTCCTTATATCAGACAATCCTCGTGAACAAATTACTTCGAAATCCTTTCAGGTGAAAAGAAATCAGTTTCTCAGGCTTTTTCTTTTTCTGAACGCGAAATAATAGTCAATGCTATATGTTTATGTATTATATGTTTTTGTCAGTGTGTTTTTGTTTTGATTTGTATTTGTATTTGAGTGGCAGCAGGTTAGTGCAGCCTTTTGGTAATGCTTAGGTAGTTATTGGCCATAATGAGCGTTGGGCTTTGTGCTATGTTATATTTAGTTATTTGCTCTTTGATCATATTCAGCGAGGAACTCTAATGGAGTATTCACTGGCATAAGCGAAAATTTGAAATGCTTAATATTATTGGTTATAATAAGATCACAGTTGTGCGAACTAGCACATTGGTATTGCAACATATCTTCAAAATCAGTAGCCTGATATTTTAATGCTTCTTTATATTGCGAATCATCCATAGCAAGAATCTCAAACATGGATGCGAAGTCACGAAGATATGTATACAACTCCTCTTTTGTACGATGTTTGCGAGCTACGTATGCTACATTTGCCATTGTCAGGAACGATACACACAATTGTATCTTTGCCTCTTCACCCATTTGAAAGATATCCATAGCCAGTTCATCGCCATCACGACAAAGAACAAAATCAAGCAGGACGTTGGTATCAATAAATACTTTCTTGGACATTCTTCTATTTGTTTATCAAATATGCTAAGCGACCATCTTCTTGCATATCCTGCTCTGTTATGTTATTACGTGATCTCTCATGTAGACGCATAAGTCTTGACGAATACACCTTATCTGTTCTCTTCGGTGTTTCCGACTTTACCAATGCTAAAGCAAATGTTGTAAGACGCCCTATAAGTTCGTCCATAGTGTACCCCCCCATAGTTGGCACACGCACTGGAATAACCCACTCAGAGACATACTCAGCACTTTCATCTCTGACCATTTGCGGTTCTTGTTCAGGTATGGTGTATTTGTTCTTCATAATAGATGTTTTTCGGCGACAAAGTTACGAATAAGTGAGTGAAATACCAAATTAATTCATAGTTTTCCGCGCTCTTTCAACCAGATGCCCAATAAAATAACCACAAAAGAACACTTTTTAATTGAAAAAATGGGGTATTATAAACTGACAAATTTCACTTTATTCCACCAAAGATTCTGCCCATTCCGGCACATTATCGGTATATTGCTTGAAGACCTTACCGTCAACAGTTCGATAGATTAGTTGAGGAAGTTCGTCTTCAACAGAGTTGTCGTCTTGCCCGATCCATTAGGACCAGCAACTATGCAAAGTGTAGGACGACGTTCGGTGCTCATTGTGCCAACATAGTTCTTCTGGCTCTCATTGCAGAAATTTCAGCCAGACGTTTACGATGTATCTCAGCTGCCCGAGCACTTGACTTTCTTGCTGCCGCAGCCACCTTTTCCATAATGGCGTGGAGCATTTCGTCAGTAGGTTCCTCCATAGATGTGAGGCGATATGATCGCAATAATTCTTCGCTCATTTCCTTGAATTAATAGTAGAAGATTTCTCGTTTGATAGTATGGCTGTATTTCTCGTTGTGGTAAGTATCGCCACCATCATCAGTTATTCTCAGCGTTCCGTCCCAACGGCACTGTGTCCAATTGCCGTGTGAGTCAAACTTTGTGTAGATGATTTTGCAAGTTCCTTCCTCGCTATGAGCTTCGCCACCGACATCAAGTTTCACTGTGTAAGGAAGACCGTTCTTGTAGTTTGAATAGTAGTAGTTATTCCACCACTCGTGACCACTAAGTTCGGTAGATACGAGATAGCCCGCCGTATTGTACTTGTAGGTAACGGTAGTTCCAATAGCACCTTCCCATTCACCAGGGTAGCTAACGGATGAGATTCTATTGTTCTTGTGGTTTATCTTTTTGCCATAGACGCTGCCACCACCTGCCAGAATGCTTGGAATACGGATAGAAAATATCTTTCCGTTCTTGTCGAAAGCTACACCTTCACGGTCGCTTGTTGAAATGCGCTTCACCTTGCCCTTAAGCCCGTATGCCTTAAGGTCTGAGTGCTGAGCGAAAGAAACTGCTGATGCGAGAGTAAAGAGAAGGATGAAGGAAAGAATTCTTTTCATATTGGCAATATTTTGAGATTTATATTATTTGAACAACTCGGCGAGTTTTCTCTGTAATGCAGCGCCAGTAAGATCTGTTGCAATGATTTTTCCGTCTTTGTCGAAAAGTACATTTGACGGGATAGCCTGTACACCATAAAGGGCAGCGGCTTCACACTTCCAGCCCTTAAGGTCAGAAAGCTGCGGCCAAGTCATGCCGAGACGCTTTACGGCAGCCAGCCAAGGTTCCTTCTTCTGGTCGAGCGAAACGCCGACAATCTCAAAGCCCTTAGACTTGTATTTAGCGTAAGCATCAACTACATTCGGCATTTCCTTGCAGCAAGGTCCGCACCAAGAAGCCCAAAAGTCAACAAGCACAACCTTGCCCTTGCCCACATAATTTGAGAGTTTATGCATCTTTCCCTTTGCATCTGGGATAGCAATATCCTTCAGCGGAGTTCCGACAGCACGAGCCTGCTGTGACTGAGCCATCATAAGAAACGAAATCACATAAGGATTTTTCAGGAACGCTTTGCCTTCGCAAGCTTCCATGATTTCGGTTACAACATCCCATTGCACCAGCTCCTGATAAACTATCATAGCTGCAACAGGAAGCATATTATCCTTGTTTTCCTTGCAGAAATCAACAAGTAGTTTCTTTGCATCAGCGCCTTCTGCCTTCATGTCCGCATTGAGTTTACCCCACTTTGCGTTAAGTCCAGTGCCCTCAATGACATCATTGACTGCATCCACGCTAACCTTCTCGCCTTCAGCGCAGAAGAACTGCTGGTAGCCACCGTTGGCAGAAAGGAATACAAGGCAGTTTTCCTTTGCTGGCAACTCAGTAGTGAAGCGGCCGTCCTTGACAGCCACGCTGTCGATAAGGTCGTTGAAAGTATCTGCATTTACGAGATAAACCATAGTTGATTTATCGCCGACATAGCCTTCTACAGTGACCTTGTCAGCTTTCTGTGCTTCTGCCGTACAGTTTACAAGCAATGAAGCCAAGAAGAAGAGTGAAAGAACCTTTTTCATTTTACAGATTTCGGAGTTACAATTATAGAATTTCCTCTAAGATTTTTATTTTCTGTTTTGCTCGAAGATTCAGAGCCCCTTGATAAGGAGCGCTTTGATAAATCAGATATTATCTAATCATCTGAAGGGTGAAAAGATAAATAACAGCGGCAGGCATGGCGAGGAGGGAAGAGTCGAAACGATCAAGCATTCCGCCATGTCCAGGAAGGATATGTCCGCTGTCTTTTATGCCGAGAGTGCGCTTGATAAGGCTCTCCACGAGGTCGCCCCATGTGCTGAAGAACACCACAACCAATCCCAAGCCGAGCCATTCCAACAGTGAGAAATGATATGCTATGTAAGAATAGAAACTGAAAACTGTTGTCTTCTCAACCAGATACCACATCACAGCGGCAAAGATAAGCACGAGAATTCCACCGCCGATGCTGCCTTCCCAGCTCTTGCCAGGGCTAACTCTTGGGAAAAGCTTATGCTTGCCAAAAAGCGAACCAGAGAGATAAGCGCCAGTATCGTTTATCCAGATGATGACGAACACCATGAGAGGCAGTGCCGAGAAGCTTACAGCAGGTACGGTTGACTCCAGAGAGAAGCATCCCTGAGCAGTCTGCTGAGTCTGTTCGAAAGCAAGCACATTAATCATGGACAGTGGCAGTGCCACATACATCTGCGAAAGCATTGTATAAGCCCAGTTGGCTATTGGGTTCTCTGCCTTAAGGTAGAGTTCAGAGACAAGCAGATAAACCACTGTTATCAGATAAGGAATGAACACGCCGGCATTACCCGTAAAATCGCTGCAATAGCCTGCCATTGCCAAGAAGAAATAAGCACCAGCAACGGTACAGATGAAGGTATTAACATGCACCTTCTCTACATTATTATTAATAATGCTGCAGAACTCGTGCACTGCCAACGCAGTTACAAGGGTAAAAAGAGCAACCATCGCTATCGGGTCGAGGAAGCTACAAATGACAATAGCCACAAACAATACTCCAGTTATGGAGCGAACGATAAAATTATTCATCTTAGATGATTTACGGATTTTCTAATTTACAATTTACGGATTTACTAATTTACAATTTACGGATTTAATTCTGCATTCAGGATTCCGCTTTATCCTCCTCAGGTTTCACATCAGGGAAACGCTCGGCAGCCATTTTCTCTGCCAGTTCCTTGCGGCGCGCTTCCTCTTCCTCCTCAGCCTTGCGTGCAGCTTCTTCGGCTGCAAGGATTTCCTGCGAACGGCTAACGAACGGACGAGGACCGAAGATTTTCTCAACATCTTCTGCCATGATGACCTCACGCTCCATGAGCACTTCAGCCAACTTGTTATGGCCTTCCTTATGTTCAGTAAGAACCTGCTTTGCGCGAGCATACTGTTCGTTGACCATCTTCAGCACCTCCTCGTCGATAAGGCGGGCAGTTGACTCTGAATATGGCTTCTGGAACTGATACTCATAATTATTATAGTAGCAGAGGTTAGGCAGTTTATCGCCCATACCCATATATGCTATCATAGAGTAAGCCTGCTTTGTAGAGCGCTCCAGGTCGTTCATCGCACCCGATGAGATATGGCCGACAAACAATTCCTCTGCCGCACGACCGCCAAGGAGCGAGCACATCTCGTCGAGCATAGCCTCTTTCGTAGTTATCTGACGCTCTTCCGGCATATACCATGCTGCACCGAGAGCACGACCGCGAGGCACTATGCTCACCTTTACCAGCGGATTGGCGAATTCAAGGAACCAAGAGATAGTGGCATGACCTGCTTCGTGAAGTGCGATAGTGCGCTTCTCTGCATCAGTCATCACCTTAGTCTTCTTCTCAAGACCGCCGATTATTCTGTCCACGGCATCAAGGAAGTCCTGTGCCACAACCTTCTCGTGGTTATTGCGTGCTGCGATAAGAGCCGCCTCATTGCATACATTGGCAATGTCAGCGCCGGAGAATCCCGGAGTCTGGCGAGCCAAATATGTAGAGTCAACGCTCTCGTCAAGTTTCAGCGGCTTCAGGTGAACGCCGAAGATAGCCTTTCGCTCATTGAGGTTAGGGAGATCGACATTTATCTGACGGTCAAAGCGACCTGCACGGAGCAGAGCCGAGTCGAGCATGTCGGCACGGTTTGTCGCAGCCAAAACGATGACGCCAGAGTTTGTGCCGAAACCGTCCATCTCGGTAAGGAGTGCGTTAAGAGTATTTTCGCGCTCGTCGTTTCCACCCATGTTCGGGTTCTTTGCACGCGAACGACCGACGGCATCAATCTCGTCAATGAAGATGATACATGGCGACTTCTCCTTTGCCTGACGGAAAAGGTCACGCACGCGGGAAGCACCCACACCGACGAACATCTCCACGAAGTCGGAACCGCTCAGCGAGAGGAATGGCACGCCAGCCTCGCCGGCAACAGCTTTCGCAAGGAGAGTCTTACCAGTTCCCGGAGGTCCCACGAGCAATGCGCCCTTTGGTATCTTACCGCCAAGTTCGGTAAACTTGTTCGGATTCTTCAAGAACTCAACGATTTCCTGCACTTCCTGCTTAGCGCCTTCCTGTCCGGCAACATCCTTGAAGGTTACGGAAGTGCCTTCGCCCTTCTCGTAAATCTTTGCCTTGCTCTTGCCCACGCCGAAGATGCCGCCGCCGAAACCGCCGCCACCGCCTGCGCCACGGAAGAGGAACACCCAGAAAAGCACGAGCAACAGGATAGGTCCGAAGCTGATCAGAATATCCCACCACTCGCTGTGCTGCTTGTTGTCGTAGGTTATGCTGCCAGTATATTTCTTCGCCTTCTTCTGTTCTTCGAGGAAGTTTTCCACCTTTTCTGCGCTGCCATACTGCACGAGCAGATATGGCGACTTGCCCGTCTGCTTGGCAGGCTGTTTGAAAATTTCGCGAATCTTCTCCGGCTTCAAGTGCAGTTCCATTTCATGCTCCACATTATTAATAGTAATGCTTTGCACATAGCCTTCCTTCACATACTTCTGGAATTCAGAGTATGTGGCAGGCTTTGAAATGCTCGAGTCCGTCGTTTTATCGCCACCAAACATATATGCGCCGAGCAACGCAGCCATCACCATGATGTAAAACCAGTTCATGCCGAACTTCGGTTTCTTCGGTTGGTTCTGCTTATTGTCTTTCGGCTGTAATGTGTTGTTCGCCATAATTATTCTTCAGTTTCTTCTATTTCGTCAAAGATTTCCGCATCCTGCCAGAGATCTTCTATGCGATAATACTCGCGTGTTTCCGGGAGGAAGATGTGGACCATCACGTCTGTATAGTCCATCGCCACCCACTGAGAGTTCTCGCGACCGACCACGCGCACCGGCTTTTCGCCAGCCTGCTTGCGAGCGCATTCCTCTACAGAGTCGGCGATAGCATCAACCTGTATAGGTGAGTTTCCGGAACATATCACGAAGAATTGGCATATTGCACCCTCCACACCGTCGAGGTCAATAACAACTATGTCTTCTCCTTTTTTCTCTTCGATACCGTCTATAATGGCATCTACTAACTTGTTACTTTGCATATTTCAGTTTATGTTTTGTCTTTTGGTTGTTTTTATTCTATTATTCTTTATTGAACATATCAGGTGCAAAATTACGAAATTTAACCTTATTTTCCGCTTAAAATCAAAAATTTTATAGTTTTTTATGAAAAATTCCCTCTTTTTCTTTGCAGTTTACAAAAAACTCTTTACCTTTGCACCCGCTAAACACAAGAACGAACGGCGCTCAAACGGGTCAAGTTTAAGTGAATAGCAAACATAAAAGATTGGGCTATGGTGTAATGGTAACACTGCAGATTCTGGTCCTGCCTTTCCTGGTTCGAATCCGGGTAGCCCAACACGAAAAACGAGCTGACTTCCGAGTCAGCTCGTTTATTTTTTTATTCTTATTGCTTACGCAAGAAGGTTCTCTGCACTAAAGGCAGAGCATCGCAAGCGCTGAGCGTAGCTCGACGGCCAAAGGGAAAGTCAAATCTTAACTTCGTAGAAATCTTAAGGCTAACGCCAGAAATATTTCCTCAAAAGATTTCCACAATCAGATTTCTAGCCGATAGGCTATAAACTCGCCTAATTTCATGCATAACTAAGACAATTTTTGTTTGTTTGTTTGTTTGTTTGTTTGCGTTTTGCAACTTTTCTCGGCTTTTTTTTCATTTTTTCCGACAAAGATTTTGAAAACAATTCAAAAAGCAGTAAATTTGCAACGAATTGTGCAATATGGAAATCTAAAAGTCATGGCAGAACAAGATATCAAGAACCAGCAAATAGGCGATACTGTAGAATACGAAGACGACAACATCCGGCACCTGTCCGACATGGAGCATGTCCGACTCCGTCCGGGTATGTACATCGGTCGTCTCGGCGACGGTTCGCTGCAAGAAGACGGTATTTATGTGCTCCTGAAGGAAGTCATCGACAACTCCATCGACGAGTTCAAGATGAACGCAGGAAAGAAAATCGAGGTTGACATGGAGGAAAATCTCCGCGTCAGCATACGCGACTATGGTCGTGGCATTCCGCAAGGCAAGCTCGTCGAGGCGGTAAGCATGCTGAACACCGGCGGTAAGTACGACTCCAAAGCCTTCAAGAAGAGCGTCGGACTGAACGGTGTCGGTCTAAAGGCGGTCAATGCCCTCAGCTCCGAGTTTGAAGTGCGCTCTTACCGCGAGGGACAGGTCCGCATACTCACCTTCGCTAAAGGTCAGCTGCAGACGGACAACACCATGCCTACGGAAGAGGAAAACGGAACGATGGTGAAGTTCACTCCTGACGACACGCTCTTCAAGAACTACAAGTTCGTGCCGGCTTTCGTGGGCGACATGCTCCGAAACTACACCTACCTCAATACCGGACTCGCCATAATATATAATGGAAAGCGCATAGCGTCGCGCAACGGACTTGCCGACCTGCTCACCGACCGCATGACGGCAGAGAGCCTCTACCCTATCATCCACCTCGTCGGCGAGGACATCGAGATTGCCTTCACCCATGTCGATAAGCAGAACAGCGACGAGTACTACTCTTTCGTAAACGGTCAATATACCACTCAGGGCGGTACTCACCAGTCGGCTTTCAAGGAGCATATCGCGAAGACCATCAAGGAATTCTCGGGCAAGAACTACGAGCCGATAGACATCCGCACCGGACTCTGCGCCGCCATTGCAGTCAATGTTGAGGAGCCGGTCTTCGAGTCGCAGACCAAGATCAAGCTCGGTTCGCTCACCATGGCTCCTGAGGGCGTGAGCATAAACAAATATGTCGGCGACTTCATAAAGGAGCATGTCGATAACTACCTCCACAAGAATCCCGACATTGCCGAAACCATTCTCCAGAAAGTCCAGCAGAGCGAGTCGGCACGAAAGGCTATGGCTGGCGTGGCAAAGATAGCAAAGGAGCGCGCAAAGAAGGCAAACCTCCACAACCGCAAGCTCCGCGACTGCCGCATCCATTTCTCTGATGCAAAGAACGACCGCAAGGAGGAAAGTGCCATCTTCATCACTGAGGGTGACTCTGCATCAGGATCTATCACAAAGAGTCGCGACCCGAACACTCAGGCAGTTTTCTCTCTGCGTGGTAAACCGCTCAACTGCTTCGGACTCACCAAGAAGGTGGTCTATGAGAACGAGGAGTTCAATCTCCTTCAGGCTGCCCTCGACATAGAGCAGGGACTCGACACGCTGCGCTACAACAAGGTCATCGTAGCTACCGATGCCGATGTCGATGGCATGCACATCCGACTGCTCATCATCACATTCTTCCTCCAGTTCTTCCCTGACCTTATCAAGAAAGGCCATGTCTATGTGCTTCAGACTCCGCTCTTCCGCGTTCGCAACAAGCGCACGAAAATCAAGGACAAGAAGTCACTCACCGAGAAGGAACAGCAGTCAAAGGGCGACTTCATCACGCGCTACTGCTACTCCGACGAGGAGCGACAGGCTGCCATAGCGGCTCTCGGCAAGGAACCGGAAATCACCCGATTCAAAGGTCTAGGTGAGATTTCGCCTGACGAGTTCCGCGGCTTCATCGGCGAGGATATGCGACTAGAGCAGGTTACTCTCCAGAAGACCGACCAAGTACAAAAGCTCCTCGAATATTACATGGGCAAGAACACTCCGGAGCGCCAGAGCTTCATCATCGACAACATCGTCATTGAAGAAGACAAGCCGGAAGACTTTTTCGTGGATTAATAGCCCACACAATCAACAAAAACACTCAAACGACAAGCAAATGAAAACAAGGATTTTTTCTATAATCACCCTCTGCCTCGTGCTCTTCAGCACCGCAGCGTCGGCACAGTTCAGGATAAACACAGGCAAGGACTCGCCACTCCAAAAGCTGCAATGGGCGGAAGTGGCGATAAACAATCTCTATGTGGATTCCGTTGACGAAAACAAGCTCGTGGAGGATGCCATCAGGGGAATGCTGGAGAAGCTCGACCCGCACTCTTCCTATACCACTCCAGAAGAGACAAGAGAACTCAACGAGCCGCTGCAGGGCAATTTCGACGGCATCGGAGTGCAGTTCAACATGGTGGAAGACACGCTCATGGTCATCCAGACCATCAACGGCGGACCATCGGAGAAAGCCGGAGTGCTCGCTGGCGACCGCATAGTGTCAGTCAATGACACCGCCATTGCGGGAGTCAAGATGGACAAGAACAAGATCATGAAGAAGCTGCGCGGTCCTAAGGGCACCAAGGTGAACATCGGCGTAGTCCGTCGCGGCATTGACGGCGTACTTACCTTCACCATCACTCGCGACAAGATTCCTGTAACCACCATCGATGCTTCCTACCTCATCCGTCCGGGTGTAGCCTATATCCGCATCGGCAGCTTCGGCGCCACAACCTACAAGGAGTTCGTGAAGGCTCTCCAGGCCATTGAGGAGAAAAACAAGGTCAAGAGCATCATCATCGACCTTCAGGACAATGGCGGAGGCTATCTGCAGACCGCCGTGCTCCTCTGCAACCAGTTCCTCAACAAGGGCGACCTGATAGTTTACACCGAAGGTCGCACACAGAAGCGCCAGGACTACAAAGCCGACGACAAGGGCGAACAGAAGAAGAAAAAGGTAGTAGTGCTCGTCAACGAATACTCTGCCTCTGCATCCGAAATCTTTGCCGGAGCAATGCAGGACAATGACCGCGGCACCATCATCGGTCGCCGCACTTACGGCAAGGGACTCGTACAGCGCCCAGTGGAAATGACCGACGGTTCAATGATCCGCCTCACCGTAGCCCACTACTACACTCCGTCGGGTCGCTGCATCCAGAAGCCATATACCAAGGGCGACAAGAAAGCATACCAGAACGACCTTGAGACGCGCTTCAAGAACGGCGAGTTCACCAATGCCGACAGCATCCACTTCAACGACTCGCTGAAGTACTACACCCTCAATGAGCACCGCCTCGTCTATGGTGGCGGCGGCATCATGCCTGACATCTTCGTGCCGCTCGACACGATGAAATACACAAAGTTCTATCGCTCCATCTCTGCCAAGAGCCTCATCATCAACGCGAACCTTAAATATATAGACAAGGAGCGCAAGAGCATCGAGGCGGAATACAAGAACTTCGACGACTTCAACAAGCGCTTCGAGGTGCCACAGAGCGTCATCGACGATATCTTCGCCGAGGCAGAAAAGCAGAAAATCACGCCAACCGACGATGAGGAGAAAGCAAAAGCCGCTACTGAAGCCAAGCTCCATCTCAAGGCTCTCATCGCCCGCGACATCTGGACCATGACCGAGTACTTCAAGATAGTGAACGAGACGAACGACCTCATCCAGAGGGCATTGACCGAACTAAGCAGCAAATAACAGGAGAACATGAAGACTTGCATATTCGACCTTGACGGCACCCTGCTCAATACCATAGACGACCTGGCGAATGCCGTAAACTACGCACTCCGCCAGAACGCCATGCCAGAGCATACGGTTGACGAGGTGCGCTGGATGGTGGGCAACGGCGTGCGCACACTCATGCGCCGCGCTCTGCCAGCCGATGCTGACGACGATCTCTACGAGAAAGCCTATGCCGACTTCCAGGTTTACTACATGGAGCACAACCTCGACTTCACCCGACCTTACGACGGCATCATCCCCCTGCTTGCCGCACTGAAGGAGCGCGGTGTGAAGATGGCAGTGGTGAGCAACAAGATTGACACCGCCACAAAGCCCCTCGTGAAGCACTTCTTCGGCGACTATATCGATGTGGCTGTAGGCGACACTCCCGATGTGCAGAACAAGCCCGCTCCAGACATGGTCTTCAAGGCTATCCGCGAGCTCGGCGAGACTCCGGAAAACTGCATCTACATCGGCGACAGCAATGTCGATTTGGAGACAGCTCAGAATGCCGGACTGCCTTGCATATCAGTGCTTTGGGGCTTCCGCGACCGCAAGTTCCTCGAAGGTGTAGGGGCAACTATGTTCGCCGAAACTCCGATGGAAATTGTCAACATGCTGTAAGGGGCAAATTTTTAATCTTTAATTTTTAATTATTAATTATCGAATGAAGAAGCGAATGGAATGGCTCGATGCCATGCGCGGATTCACGATGATGCTCGTAGTAGCACACCATGTGATGAACTTTGGCTTTGGCGTTTACATGCCGAAAGACACAGCCATTCAGGATGTCCTCATACTCTTCAGAATGCCGTTGTTTTTCTTCGTCAGCGGCTTCCTCGCATATAGCGCAAAGACCGTCTGGAGCGGCAAGACGCTGGGCTCTTCGCTGCTCAAGAAACTGCGCATACAAATGGTGCCTACCATCATCTTCCTTGCCGTCTATGTGGCAGTCTTCAACAGGGACTTTTGTTCTGCCTTCATGGACTCCCTCGCCAAGCCGCTTAAAGACGGCTACTGGTTCACCTATGTGCTGCTGATGATGTTCATCATATACTATCTCTTCGCCTATCTCGAAGCGAAACTGAACAAATGGACCAACGGCAAACTGCCTTCGTGGCTGCCCATCCTCGTGCTGTGGGTAATATCCATGCTGGCTTACGAAACCAACTACATGCCGAAGCAGTTCACATACATGAAGGAAACATGGTGCGACTACACCAGCTTCTCCCAGTTCACCCAGTATTTCTGCTTCTTCGTTACCGGCAATGTCTGCCGCAGATACTGGAAGCAGGCAGAGAGACTCTTCGACACGAACTGGTTCTTCGCCCTCGTGGTCGTCGTGGCACTCATCAGCAGTCTCGACTTCTTCAAGTGGCACACGCTGCGAATGATGTGGGCTAATCTGCCGCGCACCGTAGCCATCTTCTCTTTCCTCGGCATCATCATCATGTGCTTCCGCCATTATGAGCAGACATTCTCGAAGCAGACTCGCCTCGGTCGCGTCATGCAGTATATCGGCACCCGCACTCTCGACATCTACCTCATCCACTATTTCTTCCTGCCGCGTCTCCACATGGTCGGTCCGTGGCTGAAGGAGAACAAGCCCGGAGCAACGGTAGAGCTGGTCATGATACTCTCCGTCGCAATGGTAGTCATCGGCATCAGTCTCATCACCTCGAATGTCCTCCGCACCAGCCCGATATTCCGCAAATATCTCTTCGGAGTTAAGAACTAGACGATTTGACGATTTGATGATTTAACGATTTAATTTTCAATTATCAATTTTCAATTTTTCCCTCAATGCACGCATACCTGATAATAGCTCACAACAAGATTTCACAGTTGCAAAAGCTCATCTCGCTGATAGACGACGAGCGCAACGACATCTTCATCCTCGTTGACAAGAAGGTGAAGGGGTTTGACCTATCCTGTTTGAAGACCGACCATTCCGGGCTTTACGAATTGCCACGCGAGGTGGAGATCTACTGGGGGCATATCTCGCTTGTTGAAGCAGAACTGAAACTGTTCGCCTACGCCCACGCCAAGCAGCACTACGACTACTACCACCTGCTCAGCGGAGTCGATATGCCGCTCAATTCGCAAGACTATATCCACCGCTTCTGCCAAGAAAACCAGGGCAAGGAATTCATCTCCTATATGCAGCCTCCCCTACCCCGCCGCAAGGACAATCTCCGCTACCAGATATTCACCAAGCAACAGATGCATCCAAACATGATGCTCCGTCGCCTATATCGTTGGGCACGCAAGGCGTTCATCCTGCTCCAGCAGCTTCTCGGCATCAAGCAGCAAGGCGCAGAGCAGTGGATGCATGGAGGCAACTGGTGCAGCGTTACCGACGCTTTCGTCTCACAGCTCGTGGAGCGCAAAGACCAAATACTCCGCAGATACCGCTATTCCCGCAGCTGCGACGAGACCTACAAGCCGACTCTCATCAAGGAACTCGGTTGGCAAGACCGCCTCTTCCGTCTCAGTCCCGAGTCGGCGCCCACCCATATGCGCGAGATTGACTGGGAGAGAGGGTTTCCGTATATCTGGCGCACTGCCGACTACGATTATCTTGCCAATTCCCCACGCTTTTTCGCCCGCAAGTTCGACGAAACCGTTGACTCCGAAATCATCGATAGACTATACCATGCACTGAAAGAAACTGAATAATCATAACCCAATTTCATACTAACCAAAAATAATTCATGAAACTTGTTTTTTTCAAACTAACCCTTATACTTTCCGTGCTTCTCGCCATGCCGAATGGAGCGATGGCTGATGCCATGAAGCACAATGGTGTAACGCAGGAATCGCGGAATGTGGATGCGCTACGCAGTGAGATTGAGCACGACCTGCTCACAAATATTCTCCCTTATTGGTTGGGAAAATCGCCTGATGCTTACGGCGGTTTCAATGGCTTGATTGCCTATAATGGCGTTGCCAATGAACAGGCGCCGAAGGGTGCTGTGTTGGGAGCCAGAATCCTTTGGACATTCTCTGCGGCTTATCGCAACTACAGCATTGCCGCACACAAGGATTATGCCGACAAGATCCAGCAATACTACATCCAGCACTTCATCGACAAGCGCTACGGCGGTGTCTTTTGGACGCTGAATCCGGAAGGCGCAATGCTTGACGGCACGAAGCAGACATACGCTGCGGCTTTCGGCATCTATGGACTTTCAGAGCATTTCCGTGCTACGGGAAACAAGCAGAGCCTTGAAGCTGCCATTTCCTTGTATCGCACTCTGAATGAGAAGGTTAAGGATAAGCAAAACGGCGGCTATAGGGAGGTAATGTCGCGCGACTATTCTTCCACCGTTGCCAATGGCGTCGATGACCACGCAGGTGCCACGAAGACCATGAACACCCATATCCATCTGCTGGAGGCTTTCACGAATCTTTACAAGGTTTGGCACGACAAGCAGTTGGAGAATGACATCCGCGTCCTCATCACGATCCTCTCTTCTTCCGACAGACTTTACAATCCGCAGACTGGTCATCTCCGCCTTTTCTGCAACGACGCTTGGCAGGAACTCGACAAGGTTGATTCCTACGGCCACGACATCGAGACCTCTTGGCTGCTTTACGAGGCAGCGGAAGCCTTGGGCGACGAGGCTCTGATACAGACCGTTGGCAAGCAGTCGGTCAGAATGGTTGATGTTGCGCTGGCAGAAGGCACGAATCCCGACGGTTCGATGATCTACGAAAAGAACTCAAAGGGCTTGCAGCGCAGACTTTCGTGGTGGCCACAGTGTGAATCCATCGTGGGCTGTGTCAATGCTTGGCAGATTACGGGCAAGCAGAAGTATCTCGATCAGGCGGCTAAGATATGGCAGTTTGTGAGGGATAACTTCATAGATCGCGAGAACGGCGAATGGCATCACTACATCTCTGCCAGCGGCGAGGTGCAGAAGAAGGAGCCGAAGGGAAGTCTTTGGAACTGTCCTTACCACAACAGTCGCATGGGCTTCGAGATAGTCAATCGCCTCAAGCCTCAGGCTGTTCATTCGGAAGTCATGGCGTGGAGCAATATCACTGGCGTCAGGATGGATGGCGAACTCATTGATTTCGAGTCCACTCTCCGTGTGGGCAATCCAGGCAAACCAATGGAAAGCACTGCTCGTGAGGCTCAGAACAATGTGAGATACCGTCGCGACGGACAGACGCAGATTGTTGACATTCCGCTCCATGGCGCTCATTTCCATCAGGAGGTTACCGATGTAGATAAGAACACGGTAAGGCTTTCATGGCAAGCCACTGCCGACAGCACTCTTCAGGAAGGTGCTTATTTCTGCATGGAGCTTGCACCGAAATACTATTCCGCAGCAAAGATAAAGGCTTCGGGCAAGAAGGTTTCCGTCTCTTCCGCTGAGCGCAATCTTTCGCTTGAATTTGACAAGGCAGTGAAATCTTTCGTTCGTGAGGAGAATGGCAACAAGGTTCTCTATGTCACTTTGCTCAACACCTTGCAGAAAGGACAGTCGGCTTCTCTCTCTGCCGTACTGAAAACCGCTGGCACTCAGCATCATGAGACAGCCCGCATCTCTCTCGACATGGCTCATCCAGGCTCTCGTTTTGACGGTTTCGGTGGAAACTTCCGCATACAGAATCCTGCTCGCGACCCGATGGTCATCGACTATTGCTTGGACAATCTCCGTGTAGCCTTCGGTCGCGTGGAACTTCCATGGGCATTATGGGATAAGGAAGGCGTTGCAAATGAGCGTGTCAAGGCAAGCATCGAGATGGCAAAGCGCCTGAAGCGTATCGGTATGCCGGTAGTCTTGAGTTGCTGGTTCCCACCAGAATGGGCGCTTGTTAGCACGGAGAGACAGCGTCCGGGCGTTGCCGCTTTGCGCCTGAAACCAGAGATGAAAGACCGCATCTACGACTCGCTCCTCTCCTACATCAAGTTCATGAAGGAAGAGCATGGCGTCGATGTTGACTACTTCTCTTTCAATGAGTCTGACATCGGCATCGATGTGCTTCACACTCCACAGGAACATTGCGACTTCATCAAGGAGTTTGGCGCACGACTTGCTGCCGAAGGTCTCGCTTGCAAGATGCTCCTCGGCGACAATTCCGATGCCACATCCATCAGTTTCATCCAGCCTGCCCTCAAGGATAAGGATGCCCACAAGTACATTGGTGCCGTTTCCTTCCATTCATGGCGTGGCTGCGACGACGAGACTCTTCGCGGATGGCGTGATGCAGCCCGAAGCATCAATGTGCCGCTGATCGTTGGTGAAGGTAGCACCGATGCTGCTGCGTGGCGTTATCCGGGCATCTTCAAGGAATCCACTTTCGCACTCTACGAGATAAACCTCTACACCCGCCTGTGCAGCATCTGCCAACCGCTGAGCATACTCCAGTGGCAGCTCACTGCCGACTACTCTCTTCTCTATGGCGAGGGGGTTCTGGGCGAGGACGGTCCGCTGCGACCTACACAGCGCTTCTTCAATCTCAAGCAGCTTGCCATGACTCCTGCCAACGCCTTTGCCATCCCTGTCAGTGTCAGCAAGGACAACATAAACGCTGCGGCGATGAGCAATACCGTGAAAGGCGAGGCAGCCGTTCATATCGTCAACAACGGCGCGTCGTGCATGGCAGAGGTAACCGGACTTCCTCTATCAGCAACGAAGGCAACAGCTTACATCACGAACTCCATTCAACATGCCGAGGCGCAGCAGATTGCCATTGCCGACGGAAAGGCAGAAATCTTCATGCCGGCAGAAAGTTTCGTCACAATCATCTGCGAGTAATGCACCATAGTGCTAGCTGAAGTTGTTTGTTTGTTTGCGTTTGTTTGCGTTTATGCGGAAAAAAATGAAGACTCATACTTCCGAATGGCAATTGCGCAAAATTTTTATCTTATCTAAAAAAGCTTTGAAAGTATGAAAATATATGTTGCATCATCCTGGCGAAACAATTACTTTCCTGAAGTGGTAAGCAAACTGCGGGAAAGCGGTTTTGATGTGTATGATTTCAGGAATCCACCTTCCGGCGATGAGGGTTTCCATTGGTATAACATCAGCGAGAAATGGCTTGAATGGACTCCGGAAGAGTATCGCGACAACCTGACCCATCCGCTTGCCGAGCGACAGTTCAAGAACGACATCGAGGCGATGGAGTCGTGCGACGCTTGTGTGCTCGTGCTCCCATGTGGGCGATCAGCTCATACCGAAGCGGGATGGTTTGCGGGCAAGGGAAAAAAGACCATCGTACTCATTCCCGAGAGGCAGGAACCGGAACTGATGTACAAACTGTTCTCCGCCGTTTGCTGCAACATTGAAGAAGTTATTGAGGAACTGAGGAACTAAAAATATGAGGAACTGAGGAACTGAAAAACTGAGCAAAGCCATAGCAAATGTTTTGCGCCTTGAAACGATGCGTTTCGCCAAGCATTTTGATTTCGACTTAAAAATTGGAAACTGAGATGATAATGCCAAGTTAAGATGCCGCTTGTTGGAAACGACGCCCCCTGGTGTCGTTAATGAGCGGATTTGTTTGATTGTTGGATTTGTTTGATTTGCTTTGCGGCGGTTTAACGACGCCATGGGGCGTCGTTTCCAACAAGAGCGTCATTGTTCTCAAAAATTTTCTTTTTGTTTTTGCTCGAAGATTTAGAGCCCCTTGATAAGGGGCGGCTATAATGCAGGGTTACTTCGCCAAGTAAGTTTCTTTTATTTCTTACCAGTTTCTTTGAGCTACATATAATCTTGGAGAAGCTCCGGCATCTGCATTCCCAAAATGGGAATCCTGTTTAAAGGGGAGTCGCGTTTTGCGACGCCCTTCGAGTTGATCCCCACCGCGAAGTGCCATTCGGAAAAACAATTCCGCATTTCTTTCAGAATAACACGCAAACAAACGCAAACAAACAAACAAAAATTCCCTTTGTCTTCAGCTCGTTCATGGCAAAACCACCAACCAACACCAACAAACCAACAAAAAAAGAGAAATGTAAAACCAGATATGCGATTCTCGTATCTGGTTTAACTGAAATGCGGAGGGGATGATGATAAGGTTTACTTGTTCAAAGGCTTTGTGTCGAAAGGCAACATTCCATAGAGTGCGCTTTCGTCTTCGCAAACCATTCCGGTATCTTCGCCATCAAAGAGGTTCAGCTGCCCAAATGATTCCAAAGCCTTGAAATCAACAATGTGTCGCTTCAGGTCAGCCTTTACTCCCTTTTGGTCAAGTTCTTCGCGTCTTGCCTTACTCATTTGGCAGAACTCTTCCGATTGCTCAATGCCAGCAAACCTTCGGTCGCACAGACAAGCGGCAATACCAGTCGTTGAGCTTCCGCTGAATGGGTCAAGAATCCAGTCGCCTTTATCTGTAGAAGCAAGGATTATGCGAGTCAGAACAGACAGAGGTTTCTGCGTAGGATGCTTGCCACACGACTTCTCCCAACGACCGATGGCAGGCAAACGCCAGACATCAGTCATCTGCTTGTTGTCGTTGAGTTTCTTCATCAGTTCATAGTTGTACTTATGAGCAACTTTCTTGCTCTTCCTAGCCCAGATGATGAACTCCGTTGAGTAGGTAAAGAAACGGCAAGAGATATTTACAGGTGGATTAGTCTTCTGCCATGTTATCACGTTCAGAATCTTGTAGCCAAGTTCCGTGAGGCAGTTAGCTACGGAGAAAATGTTATGATACGTTCCCGAAATCCAGATAGTGCCATTATCCTTCAACTTGTCGCGGCACAATCCGAGCCACTCCATGTTGAAATCCTTCATTTCTTCGGGACTCTTCCCCTTGTCCCATTCGCCTTTATCCACGCAAACCACCTTCCCGCTCTGTAGGCTTATGCCACCATTGGAGAGGAAGTAAGGAGGATCGGCAAATATCATGTCGAACTTGAAGCTAAAATCTTTTAGCAACTGAAACGTATCTCCGTGAGCAAGGAGGAAATCGTTGTTGGATGACTTGTAATATGTTTGTATCACTTTTTAATAGCTGATAAATCCAAATTAGGAATAATCTGTGTATTGGTGTAATTCTTCTTGTAGTAGAAAGCTCTACGACGTGCACGAGTTAAACCACCCTTTCCGTCAGGAGCGTCTGTTTCATCTTGATTGTTTGCGCCTTTGGTTTTAGGTTCAAGATAAGTACCCATGCTACAAGATAATTTATCTGCATCACCTCGCTTTATGTAAGACTGAATTTCTTCCCAATCTGTTTTGAAAACTCCGTTTTGAACATCCGAAGGATGGTCAAGGAAATAGTCAACTATAACATAATCATCTTGAGCCTTTGAAGTACCATTCTCTTTGGCCAGATATACAACCCAAAAAGTTAAATTAATCTTGCTGCGTAGTTTTGCAGTTTCCCATGTTTCTTTTGCTACCTCACAATAATTAATCATCTGAATAGCTGTAGGTTCCTTTGCCTTAATAGAACCATCCCTGTTCTTCTGCAAAGGAAGAATCTTAATCTCACATCCTATCTGAGGAAGGTCGGCTTCGTCTCGGTTATTGTTTTCTACACCAAGTAGGTTTTCAACAATAAGACCAGAAGCACCTTTCTTCATCTTACATTTATCGCCTATAAACAATTCGTCTTTTATCTGGCGTATAGTCTTACCTTTTGCGTTAGTCACTATATTAAAAAGTGGAGTAAGAACTTCTATAACCTTACTACTTATCATATTGATTCTATTTAAATGTACTTATTTATATTTTTATGCCATTAAGCCTCCACCACCTTCTCCTTCTATGCTATAAGCTGATCGCCAACCAGTTTGCCCCATAATGCTTATTGATTTTGGAGGCATCATATGCTTCTTGTCTGCACAAATATCAACAAATGGGCATCTGCGAATCTTTTGGTCTTCTGGTAATGACTTTACATAATCAGTCCATAGAATTGCAACAAACCCTTCATCATCGCAACAAGGCATTACTTTATTTATTACAGATGCAGGTTGTCTTCTAATACCTTGTGTATGACAAGTTTGACAGGTTTTATTCACACCAGAATGCCATCTAAAAATGTGACCGCAATTATTACCACGGAAAATGCTCAAGCTTTCGCGACAGAATTGCCTTCCAATTACATTATAAACAAAGTAATCCAATAAACAAGGGCTTGATATTTGATCTTCTGGATATTTGTATATCCAAATCTCCCATACCCTTCTCCATGCCTTAGCATTCATGTCGTCTATATAACCATACTGATAGCAAAAAATATCAAGGAAACTCGATACAAGAGGAATCTCGGTTTTGATTATACCAGTTCTTAATGCCACTTTTATTGTATTGACATCACTTGCAACATTGATTTTTTCAAAACCAGTCACACCTGTCCAAATTCCTAAGACAACCATGTCTCTGACGAACATGTCTGCCTTTTTATTACCATAGCCAGCATTACATGCAATCAAAGCATTCCTTAAGGCAAATATATCCCTATCATACTTGTCTATAAGTTCGTAGGGTGAACAGTTATGAGAGAGTAAGAAATCTGCAATGTTTTTAGCATAGTTAATGCGCTTGTCGTTTTGAGACAAACCACCCACATCAATAGAACGGAGGAAATCTTGTGGCTCTTCTTTGATATTATTTTCATCAAAAATTGTATTATCGCTTTCAAAAACATTCGCTAAATCATAAAAATTTCTCGAACCTCTGAAATCCTGATTTGCTGTTAGGAGTCGAATTCTGCATACTTGCTCATTGGATAATCCACAAGTATCCCAAACGGAATTAAATGCAGCACCTTGTGTTGATAAATAAACATCATGAAGCGAATCTGCAATTTTTTCACAATTCACATCGTCAATTGTACAACCAAGAATTTCTTCATGATGATTATGCCAGAACTTATGGAAGTCAGAAAAATAATCAAATGTTGTTCCAAGCTTTTCTATTGTACCGATGTTTGGATGGGTCGTGTACAAATAGTTATTTATGGCACATACAATCTGTCTCGCTCCTTCAATATTCATTTGAGGGTGCGACTCGACCAAATCTCTTATGGAATTGCAAAAGTTCACAAATTCTTGCATGGTTATCTAACGGAATTTATAAATTCTACTATGTTAGTAAGATTATAAATGCTTGGGATTATACTATAAGCCTCTTGCAGCTTGTTCTTTGCGCTCTTCCATCCAATTCCATCTGTTATCCATACAAATTCAAAACCTGGAACAGAATTGATTTTAGGAGCAATATCGGAGTAAGAACGTGCAACCTCGTTAAGTTTTGAACCACCACCACTATAGAAATTAACTTCTATGAGATAGGTCTTATCCTTTGACTTAACCACAAAGTCAAAACGCTTTTCGTCATCGCCTAAGACTCTTGAAATAGAAGACCATTCGCTTGAATAAACCTCTTGGCGGTACTTCACACCAGCTTTGTCGAAAATACGTGCAACCATGCCTTCCATTACATGACCACTACGATTCTTTCTTGCATTCGTATCAAGCCCTGTTTCTATACCAAAGACGTAATCGACAAGGTCTTTTATCTTTTGCTGTTGGAAAACCTTTGTAAGTCCTGTGTTGTCAAGATACTCCATCACGCCATCAATAGATGTGAAAAGAGTGTCGAGAACAACACATTCACCAAGTGAGTTCAGAACTTTCTTCTTGCCTTCGCTACGAACTGCGATAAGAATGTCCATAACGTTGAATGCGCTTTTGTCGCGCTTCCAGATTGTCTCAACAGCCTTACGCATGTCTGCTGCACCAACAAGGCTATTGAGCATACAGAGGCTTAGTTTGATGTCTTCTACATTCTGAGCTATCTTGTCAAAATCACAGAAGAAATCAAGCGTCTGGTTTGTCTCTTGTAGCTGAGACATGAATTTATCAAAGTCTTTTTGCATAATATTTTCCCTTGATTAAACGGGTCGAAACCGACTCCCTTTGGTTATAAAACCGGAAATGTTGCAATGGCCTTCATTGCCTCATAAGTACGCCTGATGCGTTCCTTTTCCTCACGCGAAGCTGGCTTAGGATTAGCTATCATCTGCTCAAAACGGCGCGCATCTGCACCATAGAGCGTTGGGGTTTCTTTTATAGGTCTTGCCATATTTCTATCCATTATTCACCTGAATTTGAGGGACTTATTTTGCGTTATATTCTGGTTCATCCTCAGCAACAAACATTGGCTCTAACTGGAAGTTCTCAACATATGCGTTAGCTTTGGTTTCCTCGTAATTGTGGACAAGAATCTCAGTGAGCTTTCCGCGCTTTGAGGCATTAGAATTGATGTTTCTTGAGGCCCATACTCGTTCAATCTGATATGCTCCGTAAAGAACATCAAAGAAATCATCTTCAACATTCTTACCCCTACTATCCGAATTGCTGAGCATGAAATGGAAGCCAGCCTCATTTACTCTATCGCAATACTCTTTTAAGCGAATCTGAGCATCATCATTGAATGCCTCTTTTGAATAGTCGTTGAAACTTGAGGTGTTACTCAATGGTCGATAAGGCGGATCAAAATAGAAGAGCGTATTGCCGTTGGCATGAGGGAAAGTTAGTTCAAAGTCTCCGGTCAAAATCTCCACGCGTTGCAAGATTTCACTATCTTTGCGGATGGTAGCAGGGTCACAAATCTGAGGGTTCGTGTATTTACCGAAAGGTACATTAAAAAGCCCTCTTTTGTTTACGCGATAAAGACCGTTGAAGCATGTGCGATTGAGAAAGAAGAACTTAGTAGTATTCTCTATAGGTTCAAGATTCTTCTCATTGTAACGGTCACGAACTGCTAAGAAGAATTCCTTGCGAGCTGCTTCTGTTTCAAGAGCATTGTAAACATTCTGAATATCCTGCAATGATGCTATCAGTTCCTCAGGATTATCTCTAACTGTACGGTAACAGGTGGTCAAATCTGGATTAACATCATTTATGACAGCATGTTTGATATTCGGATATCGTTGTAACATATAAAAGAGCATCGCTCCTCCACCCACAAAAGGCTCAATGTAAGTCACATTATCCCAATTACCAAAGTCAGCTGGCAGCTGTGCATCCAGTTGTTCAATGAGTTGAGTCTTACCTCCAACCCACTTGATAAAAGGTTTTGCTTTAACCATTATTTAATTATGATTTTTGAGTCTGTGTCTGTCACTGACACGTTTATTACAGCTGCAAAATTACAATTTATTTCCGAATAAATCAAGTTCTTGCAGTTTTTTTTCCGAAAAACGCAAACAAACACAAACAAACAAACAAAAATTCCCTTTGATTTCAGCTCGGTCATGGCAAAACCACCAACCAACACCAACAAAAAAAAGAGGAAAGTAAAACCAGATACGCGATTCTCGTATCTGGTTCTGAATCTGTGCTGCTCCATGAGAGTTGTGGAGAAATTGCCAAAACGCAAACAAACAAACAAACAAACGAAAATTCCCTTTGATTTCGACTTGGACGGGGCAAAACCGCAAACAAAAAAAGCCATCCGCAAGAACAGTTCTGTATTCTGCGGATGGCTTAGGCTTTATCTCAGAAGTTATATTACTTCTTACGTGTCAGGTGTTCTGCAAGGATTTGGGCACATAAATCATACTTTAATGTTCCATCTTCCATCTGTTCCAACATCTCGCTTGGAGTAAAGAAAGAGTATTCATCACCATTTCTTATACCCATTTCGCCGATTTTCTTGCCGTTCTCATCATATACGGCCTTGTAGATCTGGGCTTTGGAAATATCAGTGAGAAACATTTCTGCCGGCTTGCTCTCAAGGGTTGTCTTGATATCTGCCTTTGGAGTAACCTTGGCTTCTACATAGTCAATACCCTTATTACCATCAATTTCTGAGCAGAAGAACTTGTAGTAGGTTGCCTTTCCGCTAACAGTTTCTAAGCCGAAAACTGTGCCATTTGTCTTTCCAAGGATAGATTCCTTTGACTTGTCGCCACTGTGCAGAACAAGCGTTATGTCATACAGATTAAGGATATCCTCTGAAAGGTTCAGTTCATAGACTGGAACATAGTCCAACTTAGGCTGCTGAGCAGTTGACTGTGGTGTTGGTACGTAAGGATCGTCTGCGTTGTTACAAGATGTGAAACCTGTAGCTGAAATGATTGCTACTGTTGCGAACATGATTTTTGAAAGAAACTTTTTCATAATGTTTTGAGTTTTTAGTTTTGAGTTTTTGGTTTTGAGTTTTTGGTTTTGAGTTAATACTTTTATCGCTCAGAGCCTAATTAACATCTGCATTTTTAAACATGGTTAGGCTTTGTTTGACGATGCAAAGGTAGGGTGTTTTGAAAAGGTTTCGCAAACAGTATATGAAAAGAAAGCGTACAATCTGTGAATTTCACAAACTGTACGCTTTATTCATTCTATGTACGGAAAAAACGCAAACAAATGAGTCAAAGAACCGTCCCTAAACTTATTTGAACGGTTCTGCCTTTGGCGAAGGGATGCTCTGGATAATGCGGAAAAGCTGCTGCTGGTCAGCGACATCGGTGAGACGCATTTTGCCATCACAAGCTTGCATTTTCAAAGCGTTACAATTTGTAACGGTTTCATTCCCTTCTTGGTATCTTGTGATTATTGTCCATAATATGAGAGTTTAGAGAATGGCTTAACGATTTATTGCGGAGCGTGCTATTTTATAAAGGAGGTTGGCGAGGGGGAATGTAACTTTATGGTACATCAGGGCGGCGAGGGGCTTTGCCCACCATGTGAGTTTTGACTCGGCAAGGGGAGCACGAAGACCGCAACGGGCGGCAGTGCGGACAACATGGAGAAAGGCTATCTGAATGCAAGGGAGATAAGGCAACGACAGCGGCTTATTGGCGTTGAAATAGTCGAGTACGGCAGATACGGAGCGCTCCATCTGCGAGATATGACCTTCATAGATCTTGGAATAGTCGCGCACTTCGGTCTCGTCGTAATAATATACTACATCGGGAATGAATGCCATCTTTGCCTTCAACATAACGCGAGAGGTCATCATATAGTCTTCCGAGAGATTGACGCCCTCAATGGCACGCATGGCGGTGTCAGCAAAGAGTGATGCCTTATAGAGTCGCGACCAGAGCATGCAGCTGCCGTAAGAGAAGCTGAGGAGTCGGCGGTAGGCTTTGTTGCCATCGTGAGTGGTAGGAGAAACCGTGACGGTCTTGCCCTCGGGCTTCAGGCTGACGAAGGCTCCGCTGACAATGTCTGCCCCACTCTCCTGCATCTTTGCGAAGAGCTTCTGGCAAGCATCGAGCGGCAGATAATCGTCGGAATCGACGAACATAATCAAGTCGCCAGTTGCATTATCCAAAAGACGGTTTCGCGTGCCAGCCTGTTTCAGATTGCGCTCATTATGCAGTATCTTGACCTGCGCCTTTCTTTCAGGATAGCGGTCGAGAACGGACTCCAGCACCTGGATGCTGTTGTCGGGCGTGCAGTCGTTGACAAAGACAAACTCCATGTCCTTGTAGGTCTGCTCGAAAAGCGATACGGCGCAGCGCTCAATCTTTTCGGCAACATTGTATATCGGTATGAGAAGGGATATTTTCATGGGCTAAATAATCCACAATTTATACTTTTTCTTCTGATAGCGGCCGCTGAGGAGTGGGATTTTCTCTATGTGCGGCACCAGAAGTGAGCATATCACGAAGACTATGACGGTAAGGAGAATGGCATCGTCGCAATGGCCGCGCAATGTTCTGCCATTAGCCGAACGGACAAAGTTGTAGAAAACGAGTATCACCCAATGGCTGACGAAATAGACCATGGAATGCTCGCCGATGAAGCCGATGAGCGGTATGCGTGGTAGTTTAACGGCGACAAGCAGTCCGGACAGTCCGCACATCACGCAGACGAAAGTCGGCAAAAGAACAAGGAAATCGCCTTCCCATGTGTTGTACACCATGACATGGCGTATAGGGAATGTGGCATTTAGCGCCACAAAACCTGCCAGGAGAAGCAGCGAGACGAGGATGGTATTGCGGTTGCCCATGCGCTCTACTGCCTTGTGCCACAGTTTTCCGAGCCAGAAGAGGAAGACTGCGAAGAACACATTGTTGAGACGGAGAGGTAGTGGGTCGCCCTGCTCATGCAGCCAATAGGAGATATAAGGGAAGAGGAGAATTATCCAGTTCCAACTTATCGCCTTGCCGCCGATATGGAGAGCAGGAATCTTGGCTATGAGATGGACCACGATGTACATCATATAAAAGGACATGAGGAACCACAACGGATCGTTGCCATAGAAGCTGCTCGTCTCCCAGATATGCGACCATGACAGTGCCTTAACTATGCTGTGCTTCGGGGAAAAGACGAAGATGACGAAAGCGAAATAGACGAGACAGCCTATAGCTCCCCAAGCGAAATAAGGCACCATCAGTCGGCGCGTCTTGTCGATGACGAAGTCGCGGGTATTGCCATCGATTCGCTTATTGAAATAGCCTGCCTTGAAGAAGAAAAACGCCATGAAGAAGTAGGACCAGTGCATTATCTCGCGCCACCAGTCCAGGTCCTTGAATCCGCAGAATGACATCAGATGGAGCATCACCATACGGATGATGCAGATTCCGCAGAGCAGGTCGAAAGCATGACTTCTACTTTTCATTTTTCAATTCTCTGATTTATTCCACCAATGACGGTGTTGTCCGGCACATCCTTCGTCACCACGGCATTGGCTGCAATGATGACATTATCACCGATGCGGATATTGCCGAAGATCTTTGCTCCCGCGCCGATGAAGACATTATCGCCTATCTGCGGCGCTCCCTCGCCCGGCACTTTATGGCCTATCTCCACGCCGGGATAGAGCGTAGCATTCTTGCCGATGCGAGCCTCCGGATTGACGATGAGATAGCCGTAATGCCATATCTGCAAGCCCTTGCCGCAGGTGTTTGGTGCTATCTGGAAACCTGTCTTATACGAGAGTCGCTTGAGGCGCTGATTGGAGAGTATGTAGAGTACGGAATGGTAGAACTTGCTCACCGCGCCGCAGCCTTCTGACTTGGCGATATTGCGATGGAGCTCGTTATATCGCAGTTCCTTGACATACTGCCATATCACCTCGATATTACTGATAGGATGACTCTCCAGACGGTTTCTCATCCGCTGGATCAGTCCACCCTGCTGCTTCGCGTAGTGAAGAGCATCGGCTGCGAGGTATTCTTTATATTCTGACTTAGATTTTATCACTTTTCTTTTTCTTGTGTTTTATACACCACCAAATGTCGCTTTGCCACCACATCTTCCGAGAAATTGTCAACGGCAAACTGGTGGAGGTTCTCTGGTGGGATTGGACTATGCAGTGCCTTGCTGATGGCTTCGGCAAGGGAGGCGCTGTTCTGCGGAAGTGCAATGTAGCCGGTCTCGCCGTCACGAACGATGTCCGTAGTGCCGCCGGTGTCAAAGGCAGCGGGAGTGCAGCCGCAAGCCTGAGCCTCAATCATCGTAGTGCCAAGATTCTCGAACAGGCTACAGTTTACAAGGCAGTCGGAAGCCTGATAGACTGGCGCGGTATCGGAGATGAAACCGAGATGCTTATATGGGATTGGGATTTCACGGAAGACGGTCTCGTCGCTCACTCCGCCCATAAGGAGCAGGAGGGTGTTCTGGAGCTTGTCGGCTTGCATTTTCAGAGCCTCAACCAGGAAGCGGAAGCCCTTTATCGGAGTGTCTATGCGAGCGGCACCGAAGCAGATGACCTTCGTTTCGGGAGATATGCCTAATCTTCGCTTCGCCTCTACCCTATCGCCTACGGCATACTGCGAGAAACTGATGGCATTCGGGATAGTCTGCACCGGCAGATGGCGCGTAATGGCGGAACTGCTCGCCATGCCCGAAACCCAGTTGCTACAGCCTATGAAAGAGAAGCCGCACGACTCGGGGAGATTGGCAAAAAGGGCTTTTTTCTTGTGGAATATCCTTGCCGACAGGTCGTCAGCCGACGGCTTCTGCAGCTGCGGACAGAACGAACAGCCTTCCGTCTGGAACTTCCGACAGTCTTCGGCATAATGGCAGATGGAGGTTGCGGGCCACATATCGTGCAAAGTCCACACCACCTTCTTTCCACTCTTCAAGATTTTTTCAATGTCGCGCAGCCCAAGGAAACCTTGGTTTACCCAATGAAGATGGATGACATCAGCTTCCTGAAATTCCTTCCGCTGCGTTATGTCATTGCCAAAGAAACCACCATCGGTGAGCCACAGTTTCTTCTTCGTAAAACCATTGGCAGCCCACACCACAGCGCGGTCGAGTGCCTTCCTAATCCACCAGGTGCGAGGCAATGCGATGATGTTCCCGTCGACAGTACCTTTTTCAGCGACGAGCATCTTAGCCTCCACGCCCTCCTGTTTGTTCAGGGCATGGAGCAGACGGCGCGAAACAACAGCGGCACCGCCCTTGCAGTCCGAGGCATTTACCAATAGCACTTTCATTGTTTCTTCCTCCTTATAAACCCGATGCACTCCTTCATAATCTCTGCCTTCGCCATGAACATGAAGGCGGTATAGAGTGCAGCGGCGACTATCACCTTTGCGATGAAGAGAATGGCAAAATGGGCATTACTGATAGTGTATTCCGTAAGCAGCCATGTCAGCAACATAGTGAGGCTGGCTAGAATGGCAAAAGGCATGATGTCCTTCAGGAAGGCGAAGAGCGAATATCGGGCTGTCATGTCCTTCGTGAAGAAATGCCAAACGAAGAGATAGATTACGGTGAACGCAGAAACGGCGAGCACCATAGTCTCAATATCATGGTCTTGGAGCAGCAGGACAAGCCCTATCTGCACTAGGATCTGCACCACATTAAGCCACATGAAAATGTCTGAGCGGCCGTGGCTGATGGCAACATTCTGGAGCAGGGCATAGAGCGGGATTGTGCTGCCGGCAATGGCAAGCACGCGAAGCATTCCGGCGCTGACGAGCCACTTCTCGCCTATCGTGGTCAGGATGAATTCCTCAGACACAAGGGCTAGTCCGAACATGGCAGGAAAGGCAAGGAAAGCTGTAAAGCGAATCATCTTCCGCAGCACTCGGAGTGAGCGTTCATCATCGTCGCGCACCTCTGCCATAACGGGCTGTGCCACTTGGGCGATGGTGTTGCGAAGCATATCGGAAGCCATCATGTTCCACTTGTTTGCCTGAGAGTAATTGCCCACCATGTCCATGCGGTTTCTCTTTCCGAAGATATTACCGAAAATAAAGGTGAGAATCTGCTGCGAGAGTGATGTCAGGATGGTGGTGAGCATCATCTTCACGCTGAACGAGAACATCTTCTTGACTGGCTCAAACGAGAATCTGAGCGACGGACGGAACGGCATTGCCATATATCTGCCGACGGTGATGGCGGTGGTGTAAGTGACTTGCTGCCAAGCCAATGCCCAGTAGCTGTAGTCCATAAAGGCGAGCACTATGCCGACCGTTCCGCTACAGAGCAGGGCGACAATGCTGATGATGGTTCCCTCCTTCACCATCATGTTCTTGAACATATAGGCACCGGCAATGGTGCTTAGCGCGGAAATCGGAATGACGAGGAAGGTGAACCTTGATAGCCACAAAAGTTCTGGAGAATGGAAGAAATCGGCTATCAGCGGCGCGCAAAGGAACAGCAGGACATAAAGGGCGGCACTCACAAGGATATTGAACCAGAACACGGAGTTATAGTCTCCATGCGTAGGCGACTTCATATTGCACAATCCCTGCGTAAATCCACCCGACTGAAGGTTTCCGGCAATGAGCGTGAACACGGTCAGCACTCCCACAACGCCATAGTCGGCAGGAGTGAGCAGTCGGGCAAGGACTATGCCAAATACGAGGTTGAGCAACTGCGTCGTGCCGTTGCTCAAAAGTCCCCAACCGAGACCTTTCGCCGTTTTATTTTTCAGGTCCTCTGACAAAACAAACTAATTTACTGATTTATTGAAATTTCCCACCTTATATATTTTCTTCTTTTTAACGTGAATTATCGTGAATTATACGTGAATTATCGTAATTTTTTCTTTACAAGCAGCATAAATAATTTTCGAAAATTAACGTTAAATTTGCGGCAATTTACGTTAGCCGAAGGCATCTTGGTTAGGCTTTCCACCACGCCTTGAAATGATGATGAATGCGCTGGTCTTCTGGCGGCAGCGTCATGTAGTGGAACTTGTAAGTGCGGCGTAGGTAGGTGTCGTAATCTTCCATCGCCTTATAGTATTTTCCCTCAAACTCCACATCAATGAGTTTCTCCATGAAGTCGGCTGCATAGCATTGCGTTATCGGCATCTTATTGTTATGCATATTGCTGACGAGGGAGGTCGGCTTGCGAAGGAACACAAAACGGTCTTCAAGCCAAGAAACTGCACTTACTGGCAGAGGGAAATATTTATAGCAGAGATAGGAAAGTCGGGAGTTCATGAAATTCGCATGACTCTTCTTCGCGCGGCGCATCTTGTAGAAGATGTTCATCAGCTTGAACTGCCTTGTGCGCGCCTTATCGTCTTCCTTGCAATAGTCTATCGGAAAGATGTCAACATATACGCCAAGTTCATAGCCTTTCACCTCATCCTCATGCATCACGGTGCGATTGTCCACCACCTTGCCGAAGGAATAGATATAGTTCTTTGAGATTTCGGGCGAGAGAAGTCGGAAAGAAGACAGTTTCTGCTCCTGTTCCTTATTATATAATGAAAGGAAACGCTCATACTCAGAGCGCATCATGTAGAGGTCGATGTCATCATCCCATGGAATATAGCCTTTATGACGCAGAGCACCAATCAATGTGCCGCCACAAAGTGAATACTTTATGCCGTGACGGTCGCAAAACTCAACGATATTGTCGAGAATGGCTATCTGTATGCTGCGCAGTTCGCTGACTTCCGTTATCTGTTTCATAGACAAGTAGTGGTTATCGTTTATGATTCGTTCTACCTTAAGCCATTAGCTTTTCCATAATCTTCATGGCATAATAAACATCATGAAGACCGAGACCGTAATTGTACGACAGAATGCGTTCCTGATTGTTCATACGACCTTCTGCCTTACCCATCAGCACATCGCCAATCTCATTGAACGACTTGAACTCGCTGAAGTACTTGAAGCCGCAGATATGTCCATAGTCGTCGCCAAAGACCTTGTCAAAGACGCGGTCGCAGTTTTGGAAGCCGCGCATGTGGACTGGAACGACCAGCACTCCCGGCTTGAACAGATTCAAATCCTCGACTATAAGTCCCTGAGCATCAGTTATTGCGGAAATAATGACATCGGAATCCGTTGCCCATTCCTCTATGGTATCTACTATTGTGAAAGTAACATTTGCATAGTTGCTGTATTCTTCAGCAAAGCGCTCAGCCTGATCCTTGTAACGCAACAGTCTCACTTGCAGATGCTCTTCTTCAAACTCATGGAGCATGCAGGTCATAGTGGCGCGCGCAATGCTTCCCAAGCCCATCAGTGAATAAACCTTTGTATCTGGCTTGCGGAGGGTACGAATAGCCAAAGTTGCCATGGCTCCGGTTCGCATTGATGTGATCCAATTGGCATCAATCACGGCTTTCATGTCGCCTTCCACGCTGTCATAGAGCATTATGTTGCTTTTCAAGGCAGGTTTTCTGCCATTAATGCGCGAAACAACCTTGACTCCGAATGTTGCAGTTTCCGGAGTCAGAAGGCAAGGCATCGTTGTGATGAAGTCGTTTCCTTGCGGATGCACATGAACCTTCGCCGGCAACTGGCACTCAGGCTTTATCAGCAAAGCTTCCTTCACCCATTGGACACAGGTTTTGGGAGAAATCTTCAATGACTCTATGTCGTTCTCGGTGATGATTCTCATGTTTCAATATTTATATGGCGCTCAGAGCCATGATTAATGTATCGTTATCTTTCTGATCGCGCACAGCAATGCGGATCATGTTCTTTCCCTTGAGACCGTTCTTCGTGTCGCAGTCTTTTATCAGGATATTGAAGCGGTTAAGGAGGAGCTCTGTCAGTTCGTGGGAAGTGAAGCGCGACTTGTCAACCTCGCACATCAGGAAGTTTGCCTGACTCGGTATCACCCTGAGATAAGGCACCTTCTGAAGGCGCTTGACAAAGCGCTTACGCTCTGCGACGAACTTGCCGCAGGCTTTCTTATAGTCCTTCTCGTACTTATTGAAAATCTGCATGTAGAACTCTGCGAAGGAGTTGATATTCCATATCGCCACATCCTTCTTTATGTAGTTGATGAGTGCCACATCGCTTGATGCGAGTATGCCGAGACGCAAGCCCGGAACGCCGTAACTCTTCGAAATGCTCTTCACCACAACCATGTTTGGATACATTTCGAGTATGTCATTGTGCAGCAGACTGTTATGCTCAAAATCCTCGCTAAAGTCAACGAAGCTCTCATCGACAATAAATCTTATCTCGCGCTCCTTGCACCAATCTGCCAAGCGAAGTACATCACAAAGCGGGATGAAGTTGCCGGAAGGATTATCCGGATTTATCAGCAGAAGTTCGTCGCCGCCCGACAGTTTTCCGCCGAAGAAGTTAATAAGATCGTCGGCTGTGTAGGAATAATCATCATTCTGCGGCACGAATTTCACGATATTCTCCGCCTTCATGCGGTTAGGATATTCCTCAAAAGTAGGATAGATGACGCCGATATTTCTTACCGCAGAGTCATTTATTTGACTCCCTCCCACTGGGGGGAGGCTAGCAATGCTCTTTATTAGCTCCGCAGCACCATTGCCAACCACGACAAAATCCTGTCTGATGTTAAAATATTTTCCAGCGAGCAGCGAGTTCACGAACATTCCGGAAGGATATTCCGTGAGCAGTCGGTCGAAGTTTGCCTGCATCTCGTCGCGCATCTTCTGCGGTGGAAAGTAAGGATTTACAAGATAGCAGAAATCCAGCATGTGCTCAAAGCGCCAGTAGCCACCATAGCGTTTCATCATCTTACCCAGACGGTCTTTCTCGTCGGCAAAGATGGTCTCTGCTATGTCCTTGTCCTGAACATCGTCTATCTCGTACCAAGGCAAGTCGCCAATAGGCTTTGCCTTCAGTTCGCTCTTGTTTATCAGCGTGATTACTCGCAGCACTTGCTCGTAATACTCGTTTGTGCCGAGAGCCTTCAGGTAAGCATCCAGGAACGGCACATAACTATGCTCACAAAACTCCTTCGAGAGCTTGTAGATATTCACCGTCTTGTAGTAGTGCTTTGTATCTTCATAGCGGAAAGCCTCTTTCGGCACGAAGTTCACGATGTTGCAGTCTTGGTCGATGCACATCATCGTTCCGTCCATCCATGTCTCGTACTTTGCAACGAGGGCAATGTTCGGATTAGGATCGCTTACGGCAAGGTCGAGCACGCGGTCGTCAACGATTAGGTCCGACTCCAACAACAGGGTGTCGTCCTCTATCATCTTCTCCTTCGCAAGACCGAGCGAATAGATATTGTTCGTCTTATCATAGATTGGATTGTTTATCCATTCTATCTTCAACACATCGTCGTAGCGGTTGCCCACATGGTCGATGACGTTCTGTCCCTGATAGCCCACCACGATTATCACGCGATTCAGGTTCAGCTTAGCCAACTGAGAGAGCATGCGGTCTATCAGTCGCACGCCGTTGACAGGAAGCATACACTTCGTGTTGTCCTTTGTATATTCACCCAGTCTGCGGCCCATTCCAGCCGCGAGTATTATTGCTTGCATAGTTTTTATTTATTTCTTTTCTCCAGATACCTACTGAGCAAAAAAGTCAGGGCATACGGGAAAGTGTAGAATTTGCCATTAAACCCAATATTCTTATTTCCAAACTTTATACCATACTTGATATCTTCAAATTTCTCGGAATCTATCAGCTTGTTCAAAGTTAGAGTAGCACCATCTTTTGCTTTTACCTCTACAGGAATCAGCGAGTGCATATCGCGAACAAAGAAGTCCATCTCCAATGTACTCTTTTCATTACGATAGAAATAAAGGTCGTAACCTTGCCTTACCAGTGCATTTGCCACTACATTCTCATAGATAGCTCCCTTATATGTATTGAAATTCTTGTTTTCATACAGATCCATCTGAGCCTCTTTATCCAACGCAGCTACTAGCAAACCTATATCGTGGTAATACATCTTGTAGTTGTTAGGAGCATAGTTCCCTCCAAGCGGGAGCTCTGGCTGGTCCAGACAATAACAGATATTCACTATCTTTGCATCTTCAAGCCACTCATTGACTCCCACATATTCTCTTGATCTTGCGCCTGTAGCAACTTTCGAAATTTGGAATTTCTTATTCTCCTTTGCAAGAAAAACAGGAAGATGTCGATAAACCGCCTTTATCTTCGCCTTGTCAATACCTTTAGCATATTTGGTTATATCATCTTCATAGTCTTTCAACAATTGGCGCTGAAGTTCCAATATGCCATTGAATGTATTCTGCTGAACAAACTTGTATGTAACTTCAGGCATACCCCCTACCAGCATATATTCCTTAAAAAGAACATCAAGCACATCCATAACAGTAGTAGAGAGCGATTCTACATTCAACATACTTGCAAGAAGAGAATCCACGAAATCAGCACCATAACCCTTTCCCCAAAGAAACTCCTCGAAGTCTAGAGCATACATTGTAACATCCTCCTTGAAACCGACACTATTAGAATCTATCTCCTTATAATGTATTCCCATCAGCGATCCACTGCAAATAACATCATAGCGACCATCTAGATGAAAAGATTTCAAACTGGTAGCACAATTAGGACACTCTTGCAACTCGTCAAAGAAGATTAGGGTTTGGTGAGGTTCAAAAATCGCATCAGGTCGAATAGACGTAATATTTTTCACTATATTGTCAACATCAAAACCCTGATCAAAGATTTTCTTAAACTGACTTTGGAGAGCAAAGTTTATCTCAACGACGTTCTTGTAATTGGCAAAGGCAAACTCACGGACAGATATGGTCTTGCCCACCTGTCTCGCCCCACTCAGTATCATCGGCTTATGTCCATTCCGATGACACCAATCTTCCAATATTTTTGTAATCTTTCTTCTAAGCATTAACAACCATCTGAAAATCAGTGCAAAGTTACAAGATTATCACAAAATTCCAAACAAATAACCGTCAAAAATCACAAAATTCCAGCTTTTTCCCGTCATAAAATCACAAAATTCCAATTTTCAAGCCTTCAAATTCTCCTAAAATCTGTTCTCTTACAGCTCCACGCTCAGCGCTTTTTCTATCACTGGCGCCATGTCGTAGTATTTGTATTCCGCGAGTCTGCCGCCGAAGATAACATCTTTTTCCTTAGCCGCCATAGCGCGATATTTATCGGCTAGCGCATTGTTCTGCTCGTCATTGACGGGATAATACGGCTCCATGCCAGGCTTCCATTCCGTAGAATATTCCTTGCTTATCACGGTCTTAGGGCAAGAGTAAACCTCACTGCCGAACATCTCGAAGTGTTTATGCTCGATGATTCTTGTATATGGAACCTCGCGCTCCGTATAATTCACTACGGCATTGCCTTGATAGTTCGGCATTTCTTCTACCGTCGTTTCAAAAGAGACTGTGCGATATTGCAGTTTACCCTCAGAATATCCGAAGTACTCGTCTATCGGTCCGGTGTAAATCAGCCGCGAAGCGATAGAGCGCCATCCGTCTTGTAGGGCGAAGATTTCTGAGCCGCCCTCGCCGCGTTGTATATCAAAGAAATCGCAGTTTGTCCGGACATCAGCACCAGCTAATAGTTTCTCAATGAGTTTATTATAGCCACCAATCGGGATGCCCTGATACTTATCGTTGAAATAGTTATTGTCGAAGACCATGCGAACCGGCAAACGGCGAATGATAAAGGCAGGCAGTTCCGTGCATGCCCTACCCCATTGTTTCTCGGTATATCCTTTTATCAATGCCTCGTAGATATCCTTGCCTATGAGAAGCTTCGCCTGCTCTTCCAGATTATGCGGTTCTTCAACACCCTGGTTCTTGAGTTCTTGCACAGCCTCAGCACGCTGTTCCTCAAGCTTTGCCTCGGCTTCCTGCGGCGTGCGCACTCCCCACATTTGATAGAATGTGTTCATGTTGAACGGCAGGTTGTAGAGCTTGCCCTTATAGTTTGCCACAGGAGAATTGGTATAGCGATTGAACTCTACCAAGGAATTCACAAAATCCCATACCTCCTTGTTTGAGGTATGGAATATATGCGCACCGTATTTATGCACATTTATCACTGTCTCACCCCCTTCGGAAGAGGGAATGAGGGTAGGACTACAATAGACATTTCCGCCCACATGCTCCCTCTTATCGATAACCAGACAGGTTTTGCCTGCCTTCATTATGCGATGAGCGCAGACAGCACCGAACAGTCCAGAACCAACTATAAGGTAGTCGTAACTTTTCATCTTACCAAGACTTTCCTAACCAAGATTAAAACCAGTATTCTCAGAACTCCCAGGATTATTTCCTATAAGTTACCGGTATAGAATCTTGCGTTGTTGCTTCTATAATGTCGCGCATCGGAGTCTCAAAGCGTGATGTCATGAATTCAGGAACATTATAGCTCAAGTCGCGCTGCTTATAGAACTTACGAGGTTTTTCCTGTGGCAACATGAAAGGCTTATGTGGCTTTCCGCTCTTGTCCATATAAGTGAAATATGGGCGGGTGTAGAGTCCATCATCGCGGCGAGAACTGAACACAAGCCATCTGCCGTTGCTGCTCCAAGAGTGGTATGAGCAACCTCCTCTGCCCCAATCATTACCAAACAGTTTCTTCCAATCCAGGATAGAAGATGCGCTTGCAGCAAAACCTGCCTCTGGTATTGGTGCTATGTAGAGCTCGGCATTTCTGTGCCAGATACTGAAGTTTCCGAAATCGTGGATTGTAGCAATTATCCATTTGCCGTCTGGCGAAACGCGTGGGAAAGAGATGCTCCTGCCTGTTTCCTCTGCATCATAAAGCGTTTCCACCTCTGTGCCAAACTCAGCCTTCTCGGCATCGAAGGCTATTCGGCAGAGCGAATAGTGCACATCCTTGTAGTTTAGGCTGACCTCACGTACGCGCTTAGCCTTGCAGAAATAGAGCCACTTGCCGTCTGGCGAGAAAGATGGGAATGTCTCCCAATAGTCCTCACTCTTCAGGAGAGGAGTACTGAATACCTCATGCTTGTCAGCATCGTACATGATAACGTCTGAGCCATCATCGAAAACCTCAATACGGTTTCTGTCTGAGGTATGGAATTCCTGAGCAGTCTTGTTGTTTGAGAAGGCAATATATCTGCCGTCCGGATGCCATGAAGGATAGACGAAACCTGAAATTGTAGAATCCGTCTTTGCCTCAAGGCGTTCAATCTTGCCGTTTCGGAACAAATATGTACCGCCATAGTACGAACGGATATGGAAGAGAGTGCGGTCCGAGCGATGCGAACCTACTGTATGGCAGTTCATGCAGGCACCTTTCAAGTGGCTGTTTTCCATAACAACAGACTCCTCCGATGTGGAGAGCTGATGCTGATAGATTCCCATCTTATACCATGAAACATATCCTGGCGGAACAAGACGGTAGGTAAGATAGTCGTCGATGCTGTCCGCTACGACGGTCATCTTGAAAGGCTTGCTGCCTACCCATTCGTCATTTTCCTTACGGGCAATGGTGAAAGTGATGCTCTTAGGCGTTGTACTGCCTGGCTTCAACTGTGTAAGTGCCTTCCAGTCGTCAGAGTCTATGACAAAATCCTTGTCATCAGCATCTACCCACATTGTTCTTTCTCCGGCTGAGATTTGCAGAGCATACTCTGTATCAGTGGAGTCCTTCACGCAGAAGTTCATCGGAGCAATGTTGCACGGTATCGTAACATTCTTGTAGTCCGGATAGATAGCGATGTCCTTATCGTCGTTCTTTGTTATGTTACCACCGCCTCCGCATGCAGCCAGAAATGCAGATGCGAGTATCAGGCTGATATATAGTTTTACTCTTTTCATTGTTGTTCAGGCTTTAAGTAATTAAACACTCCCATCTGCAGCATTGCGTCCTTATACTGCTTAGCTGGCAGCTCTGGCGAAGCATTAGCTATGAGTCGGATAACATCAGGAATCAAAGTCTTATGCTCCGGAACAGACTCTATATTGAGACCTTTACGGCGCGGACCGAGTTCTTTATCAGCCTCCACAGCCTTGTCGTTGTAAAGGAATTTGCGATATTCTTTTGCCCAATCGCTATAGAAGAGCGTATTCTCCAAATGCGATAGATACTTGTCTGCCACCGCATAGTTGCCCATAATGATGTTTGTCTTGGCAAGAATCTTCACAGCTTCCGGCACCATCATGCCTTCCGTTGGTTCGTTGTACTCAAAAGCCTGACACTGTGCTCCATAGACATAGCCTAAATAATAATAGAAGGACATCAAATGGCGACGGACAATGCGCGCTTCACTTGATTTCATAATCAATGCATAAGACTCCCTTGGACCGAACGAAGTTACAGCATTGACGAGGTCTCCATTCAGGCTTCGAATATAGAACAATACGTTCGACATATATACATTCTCCTTGTAGCCCAAGGCGAAATCGTAGGCTTCCTCATAGTTGCCTGTATCAAGGTTTCTCTGAAGAGCCAAGCGCTGTTTTGTTTCAACAGAAGCCTCGCTCTCATACATTTTCTTAATGAAGAAGAAACCGATAACCAATACGATACCCGCTGTTATCATCGAGTTCATCACCTTCTGGTTCTTCCATCTGTTCAGCAATGCAACTGCCGCAGCCACCAATACTATTGATGCCCAAACCCAGTCCATTACCGTGTCAAGACCGTTTCTGTAAGTAAATGAATCTGGGGAGAACAGTTCTGTTTCGTTTGTTGCAAGGCTGAAATAGCGTCCCAAGCCGATTGTCAGGACTGCAGACAGTGGAACGAGTACACAATCCACATAGTTTTTCTTAGCTATGGCAACGACGAACATTCCCGCTATCATCGGCCACACTGCTGTTGAGCACGCATAGCCAAATGCAATGACAAGCACAGGGATAAATATCCAGCGAACAAACTTATTTACAGCACAAAGCAGTCGGGCATATATCCACAATCCGAAAACAGATAAAAGGATAGCCATGTGTCCGGTAGTAAAGAAGATGTCGTCTTCTGTGTAAATGAATAACAAGGAAGCTGGAAGCCAGCAAAGTACGCCTTCTGTCAGCGTAACATCCCTGCCTGTTATGGAAGAGCTAATTCCTTGCATACAGAGTGTTACCAAGAGGAATACCACAGCCATTATGGCAGGACCGGCATACTGGAAAAGGTAAAACTGCTGAGCAAAAAGAGCGAGAAAGTCGGCAATTCCACCTGCAATGGAGATTTGATCGATTATCTTGTCAGATTCGTAAACAAAAACTCTCGACTGCTCAATGTCAAACAGTATGTACCGCTGCAGCACATGGCAGGCTATAAACAACGCCACAGTAACCAAAAGGTTCAACAGCAGCAGCTTCGAAGAGAGTAGCTCTTTAAGTTGATTTTTCATTTCTTGATATCATTTTGTGAGGGAAGGAAACCTTTGCAACCCCTCTTATAATCGCAGCAAAATTACAAAAAACTTTCCTTTCTGCAAATATATTCCTTGCATATTTGGCTTTTTTGCCTTAATCTCATGCCTAAACAAAAGATTTTGTTCCTTGCTATTTGCAACTTTTACGAATTTTACTTCACGTTAATAACCTGCTTTGCGCTCTTCAGTCCAGTACCGGACACGGTGAGAGTGGCATTTCCGGAATTCTTTCCAGCCTCTACCACGACAACGAGTTCGCCATGGAATGCTTTCATCGTAGGGTTCACAAACACTTCGGTTGAGGTTGCGTCTCCGTTGCAGCAAGAGTTGAAGCGGGCAGCACCCTTAACATTGAATTTCAACTGATTGTCAGCATCTGGGCAAAGGTTGCCGTCCTTATCTACTACACGCACTGTAACGAAAGCCAAATCAGGACAATCGGTTGCCTTGCCATCAGCACTGACAGGAGTAGAGGCAATCTGACTGCGATCTGCAACAAGTTCTATATGATGTGGCTTGCCAGCAGTCTTAACAATCTTTGTCTCAGCGGCATTGCCGTTCTTGTCGTAAGCTACCACCTTAATCTCTCCTGGTTCATACTTCACATCCATCCAGCGAAGACGGTAGCGATCAAGGCGGTTCTTTCCTTGTGGAGCATTCGGATTTGCAAACATAGAGAATCCGCCCCACGGCATTGGTTCCTGTATGCGGTCGTTGATGTATTCCTGCAAGTCGCGGTCGTGCTTCTTGATGCGGCCCTGACTCTTTCCGTTCACGAAAAGCTCTGCCTCAGGATAGTTTGTATAAACGAATACTGGAGTCGTCTCGCCCTCACGACCTTTCCATGTCCAGTGAGGTAGGATGTGCAAAGTCTCTGCTTCAGGGCGCCAGTGAACGCGATAGAGATAAGCACGGTCTTTTGGCAGACCGGCAAGGTCGAAAATGCCGAAGTATGATGAGCGCGATGGCCAATATTCATCGTATGGCGTAGGCTCACCAAGATAGTCAAAGCCCGTCCAAACGAATTCGCCAATCACCCATGGCAGTTTATCCTGGAACATCCAGTCGTCATCAGGAAGATTACTCCAGATACAAGACTCAAGGTCGTAGCTTGAAATCTGACCGTCATCATAGGCTGTGCCATGCTCCTCTTTTACAGGGAACTTATACACACCGCGTGAAGAAATGGTAGAAGCTGTCTCTGATCCAAGCACAAAACCCTTTGGCGAGTTTTCATAGCCTTTCTGATAAACATGCAGACGATAATTGAAGCCCGGCACATCCATCTCCTGCCATACACCACTCCACATAGGTGCATCGCCACGATCGCAACCTTGTGTACAAGGACGTGTACCATCAAGTTTGTGAACGAGCGACTGCATGAGTCGGGTGTATTTCAAACCTTCTGCCGTACCCTGCTCAGGAATTTCGTTGCCGATAGAGTACATTACATTGCAGGCATAGTTACGGTTCAGGAGAACAAGATTCGTAATATCTCGTTCCCACCATGGTTTACCGTCCTTATTGACATGCTCTTCATCTACCACGTCAAAGAAGCGAGCATAGCCGTTCTTGCACTTTGGATATTTCCACATATCAAACGATTCTGCCATAACCATCATACCCATTTCGTCGCAGATTTCCATCTGCCATGGCGCTGGAGTGTTGTGGGAAGTGCGGATAGCGTTGCATCCCATGTCTTTCAGCAAGCGCACCTGACGGCGGAAGGCTGCCTTGTAGAAGGCTGTGCCGAGAGGACCTAAGTCGTGGTGAAGGCAAACTCCCTTAAACTTAATAATCTTTCCGTTTAAGCTGAAGCCTTTTTCATTATATTGTATATCACGGATTCCGAACTTCATCTCCTTCTTATCCCAAAGTTTCTCGTTCTCTGTCAACTCAGTAACGAGGGTGTAGAGCGCAGGCTGTTCTGGGCTCCAGAGCTTCGCGTTCTTTACTTCAAGGATGATGTCGCTACTCTTTGAATCGTTGAGCCAAGCTTCGCCAGAAGCTACTATGCTACCATCAGCAGCAACTAGTTTCTGTGTAACCTTCATGCCATCATGGTTGCCTACGACAGCATCAGAAGTAACTCTTACTCTTGCAATTTCAGCCTTTGTACCGTCGGAGTTTATTCCGCTCAGCATTGAGGTGCGCGCAAAGGTTCCCCAAGTATCAAGATACTTCTCCTTGTGAAGAATAAGTCGGACCGGACGGAACAATCCAGCACCAGGGTACCAGCGGGAAGATTCCTCAATATTCTGCAGATGAACTGCAAGAGGATATGTGCCAGCCTTGCATCCATCTGTTGCTTTAGTAATATCGAGTTTGAACACATTGTAGCCATAAGCCCAATAGCCCACGTCCTTTCCGTTCACCCACACATGAGGCTCTGACATTGCGCCGTCAAAAACGAGTTCTGCACTCGCATAGCCTTCAGGAATGGTTATTTCTGTACGGTACCAACCTTCGCCAATCCAAGGCAAACTACCCGAACGGCCAGTCTTCTCAGTAGCCTCCTTTTCGCCATTTTGCTCTATTCGCACCACCTGCTTGTCAATGTCCTTGTCAAACGGACCACTGATAGCCCAGTCATGCGGAACGGTTACATTCTGCCATTTCGCGTCATCAAAAGCTGCTGTCTGCGCACCTTCTGCCGCACCACACTGAAATTTCCAGCCTTCCAAAAGCAAGGTTTCCTTGCTCTGAGCAGAGGCTGTCATTGACATTGCCGCAAGGAATAAGGTAGAGATTATCGTTTTCATAAGTAGTCTATATTCACACCGTGATTAGTTAATTAGTGCGCAAATTTACACATTCTTTTTAGACTATCAAAATAAAAACGGCAAAATCTTAGAAAAAGGGAGTTTTAGCAATAAAAACTACCGCAGGCACATTCCTCACGGAAGATGCCAGCGGTCCTATAAAAATAAATACAAACAATAATTCTAAGTTAGAGAGTAGGATTAGAGAGTCTCCCAATCATCACCATCGATAAGGTCAATAGAATAGCTCTCGTCTGGACCTAGTTCTGGATTCAATTGATATGGAGATTCTTTATATCTGTAATTACCGAAGTCTGTTCTTCTAAATTGGCTTGGGCCAAGAAGCGACGACTCGATGTTCAACTTATGAACAGATACTGCAGGTGCTATATATGTCTTTTTCATTTCTTTGTTCCTTTCCAATTTTACTTAACGATGAATTTCTTACCATTCTTAATATAGATACCTGCAGGGAGGTGGCTACCGCTTACTTGCTGACCGTTGATAGTAAAGATCTTATCATTGTCAACCTGATCCTGACCACATACGATAACAACCTTCTCAACAGCTGTAGGAGCGTCATCATAGTCATCAGCAAAGAACGTATAAACCTTAGCCTGATTCTGCTGTGGTGCAAAGAAAATATCATAGTCAAGCTGTCCCCAGTCGTAGTAAGTAATGTTACCAGGTGTACCAGATGCTGTCATAGGGAGCTGGACGTATGCTGTGTTCTGGTTAGCTGTACCGCCATCTACATATTCTTCACCTTCCAACTTACCCTTGTAGAATGCAAACTTATGTACGTTGTCCTTGTTAACGAGAACATAGCTATTCTTCATAATCTTAGTAGTACTCAAGATAGGAGCGAATGTATAGGCAGCAGCATGGAAACCTTCAGGACGACGTACATCTGGGTGGAGAGTACCAGAGATTCTCTCAAAGTCAAGACCTTTGAAGTGCCACTTGCTACCATCATGAGTGATATACTCGTTCTTTACAGTACCAGAAGGCTTGATCATGTATGGGAAGTGGTGGATGATACCAGTCTTTCCTGTTCCATAGTAGTCATCATCATGGTCTGAGCCTGTACCTTCCTCAGCATGTGGGTGCTCATAGTCTGTTGCGAAGTTTGTACCATCATAACCACTGCCTTCTTCCACATCGCCCATTACAGACTTACGGAACTCAAGCTTAATCTGCTTGTTCTCACCTTCTGTTATACGAGTAACCTTGCTGAAACGGCAAACCTGAGTATCATTACCAAACACCTTCTTAATATCTTCAACCTTCATGTTGAAAGGAAGAGCAATAGTATACCACTTGTCGTTCTCGAATGTGATATCAATATCAGCATTGCCCATAGCGATGATGAACTGATAGAGACCGCGGCGGTCAACGCCACCACCATCGTATGATGAAGTAGGATCGTACTGGTCAGCAGTTCTGAGAGGTTGTCCGCTCCACTGGTAGCCAGCCTGAGCGATAGCGAAACCTGTTGACATCTGGTTCTGTGAAGGCCAGATCATGTCAAGACCGTAATAAGCATCCTTTACACCATAGTCAACCTTATTGCTAACGTATGCGTTCCAGTCAATCTTCTTTCTCTGTACCTGCTCGATGAAAGTTGATGTCCAACCATCTGGAGTATAGAGTTTATAACCCTTTGAATATTCAAGATTAGCCCAACCATGTGCAACACGCTCAGCTTCGGTAAGGCGCTTGTACTCACGAGTTACGTCTGTATATTGACCTCTATACTGCTCTGGGAAGTGGAGAAGACATGCAAGCACACGTGGGTTAGTACCATTATAGTATTCGTAACGTGTGATATCAGGATCCACTTTACCTTGAAGCTGTTGGTCATGAACAGTATTGTTACACATCTGTGTTACGCCTGAGAAAGCGAGTGTATGAACGAACTCTGGAGCAGGACCTGTAAAATAAACATCCTGAAGCATTGGAGATGTTGCGAATGCGCCTTCATTGATTCTATGGATATTGTAAGGCATTGTGAGCACCTTTACATGGAAACCAGAGAATGCGAAAGCACCAATCTTCTCCATTGAGTTAGGAAGCTTAAGATCTGTAAGTTTTTCGTATGGTGTAGCGCCCCAGATAGAGTTTATTCTTGAGAAATTATCTTCTATCTCAGTCCAACCTTCTGGGATAACAAGTGATTCTATATTAGACTTATTGTTAGTATTCTCATCTGTGAACAATCTATTAAACTCAGCAGGGAGAACGGTTCCATTTTCCACACCAACAGCAGGTCTTGGAAGAACGAACTTCTTGACATTGACAAAGTTGCGATCTTCACCGTCTCTTGTTATAGGGAACAAAGCAGGATTAAAGCGGTCTGTCATAACACAACCGCTCATATCGAGAGTCTTGAGTTTGCTTTCATCTATCTTTCCACCTTTTGTTGGAAGATGCGCCCAATCAGAACCAATTGCACGTGCAAGCTGAACAATGTTGAAATTATTGATTGTACCCATCACCTTGATATCCGTTGCATCCTTGAATTCCTGAAGCAAAGTTGTAGCTCTTGTTGGGTCTGTAACAACGGCATTGTTTTCTACAACGTTGAACACTGCTTCTTCATTAGTTCCTGTTCCCTCAGGGGAAGCAAGGTAAGCAACCCAACTACCGTTTGACTGCTTCATAAGGTAAGCGCCTGAATATGTGCCTTCAGTATAATTGATTGTACACTTAGAAGTAGCACCAACATAGTTAGTAGCGTCGTGAGGAATAAGTGTAGCAACAAGCTGGAAAGTCTGCTTTGGACCACCATCAAGAATTGTTACAACACCGGTTAATGGGTCAACTTCAACAGCATTTGGGATAGCACCCTCAAGAGAATATCGGATAGCATAGTCTGGAATTGGAGTAACTTCAGGATCAACGCTTACTGCTAGAGTTGAAGGGGTATAAGTTTTCTTACCAGCATTAGGTTTTCCTGCAGGTACTGTACCCTCTGTTACTGTAAATGTGCCAAGAGAGAACTGAGCAGGCATAACCATGAAGTCGAATGAGTGTGACCAAGTACGGTAACCATCAAAACATCCACCAGAGACTGGTGTGAAAGTGGCAGTAGCTCTTGCCAAACCGACCTTCAGAGTTGTAAGCTTACCTGTTGTTCCATCAAGAGAGATAACGCCTACATTATTTGCTACAGGTTCTACAGTATATGATGCAGTATAGTCTGTACCTAATGTGCCTGTAGTCGGAGTAATAGGACAATCATATTCCATTCCTACTGGCAACTGAAACAACATAGTGTAGTTGTTGACAGGAATCTCTGTAGCTTGAACCTTAACGGTGAATGTAACAGGCTGCACAGTATTGCCATCACGATCCTTTGAGCCTTCAAGAGGAGTCAAAGTGATTTGAACTTGATCGTCAACGTTTGCGTTAGTAGCGTTAATAATAAGATTGCCATTACTATCTTTTGTAACACTAATATTAGATGTTGTCGGGGCTGTGTCAACAGTCAAAGTCGCAGTAGAAGGTGTTACGATAGGAATATTGAGGGTAGCACCTTTATCAATCAGCAGCACACCGTCAGTAGCTGGATTCACGATAGAACGAGCCAAGTCCTTGTCATAGACATTGACCTCAAAAGGTGTTGCCTTAGTAGAAGTTACCTCTGTTCCATTGTTCTTTATAACAATATAGAACTGGCTAATACCGATACCTGCCGAACCAGGACTGAATGTTACGGTGTATTCATTAGTTGTTCCACCTTTAAGTACAGGTGTAGATGCTGACGCAAAGTTCTTGGCAGTTCCACCCTGAGGCACATATTCTACTGCCTCAATAGTAAAGCTACCAGGATTATCTGGAGTAGTGATCTTGAAATCACGTGTGCCTATTCCTTCAGCTTCAACATAGACAGGAGCAGTGGAAACTTCAATACTCCAGTCACTTTGTGCCCACGAAGCGACGAAGCCTACCATCGTCATGCATAATGTGAGTAAATACTTTTTCATAATCTTTTGTTTGTTATGTATCTATTTAGTTATTATTATCGTTATTATATATATTATATGTGTATGGAACTTAGGGACTTGCCTACCGAAAGGTGTTATCCCGAAAACAATCCGATCCTAAAAATACGATTTCCTTATGTTCCAATACCTCTGTTTATTCTAAGAAGATCAAGACTATTGACAATAGGATTGCCAGTGCCAAAACTCCGAAAATCAGATAGTTTATGAAGGAGCTGATCTTATTTTTTGTTTTTATGTTCATTGCTGTACATTTTTTATTTCGCTGTGCAAAGGTAAGTAGGAAAGCTCCTAAAAGCGTTTCAGATTCATAAAATAAATCGACAAATTATTGTCAAAACGTACAAATTGTGGAAATTTTGGACATTTTTGCACGTTTCAACAAGAAAAACGAATATTCTCTCAAAGATTATAGGTTGCTCAAAGAAACCAGATAAGAAATAAAAGAAACTTTACTTGGCGAATTAACCCTGCATTATAGCCGCCCCTTACCAAGGGGCTCTAAATCTTCGAACAAGACAAAGAAAGTCTTAGAAAAAACTCGTGTGGAACATGGGGAAATAACGGAGTCATAATATACTTCCACATATTCCACACATTCCACACGAGATAAAAAAAACTTATTCTGCACAGATGCGAACTACTTCGCCATTTTGTAGATTGCCACCATATCGTCGCGGTTAAGTTCAACAAGACCGCCGATGTTGCGTGCACCGAACTCACAGCACTTGTCTGCCATGATTTCAATCTCCTCGTCAGTGATGTCGCGACCGATAAGGTCGTGGATATTTGTTGGCATACCGATAGAGCGGAAGAACTCCTCGCAAGCAACGATACCAGCCTCAGCAGTTTCCTCAAGAGACTTGAAGTTCTGCGTAACACCCATCACGTTAACGGCAAACTGTGCGAAACGAGAGATGTTCTTATGGCAAGTGTAGCGTGCCCAGCTGCCCCAGAGAGCTGCAAGACCAGCACCGTGAGACACATCGAACATACCTGAAAGTTCATGCTCAAGCGTATGAGTAGCCCAGTCACCGATAGTACCGCAGCCAGTCAGGTCGTTGTGTGCAAGACTTCCTGCCCACATAATCTGTGCACGCGCTACATAGTCATCAGGATTCTTCAGCACCTTATGAGCATTTACCATAACGTCGCGAAGCAAAGCCTCAGCAATAGAAGCTGTGATAGTCATCTCGTCCTCGTTAGAGAAATAGCGCTCAAAAGTGTGCATCATCATGTCTGTAACGCCACATGCAGTCTGCCATGCAGGAAGAGTGAATGTGCGCTCAGGATTCATGATAGCAAACTTGCAGCGGAACTCATCCACGCAGTAGTCCTTCTTCAGGTCGCCTTCCTCGTTTGTGATAACGCAACCGTCGCTCATCTCGCTACCGGCAGCAGGAATAGTGAGCACGCAAGCTACTGGAAGATAGCGAGTTGCCTTAGCCTTGTGAATAAACAAATCCCACACATCACCTTCGTAATACATACCAGAACTGATGGCCTTTGCAGAGTCGATAACAGAACCGCCACCAACAGCAAGAAGGAAGTCAACACCCTGCTCACGGCAGATCTCGATGCCTTTGCGAACAAGCGACACACGAGGATTTGGCACAACACCGCCCAACTCCACGAATTCCACACCGTTCTCCTTGAGAGATGCCTTGACAACATCCAGCAGTCCTGAACGCTGTGCGCTCTGACCACCATAGTGGAGCAGCACTTTCGTACCACCATATTTCTTAACGAGACTACCAGTCTTACTTTCAGAGTCTTTGCCAAACACTACATGCGTAGGGGCATAATACTTAAAATCAATCATAATTCCATTTAGGGTTAATATTCTTTATTTCTTTCTTCGCTTTTTCTAGTGTTGCGATAACTTTGTCGCACCAAGCATCAAACTCAGGATCAGGCACTTGCAATTCCTCATGCTTAAGGATATAGTCAACTGCCTCGCGAGCTCCCAGGTCGAAGTTCTTCGTAGCAACAAAGCCAGGAACAGCACGCTTCACCTTTGTATTGTCAAAGATTACAGTGCAAGCCTTGTCGCCAATGAGCCCACCTTCAAGGTCAAACTGCGGTCCCACTTCGGCAAGGAAATAAGAAGACACATGGTAAGGAATTAGTTTCACGCCAAGAGCCTCAGCGACAATCTCATAAATCTGATTCCACGTAAGCTGCTCATCACCAGTAATATGGAACGCCTCACCGATAGCATGTTTGTTGCCCATCAGTCCCACAAAAGCCTTGGCAAAGTCTGAGTTATGGGTAACATGCCAAAGATTTGTGCCATCGCCAGGAATGATTACCGGCTTGCCATCGAGCATACGGCGCAACACCTGCCAACTGCCTTTATTTCCGTGGATGGCAACAGGCACGCCACGCTCACAATAGGTATGACTCGGACGGATGATAGTTATAGGGAAGTTTTCCTCGCGGTACCACTTCATGAGCAAAGCCTCGCAAGCAATCTTGTCGCGCGAGTACTGCCAATGAGGATTGGCAAGCGTTGTTCCTTCCGTGATATATGGAGAAGCTAGCGGCTTCTTATAGGCAGATGCCGAACTGATATACATGAACTGGCGGGTCTTTCCCTTGAAGAGTCGATAGTCTCGTTCCAACTGTTCTGGCACAAAGCCGATGAAGTCGCAGACAACATCAAACTGCATGTCCTTGATAGCCTCTGCCACCTTAGCCTCATCATTGATGTCGGCTACGATAGTCTTCACGTTTGAAGGCAACTGCGAATTATGTGTTCCACGATTGAGCAAATAGAGTTCCCAAGTGTCTGTCTGGGAAAGGAGGCGGGTTATAGCAGAACTGATTGTTCCAGTACCTCCGATGAAGAGTGCTTTCATAATAATGATATAACTGATTTAGTCCAATTACTTGCCGTTCAGATTTGCTTGTGCAAAGTTATGTTTTTTATTTGAAACATCATCATAGAAAAGGTAAAATCATTGCGTTTATTGTCAAAACGTACAAAAAAGATGGCATTTTTGTACGTTTTTCTACATTTCAACAAAGATTATTCTTTCTTTTATCTTATTTTTCACTATATTTGCACCCATGATAGCCTACATTTTATACTTCATTCCTTCGCTACTTTGCATGATGTGGACGGCAATGTACATGACGAAGAAGAAGAATGCCACCCAGAAAATGATGCAGACAATGATGTTTCTGGGAAGCTTCCACTATGCAACACAAGCTATCTACATTTCGCCAAACACGAACTACAAGCTGCTGTGCATGTTGGATATCATCGAACCTCCACTGCTGCTTACAATGCTCTCCTTTCTTCTACTTTATATACATAGACACGCCACAAAAAAAGACGCATCCGAATCAAAAAAAATTCGCATATTACTGCCGGCGATGATCTTCGCTCCGCTGCTGTTTGCTATGTATTATATGTTCGGTATAGACAATGCCATGACATACTTCAAAATGTCTGACCAGCAGCAGGTGCATGTCTTTACAGAGGAAATGGTACAGCAGTTCCCTACCCCAACTGACACTACCGTACTGAAAGCTTTCGAGCTGGTTGACATAATAATCTTCAACATTCTGGCTGGACTATACTGCCTAAAAATCATAGCTCGCTGCATCTACACTTCATTCAAGAACGGTTACAAATTTGGCGACCTTACTCGTTTCTGGACAGGACGAGGCGAGATACCGTTTGTCAGGGCGGCTGCTTTCTGCGTCGTATTCTTGATTCTGACAACAAGTCCACCGATGTTTGTCGGTCGTAGCTATATTGTGAACCATCCTATTGTCGGCATACTGATGTCTCTCTTCACAACAATAGCCATTTTCTTTTTCGCTTATATTGAGACAAATAGCAGCGAAAAGACCTTGACGTTGAAGAAGTGCGTCAGCAAGGCTTTCTCTGAGGTATCAGTCATTGAGGTGGAAAGCATGAATGAGAATGACAACAAAAAGGAAGACAGGGAGACGCTGGCAATAATTCGCACAAGGAGTCTGACGGAAAAGATCCGCGTAGCCTTTGAAGAAGAGAAGATATACAAAGACCCTGAACTCTCTTTGGCTATCATGGCAGAGAAGTTCCATGTAAACAGGACTACGCTATCCAACACCATAAACCAGCAGTACGGCATGTCGTTCCGCGAAATGCTAAGCAACTACCGCATCAATGCGGCAAAAGAGTACCTGTTGCAGAATCCGTCTGCCACACAGCTTGAGATTGCCATGGAATGCGGCTTCAAGTCTGCTTCCGCTTTCAACCACAAGTTCAAGGAACTGACCGGAGAAACTCCTAACAGTTGGCTTTTGAAAAACTAAGCACATTGAACACAAATGTATTTCCGAGCCAAGCAAAACGGCTCGTATAGGCAAGCAAAACGTCCCACCAAGCCAAGCAAAACGTCCCGCCTAGGCGGACGAATCGTTTTCTTACTAGAAAAAGAAAAATTTCTTACTAGAAAATAAACATTTTCTTATAAGAAAAATTTTGGTTTCTTATAAGAAAACGAAGTGTCCGACAGGAAGAAACAAATCGTATGCCTTGGAGAGACAGATCATATGCCTTGGAGAGACAGATCGTATGCCTTGGAGAGACGAGTTAGAACACAAGGAAAGAGTGGTCCCATAGGCAAATGTAGGGCGAGGATTTCCGAGCCGCCAATTATGCAATCTATCCGCATAACGGCTCGGAAATCCTCGCCCTACATTTTATGATTATTGCTCTCACTTAACCATCACCTTCTTGCCATTCTTGATGACGATGCCCTTATAGCCGGCACCAACGCGCTGTCCTGAGAGAGAATATACAGCATCAGAAGAATAGTCAATCTTGTTTTCCGCCTTGTCTGCCTCTACACCGCCAATGCCGTTTGCACCGCCGATGAGTCCTCTAACCCATCCAGCGTAAGCATGCTTGCGATAGAATGTGTTGAGAGTCCAGAGACCTACAGGTGTGTTGGCACGCCAACCGCTGTTAGAAGGAGAGTCTGTAGCACACCACTGGCAGATAGCCCACTGCTGATCTGGTGGCACAACCTCGAAGTAAGTCTTGATGATATACTCATAGTGGTCGGCCATCATCTTGTGCATTTCCTCTGTCATGTTGGCAGTCTGAACGCCCTTGCCGTTTGCATCGTCCATACCCATGTCAAGCTCACTTACGCGAACAAGCTTACCAGAAGCAGCCATAAGCTCAAACATCTGGCGAATATGCTTACGACGACTAGCAAGAGTACTTGGGTTCATAGAGCAAGATATGTGCATCTGCGTGCCGATACCGTCGATATGTGTTACGCCATCAGCTTCCCAACGCTTTATCCATTCAATAAGCGATCTCAGTTTCTTGTTGTCATCCCAATCCGACTCAAGGTTATAGTCGTTGATGAAGAGCTTCACATCTGATGGACCATACTTGCGAGCCAAGCGACAAGCCTGACGTACATACTCAAGATCGCCCATGAAGTCCTGCCACCAGAAGCCACCTTCGTCTTTAAGTTCCCAGTCGTGCTGGAGGTCATAGATGCCGTCGCCGTCAGAGTCGCCGCCAGAGATAGCCTCGTTCACGAGGTCCCAAGCCTTAACCTTACCGTCGCAAGCTTCCATCATACCCTTGATCCACTTGTCCATAGCATAGACGAGAGTGTCGTGCTTCTCCTCCGCTGTCTGAGGCGTAGGAGTTGGGAGAAGGAGATAAGTGATGCTTTCGCTGATAGCAGGAGCCTTTGGACGAGACACGCCTTGCTTTACCGCGAAAGAAGTTGCTACATCACCACTGAAGTCACCATTGACAATCTTCTCCACGCCATTGATTTCAAACGAGATATCATCAAAATAGAACTTGTTGGCTTCATTAAGTGCAGAGAGCGGAAGCACGACCAATGAGCCGTTATAGGTGAATGAACCTTGCAAAGTAACTGTCTTCCAACTGTTTGTGACAGGAATATTGCCAATAGTTGTAGAAATAGTGGTACGCTTGTCTGCACGAACAAGAAGTGTCAGCTTGTATTTGTCGTTCTTACTGAAAGAACCACACTTGATATTGAGCTGAGTGTCAAAGTCTTCCAAGCCTGCGTTTGAAGCGTTGTAGGCATTAGCATCAATAGCGAGGCAGCGGCGGTCTTCTGTTACGGTCTTACCCATGACAACCTTCTCGAAGCGAATCTGCTTGATGTAGAGGTCGCCCACGAAATCGCCATGCTGAAGAAGGACGCCAGGGTTTGTAATGGTAGGTGTGAGTTCCCACTCATAATCTTGCCATTCCGTTGTGAAATTGATGTTCTTGTTAGGGCAACTGCCATCCCAATCGCCTACTCTGGCATAAGTATAGCCCGCTTTGCTACCCCTCATCGTGATAATCATCTTGACTTTCTCACCCTTCTTGGCAGGAATATCGCTGGCTGCCCAATACTGAACATAATAGTTCTGTGGTGCCTTCTTTGTAACGGTTACTTTCATACCGTTTATGGCATCGTAAGAGACTTCATAGTTGTTCTCCTTGAAATCAGCATGCCAGCCGATGTTCTGCTGAGTGCGGAAGTCTTTGTTGTAGAATTCCTGATAGACCTCGGTATCAGCGCCTTCGATAGGCTTTGCAGGATGGTCATTCATAAGAGAGAGGAGCCAACCGCGTGGCTGCTGAGCGTGCCAAGCGAGGGTGTGACCGTAGATATTGTGACCCGCTGCGTAAGCCTTGTTCACAAAGTTCTTAACGGTGCTGAAGTTCATTGTTCCGCTACCGTTCACGCAACTTGCCATCTTCATTTCGTTGCCTGTAACGAGTTCATGGAAGTTGGCATCGGCAAGTGCTCTCCAAGTGGAATTGTTATTGTAGTCGTTTGCGCCGAGAGCAAGTCCCAACTTGAAGTTAGGAAACTTATCATGATCGACATAATCCTTAAGGTTACCGTATTCATTAAGATAGGCATAGTCAGGGTTGTTTGGAATACCCTTCTGCCAGTTCTGCTGAGCGAAAACGCAAGCGGCTGTCAGGAAAAATGAGAAGCCAAGTAAAAGTCTTTTCATATAGCTTAGTTTATTTATAATATTGATAGGAAGGTTAATATTCGGGCGCAAAGTTATAAAAATTAAATGAGAAAAAGAAACATATAGATAAGAATATGATACCTGCGCGTACATTATATAATTAATAGCTTGCTTTTTTTACTAAAATAGCGTAACTTTGCACGCATAAAACCAAACACTATCTTATATGAAAAGAAATCTACTCAGAAAAGCGGCTGTGATGTCTGTGGCAGCAATGTTGTCTGCAGGCAGCTACGCACAGCTAAATTCCAACCCGGACAAGTTCCTGGGCAACATCACTACCCGTGGTCAGGTGAACGGTGCTGGCGTTGAGTTCGCTACCCTTTGGGACCAGATCACTCCTGAGAACGAGACCAAGTGGTCTTCTGTTCAAGGTGGTGGCCAGAGCAGCTGGAGCTGGGGTGGTGCAGACAATTGTTCCAACTATGCAAAGAACCATCACTTCCCATTCAAGTTCCACTGTCTCCTTTGGGGTGCTCAGTACCCAGGATGGATTGACAAGCTTAACGATTACGACAGATTCATTGCCGTGAGGGACTGGATGGATGCTATCAAGAAGAGGTATTCAACGGTTGAAATGATTGACGTTGTGAACGAGGCTGTACAGGGCCATCAGGCTAACACTCCCACATGGTACGGACCTCTCGGCGGACAGGGCGAAACAGGTTTCGACTGGATTGTGAAGGCTTTCGACATGGCTTACGAGCGTTTCCCAGAAACTATCCTCATCTACAACGACTTCAACACATTCCAGTGGAACACTCAGCAGTTCATTGACCTCGTTACAAAGCTTCGTGATGCGGGTGCTCCTATTGATGCTTACGGTTGCCAGAGCCACGACCTCGGAGGTTGCAGCGCAACGACATTGAAGAATTCAATGAACAACATCCAGAACGCATTGAAGATGCCGATGTATATCACGGAGTATGATATCGGTACCACTAGCGATGCCAACCAGTTGAGAGACTACAAGGCACAGATTCCTTTGCTTTGGGAGGCAGACTATTGCGCAGGCGTTACCCTTTGGGGCTATTGCTATGGTGCTACTTGGACTAACGACGGTAAGGATGACAACGGCAATCCTATCAACTCAGGTCATTCCGGCATCATCAAGGATGGTGTTGACCGCCCAGCCATGACATGGCTTCGCGAGTACATGGCTTCTGACAAGGCGAAGAATGCGAAGAGCCCATACCCAGGCATGAAGAAGCCTATCTCATTCTATATTCGTCCAAAGTTCTACAAGGCACCTGTAAATGAGCCTAACGAGATTACCATCACTGCCCGAATGCACAATGGCGCTAATGTGGAGAAGGTTGAACTCTATGCTGACAGCAAGCTCGTTGCAACTGTAACTGAACCTACTGATGCAAAGAAGGGCACTTACACTTGCTATGTTACTCCTACAAGCGTAACTTCAAAGGTGAACCTCAAGGCTATCGCTTACACTGACGATGGCAAAACTTACGAGCGTATCGGCGGTTTCTATGGCAACCAATGGTCACGCAAGCCATACGGCGGTGAGGCTCTTGAACTTCCAGGAATACTCGAAGCAGAGAACTTCAACATGGGTGGAAAGAACATCAGCTACTACACAAGCAGCGGTTCAAAGAGTACTGCCGTTTACCGCGACGACCAGGAGAACGTGATGATTGCTACAACAGACGGAGGTTACTATGTGAATGCTGCTTCTCAGGGCGACTGGTTTGACTATACTCTTAAGGTAAACAAAGCCGGAAGTATGCGTTATGAGGCTGTTGTTGGTTCTATGGAGGAAGGTGCTGCCATCACTCTTTATCTTTATAACAGTAAAGGCGATATGACGAAGCAGTTGGAGCTTGAAGTTCCTAAGACTGGACGAAAGGCATTTACTACTATCTCTGGTTCGCTCACTCGATTCACATCAACAGGCGAATACAAGCTTCGCATCCATTTCTCTAAGGGAAAGTCTTTCTTGGACAAGATTTATATCGGCTCTGCTGCTGATATTGAGGCAATGGGCATCGAGGATGTAAATGCTCCAGAAGACTGCTGCGACTTCATGGTATATTCTGTTGCAGGTGCTCAGGTAGGCAAGATTTCTGCTGCTGACAACGAAGATGCAATCCGCCAGATTCGCGAAATCACAAACGCAAACGGCGTGTTCGTAATCAAGAACACAGCAAGTGGTGAGGCGAAGAAGGTGATGGTGAAGTGACCCCCTAGCCCCCCAAGGGGGAACTTTTAATAGACTTTTAGGGCAATATAATATGTAGGGCGAGGATTTCCGAGCCGCCAATTATGCAAAATCCATGCATAACGGCTCGGAAATCCTCGCCCTACATTTGTTCCGAACAAAACTCCTCCCCCCATTTTTGTCGCTCAGGACTCCTCCCCTGTGGGGAGGTTGGGAGGGGTCGTGAGGTTGGGAGGGGTCGTGAGGTTGGGAGGGGTCGTTATTTCACGATTTTCTCGGTGTCTGTTGTACCGTCAGCGAAAGTGCGCTTGATGATATAAGTGCCGTTTACTGGCTCTTCGCAACGGATGCCTGAAAGATTGTAGAACTCTTCCTTTACAACATCTTCGCTGCTCTGTGCAGAAGAGATGGCTGTGATATCATTCTCGAAGAACTGCCACTCATCGAAATAAGTGCTTGTACCTGACACCTCAGAGCAAACGAAGTAGAGGTAACCTGCACTCTTAATAGGCTCAGTAAGAGCAACAGCATGCTCTTCAAAGCGTCGAACAGAGTTGAAATCGATTGTCGCAATAGGTTCAGGATTGATAATTTTGCCATCGCCTAAGTGAACCTGAAGCTTACCCTTGCCGCGAAGCTTTACCTTTAACGACTTCACATAAACATCAGATGTTACGCTGCGTACGCCAACCCAGCTGCCAGACTTCTGGAAGTGAACGGCTACAACGTCATCGTTATAGTAGAATCCAGTGCCTTCAGAATTGTTGTACATTGTCTCAGCTTGAGTCTTGTCGGTAAGCTTTATGCGGTTGTTTCTGATGAGCGAACCGCCATTAGACATTTCTATCTCGCTGATCTTGCATTTAGCTTCATCTACATCAATCAGATTTACCTGAATATTGCGGTAGCCGCCTTTTGCGTCAGAAGAAGGTTTGAGGCTGCCTTCTGTGTTGTGGCAATGATAGAAGAGATAGTAGTTGTTGAGGAACTTCTGCAAGTGAGTGTGGTTGTTACCACCAGGATAGCCGAAGTTACTTGGGTTCTTACCATACATGCCAACATACTGCCATGAATCAGCATTGAGCGGATCAGTGCTTACCATGTAGCACATCTGCGCAGTACCTGGTGCAGAAGGCTTTGCCTTGCTGTGGTCGTAATAGTTGAACTCGCCCCACTTCGAGCGGTCGCTACTCCAATCTGAGCAGTAAGTATAGACAAACTTACCGCCGATGATGTTGAGTTCGCTAGCCTCAAAATGGTAAGGAGCAGGGAGAATAGTGATATTCTCTGGTGCTATGGAAATCATGTCAGGGTTGAGCTTAGCGATACGAGTGTTCATATCAAGCATATCGTTTGCACCCTTTGCAATATTGTTCTGATGGATACCTCCACCGCCTCCCCAAGCAATCCAGCCTGTGCCGTCCTTGTCAACAACAACTCCCGGGTCGAAAAGCCATGTGATGTCGCCCATTCCCTTCATGCCCCAAGGAATCATTGCCTTGCCAAGTGGGTCTTTCCAAGGACCTGTTGGAGAAGTAGAAGTTAGCACACCAATACCACTTGCACCATTGGCGAAATAGAGATAGAAGTGTGTCTGTCCGTCTGCTTCCTCGCGGCTACAGATGGAAGGTGCCCAAGAGCAGCCAGTCCATTTTGCTATCTGCTTAACTTCGATTGGCTTGTGCCAAGTCCAGTTAACGAGATCGGCAGAAGACATACAGACAAGAGAATTTATCTTTCCATAGTCATTACCAACACCTCCTTGTGCCTCAGTCTTGAAGCCGGTGCCTTCGTCAAACTGCTGTTGGTCGTTAGTTCCATAGACATACACGCGACCATTATACTCTACGGCTGTAGGGTCAGCACAAAACTGCCAGGCGCTCAGCGGATTTGCATTGTTGAGAGCCTTGGGAGACTTCAGGAAAGTCTGTGCAAAAACAGTTGACGATGAAAGTAAAGTAGAAAGTAAAAGCGTATAGAATTTCATAATAATAATTATACCATAATTAATGTTGTAGGGCGAGGATTTCCGAGCCGTTAAGCACTACAAATCATGAATCGCGGCTCGGAAATCCTCGCCCTACAAACTATACAAACGGGCGGCTCTTCACAGATCCGCCCGTCCCTTTATAACCCTTAAAATAAAGAAGTAATTAAAACTTCTTTTGGTTTATTCTGCACGAAACAGAATATATCTTACTTAACAATGAACTTCTGACCGTTCTTAACAGCGATACCCTTGTATTCCTTAGATACGCGCTGGCCAGCGAGGTTGTACATTGCGTTAGTAGTTACCTTGTTAATGTTAACCTCCTTGATGCTTGCAGGAATTGCACCAGTGTTAGCACCAATCTTCTTCTGGAAGTTGTCCTCATTTCCTGTTACCATATCAATAAGTGAGTGAGTCTTCTCAGCGTTACAGAAGATAATGTTCTTGATGTGGTATTCGTTAGCTGCCTTAGCGTTAGAGAGGTTGAATGTCCAAGAGTTCTGCTTACCTGCAGTTTCGCTAGGGATAGTCACAGTAGCCTCGAAGTGCTGCCATTCAGTTGTGAACTCGATGTTGCCAAGACCTGCCCAGTGGAGGTAAGTACCAGCATTCTGAGAGTTCTGAGTACCTACTGTAGCAGGAGCTGTTGCCATATAGTCGAATGCAACGAATACTTCTTCGCCAACTTCAAGAGCACGCTTACCAATGAGGAAGAACTGGTTGTCCCAAGGCTGACCTTCGCCGATACCTTCTTCACCGTCCTGTGGAGTGCCGTCTTCCTTAGCAGGCTTCCAGTCACGCTCAACAGCGTTGATAACGAACTCTGTTGGGTTAGGAACGATTTCCTCATCTGGCTCAATAACAACTTCTTCACCTTCAACCTGCTCGAATGCCATTACACCATTCTCAGTGTCAACATATACATTCCAAACACCAGCACCAGGGAGAGTAATTGTTGCGTTTGAAGCTTCCTCGTAGTTGATCCACTCATCACCATTAATAAGTGGGAGGATAGTACCCTTAGTCTTGAGAGTGTTAGCCTTGAACTGACGGTCGTTACCGCGAACTGTAGAAATCATGAGTTCCTTAACCCAAGAATCCTCCTTGCCTGCAGTACCTACAGTAGCAGCCATAGCTTCCATAGCGTCATCGTAAACGAACTCGATAGCGTTGTCGAAGTCCATGTCGAGAGCCTTCTCCTTGTTACCAGCTGCGATGAAGAGTCCATGGTCGAGAACCATTTCGCCCCAAGAGATGTCATCAATGTAGAAGTCAACAGGAGTCTTTACGTTAGGGTTGAGGTTGAATGCGATAGACCACATACCATTACCATCAGAAGGAACAGTAACTACCTGCTCGAACTCCTGCCATTCTGTAGTGAAGCTTACGTCACCAACACCTACCCAGTGGAGGTAGTCAGAAGGCTTCTGCTTGTGCAACTGAGTGTTAGTTACAACAGGCTCTGAAGCCTTGTAACGGAACATGATACGGAACTGCTCACCAGTCTTCCATGCACGTGGAGACTGAAGCCAAACCTGGTTGTCCCAAGCTGATGGATCACCCTCAGTGTCAGCGAGAGTAGCACGGCAGATGAATGCGTGGTTACCATTAGCCTCTTCGATAATCTCAGCTACGTGTGGATTGTGCTCGTTTACACCCTTTTCCTTTGTCCAGAAGCAAACCTTCATGTTGTTCTCCATGTCGTCGAAAGCAACGTCTGCGAGACCGAGAGATTCCCAAGTCTTCTCAGCGTCACCATTCTCAAGGAGTTCCTTCCACTGTACTGGAGTTGGAGCCTTACCCTCGTGAGTGATCTTGAGGTAAGCGATATCCCAATCACCAACCCAGTCACCACACTGCATGAGGATGTTACCATTAGCCTCTGTACACTCGTAGTCAACTGTACCTTCTACCCAGTCAGTAGTGATTGCGAACTGGCCGTAAGGAGTCTGACCGAAACCGAGCATAGAAACATTACCATTGTGGTCACCCTTTACCTTGTAGTGGAGAGTGTAAGTAACGCCTGCTTCAGCGTCAACACCACCGATAGGGAAGAACTGGCAGTCCCAAGAAGGGTCTGTAGCTTCCTCACTGTGGAAGTGGAGGCAACCGTCCTGAAGAGAAAGACGAGCGAATGCTGATTCGCTACCACCCCAGCTAAAGCGTGGGATCTCAGTGACTGTAGAGAAGTCAACGAATGCGTCAACCAACTCCTCAGCCTTTGCTCCCATGAACATAGCTAAGAGAGCAACAAGAGTAAACAATTTTTTCATAAAGAAATAATTAGGTTAATAAATTAGTTAATATTTGATTTTTGTTTTTTCAATTCTCAAACGCAGCTTTTGCTGCCTTTATCGTGTGCAAAGTTAACAAAAAATAAACTTTTACAAAATAAATATCATAAAAAATTGCTATTATGTTCCCTAATAATAAAATAAATGTATCAAATTAATAGAATAATAGCATCTTTTTGTTTATTTGAGGTGCGGTGAAGACACCGCACCTCTATAAGTTTTATTTTCCGCTAAGGGCGTCGCACCATGCCTTGTAAGTAGCATTGCGAACCCAGTCATTTGTCTTTGCGTTCTTAGTCCAAAGACCAACAGGATCACCACCGTCAACAAGAGTAGTCTTGATGATACCAGCCTGCTTGTCCATAGGAATCATAGTCATGTAAGCATTGATAGCATAAGCATTGAAGTCAGCAAGCTTCTGGCGCTGCTCGTCGGTGATCTTGACAGTAGTAACATTAAGATTGTCTGCATCTACATACTTGATGTCGAAGTTTGCGAGACGGATGAGCTTGCCTGTATTTGCAAGACTGCTGAGGAGAGCCTCATACTCTGCCTTACACTTGTCCTGCTTAGCCTGATCCTCATAGTAAACGAGGTTGACCTTTGCAGTGATACCGTCAATCTTAGCACCCTTGGCGTCCCAAATATCAATCCACTTTTTGAGACTTTCCATCTTGTCTTTGTTCTCAAGACCAGTCTCGCCGATGAAGAGCTTCAACTCATTAGCATCACCACCATACTCTGCGAACTTCTCGCGAGCGATCTTGGCTACAGTAGGAGCATAGTTCTCACTACCGAGGATATCCTGCCAGTAGATAGCAGATTTAGAATGCTTGAGGTCCATGATACCGCTTTCGAGAACATTAGCTTCGTCGATAGGCTCGTCAATAAGGTCGAATGACTTGATGCGGCCTTCGTTGATCTTCATGAAGCCGTCACACCATGTGTTGAGGGCATACATGATAGTATCACTCTTCTGTTCTGGAGTCTGTGCAATGTGGTTGTCAGGGTAGTAGCCTACCTCAACCTTCTGGATATTCATTGAAGAACCACGAACGGTTTCAATCTCCAAGTATCCTTCTGTTGCATCTTCAGCAGACTTGCTTTCAATAACGATCTTAGTCAGCTTTCCACCAGGGAGCACCCACTTACCGTCCTTAGTACCTGTACCAGGCACTTCGTTGTCAGAGAAGATAACCTTGAAAGAAGCGTCCTTGTCGGCAATTGCCCAGAATGTAGTAGTATAAGTAGCCTTTGGGTCAACCTCGAAGCCTTCGATGATGTTAACCTTAGCCTGAGAAGGAACGTTAAGGGCTTTATAGTTTTCACCCTTTACATTCGCAATCTTCGCCATCATGCTTGCAGTTGTCTTCTTGTTAGTACAAGGCATGTCGCCAACATTGTAGTCATTGAAATCGACAGCCTTGCCAGGAACGAAGTCAACAGTAATCTCGATAGGAGCAGTAAGCAAATTCAACCAACCGTCGCACTGGTTAGCGTTAGCTACGATAGGGCTACCGAACACAGAACCGCCAATCTCGTCCATGTGGTCGAGAAGGTCCATCATGTTGATGAAGTTCATGATACCTTTGTCACCAACGATAGTACCGGACATGAGTGACTTGCCAAACGAAACATTGTCGAAGTTTGTCATAACAGCAGCATGAGAAAGCTCCTGCTTGTTGAACTCAGTAATGTCAAGTGTAGCACCAATCTCGAGATTTGGATTAGCTTCTCTGTCGATGTACGACTTAATTGGTTTGTATTCCGCGTATGGCAGAATAAAAGATGGATCTGGCTCTGCCGTGAAATTATTCATATCGTTATAGTCGGCGCAGGAAGCAACGAGTGCTCCTGCTACCAACATATAAAGACTTTTCTTATAAATCTTTTTCATATTCTTAGCCTCCTATTATTTAACGTATGCAGGTGAGAAGAATACTTTCTTGTTAGACTCACGAGTCTGAACAACGAGCGTATCAGCTGTTGATGTCTCAATGCCCTCATACTTACCCTTGAACTTCACGTCATATGCAAGACGAAGGATATCGCGCTGAACAGGCTCACCGTTGTTGCTTCCCCACTGGTAATCCTTGTAAGCAGCCTGCTCTGTGCCCTTTGCGATGAACTCGCCAGAACCAGTAACATCTGCAGCATCAGGATCAGCAGAAGTGATTGTACACTTGTTGCCATTGAATGTGAGAAGGAGATCACAGCTAACAGCCGCTTTACCATCTGCTCTCTTGAAAGAAACATTGAAGATTGACTCATTCATGCTCTTTGTAGAGATAAAGCAAACTTCATCATTTGCATTAACTGGATTCTCCTTGTAACGCTGAGGGTCAGAGTTAACGAGAGAGAAATCCTTGCGGACAACTTCAAGTGTGTAGTTGTTCTCTGTAACCTTGTCAACACCACGACGGATATAGCGTGCCTGCCATGGGTTCATGTACTTAACACAGTAGAGGATGTAGTCCTTTGGCAATACTTCCCAATCGCTGGCATTAACGCGTGAAGGAGTGACGCCCTCACGAGCTTTACCAGTAAGAATATGGTCAATGCCAGTAACACCCTTCATTACGAGAGGAATAACGTATGATTCTTCAATTGACTTTGGGTCATTGAAGAACTTATCTGTAAGCTGAACCTCTACATATCCACGAACATCGCCGTTATAAGGGATGTTGCTAGCGCCAAGAGTATAATAATCTGATGGCATAGGCTTAACCTCATTCTTAGGGTTTCCACCTTCGTCAACGAAGAAGAGGTTGTCGCAAAGTGAGTTATCTACAGCTACCTCAACGAATGCGTTACGTCCATTATAAGCACCACCCATGGTTGACCAGATCTGGCACTTGTGGGCATTGTCCAAGGAGTTGTCGTAGATATCATTACCGAGTATGATAGTACGCACAGGGTACTGATATGCGAAGTAGGCTGTAGTTCCTCCTTCATAATCAGGGAACTCTTTGTCAGCATTGTAGCAAGATGCCATAGAAAGTGACAAAGCTCCCAAAGCTACTCCATATAAATATTTTGTTAATTTCATATAATTATCAATTATAAATTGTCAATTATCAATTATCAATTTGTAATTACTTCCAACCCTTATTCTGCTTGAGGTTGCTCCACTTAAGGACTTCAGCCTTTGGAATAGGACCGTAGCACTGGTAAGAGTCATCATAATCGCGATTCTCAACATCAAATATCGTATATTTGAGTGCGCTGTTTTGATCTTCAGGATCGATTCTTTCAACCTGCATACCCTTAACAGCAACATTGAGAGGCATCTGCCAACGACGGAGGTCCCAGAAGCGCTTGTTCTCGAAGCAAAGCTCAAGGCGACGCTCGTTGCGGATGAGGTCAGTCATAAGATTCTTATCATTCTTGATTCTCTCAAGATAGATGTCACCGCCTGCAAGGTCACGACCGAACTCGTCCTTACCGATACCTGCACGATCGCGGATAAGCTTGATTACATCGTATGCAGTGAGATTGCCTACAGAGTCAGGAGGAGCCACATTTGGTCCCCATGCGTCGTTAACAGCTTCTGCATAAGCGAGATAAATCTCTGTATAACGCATACGTGGGTAGATGTGGCGCTGTGGACTTGGAGAACTTGGGTTTGCACTTACATCTTCACGGAGAAGCTTCTTCAAGTAATAGCCAGTACGTGTAGAACGAGCCACTTTAAGAAGGTTATCATCAAACTCACCATTCTCCTTACCGTAACCCATTCCAACACCAGTGAGAATGTTGTTTGACTTGAACTTCAAGCCATTATAGATAATGGTGTTAGAAAGACGCATGTCACGGTTTGCGTATGGGTTCTGTGGGTCATAACCAGAAGCAGGGTCTGTGATAGGAAGACCGTTGTTCATTGGGAATGCGTCAACAAGATTCTGTGATGGGTTCACGCGACCATTACCGTAGAGTGAAGGAGGGAATTGTTCCTTCTCCTGAGTATTGTCATTTGAACGGTCGGAACGCCAGATGACTTCTGGAACTTCAGCATCAATCAGATTCTTGTAAGTAGATGCGTACCAATCAAGGTGACCTGTTGGATCGAAGAAACCTTCAATCTTCTTGCTTTCATTGTTTCTGAGAACATCACCACAAAGCTTAGCAGCCTGAGCAGATGTCACACCACTCTGAGCGCGGAATGCAGGGCTTGCAGCAAGAAGGGCAGCCTGAGCCTTAACAACCTGTGCAATACGGCCAGAGATACGGTTTCTCTGAGTAGCACCGAACACACTGTTGTAACCAGAAACCTGAGCCTGAACAACTCGGTTATTGTACTTCCAAGGAATCTGAGGAATGCTATCGATGTTCTTGTAATCCATAGGAAGGAGTTCCATAGCGCTGTCGCAATCCTCGAAAATCTGAGCAACACACTTAGAGAAAGGAGCACGAGACATGTTGAAGTCAGTGCTTGCATCCAATGCCTCTGTGAAAAGAGGTACACCATAGAGCACACCGTCGTCAGCATAACCTCCATGTGCCTGAATCAATGAGAGGTAGAGGATAGCGCGGAGAGCGAATGACTCACCCTTAAGACGGTCAGTGAACATCATCTGCTTAGAATCAGAACTTGGAGTCCACTTAACTTCTCCTGCAAGTGAGAGGAACTTGTTTACATACTGGATACCGCCGAGACAAGCATCCCACTGAGACATAGGGTTGTTGTCTGCCGCCCAAGTACCTGTAGCCATATTAAGGTAATTGCTGCTCAGGTTGTTTGTAACAGCATCATCAGTAGCAATATCGGTCTGAGTGGAATTCATGTATGGAAGACTGCTATAGCCATACATGAGCAAACCATTTGCATACTCAGACTCCAATTTCATGGCGTCTTCCTGACGGGTGTTCTCATCAGCAGGCTCAAACATGTCCTGGCATGAAGCGAACAATATCAGACCGAGAAGATACAATATTATATTCTTATTCTTCATTTTCTTATTGTTTTTAGAAGGTTACCTTAACACCGAGATTATAGAAACGTGTCTGTGGAGCACCGCCTACAGTAGTCTCCATGAGCTTGCGATTCTTTGAGAAAGTGAGAAGGTCGTTACCATTGAGGTAAACAGAGAGAGCCTTTACAACCTTACCTGAAACAATCTCGCTTGGGAAGTCGTAAGTGAGCTGTACCTTGCGGAGGTTGAAACGGTCTGTGCTATAAATCCAGAATGTAGATGCAGAAGCATTGTTATTATGGCTAAGTGTAGTAAGACGTGGGTGAGTAGCTGTCTCTGCAGTCTCTGGTGTCCAGCGACCGCGTGCGTTTACAGAATACTTAGATTCGCCTGACATGTAGTAGTAGCCATTGTTCTTCATGCCGTAAGCACCGAAGTTACCATTACCGAGTACGAAGAGAGTGAAGTTATTGTACTTGAGAGTAAGGTTGAGACCGAGTGTCAGAGGAGCACCGAATGTACCCCACTTGCCAAGGTCAACCTGGTCGCGGTTGTTGATAGTACCATCGCCGTTAATATCCTCATACTTGAGGTCACCAGGCTGGATGTTACCACCGAGTGCAGACTTAGGCATACCTTCCTTAAGCTTGTATGTCTTCTTGCCTGAATCATCAGTTGTGATGTCAAAGTCGCTATCAGTGTAGAAACCGAGGCACTTGTAACCCCACATTGCATCGAGAGCACGTCCCTGAGCATACTGATAATCTTCTTCGTGAAGTTCATCCTTCTTCAGCTGCTCTGTATAGAGGTATGTACCAACTACACCAAGCTTTGCATGAACCTTACCGAACTGCTTCTGAGCTGATACGCTGAAGTCAAAACCTCTACGCAAAGTCTCATCATTGTTGATAGCTGGCTTGAAAGAACTACCATTGATACCACCTGAAAGGAATGATGGGTATGAAGTTGGGTTCTGAATGACGTAACCAGTCATCTTAGTGTTGAAGAATGTAAGGTCTGTTTTGATAAGCTTGTTGAAGAATGAGCCACGGAGAGAAGCAGACCACTCCTTGCGATGAATGTAGTCGAGAACAATGTTTGCACCTGTCTGTGAGTAAGTAAGACCAGCAGATTGTCCTTCATTCCATGAGAAGTTACCACCGCCCTGCTTCCAGCTCGCAGTATAGATGTAGAATTCTCTGTCGTTAAGGTAAACGTCAGCATCCTCATTTACATCGCTGTAAGAAGCGCTAAGGAGGAGATCGTCAACGAAGCTGTCCTTCAAGAAGTTCTCCTTTGCGAGGTTCCAACCGATAGTGAAAGATGGTGAAAGTGCCTCACGACGACCTTCAGGAAGGCGTGCAGAGTGTACACCTGCTACTGCAGCTTCTGCGAAGTACTTGCCCATGAAGTCGTAACCAAGCTGAAGACCGAGGTTGGCATTAGTGTAACGGTGATACTGTCCGCTGGCAGTAGTAGTGTACATATTGCCGAGGAGCATACCTGTTACATGGTGAGCACCACCAAATGTGTGGTCATAGTCAAAGTGACCATTCCAGCTGATAGTCTGACGGTATGAAGAGTTAGACATACCCATGTGACCAGTTACCGTCTCGTCACCATACATAGTAACGGCAACAATTGCGTCGTCAGTGTTGTAGTTACTCCATGTAGGAGCATATACAGCGTATTTATTATTATATGAGAGGCTGTACTTTGCAGCGTAGTCAATAGCGAACTGAGTCTTGAAAGACAAGCCCTTCACGAATCGGCTCATATCATAGATGATACCTGCATCGAACTGGAACTGACGGCTAACGTCCGTAGTCTTACCACCGAAGTAGCAATCAGCGATAACGTTTGTCTCGCCTACGTCACCAGACTTGTTACCTCCTGGGAAATACTTTCCGTTAAGAAGGTTCATTGACTTGAGGAGTGTTCCCATAGCCATTGTAGCGTTAGGGTCAACCATGTTGATGTCAATCAGTGGAGCGAATGTACCATAACGGTTTGGACGCATAGTAGCTGCTTCACCCCAGAAGTCACCCTTGTTCTTGTTGGCATTGTAGAAAGTGGCACTTGCATTAGCAAAACCCTTTACAGCCTTGTTTACAACGAGATCCACATTACCACGAACGCTGAAGCGATCAGTATAGTTATCCTTAGCAGGACCGAAGTTGATAAGGTCTTCAACGCGGTAGTAGTTGATGTTAGTGTAGAAGTGTGCACGAACACCACCACCCTGAATCTCTACAGTTGCGTCTGAACGGTTGTATGCCTTGCGGATATATTCGTCAGAATAGAGATTTACGTTTGGATAACGATAAGGGTTCTTGCCAGAAGCATAGTTGTAGATATCCTGCTTAGAATATCTTGCTCCTGTAGCGAGCTGGTCGTTGAGACATGCCTCGTTGTAGAGAGTCATGTATTCAGCTGAACCGAGATACTCTGGGAACTCCTTTGCTACGTGGAAACCTGTGTTTACAGTAGCTTCAATCTGGAGGCCGTCAACCTTACCACGCTTAGTAGTGATGAGGATGGCACCCTTTGCTGCCTTAGGACCGTAGAGTACTACAGCCTGCGCTCCCTTAAGGAAAGTGATCTGCTCAATCTCAGAAGGCTGCACGTTGTTTGATGGACGCTTTACACCATCGATAATAACGAGTGGCAAGTTGCCATTGTCGTTATTGTCGAGACGTTCGTTGTCCATACCCCAAAGGTTATTGCCATTCCATCCGCCTACAAGAGCATACATGTCTTCAAGACTACTTGTTGTGTAGTCCTTCTTCTGCAGCTCTTCCATGTCAACATAAGAGACGCCACCGAGAAGATGGTCGGCATCCTTGTCGCGGAAAGCAACATGTACTTTCTTCTTTGCCTCATCGTTGTCAGCCTCATCAGTGGTCTGAGCATTGACCATCACTGGCGATGCTGCGAGCAAGGCAAGGAGAAATATTTTTGTTTTATTAGATTTCATAAATTGTCAATTTTCAATTTTGAATTTTTCTTTTCCTCCCCTTTGTGGGGGAGATAGAGGGGGTCTTACCATCCTGGGTTCTGTGGGAATCCTTCGTAGAGATATGTATCCTTGTCAGGAAGTGGCCACCAATAATGCTTAGACTCAAGTTTACGTGTAATGAGTTCTACTTTATGGAAGTTACCTACCGTAGCATCTGCAGGATCGTGAGTTACGAACCAGCTATCCTTCTCAAGACGCTCGAACTCATGAGAGTACTTCATAGTGTAAGGAGGCTCTGTGAGGAGAAGCCAGCGCTGAAGGTCGTTCCAACGGTGTCCTTCGAAAGCGAGCTCAACAGCACGTTCACGACGAAGCTCATCAAGGAAGTGCTCCTTAGTGTCTGTGAACTCAGGCTGCAAGCGATCCATTGGCCAATCGCCTGTGTTTACACGGTCACGCAAAGCATTGACAGCATCGATGGCTGAGACGAGGCGGCAGTAATCAGGCTTTGACATGAGGTCAGAAGAACTCTTAGCCATACCTGCGCGAGCCTCAGCATACATGAGATAAACGTCAGCAAGACGCATATAAGGAATGTAACACTGCATTGCGCCAGCCCATTCGTACCAGTCACCAGCATTTGTACCATCACCTCTGTTACACTGGTGAGGAGCAATCTTCTGGATGAAGTAACCTGTGCTACTACCATTAGAAGGATCACGCATAAGACCACCTGTATAGAGTGATGTGTACTCACACTTCTTCTGCTCGTCTGTAAGACCTTCTGTGAACAATACATAGTGGAAACCGTCGAACACGATGTCATGATAGAAACGTGGGTCACGACCCTTGTATGGATGTTCTGGGTCCCAACCTGACTTAGGGTTAAGTACCAACTGTCCGTTCTGTACTAAATAGATAGGCTGACCATTAGCCATACCGTACTGGTCAACGAGGTTTGCTGTTGGGTGGTGGATGATGTTGTCGTGATCCACGATACCAGACACCTTAGGACCAAAAGTCTTGAGGTTGTTCCAAGGACCTGTGTTTGTACCTGGACATACACCGCGGAAAATTGCTTCGTCAACACCTGGCATCTTCCAGTTCTGCTTATATGTGTACCAAATCTGAGAGTACTCGCCAACCTCATCTTCGCCAAGCATGTGGTCATAGATGTTACTGTACTCGAACTTAGCAAGTCTGTAAGGTACAGAACCCTTCTTTACCAAGTCCAAAGCCTTACCGAGAGCCTCTGAAGCCAAAGCACAGTACTTCTCGTCATAGTCGTAAGTCTTGCCGTTCTTACTTGCGTTAAGAAGCTCAGCAACACCACCGTTCTTTGTCTTTTCAAACTCCTTCATAAGAGGAGAAGCTGCCCAAAGGTAGCACTTGCCAAGGTAGCAGAGAGCCATGAACTTGTTGACACGGAGATCGTTCTTTCCTAAAGTCTCCATACCAGTGAGAGTCTCATCCCAGCTAAGAGGGAGAAGGTCGTAAGCTCTCTGGAAGTCCTCTGCACAACGGTCAGCACATTCCTGGAAAGAGAGGCGTGGAAGTTCAGGGATTTCACCCTCGAATGCCTGGTCAATGTATGGCATACCACCCCAGAAGCACATGAGCTCAAAGTGCCACCATGCACGGAAGAAGTACATCTGACCGAGAAGAAGGTCGCGCTGCTCATTAGTACCAACGAGTGACTTGATGTTTTCTATACCCATGTTACACTTACGGATAGCTTTCCATGAGCTATTCCAGAGAGAGCAACGGTCACCATTGAGCCAGCACTGCTTGTAGTCATTCCAAATAGTACGATAGTTACCGAGGTCAACCTGGTGGTCGATGTGTGCGTAGCCTTCAGTATTGTGAACAGCGTCTTCACCCATGTTCCAACCAGAGCAGTAGTTGGCATTCGTTATATTTGGAACCATGTTGTAGATTTCCTCGATGAAGCCCTGGAAATTGCGGTAATTCTTGAATGCTTCATCCTCAGGAATGATGGCCTCCGGATCCTTCTCCAACCATTCTGTACAAGATGTGAAGCTCACACCTCCTACGAAGAACAGCATAAAGCCATACAATATGGATTTTATATTATTATATTTCATAATGTGTATATACTATATATTAAATGTAAAGCTTGAATCCGAAGTTATAACGTCTTACTGTTGGGTAAGCACCGCCGGAACCACTCCAACCGTAGTTACTTTCACGGTCATCAGGCATCTTCGTAATGAGGAAGAGGTTGTTTCCGTTTACATAAATCTTCAAGCTAGTGAAGCCGAGTCTCTTAATCCAACCCTTTGTCCATGTGTAAGCTACCTCTACGTTCTTAAGACGGAGATAAGAACCGTCATAAAGGAACTGAGTACCTTCATTGTATGAAACCTGAGAGTTGAAGCGTGGGATTACAACATCGCCTGTGCCATCAACTGGATTCCACCATGTACCGTTGTCATAAACTGTAAGCAACTGGCTACCGAATGAGTTCAAACCAACATCACGAGTAACACCTGTTACACCGTAGAGCTGAGCGAAGCAGCTGAAGCCCTTCCATTCCCAACCGATTGTTGCATTGTAAGTATGCTCTGGGTTGCCAGTGTAGCCGAATGGAGCCTGGTCGTTAGTTGCGTCAACCTTACCATCACCGTTGAAGTCAACGATATAGTGGTCGCCGATAACAACGCTTTCGTCGTTTGCGTCACGCTCAGGTACACTGTAGAGCTGGTCGTAATTTGTGATGAAGCCTCTGTCAATGAATGACACGTACTGACCCTGTGAATAGCCCTGTGCCTTGCGGTAGCTTGGAATAAGCTTAGGGTCATCCTTCAACTGAATAGTATTGTGCGCGTATGTGTAGTTAGTGTTAGCCCAGAAACGCATACCGTTCTTGAGAACCTTGTTGAAGCGAAGTTCGAACTCGAAACCAGAGTTCTTGATTTCACCCTTGTTGATATCTGGAACCTTTACTACACCATAGTAAGAAGGAATAGAAAGACGGTCACCTCCGGAGATGAAGATGTCCTTACGATCATCGCGGAACCAGTCGAAGCTACCTGCGAACATACCGTTCCAGAATGCATAGTCAAAACCGAGGTTATACTTTACAACAGTAGCCCATCTAAGATCTGGAGCAGCAACACCGGCTTCTGAGTAACCTGTGAATGGACTGTCTGTGTTGTCGGTATTCATGTGGAATGGACCGTTTACTTCCCAAGTAGTCAAGTAAGCAAAACGAGCACCTGCGCTATCGTCACCAATCTGACCGATAGATCCACGAATCTTGAACATGTCAAGAATCTTCTTTGCCTTGAGCCACTTCATGAAAGGCTCTTCTGAAACCATCCAACCTGCTGCTCCTGAATAGAAGAGACCGAAGCGGTTGTCTGGAGAGAACTGCTGAGAACCGTTGTAAGCACCGTTGAACTCAGCGAAGTAGCGGCTGTTGTAGTCGTATGTAGCACGAGCTACCCAGTCTTCACGACGGTTTTCAAGTTCTGCGTTGTATGCAATTGAACGACGCTTCCAGTTAGCCATCGCTGTAACGTTGTGCTTGCCGAACTGGCGACCCCAGAAGAGCTGGAGTGACATTTCAGTAAGACGACTTGTGTAGCTTACACTACCAGCTCTTGTTTCCCAGTCACGGCTCTCATAGAAGTCGAAACCTGTGTTTTCAAGAGAAAGCTTCTCTCTGTTGACGATACCGTCTTCAGGAAGGATGTACAATCTCTTTGGCTGGAATGAAGAACCATCAGACTTTGCATTTGTAACGATACCACGACCACTTTCGTTGAACTGGTTGTCCCAAGAGATAGTACCGCGAGCAACAAGTCCCTTAGTGATGAAGTCGAGTTTCTGCTCAAGAGCAAAGTCGGTAAAGATACGAGTGATAGCCTGAAGTTCGTAACCACCAGTAGAAACGTTCATTGGAGAGTTTGCGATGTTTGAAACCAATGGGTAGTAACCCCAAGAACCATCAGAGTACTTTACAGGGAAGAGGTTTGGAGCCATAGAGTAAGCACCTGCCCACATCTGCTGCTCTGCCCATGAACCTGAGTTGTAACCGAGGCGAGGCTTCTTCTGCTGAGCGTTAGAACCAGCGAGGCTGACCTTGAACTCAGTAGTCTTTGTGATAGCGAAGTCAAGGTTTGAACGCACGTTAAGACGGTTGTAAGAATAACCACCGTCGAAACCGAGGTTGTTTTCCCAGATCTTAGTGATATCACCTTCGTTCTGGTAGTCGAATGAAACGAAGTACTTCACGAATCTAGTACCACCGGAAATGTTAAGGTTTGTATTGTATGACAAAGCTGTCTTCTCGAACATCTCATCCTGCCAGTCAGTGTTAGGATAACGGTCAGCTTGGCTGTAGTCACCGAGGTAAGAGCCGTCAGCAGTGAACTGAGGTCTAACTGTGTGATCCTGATTGCGGAAGTTGTTGATGAATGTCTGAGGACGATAGTATGCCCATGAACCAGCACCAGTCTTCAAAGCAAGTTCGCTTTCGATAGCCTGGTTACGGAACATGTAACCATCGTAAGAGTCATACTTGCGAGGGAGCTTAGATACAGCCTTCAATGTTGCGTTGAAACCAACATCGATACGAGCCTTACCTTCCTGACCACGCTTAGTAGTGATGAGGATTACACCGTTCGCACCTTCCACACCGTAAACGGCTGTTGCAGATGCGTCCTTCAATACAGAGATTGTAGCGACAGATGTAACGTCAACTGACTTGATTTCACGCTTTACACCGTCCACGAGTACGAGAGGCTGAGCATCTTGGTTCCAAGCTGCTGCACCACGGATGTAGATTCGTGGGTCCTCTTCACCCGGCTGACCAGTTGATGCGATAGTAGCCACACCAGGAAGGTTACCTGTGAGGGCAGCACCGACAGAACCGATACCGGCTGCGCGTTCAAGAACTTCACCTGTTGTCTGAGTGATGGCACCGACAACTGATGCTTTTTTCTGTTGGCCGAAACCTACAACCACAACTTCATCGAGCTGTGAGTTGTCTTCAGAAAGGGTAACCTTAATGTCCTTACCCGGTGTTGCAGAAACCTCCTTAGAGGTCATACCGATGTAAGAAACAATCAAAGTAGCCTTACCTGAAATGTTCAGCGAAAAGTTACCGTCAATATCGGTAATGGATGCGTTCTTCTGGTTTCCCTTCTGAACTACACTTGCACCGATAACGGCATCGCCATTCTCATCCAATACTGTACCTTTCACCGTACCGCCCTGCGCAAAAGCAGAAGCAGTAGCTACTAAGAAGAGTATCAGACTGCAGAGAAATCTACGAAACATTTTCATAGTTTTTTCCATTGCACGTTAGGTTTTAAGATTTAGTTATTATTAATTTTGATTTTCTCCGAATTGAAAAAATTCGCTGCACCAACCTTCTTTTAGAAGGGCATAGTGCGGAATTTAACGGTGCAAAGATAATTAGTTCTTAACAAATATGCAAGCAAATCTTAAAATATTATATATTACTTTGATACATTATTATATATAATATACAACAATTTTCTTTGCTCATGAAACACACTTTTTGCGTAACAAACTTATTTTCAGCAAGAAAGAAAACACTCTTTTTTCGGCACTTTTCAATTCTTAACAAAAATTAAAAAATAGTCCAAAAAGTTAATTTTTCAATCATTTTTTATAGAAAAAGCGCGTTTTTCGGCTTATTTAGAGCAAACTAAATCAACTTTTCTTAACACTATTCAGAAGCCACGACACAGCCAAAAGCACAAAAAAAGGACGACTTTTCAGCCGTCCTATATATATAATAATGTGTAAAATCGCTTTTACTCAAAGTAGCTTGAACCATCAAAGCAGTGAGTACAGATGCACTCTTTTGGAAGTCCTATAGCGCTAACGATAGTCTCAATCTTAGAGAACTTCAGAGAAGTAAGACCGAGACGGCGGCGAATTTCCTCTACCATCTTCAGGTGCTTCTCAGAATCTGTACGTGCATATTCCTCAAGATCCTTACCAGCATCACCTTCGAAGTCGCGGATTACGCGGCGAGTGATAAGTTCCATCTCGCTCTTTGAAGCTGTGAAGTTTACATACTCACAAGGATAGATCAGTGGAGGACAAGCTATACGCATGTGTACTTCCTTTGCTCCATTCTCAAAGAGTTCCTTCACATTGCCCTTGAGCTGAGTACCACGAACGATGGAGTCATCGCAGAAAAGAAGGCGCTTGCCCTTGAGCATGTCGTAGTTAGGAATAAGTTTCATCTTTGCCACGAGATCACGCATAGACTGATTGCTAGGAGTGAACGAACGAGGCCATGTAGGAGTGTATTTGGAAATTGTGCGGTGATAAGGCACACCCTTTCCGATAGCATAACCGAGAGCCATACCGATACCAGAATCCGGGATACCGCAAGCGCAGTCAACCTCAGTATCGTCTTCCTTACCCATCGCTATACCGCAAGCCTGGCGCATCTCTTCTACGTTCTTGCCTTCATAGCATGATGTTGGGAAACCGTAGTAAATCCAAAGGAAAGAGCAAATCTGAAGCTTGCGCTCTGGAGCACGAAGTTGCTCAACACGTTCTGGTGTGAAACGGAGAATCTCGCCTGGTCCGACGTATGAGTCGATTGTATAACCAAGGTTAGGGAAAGCAGAAGACTCAGAAGTGAGAGCCCAAGCACCGTCTTTCTTACCAACGACGATTGGAGTTCTGCCGAGTCGGTCGCGAGCCGCGATTATTCCGTTCTCTGTAAGGATGAGCATAGAGCAAGAACCCTTTACCTTCTTATACACGTTCTCAATACCTTCCACGAAGTCCTTTCCCTGAGTAATAAGAAGGGCAACGAGCTCTGTTGGGTTTGTTGTGCCCTGTGAGAGTTCGGCAAGGTGATGATAGTTTGCCAGCTGTTCTGCCTCAAGTTCCTCGATGTTCACAATCTTTGCCACAGTAACGATGGCAAACTTGCCGAGGTGAGAGTTGAAAACGATTGGCTGCGGATCAGTATCGGAAATCACGCCGATACCTGCATTACCCTTGAACTTGTCGAGGTCATCCTCAAACTTTGTACGGAAATAAGTACTCTCAAGATTGTGGATCTTACGGCAGAATCGCTTTGATTCCTGATCGTAAGTACACATACCGCCTCGCTTTGTACCGAGGTGAGAGTTGTAGTCAATGCCATAGAAAAGGTCAGTGGCACATGAATGTGTGGAAATTGTTCCAAAAAAACCGCCCATAGTATAGTTTTTTGTGTTATTACGAGCGCAAAGTTAAGCAATTATTCGCAAAATAGGAAACGATTACACATTTTTATATAATAATCTTAACGAAGGGCAAACGATAACAGTTTTCCTCGCAAAGTAAGGACAACTCTATTGCTGAAACATCAAAAAAACGTTTGAAAAACAAACTTTTTTCATTTTTCTTGTCACAAACTTAAATGTTCTTCGTTATATAATCAAACGATGGCAAACAAACAACTCATATCAATCTTCTCAAACTTGCGGCAAAGACTGCGACTAACAGCTGGCAACATTGCCGGTCAGGAGTCGGCAGACGATGCTTTGCAGGATGCTTTCTGCAAATTGTGGACGCATCCGAAGATCCCTGACGACGAGCAGCAACTTGAGAAAATTGCTATGACGACGGTTAAGAACATAAGCATCGACTACCAACGGCAAACAAGCCGCCATCCTGCCTCGCAAATCTCTGGAACTGAACGCATTGAGACTGATGACGACAAGGAAACGGAAGAGCGTTTCAAGCAGATAAAGCTAATAATAGAAAGCAAACTGAACGAGACGCAACGGCGAGTGCTCTGGATGAGAGATTACGAGGATTATTCCTTCGCTGACATAGCCGAAGAGCTCGGAACTTCCGAAGCTAATGTGCGGAAGATACTCTCAAGAGCCAGAAAGACAGTTAGGGAAATTTATCAAAAGCAAGAAAAATGACACAAGATATCCATAAATTAATAGAAGCTTATTTCGACTGCACTCTCTCCGAACAGGAAGAGCAACAGCTCAAGCAGATGCTTGCCACAACGACAGAAGACACCGCCGATGTGCGAGAGGCAAAGGCCGTACTCGGAGTATTTGCCATGGAAAGAAAGTTTTCGAAAGGCACACCAATTCTGCATTCAGCATTGACTTTCCCTTCGGCCGCCGACCGTTGGTTCAGCATTCAGCATTCCCAAATCCTCCGTTACGCAGCAGCTGCCATTGCCATCTTCGCCATCGTTTTCGGCGGCATGAAGTATGCTGAGTATCAGAACGATAACGCTTGCGTAATGTTCGTAAACGGAGAAAAGATAAGCAACGAAAACATTGTGTTGGCACAGATGCTAGGACAGATGGATGACATCAGCGAAGCAGCAGAGTACAACGACCAGACAATGTCCAATCAGCTGGACGACATGGCAAGTGTTCTTGAATAGTTTTCAAGGCTATAAGCCAAAAACTGAAAACCAAAAGCTAAAAACCACATTATGAGAAATATACTAATTATAATAATGTTCGCACTTCCGACCATCGCATTCGGTCAGAAGAGCTTGAACATAAACAAACTCTTCGATGGGCGCTATCGTGGCAACAAGCAGGTCACGGAGACTCTCGTCAAGGGCAAGAAGATGGAAGCTTTCGACCTGGACATCTACCATAGTCTTGCCATTGCAGATGCCTCACAAGTTGCGGAGGTAGAGCGACTAGTACTTGAAGATGCGAAGAAGGCTGACCAGAAGGAAGTTTCTTACATCGGACAGAAGCTCTACTACGGATTTTACTGTTTCAACGGAAGCACGCTGCACCCTTTCCGCTACATCTTTTATCTAAACAAGATGCTCAAAGGTGGCAAGGAAGTGGTGGTAATCTATATGGACGGCTGCGCTAACATGCAGCAAGTCAGAAAGATGTTGAAGAAATGATACATAATTTGTAGGGCGAGGATTTCCGAGCCGCCCGAAGTGATATCCATTTGAACGACTCAGAAGGTTTAGCTCGGCGGCCGAAGGGGAAGCCAAATCTTCGCCCTACAACAGAATAAAGAAAACAAAAAATTATGAAAACAAACATATTTATACTCTTACTTTTCGTAACATCACTGAACGCTATGGCGCAGAGCAGCGACTCTCTTGTCATCCGCAATGCAAAGAAAGTTGATGTAAAACGCTCGGAAAACGGTGATATTCAGCTGAATGTGTATGGCAAGGAAGGCGACGAAAGTTTCCGCTATACCTACAAGGCTTCGCAGGTAGAGCAAGTTGACACAGCCGATTTTGACCTTGACTTCTTCAAAAAAGAGGAGAAGAAACTCTACAAAGACCTTGGCAATACGCCGAAGACACGCTGGTCGTTTGGCGGCTTGCATGCAGGAATACTTGAATCAGAAGGATTTGGTTTGGGTATTGAAGCCGGTGTTCACAACTTACTGTGCTTCAACTATGCACCAATAAAGTTCGGTCCGCAGTTTCGTTCCGGCATTGGATTGTCGTCTAAACTATGGTTTGGTAAGAGAGATACATTCTACGATAAAGACGAGAACAACCACATCATGCAGCAACATCAAACTACCGTAAAGGGCATGTACAGCAGCCGCAGCACAATGCAGACAGCATCATTGCAACTATGCCAAGACATCTATCAGCCTATCGGTCGTCGTTGGTTCATCGGTGCGGGAGCTATAGTAAACTGGAACTTCAGCATGAATTTAGTAAATAGATACAAGTTAGATGGCAAGGAAATTACCGAAACTCTCCACAATCTGAACTACAAGCCGTTTACCGTGGATTGGAAATTCTTCGTAGGCACGCGCAACTACGAATATTATATAATGTATATGCCGGACAATATGTTCAAGAACAACAAGGGACCAAGAACTAGCGAGGTCGCATTTGGCATAAGCATGTACTTCTAACCATTGGCAAACTCCTAATTATCAGATACATACATTATGAAACAGCATATCTTATCAACGATAATCCTTGCCTTCATGGCAACTACAGTTTTCGCGCAAAACGAAAAGAAAGATACCACAATGACTTTCCACGACATCGATTCCGTGGTCATTTCCGACAACGGCAAGCAGGTCAGCGTGGCGATAAAGGGCGCGAAGAACAACAAAGACACAGAGTTCCTGCTCAACGAGCCTTCAAAAGACGCAGAAAAGCAGAGTGTGCAATACTCTACATCAAGCAACGAGTTTCGTATTTATGACAAATGTTCCGACGATCCCACTAAGCCTGCATACTTCGTTTCCTGCAACCTTGGAATCGACCTCGGCATTATTAAGAACATGTCTGGAGGGCTTGACGGGAAGGTAAACTCTCTGCAATCCATCGAAATATCTTGGCTCAACGCGTTGCAGCTAATTGCCAAGCTCCCTCATCGTCGCAATGCGGTAAGCCTCTCCCTCGGTTTCACTTGGCGCAACTTCCGTCGCACAGATGCGAAACGCTTCATTCCTACGGAGGATGAATCGTTCTATGTTTACGACTATCCCGAAGGCAGCAAGCCAAGCTACTCACGCTTCAAGGTGTTCTCCATCTCCGTACCTCTCCTTTGGGAACATACTTACAGGCAGGTAAAAAACAAGAAAGGCAAAACGGTAGGAAGTAATTTCCAATTAGGCGCAATACTCAACTTCAACAATTATTCATCATTATTGACAAAATACGACTTGAACGACAAGACTGTTGAAGAGGTTTCTAAGCTTGATGCACTCGAACCTATTTCAATAGATCTTTACGGCGCAATAGACCTCTGGAAAGGCTTGGGCATTTATGTCAGAACATCGCTTACAAATTTGACGACACAACGCAATTATTATGATTATAAAACTTCAACTGCTTATGTTACTGGTACAGAGATGCGTCCAGTCTCTATTGGTGTCAAGTGGGGATTTTAAAGCTTGCCCGACGTCTCGTATGGATTTTTTTGAATTAATTATGAAAAAGCTATTTATTACATTGTTTATTAGCGTGTTGGCTCTTGGCTCTGCAAGTGCACAGGAAGAAGACGAACGCATTCGTGACAAGTCGGTTTCCCTTGAACTCCTCGGTCCTTCAGTTTTGGTAGGTGCGACTTACGATGCCCGTTTCAAGCCAGATTCAAAGTGGGGGTATAGAGCAGGTGTGGGCTATGCCTTCCTTAATACCTTAGGGGCATTTGGCGGTTCTGATCGCCAGTATGCAGTAATGATGCCTCTTGGAGTAAACTATCTTCAGGGCGAGGGCAAAGGAAAACTGGAGTTGGGTGCAGGCGTTAGCTTGGGCTTGGCTCATGAGTCGCGCCCTGGGTATCATTACAGTTATTTCGAAGGCAATGGCGATGACTTACACGAGGTACATTTTGACCAAGAGGGCATCTCTAAAACGGAATTCGGCTATTTCTTCTACGGCAACATCGGTTATAGGCGTGTTTCAAAGAACGGTTTCCAGTTCAGATGTGGTATCAGTCCGATATTCAACATAAACAAAAAGGATTTCGACTTTGATATCTTCTGGCCATATGTTTCATTCGGCTACGCATTCTAGAAACGCAGAAGAGACTAACGCCTAACCTTTTTTCGTTACGCTAATAATTCTTCAAAATCTCTTTTGCTCTCTCATTCTGCTTTTTCCGCCTGTAATGGAAAAGGTCGTAGAGCGTTTGGAGGAGGTCTTTGCCGGAAGGACCTTTCTGTTTCAGCAGTGGGTCGGTAGTCTTTGGCAGGGCGAATCGTTTGGAGAGAACGTTTCGCTGTCCCCAAACAACGACCTCATCAAGTGTGTGTGCCTTGGGAATAAGCCATACGCTGTCGGAAATTTCCTCCGAGCGGAGTTTCACTTGCAAGTGATTCTTGTTGCTGAAAGTGGCAACGACAAATGTATCGGGGATAACAGCAATGCCCTGATAATTAGTCACAATGGGAGTTTTGCATGTGTCTATTCGGATATAGACATCACGAATTGGTAACTGAGACTCGTAGCTCATCACAATGATCTGACGCTGTGCACGAACGGGAATGCATAGGACAGAGGACAGCAAAAAAAGTGTGATGAAAAACGGTTTCATTGGTTATGATGGCGGTTATGTAGATGAATTTTCAGCTGCAAAGTTAATGAAACTTTGATTTCTTTCACAATCTTCGCTGAAGTTTTATGTTTTATTGATAGAAAAGCATTCGCATTTAAGGGATTTTTGCTTAATAATCGTTAAATGGTACAAGAAACACAGATTTCTGCATTTATTTTATATTATGTCTAAAACAAGAGAGCCGCAAAACAGTCTTCTCCTTGGGAAATGGAATCTGTTTCCCTTGGCGATAGACTTCAGTTTCTTACTAGAAAATATTAATTTTCTTACTAGAAAAAAAATATTTTCTTATAAGAAAAATTTTGTTTTCTTATAAGAAAACCACACCTAAGGCCAAGAAAGAAAAAACGTTTCGACAAAGAAAACGTGTTTCCTCACGCCTAAAAAAGGGAGCTACAGCATTGATTATTTAAGTTTGGTGCTACTTAGTGCAACATATTATGCTACTTAGCGCAACATATTTGGGGGCATGTTGCACTGAACAGGACTCTGATAATCAACATTTTAGGTAAGAGAAGTGCTACAGTGCTGCATATTTTTTTGCGAAACACTGTATAAACGAAAAAAAGAGTTGACCCGAAAGTCAACTCTTTTTGCGCTCCAGGATGGGCTTGAACCAACGACCCCATGATTAACAGTCATGTGCTCTAACCAACTGAGCTACTGAAGCAAGTTTGCAATTCAAGAAAATGGTTTTCCATTCGCTTGCGCTCCAGGATGGGCTTGAACCAACGACCCCATGATTAACAGTCATGTGCTCTAACCAACTGAGCTACTGAAGCAAGTTTTTAAGCCATTTTGGAGGCCATTTCGCTTGATTGCGGGTGCAAAGGTAATAACATTTTATGATTTATGTTTTATGATTAATGATTTATTTTCGTCTTAGAGCTTCATTCTTAATATTTATCAAAATAAATCAAAAAGAAAAAGTATTATTATTATAAAAATGTTTACCTTTGCAGTCTAAGTACCAATTAATAGACGATGAAAAATATAAGATACATAGCTTTTTCGCTGATGATGTGCTTCTCATCATTGGCTGCCAGCGCCCAGGACTACTACAGGATTGGCGAGCAGGTTAGTTTGTTTAATGAGGTGTGCCGAAAGCTACACACCATGTATGTTGACACACTCAATCCTGAAGAAATGATCTCCAACGCAGCCAACGGCATGATGGAGATGATGGACCCTTACACTGAGTTCTATTCCGCTAAGGACAAGGAGAAGTTCAACCAGATGCTTACTGGCAAATATGCTGGTATTGGTGCCATTATCAAGCTCTGCCAAGACAAGGACCATGTTGTCATTCATTACCCTTTTGCCGGCACTCCTGCTGAGGAAGCGGGCTTTGAAATGGGCGACATCATCCTTGCCATCGACGATACCACAATGGTTGGCAAAAGCACATCGTATGTAAGCAGCCACCTGCGCGGAGAAGCTGGAACAAAAGCAAAGATAAAGCTCCAAAAGCGCTCTACAGGCAAGGTCGTTACCAAGATTATCACTCGCCAGACCATCAAGGCTCCAGAGATAGCTTGCTCTTTCATATATAATGATGAAGGAAAGAAAATCGGCGTCATCCGACTCACCGAGTTCACCCAAGGTTGCTACGACCATTTCCGCGAGGCTTTCCTCAACCTCCAGCGAAAGGGCATGGAGAAGCTCGTTGTTGACCTTCGCGGCAATACCGGTGGAAGTGTGCAGGAATGTGTGGACATCGTCAATATGTTCATCCAGCGCAATGAGCTCGTAGTGCAGACACGAGGCAAGAATCCGCAGACTGACCGTCAGTATAAGGCAACGAAAGATCCGCTCGATTTGAAACTGCCACTCATGGTACTCGTTGACGAGGAAAGTGCTTCCGCTTCAGAGATTATGGCTGGTTGCCTTCAGGATCTTGACCGCGCAAAGATAGCCGGCGTCAAGACATACGGCAAGGGAATCGTACAGCAGACCGTCCCACTATCCAACGATGCGGAAATGAAGGTCACTGTGAGCAAATACTACCTGCCAAGCGGCCGCTGCATACAGGCTCGCAACTACAAGCGCGGTAAGGAAGAGCATGTGGCAGACAGCCTCAAGCACACATTCTACACCCGCAGTGGCAAGGAGGTTACAGACGGAAGCGGCATCATCCCTGACCTTGAACTCAAGGCTGACACTATGCCACGCATACTCTATTACCTCAACTCTGCTGACTCAACAGAACTTCTGCACAACTTTGTCTGCGACTATCTCAACTCCCACAAGCAGATTGCAGAAACCGCCAACTTCACACTTTCTGATACGGACTATGCCGAATTCAAGAAGCGAGTAATCGCTGCTGATTTCAAGTACGATCCATTTACGGAAAAGTATCTAAAGAACCTGAAGGAAGTGGCTGAACTTGAAGGCTATTACGAAGATAATAAGGCGGAATTCGAGGCTCTTGAGAAGAAGCTCAAGCACAACATCGACCACGACCTTGAGTTCAACAAGAAACAGATTAAGTCGCTGATTGAATACTACATCCTCATCGGTCGCTACGGATTCACAGAGGGTGTAGCAAGCAATTTCAAGTATGACAATGTTTTCCTCAAAGCAATAAAGGAATTCTAATCACATCCATCTTAAATGATTGACAGACTCACCATAGCGCGCATCATGGATGCCGCAGACATCGTTGACGTGGTGTCCGACTTCGTTTCACTGAAGAAGGCGGGCGCCAATTTCAAGGGATTGTGTCCGTTCCACAACGACCGCACTCCATCGTTCATCGTGTCTCGCGCCAAAGGCTACTGCAAGTGTTTCTCATGCGGTAAGGGCGGCAATGCCGTCGGCTTCATCATGGAACATGAACAGATGTCCTATCCAGAAGCATTGAAATATCTTGCGCGCAAATACAATATTGAGGTACAAGAGAGGGAGATGACAGACGAGGAGCGCCGCGCACAGACGGAACGCGAAAGCCTGTTCATCGTAAACGAATGGATAGCGAATTACTATGCCGACCAGCTACACAATAGTGTTGACGGCACATCCATCGGCATTCCGTATTTCCGCAGCCGTGGTTTCCGCGATGACATTATCCAAAAGTTCAAGCTCGGCTATGCTCCAGCAGACCGTAAATCCTTGTCACAGAAAGCTTTACAGCAAGGCTACAAGGCTGAATATTTGGAAAAGACCGGCACTTGCTACAAGAACGATCGCGGCGAACTCATCGACCGTTTCGCCGGTCGCGTCATCTTCCCATGGTTTGGACAGAGCGGAAAGGTTATCGGTTTCGGTGGTCGTCTCCTTGACTCGCGCACCAAAGGCGTAGCACAAAAATACGTAAACTCTCCTGAGACGGAACTCTACAAGAAAGACTCCGAGCTCTACGGACTTTTCCAGGCAAAGAAAGCTATTGCCAAGGAGAACCGCGTGTATATGGTGGAAGGATATACTGATGTCATCTCAATGCACCAGTGCGGCATAGAGAATGTGGTAGCAAACTCCGGTACTGCGCTCTCCATGAAGCAGGTAAGCATACTCCATCGCCTTACTCCGAACATCACTCTGCTCTACGATGGCGACGAAGCCGGCATACATGCTGCCATGCGAGGAACTGACATGCTGCTCTCTCATGGCATGAACATCAAGGTGCTCATTCTGCCAGACGGCGACGATCCGGACAGCTTTGCACGAAAGCATACGGCGGAGGAATTCCGGGACTATGTGGAGAAGCACCAGACGGACTTCATTGACTTCAAATGCTCCATCATGCTCAACGGCGTCACAGACCCGATAAAGCGCGCTGAGGCCATAGACAGTGTACTTAAGAGCGTATCACTGATAAAAGACCCGATAAAGCGTTCCATGTATGTTACGCTCTGTGTCACTAAGCTCGGTGTTCACGAAGATGTAATAGTCCGTCGTGTCAACAAGTTCATCCACGATGCCATCGAAGAGCGTCGCAAGCAGGAGGAACGCGAAAAAGAACTTGAACAGATGGAACGAGACCGTGCCGAGATGATGGGTACGAATGCAGGAAATGCTCCTAAAGCGTCTGCATCGGGCGCTACCGTCTCTTCTGCCACAGCAAACGCGGTGCCTATACCGAAGAAACAGACAAAGCTGCAAGAAGTTGAATCCATGATAATGCAGCTCATAATCCGTCATGGCGAGATGCTCATGCCTACCGATCCGATGGTCTCTCTAGCAAAGCTTGTGCAACTGAACTTTGCCGAGGACGAGATCGAGTTCTCTATTCCTATATACAATCAAATAGCGAATGAAGCCGCGCAGCAGTCGGACAATCCGGACTTTATTGCAGAGCAATACTTCATGCGCCATGATGATTTTACCATAAACCAAACGGCAACACAGTTCATCATGGTCAATGAGAACATCGCGCCAGAGGAAATGGAGCCGGAAAAGAAGGCCATGCAGATTTTCCAGAGCATAAACCATCTCTTCATCGACCTGCGCCTTCAGATGATTGTAGCACAGCTTGATGAGGCAAAGAAACGACTGGAGAATGCCACTCCTGAAGAACAGGCTGAGGCAATGATGCACTACAGGGAAATGAAGAATCTGCACAACCAGGTAGCCAAGATGGCTGGCAGAAGTAGATAATCAAGAAATCGTAAATCCGTAAATTGTAAAACTGTAAGGTGAAACTATACTACGATGTAGTAGTCATCGGCGCAGGACATGCCGGTTGCGAGGCTGCAATGGCTTCGGCAAACATGGGCGCGAAAACCTGCCTGCTGACTATGGATATGAATAAGATAGCGCAGATGTCGTGCAATCCTGCCGTTGGCGGTATCGCCAAGGGACAGATTGTGCGTGAGGTGGACGCTCTTGGTGGCGGCATGGGATTGGTTACCGATGCCACTGCCATACAGTTCCGCATGCTCAACCGCTCAAAGGGACCAGCCATGTGGAGCCCGCGCGCCCAATGCGACCGTGGCAAGTTCATCTGGAAATGGCGCCAGCTCCTCGACAGTACTCCAAACCTCGACATCTGGCAGGATCAGGCGGAGAGCATTAGCCCCACCCCAGCCCTCCCCCCAGTGGGAGGGAGTCTAAAAAATGACTCTGCGGCAGGCTATAACCGGTATAACTCAAACTCCCAGTCAAATTCCATTGATAATCTCTCCACCCTTGGGGGGGGAGTCGGAGGGGGGCTGCTAATCACCACCATCTGGGGCGTGGAAATCTACGCCAAATCAGTCGTCGTCACTGCCGGAACATTCCTCAACGGACTTATGCATATCGGGCGCAAGCAGGTGGCAGGAGGCCGTTGCGCAGAACCTGCCTCATACGGTCTTACAGAGTCGCTCAATGCTCTGGGCATCACTTCGCAGCGCATGAAAACCGGCACTCCAGTGCGCATCGACCGCAAGTCGGTAGATTTCTCACAGACAGAGATTCAAGAGGGCGAAGCAGACTGGCACCGCTTCTCTTATTTCGAGACGGAACAGCGCAAGCTGAAACAGCTTCCTTGCTGGACATTCAACACGAACCCGGAGTGCCACAAAGCACTTCTCGAAGGGCTTGACGATTCGCCACTCTACAACGGACAGATAAAGAGTATCGGTCCACGCTACTGCCCATCAGTGGAGACCAAGCTCGTCACCTTCCCTGACCGCGAAAAGCATCCGCTCTTCCTTGAGCCAGAGGGCGAGGACACCGACGAGATGTACCTCAACGGCTTCTCTTCATCAATGCCTATGGAGGTGCAGCTGAACGCCTTGCGCAAGATTCCTGCACTGCGCGATGTCCGCGTTTATCGTCCGGGATATGCCATAGAATACGACTTCTTCGACCCTACACAACTGCATCATTCACTTGAGTCAAAGCTCGTTCCCGGTCTTTTCTTTGCCGGACAGGTTAATGGAACCACAGGCTATGAGGAAGCGGCTGGACAAGGACTCGTTGCCGGTGCAAATGCTGCCATATTTGCAGGTGCTGACCCTACATATATTAACGGTAGAAGCGACAATGGCGGACCGCTACCACTCGTCATGAAGCGCGACGAATCGTATATCGGTGTACTCATTGACGACCTCGTGACGAAGGGTGTTGATGAGCCTTACCGCATGTTCACTTCACGCGCTGAATACCGCATTCTGCTTCGTCAGGACGATGCTGATGCGCGACTGACCGAAATGTCCTACAACCTCGGCATTGCGAAGCGCGACCGCTACGATCTCTGGCTCTCCAAGAAGCAGCATATTGACGCTATCGAGACATTCTGCCGGAAGTATTCTCTCCGTCCGAAAGACCTTAACAGCTATCTCGAAAGCATAGGCTCTACCCCACTCCATACCGGCATGAAACTCTTCGACCTCATTGCCCGTCCGGAGATTTCGCTTCAGGGCGTTGCCGAGGTAATTCCGGCACTCAAGCAGTTGCTGGATGCTCCAGAAAACCGCCGCGAGGAAATCTGCGAGGCTGCAGAGATAAAGATGAAGTACAGCGGCTATATCGTTCGTGAGCGTCAGGTGGCGGAGAAGATGCGCCGACTTGAGGACATAAAGATTCGCGGTCATTTTGACTATGCATCAATGGACTCCCTCTCCACCGAAGCGCGCCAGAAGCTCGTTAAGATAAATCCGGAAACTCTCGCCCAGGCATCGCGCATACCGGGCGTATCGCCTTCGGACATCAATGTGCTACTCGTACTAATGAAAAGATAAAAAGCCCCCCACCCCCAAAAGGGGGGAGCTCTTAATAGACTTGCGATACAAAAATAAAGATTATTCACCACCGTTTTCGGTGGTGCCAAAAACTAACCAACTATGAAAAAAAGCATTACCCTCTTGAGGAACTTGGCTTGCATGGCTTTACTCCTCTTCTTCGCGCTGCCAGCAGCTGCGCAGAATCCTTACATGCCGCTTTGGGAGTTCATTCCTGACGGCGAACCTTATGTTTTCGAAGACCCAGACTGTCCAGGCAAGTACCGCGTGTATGTCTATGGTTCTCACGACAATCTGCGCTGGATGTACTGCGGTAGAGATCAAGTGGTATGGTCTGCTCCTGTTGACGACCTCACAAACTGGCGCTATGACGGAATGATATTCAAGGTATATGAGACTCCAAAGTTTGACCGCCTCAATGCCGATGGCACTGCCGACGTTCTCTTCGCTCCGGACATGACCGTAAAGACTGACGCCAACGGAAAGAAAACCTATTACCTTTACCCTAACAATCAGGGTGGCGGCAGAAACACAATGGTCTGCAAGAGCGACCGTCCTGACGGACCTTTTGAAGTAATCAACTGGAGCAAGGAAAAGCCAACTGAGACTTTCGGATGCCTTGGCTTCGACCCAGCCGTTTTCATTGACGACGACGGCAAGGTTTACGGCTACTGGGGCTTCGGAAAATCGCATGGAGCAGAGATGGACCCGGAAACCATGTGCAGCGTAAAGCCTGGTACAAACGTTGTTGAGAATATGATTTCCGGCTACCAGGAAGAAGGAATCTACCGATTCTTCGAGGCTTCGTCTATCCGCAAGATTGATGATAAGTATGTATTCATCTACTCTCGCACAACGGTCGAAGGTGAGGACGATCTTCCTAATGCTTCAAACTATACTCTCGCTTACTGCTACAGCGACAATCCGCTCGGCCCATGGACTTACGGCGGAACCATCATCGATGCTCGCGCAAAGGAAAAGGACGAAAAAGGCAATTGGATAGCCTCTGCCATGCCAGGCGGAAATACTCACGGCAGCATCTGCAAGATTGGCGACCAGTGGTACGTGTTCTACCACCGTCAAATCGGCACCGACTGCTATGCTCGTCAGGCAATGGTTGCACCTATCAGCGTTAAGGTTCAGAAAGGAAAAGGCGGCAAGGTGGAAATATCAAAGGGCGAATACAACTCTGAGGGATTTGCACTTGAGGGACTTGACCCAACCGTTCGTCAGGCTGCCGGTCTTGCTTGCTGGTTTACTGGTCCAGAGCCTGCCCGCGAGGTTTATCCTAACTATGTTTACTCTGGTTCATACATCAAGCCGATTTATTTCCAGTCAGATTCATACCAGGCTCCTCGCAACCACAAGGTTCCGTTTGCTCCTGTTGTGAATAACACTGCTGGCTCTATCGTGGGCTATAAGTACTTCAACATGAACAAGTTGGCTGGAAAGAAGGACATCACAATGCAGTTGCGTTGCAAGCCAGAAGGCGTAAACGGCAAGATTCGTGTCATGCTCGGCAGACCATGGAAGAGCCAGGGCGGCGTAGAGGTCGGTTCATTCACTCTCAAGTCGTCAATGCCACAGCAGACGACAGAGCTCACCACAAAGCTTGACATCAAGAATCCAAAGGGCAAGCAGGCAGTCTTCTTCGTCTTTGAGTCAGACACAAAGGGCAAGTCCCTCTGCGAACTCCAAGACTTCATTCTCGGAATGTAAGGCGCACAACCCAATTAGTACCAAAACAGGGGCAAGGTTCTTTCCTTGCCCCTGTTTGATAGTTATTATCTGATTGCGATTATTTCCATTTCTTGATGCGCTCAAGTGCTTCGATGCACTTCTCGCGGTCGCCAAACGATGTGAGGCGGATGTAACCCTCACCAGCAGGACCGAAGCCGACACCTGGTGTGCAGACAACATGTGCGCCGTAGAGCAGATGCTCGAAGAATTCCCATGAGGTCTCGTTGTTCGGAGTCTTTACCCAGAGATATGGTGCGTTCTGACCGCCATAGACGGTGTAGCCCATCTCGACGAGTGCCTCGCGCATAAGCTTTGCATTGGTCATGTAGTAGTCAATGACCTCCTTGACCTGCCGCTTGCCTTCCGGAGAGTAGGTAGCCTCGGCAGCACGCTGTGAGATATAGCTTGTGCCGTTGAACTTAGTGCACTGGCGACGATCCCAAAGTGGATTGAGCTCATAGCGATTGCCATCGAGTCCGGCAACGGTAAGTTCCTTAGGCACAACGGTATAACCGCAACGAATACCAGTGAAGCCGGCTGTCTTTGAGTAGCTGTGGAACTCGATAGCCACCTTCTTTGCGCCACGAATCTCGTAGATGGAATGCGGAATATCGTCGTCCTGGATATATGCTTCGTATGCAGCATCGTAGAAGATGAGCACGTCGTTCTTTATAGCATAGTCCACCCACTTCTTCAGCTCAGCGCGGTTGATGACCATGCCGGTTGGGTTGTTTGGGTAGCAGAGGTAGATGATGTCCACCTTGTAGTCCGGAATAGAAGGGATGAAGCCGTTAGCCTCGTTGCAGTGCATGTAGGTGATGTTGCTCCATTTGCCGTCAACATTCACTCCGGCGCGACCGATCATGATGTTTGAGTCGATATAAACCGGATAGATAGGGTCTGTAACGCCGACGCTGTTGTCCCAGCGCACGAGCTCCTGGATGTTACCGGTATCGCTCTTCGCACCGTCGTTGACAAAGATTTCTGACTTGTCGAGTTTCACGCCGCGAGCGAGGAAATCGTTCTTGACGATAGCTTCGCGAAGGAAGTCGTAACCTTCCTCTGGTCCATAGCCGTGGAAACCTTCTACGGTACCCATCTCGTCAACAGCCTTGTGCATAGCTTCAAGGACAGCAGGAACGAGCGGACGGGTAACATCACCTATACCAAGGCTGATAACGTCTGCCTTAGGGTGTGTAACCTTGAATGCGTTAACTTTCTTTGCTATATCGGCGAAGAGATAGTTCTTCGTAAGTTTAAGGAAATGGTCGTTTATGAGTGCCATAGTTACATTTACAATTTACAGATTTGCAATTTACCATTATACAAGGATAATGGTATATGATATATTGGTTGTTTTCTGGGTGCAAAGTTACGATTATTTACTGAGAAAGCCGTTGCTTTGCGGCAAATAGTTACCCATAAAACTTAATAAAATATATAAATGTAACGAAAAATCCTGCAAATTGTTACAAAGATTAACGATTTGCAGGATTATTGCTTACAGTCCGTAAGTATATTAAATTTGTCCGTCGAACACAAACTCTGCCGGTCCGGTCATCATGATATGGTTGTCGGATTCCTGCCAATGGTTTGTTACGCTGCCGCCGTCCATCACGATGGTCGACTGTCGCGGAGCCCTGCCGGTGAGGAAAGCGGCTACCATTGTGGCGCAAGATCCTGTGCCGCAAGCCCATGTTATTCCGCTGCCTCGCTCCCACACTCTCATGCGGATGCTGCCGTCGGCGAGAACGGTGGCAAACTCAATGTTGCAGCGCTCTGGGAAGGCTGGGTGGAACTCCAACTTCTTGCCATGGGCTTCAACATCAAACTGCTCAACATCAGCGCTTTCTATTCCGAACTGCTCGCGAACCGTCTCATCATCGAGGAAGATGACATAGTGCGGATTGCCCATTGAAACGAAAGTGCCTGCCGGTAGAGTGTCGGCAAGTTCTTCCTTGAACTGGTGCTTAGCCTCGTCCTTGAGTTTCGGCTCGTCCATATCTACGGTAACGCTCTCGGTCTTGCCCTCTTCGTCGAGGTGGAGATGGAGTATCTTTATTCCGCTCTTTGTCTCAAGACGAATGACGGTCTTATCGGTTATTCCCTTGTCGTGCAGATACTTGGCAACACAGCGTGTACCGTTGCCGCACATCATAGCCTCCGAACCATCGTTGTTGAAAATGCGCATGGAATAGTCGGCATGAATGGAAGAAGGATAACCGATGAGAATGAGTCCATCGCTGCCGATACCGAAGTGATAACGGCTCCACTTCTTTGAAAACTCCTCAGGGTCTTCTATATTGTAGAGCATGGTGTTGACATAAATGTAATCATTGCCGGCACCATGCATTTTAGTGAATTCTAACATAAAGCCTCTCCCCCCAGCCCCCTCCCCGATTAAGGGGAGGGGGAGTGATATGTTTTGTGGGGAATATTATATCACATATTTATTATTACCTATTATATAAACCTCTGTCCTTGAAGTGTAATCATTGCGGCACGGAAATCATCGCCTGCAAGTGTAATTACTCCCCCTCCAAAATGTTACTCCGCTCTTTTGTTCGCCCCATTATGGGGGAGTTAGAGGGGGCTGGAGAGGGGGTAAGGGGGGTGAGGCTTTTAGTATGCTTGATCATGAACACCAGCAACAGCGCGTCCGGAAGGATCGTTCATGTTCTTGAACGACTCGTCCCATGCAAGAGCCTCAGCTGTAGAGCAGGCTACAGAAGGAACTGAAGGAACGCACTTGGCAGCAGAATCGCTTGGGAAATGCTCTGCGAAGATTGAGCGGTAGAAGTACTCCTCCTTGTTCTGCGGCGGATTGATTGGGAAACGCTCTGCTGCGTGAGCCATCTGTTCGTCGGAAACCTGGTCGGAAGTGATCTTCTTCAGCGTGTCAATCCAAGAATAGCCTACACCGTCAGAGAACTGCTCCTTCTGGCGCCAAACGATTTCCTGTGGCAGCATGTCCTGGAATGCCTCGCGCACCACCTTCTTCTCCATAGTCTTGCCAGGGCACATCTTGAGTGCAGGATCAATGCTCATGGCAATGTCAAGGAACTCCTTGTCGAGGAATGGCACACGACCTTCAATACCCCATGCAGAAAGCGACTTGTTGGCACGCAGGCAGTCATAGAGATGAAGCTTTGAAAGCTTGCGGACAGTCTCCTTGTGGAACTCATCTGCATTCGGAGCCTTGTGGAAGTAAAGATAACCACCGAAAATCTCGTCGGCACCTTCTCCCGAGAGCACCATCTTGATACCCATAGACTTTATGACGCGGGCAAGAAGGTACATTGGAGTAGAAGCACGAACGGTGGTAACATCGTAAGTCTCAATGAAATAGATAACATCGCGGATGGCATCAAGTCCTTCCTGGATGGTATAGTTTATCTCATGGTGAACAGTACCGATATGGTCTGCTACGAGCTTTGCCTTTGCAAGGTCTGGCGCACCCTTCAAACCAACTGCGAACGAGTGGAGACGTGGCCACCATGCCTTTGTCGTAGAGTCATCCTCAATACGATGTTCCGCATAGCTCTGAGCAATGGCAGAGATAACGGAAGAGTCGAGACCACCAGAGAGAAGTACGGCGTAAGGAACATCGGACATAAGCTGACGCTTTACGGCTGAGCGAAGTGCCTGACGGATATCCTCAGTAGCCTTGCCCTCATCTCCCTTGTCATCAACAGGAGCCTCCATCCAGTCGCGCTTGTAGTACTTCTGGATCTTGCCGTCCTTGCTTGAATAATAATGTCCCGGAAGGAATGGCTCGAATCTGTCGCACTGTCCCTCAAGAGCCTTCAGTTCAGACGCAACATACACCTTGCCGTCATCGTCAAAGCCGATGTACAAAGGAATCACTCCAATAGGATCGCGACCGATAAGGAACTCATTGTTCTCAATATCATAAAGTGCAAAGGCAAAGATTCCGGAAAGCTTCTCAAGCAAGGCTGTGAAGTCAGGCTGACCGCCCTCGGCAGTTGCCATAGCCTCCTTGTAGAGAGGGAGGATCACCTCACAGTCGCTACCAGTCTGGAACTGATATTTACCCTCAAACTCATTGCGTATATCCTTGTGATTATATATCTCGCCATTTACGGCAAGCACCAGCTTCTTGTCTGGTGAGAAGAGTGGCTGACTACCACTTTCAGGATCAACAATACTAAGTCGTTCGTGTGCGAGGATTGCACTGCCGCCGCAATAGATGCCAGACCAGTCTGGTCCGCGATGGCGAATAGTCTTACTCATACGAAGAGCCTTCTGACGGAGTTCTTCCGACTGCTCCTTAATGTTGAAAATAGCTACGATTCCACACATAGTTTCATTTACAATTTAGCTTTTATATTGGTTGTTTCCGGGTGCAAAATTACGATTTTGTTTGATAGTAGAGGGCATTTTGAGCAATAGATTTCATTCGCAAACCCGCCATTTTGCATTTTGCAAGCAGAAATATATGTTTTACTTTCAGATTGTAAACCAAATACACGCTTTTGCAAACATATTGTAAGTTTGCGCACATTTTTTGTCCAGTTTGCTTACAATTTACACTTTTTACCGTTATAAACCCTTACCTTTGCACCATCAAAACATAAGTTCTTGATTGCCAACACAATAATATATATACAAAGTTATGAAAAAGATTGAAGCTATTATCAGGAAGACAAAGTTTGAAGAGGTAAAAGAGGCTCTTCTGCTTTCTGACATCGACTGGTTTGAGTATCATGATGTGCATGGTATCGGCCAAGCTCGTCAGGAAAGGGTTTACCGTGGAGTACAGTACAGCACCGACGTCATCGAGCGCGTGGCTATCACCATCGTCTGCCGCGAGCAGTTCGTGGACCCTACAGTGGAGGTGATACTCCAGATAGCTCACACAGGAGAAGTGGGCGACGGACGAATATTCGTTTCGGACATTATAGACTGCTACAGCATCCGCACAGGAAAGCACGGCGACGAAGTGCTTGCGGACAAACTATGACCCCTCCCGACCTCCCCACGAGGGAGGAGAAGGTTATTAGCTTTTTCCGATGCATTAACACAACATTACACAAACCAGACTTTTAACCCCATGATTAGCAAGACTAATCAAAAAGTCCTCCCCTTGTGGGGGAGTTAGAGGGGGTCTCACCATGACTACTCTATATCTTGCAGCGGTTGATTTCAATGCCGTTGATACCCTTTGGGTACTTTTAGGAGCAATGCTCGTATTCTGGATGCAGCCAGGCTTTGCACTTGTCGAAGCTGGTCTCACTCGTGCAAAAAACACAGCAAACATATTGATGAAGAACTTCTGCGACTTGATGTGCGGATCAATTCTTTTCTGGATTGTAGGTTTCTCACTCATGTTCGGTGCCGACAAGGGCTTGTTCGGATGGGACGGCTTCCTCTGGATGTCAAACTGCGGCAACGACAACATTCCTGCACCGGCATTCTTCATCTTCCAGACAATGTTCTGTGCCACAACGGCAACTATCGTCAGCGGTGCCATGGCTGAGCGCACGAAGTTCTCCATGTATCTCGTTTACTCTATGCTTATCTCTGCCATCGTTTATCCAATCTCTGGCCATTGGGGCTGGGGCGGCGGTTGGCTCTCTGAGATGGGCTTCCATGACTTCGCAGGCTCTACTCTCGTACACGCTGCCGGCGGCGCTCTCGCTCTTGCAGGCGCCATGGTTCTCGGTCCTCGTATCGGCAAGTACGACAAGGATAACAACAGCAGGGCGATCCCTGGTCACAACCTCGCACTCTGTGCCCTCGGCGTATTCTGTCTTTGGGTAGGATGGTTCGGTTTCAACCCATGTTCTACTCTCTCTATCACAGGCGACAATGCAGCTCTTGGAGCTATCGTATTCATAAACACAAACATGGCAGCAGCCACTGGTGGTATCGCTGCTCTCTGCTACACTTGGCTTGTTGACAAGAAACCTTCTCTCTCTATGGTCTGCAACGGTGTGCTCGCCGGACTCGTCGGCATCACAGCAGGTTGCGACTGCGTAGATATCTGGGCAGCAGCAATCATCGGAATCATCGTTTCCATTGCGATGTGCTTCTCCGTAAGCTTCATCGACAAGGTCATGAAGGTTGACGATCCTGTAGGTGCAGTCAGCGTACACGGAGTAGGCGGTATCCTCGGTACCATTCTCACCGGAGTATTCTGCAACTCAGCCATCGACGGTGTTGAATGCTCTATCGGAGTACAGACTCTCGGCGCATTCACAGTAGTTGCTTTTGCCTTCGTTATGGGTATGATTATCTTCAATGCCATCAAATATACAGTCGGACTCCGTTGCGGTCGCCGCGAAGAGGAGGAAGGACTTGATATCTACGAGCATGGCGAAGCTGCTTATAACAAGTAAAAGCAAACCCAATAAACAACCAATGGAACCAATAAAACATGAATGCGGAATCGTAATGATCCGCCTTATGAAACCACTATCGTACTACCAGGAGAAATATGGCTCCTGGCAGTACGGTTTAAACAAGCTCTATCTGATGATGGAGAAGCAGCACAACCGCGGACAGGAAGGTGCCGGCATAAGCTGCGTAAAACTGGAATGCGAACCGGGCAAGGACTATATGTTTCGCGAGAAAGCCCTCGGCTCTGGTGCCATAACGGAAGTGTTCCAGGCTGTCGGAAAGACGGTCAGCAACGATGACGAGGCATGGCGCGGCGAACTGCTTATGGGCCATCTGCGCTACTCCACCACAGGCAAGAGCGGACTGACCTTCGTACATCCTTTCCTCAGGCGCAACAATTGGCGCGCAAAGAACCTCTGCATCTGCGGAAACTTCAACATGACGAATGTCGATGAGGTCTTTCGGGAGATAACGAGCAAAGGACAGCATCCGCGAATCTACAGCGACACCTACATCATGCTCGAGCAGATAGGACACCGGCTGGACCGTGAAGTAGAGCGACTTTACCAAGAAGCCACCGCGAAGCAAGAAGCCACCGTTCCCAATGCGTCCGCATTGGGTCCCCTCTCCATCACCAACTACATAGAAGACAACGTACGCGTCGAAAACGTACTCCGAACCTCTGCCCCACTTTGGGACGGCGGTTATGTTGTTTGTGGACAGACAGGTTCTGGCGAGATGTTTGCCATGCGCGACCCTAACGGCATCCGCCCGTGCTTCTATTACAAGGACGACGAGATTCTTGTCGTTGCATCTGAACGCCCTGCTATCCAAACAGCCATGAACCTCCACGCATGGGACATTCAGGAACTCACTCCTGGCAACGCGCTCATAGTAAGCAAACACGGAGACTTGCGCGTAGAGGAAATCCTTCCACAGGGCAAGAACAAGGCTTGCTCATTTGAGCGCATCTACTTCTCACGAGGCAGCGACAAGGACATTTACCAAGAAAGAAAAGAACTCGGCCGCGAACTTGTCAGCCAAATCCTCCCTGCCATAGACTACGACCTTGAGCACACCGTCTTCTCCTATATTCCGAACACAGCGGAAGTGGCATTTTTCGGCCTTATAGAAGGCATGGACAACTATCTGAACAAACAGAAAGCACTGCTCATTGACGACCTTGCGCATGAGCCTGATCATGAGCAGATACGCCGCATTCTCTCCATGCGAATCCGCAGCGAGAAGGTTGCAATAAAGGACATCAAGCTCCGCACATTCATCAGCGAGGGAGACACCCGAAACGATCTTGCCGCCCATGTTTACGACATCACTTACGGTTCGCTCGTGCCATTCGCAGACAACCTCGTCATCATTGACGACTCCATCGTTCGTGGCACTACACTCAAGCAGAGCATCATAAAGATTCTCGACCGTCTCCATCCAAAGAAAATCATCATCGTTTCTTCCGCACCGCAAATACGCTATCCCGACTACTACGGCATCGACATGTCGAGCATGGAGCAGTTCGTTGCCTTCCGCGCAACAGTTGCCTTGCTCAAGGAACGCGGAATGGAGCCCCTGCTGACGGAAGTCTATCACAAAGTAAAGGCTGTTCTGGCAGAAGGCGAACGGGGAACCGAGAAAGTGAAGGTAGCCACCGTTCCCAATGCGTCCGCTTCGGTCGAAAACCTCGTCAACGCCATCTACGCTCCTTTCACCGACATTGAAATCTCAGCGAAGATAGCCGAGCTCCTTACTCCAGACACGGTAAAGACTCCTGTGCAGATCATCTTCCAGACCGTTGACGGACTTCATCAGGCTTGCCCTAACAGCCCGGGCGACTGGTATTTCACTGGCGACTACCCTACCCCAGGCGGTCTGAGAATGCTCTATAAGTCGTACATCAGCTGGTATGAGCAGGAATACAATTAGGAAATTTGCACAAAAGGGTCTGACCCCTTTGTGCAAATAATCAATAAAACCATTCAAATCAACCAATCATAAAATGAAATACATTTTCGTAACAGGCGGCGTCGCTTCTTCTCTTGGCAAGGGCGTTATCGCAGCAACACTCGGCAGACTCTTGCAGAACCGCGGTTTCAACATCACAATCCAGAAGTTCGACCCTTATATCAATGTCGATCCAGGCACTCTGAATCCTAACGAGCATGGCGAATGCTATGTAACAATCGACGGCTACGAGTGCGACCTTGACCTCGGCCACTACGAGCGCTTCACCGACATCAAGACCACTCGCTGGAACAGTTTTACTACCGGTCGCATCTATCAGGAAGTCATCGACAAAGAGCGCCGCGGAGAATACGGCGGAAAGACCGTGCAAGTTGTTCCTCACATCACGGACGCCATAAAGGAGAACATGCTCCGCACCGGCAAGGAGAATCCCGAACTTGACTTCGTTATAACGGAAATCGGCGGTACCGTGGGCGACATTGAGGGACTTCCGTTCCTTGAATCCATCCGACAGCTGAAGTGGGAACTTGGCGACGATGCTCTCGTTGTTCATCTTGCATACGTGCCATACATCGCTGCTGCCGGTGAGTTGAAGACAAAGCCTACCCAGCACAGCGTAAAGACTCTCCAGAGCTACGGCATCCAGCCTGACTGCATCGTGCTTCGTTCGGAGCATCCGCTATCAGACGGACTTCGCCGCAAGGTGGCAAATTTCTGCAATGTAAGACCGGAATATGTTCTCCACAGTCCGGATGTGCCAAGCATCTATGCCCTGCCTCTCAAAATGCACGAAGAGAAACTCGCCATTCAGATTCTCAAGCTTTCCGGTTATCAGGACATTGACAATCTACCGGTAACCGAAAATCACGACAAATGGCATAAGTATGTTGAGATGTGGCGCTCTACCACAGAGGAGCTGCACATCGGATTTGTCGGCAAATACGACCTTCAGGATGCATATAAGAGTATCACGGAGAGCCTTAAGATAGCCGGTGTTTATTGCGGCAGAAAAGTTGTTACGCACTTCATCAATGCAGAAGAGATTACTGAGGAGAATGTTGCCGAAAAGCTTTCTCCCCTCCCTGTGGAGGGGCAGGGGGAGGTCTCTGGCTATATCCTCTGCCCTGGCTTCGGCGACCGTGGTATTGAAGGCAAGATAACTGCTGCCCATTATCTTCGCGAAAACAATATTCCTACACTCGGCATCTGCCTCGGCATGCAGATCATGGCGATCGAGTTTGCACGCAATGTCCTTGGCTACAAAGATGCCAACAGCACCGAGTTCAACGCTCAGGCACTCTGCCCTATCATCGACATGATGGAAGAGCAGAAGCACATAGCAAATCTCGGCGGAACAATGCGACTTGGCGGCTATGAATGCGAGCTCGTACCGGATTCTCGCGCACAGGCTATCTATGGCAGATTCAACATCATCGAGCGCCACCGCCACCGCTATGAGCTGAACGGCAATTACATCGCAGAGATGGAGCAGAAAGGCATGACTGTCAGCGGTCGCAACCCACTTAGCAAGCTCGCCGAAATCATCGAGTTCTCGGCAAACAAGTTCTATCTCGGCACACAGTTCCATCCGGAATACAGCAGCACCGTACTCAATCCGCACCCACTCTTCCTCGCATTCCTCAAAGCTTGCAAGGAATAAAAAAAGGGAAACAATATACGAGTTGTCCTTTTGCTTGTAGGGCGAAGATTTGGCTTCCCCTTCGGCCGCCGAGCTACGCTCAGCGCTTGCGATGCTCTGCCTTTAGTGCAGAGAACCTTCTGAGCCGTTTCCGTGACAAAGTTTGCTGATTGGGCGGCTCGGAAATCCTCGCCCTACATCCAGTGGACAACATGTATATCATTACCAAAAAAAAGACAAATTCACAGGAGGTTCTCTATAATTTCCCACTGAAGCCCACGAACATCGCCAAAAGGAATCATTCCCATAAACCAAAGGGGAAACCAGTCGTAATCACTTATGTGCCTTGTAGTAATCCAGAGCAGCTTTGATGTTTGCCTGTACTGCGTTGCCGCTGAAGGTAGCACCGGTGTAGGCATCTACCTGTTGTTGGGTGGATAGCTTCTCTGCTTTGCCTACTTTGATGTCGTTGTATAGAGGGAGAAGTCTCTGGAGTATCATCTTGAAATACCCCTTGCTCTCTTTATTAGGGAGAGCAACAACCTTTATGACCTTGCCATTCTGAATGTGCACCTCAACAGGAGTTGTTGACTTATATCCTTTCTTATGGCAGAGAGTGGTTGTGTTGACGATGTAAGTATCGCCTTTCTTGTGCATTACATCGTCAGCCATGGCAGTGAGTGCCATGGTCATGACGATGAGAGATAGAATTGTTCTTTTCATATTCTTATTGGCAATAATATACCAGTTGTCCTTTTGCTTGTAGGGCGAAGATTTCTGAGCCGTTTTCGTGACAAAGTTTGCTGATTGGGCGGCTCGGAAATCCTCGCCCTACATCCTGTGGACAACACATATATAGTTTCCTTCTTATTTCATTGTTACTTGTACTCGGTTCTTTGATGCAAGGAGGGTGCGGCAGAAGTCCTGAATGTCAGTAGGGGTGAGAGCATCTACCTTGCTAAGATAATCCTCAGCAAAATCTATGCCATTTGCAAGTTTGTTGTAGCAGACATACTCCCACCAGCCGTTTGTCAGTATGGCGCGCTCATAGTTCTTGCGCTCATATTCCTTTACCTTCTGCAGTCGTTCAGCTGATGGTCCTTCTGCAGCAATCTTCTCCAACTGCTCATCGATGATAGGCAAGAGTTCGCTGTATTTGTCTGGATCACAGCGGAAGTTGATGGTCAGAGAGAAACCATCAGAAGGTTCCTTCCATCCCTGACTTGCCACAGAGACGCCGTATGTGCCCCCCTTCTCCTCGCGCACTGTCTCGGTATAGATTGCACGCATAATCTGTGCGAGGACATCGGCACGCAGGTCGTTGTCAGCTGTGTAAGGAATAGGCGCAGAATAAATAATCTCCGTCAGTGCCGATGGTGTCTTTTGCTCGTGGGTGAACACCTTGGTGCGGCTGCCGGGGAGGATGTCGGCGCTCGATGATGAACCATCGGAAACGGTGGTTGCTTTTCTCTTGCCAGGCAGAGAGGCAACATACTGACAGATAAGGTTCTCAAACTCATCGGTGCGAATGTCACCTGTGACTATGAGCGACATGCCCGCCATGTTCTGGAAACGCTCCTTGTAAATCTCCATGATGCGATCGTGAGAGACACGGTTGATGCTCTCAATCGTCAGTGGTGACACACGTTCAGGATTAGCATAGAGCGTTTGGCGAAGCGTATCATTGAACACAACCTTCGGACTTGCAGCACGATTCTTCAGCAAAGAGCGCTGACGATCTATAAGGCTGCTGAAGATATCGTCGTCACGGCGAGGCTGAGTGATATAGAGATACGCCACCTCAAGCCATGTCTTGAAGTCGGAAGCAGCACAAACACCTTGAACGCCTTCCTCCTCGTCAGACATGAATGGTGTTACGCGCAAAGCCTTGCCGGCACGTTTCTTCTCAAGTGTGAGATAGTCAAAATCGGCGGCACCGCTCTGGGTTATGACGCTGCCAAGCATACGCAACGAAGGAAGGTCGCTGTCAGGATAGAGCGACTGACCACCCTGACGAAACATCTTTATAGTCAGGCGGTTTGGCTCAAGTTCGGAAGGGCGTGCATAGACCTTGATGCCATTGGATAGGACATACTCTGTATAGCCATGACCATAGTCGTTGCGAGCAAGGATGCGTCCCTTCTTTGGCAGTTTCTTGATGAACTTACCCGATGGTGAAGCTTCGGGAACGGGAGCAGCATACTCACGCTTCTCTGCTGCAAGGATCCATTCCTTAAACTGCTGGGCGGTAGGCATGGAGTATTCCTTGCCATCCCATTTCGAAGGACCATAGATGATCGCCACCTGATTACGACCAGAAGCATCGTCGAAGATGATCTGACGCAAAGTCTCGTTGACATCGTCAAGTGTTATGCTGTCCATGAGCGAGTGCTCAAGGTCTGCCTCCTGATCTATCGACATCAGATGCTTGCCATTGCAGAAGTGGTTGACAATCTTACTGACATATTCCGAGTTGCGTGTCTTGTCTTTTGTGTCAAGACGATGCTCCAGATTGACGTTATGCTGCATCTTTGCATGTTGAAGCTCAGCCTCGGTGATGCCATAGCGACGTGCTTTCTGCACAACAGCCATGACAGCGTCAATACCTGCCTGTGGGTCATCTGGCTTAAGGCCAATGCTGATCGAGAAGGCATCCTTTGCAGGAGTGATGTAGAACTGGCCATCGCGTGCAGAGCAAGAAAGCATGGCAGGATGTGCTTGCTTTGTCAACAGAGAGAGACGCTGGCGAAGAATGAAGAGAGTAAGGCGGGATTTGTAGTCGGCGATGAAGTCGTTCTTATCCGATGGAGAACCATCGGGAACGGTGGCTGTGGTGGCGTCTCGCTTCATGTAGAGCTGGAAGTTTAGGGTTGGCTGCTCGTCGTCGGCACAGGAGAAGATAATCATCTCGTCGTTGTCTGTAACGTGATAGTTTTCGCGGACAGCAGGATTGACGGCAGCAGGTATTGCAGAGAAGAGAGACCTTATCTTCTGCTCAACCTCGTCAACGTTGACATCACCAACAACGATGACTGCCTGTAGGTCAGGACGATACCACTTATGATAATAACGGCGCAAAGCTTCGTAATGAAACGTATCTACCACCTCCATTGATCCAATAGGCAGACAGTCCTCATACTTTGTGCCTTTATAAATGACAGGCATCGCCTCCTCCATGATGCGCTGTGCTGCCATGTTCGAACGACGTGTGCGCCATTCCTCGTGAATGACACCACGCTCCTGGTCAATCTCCTCATCACGAAGCAGAAGGGCATGGCTCCAGTCGCTAAGGATGAGCAGGCATGTGTCTGCTATCCCTGCCTTTGTCACAGGAGCATTTGCTATATTATATATGGTACGCTCTACGGATGTCGATGCATTGAGGTCGGCACCAAACTTAATGCCGTTGCGCTCGCACCAGCTGCGGATGGAACGAGGACCGGCATTGCCATCAGGGAAATGTTCCGTGCCGTTGAATGCCATGTGCTCAAGGAAGTGGGCAAGACCACGCTGGTCTTTCTTCTCAAGGATAGAACCGACACGCTGGGCGATGTAGAAGTCAGCCTGCCCGGGAGTCTGGTTGTTGTGACGTATGTAGTATGTGAGTCCGTTAGCGAGATGTCCCTCACGGACGCCTTCATCCTTTGGCAACGGTTGAGCCATCAGCCCAATCGCTGCAAAGAATGCCAATGCAAGAAAAGAAATTCGTTTCATAGTTTTGTTCTGGTTTTTCGATAACCCGAAGTGTCGATTGTTCGAGTTTTCGATTATTCGATATAGCTTCCTTAAAAATAAGATCCAAGGGTAAGGCTGATGCTACGATGGTATATGCCTCTTATCCATTCTGCCTGAGCGTATGCTGTAAGTTTGGCAGAAGGTATAGGCAAGGCATAGCGTGCATATAGGTCTGCGGTGGCTTGCCGAGAGACGAAGCAGTCGTAGTCCTGTTGTTGGTAAACCAGCATGGACTCAGGTTCTCGAATGTTACCTGATGCAGATGCCTCAAGAGTGGATGTGTCTGAAAGGTCACCGTTGCCCCATCGGTAGGCGAAGGCACCATATAGCGACAATGTAGCCTTGCGCATGGCAATGTTGCGCAGCAAAGAAGCAGAAAACGTCTGTGCCTTAAGATGTTGCGACAGAGAATGAGGATAATGGTAAATCGTCTGCTTACGATCGTTCTGCTCTATCTTAGCGTTGATTGTCCACGCAGGTATGCCGTCCTTTATGCCAAGGAAACCACGATAACCGAATGAGTAGTTCGCCCACAGTTTGTAGGACATCTTGACGGGAGTGAAATACTGATAGTAGTGTGCAGAAGTCTTGTCGTCCTGGATTGTCGTATATGTCGAAGCATCGGTCAGAAGATTCTCCGTGTCGAGAGAGAACAGCAACTGGTGGATGCTCGACTGATGGCGATAGGCAATGGTGGCGTTTGCCTCGTAGATGTCACCGTCATGGCGATTATGTACAATGCTATACTCTGTGTCACGCCCGTAGTAGCCGTTGCGATGACGATAGGAGAACTCTGTCCCTATCCAGATCTTCCCCGTTGATAGAGAAGGATTGCCAACCCCTAACTGCATTCTGAATCCCTTCTGCTCAGAGAAAAAAGGCTGCTCAGTGTTCTTCTCCGTATAGCCATTCTCACCGAATGTCTCAACATGACCTGTGAGAATGCCATAGTCTATGAGTGAACGATATACCTTATCCTCAGAACCATAGATACAGAATGTTACACCTTCTATGACACGACGATAGAACACATTGCCACCTATCTGCAGACGTGATGTCAAAGGAGAGAAGATGCCCATCGTGGCGGTGATGTCCGTGAGGCTGTTCTTGTGGCGCAGGTCCTTGTATTTGGCATAGTCAGCAGCAGTGAAGTCAACCTTTGCGCCAAGCGACAGACGCTGGCAGACATCGTAGCTCATTGCCCCGACGATGTTGTATACATTTTTGTGAGCATCGCCCAGGTTGGTGAGAGAGTCTTCAACTATGTCAAACGGCATGTGCGTAGTGTTGATAAAGGCAGAACCTGCCGCTTCCTCCTGCGCCGTATTCTTATAGGAGATGCGTCCGTAGGCAGCCATACGAGGCAGAATACGTCGGTATGACTCAACGTCGGCGCACAGGCTTTGGGCAGATTCCGGATTGTGAATGCCACTGAAATCAGCATCGTCAGCCTTGAAAACCAACTGAGCCTCAGATACATTCTGCACATTGAGCAATGACAGCGTGGCAGCATTGTCTGCAGAAAGCCACGGGCATGACTCGCGAATGAATGAGACACGGTAATGTTGGGCAACTGCAATGATGCAGCCACCCAACGCAATCAGGGTTATTATAATTCTTCTTATCATCATTTCTACCAAACTCCCTCGGGAAGGAGGGGACTTTTATCTCAGCGAACTCTTCTCACGCTCGTGGAAGTCGTTTGTCGAGTTGTCCGTATCCTGGAACACGATGTGAGCACCCGCCTTCATAGATGCCTCTGCATCGATGCCACTTGGATCAGTACCGAGAGTATAGTCGTAAACCAGTTTGCCAGCATTCTCTGCGAGAGCCTCTGTAGATTCCTTGTCGACATTACGGTAAACGACATGACCAAGTTTGCTGGTCAGATTGACGTGGCCGGCATCAACATCAGAGGTGAGACGCTTAACGCAGTCGCTGAGCTTCTGAGTGTTGAATACCTCAACGCCATCGATAATCCAATCGGTTGGCACCTTGAGGCAAGCCCATGTCGCACTGCCCTCATTGCCAGGAGCATACCATAGATTCTCTGCATTCTCGCCGTATGTAGCAGGTGTAGTGTCAGCAGTCTTGAAGATGAAAACGGCAGGCGAAGTGCCACTCATTGGCCATGCGTTGCCCATGCCATACTTCACGGTCTTCAGGTAATGTGACGTAGGAATGACATCAGCAGGCGAAGGATAGTATTTAGTGTTGTTGTAGTACATGTTGCTCTCCGATGTTCCTGCGCCCTTGTATGTTGGGTCATACATGCAGTAGTAGTCGCTGTTGGCATAGTTGATGGAGTTGCTTACCGTCTGCGTATTGTCTATAGCGCCACAGATATTGACCACCACCTGGGAGTAAGGCTGTATGGTCAGCGCCTTAGGGAAATACCAGATGCCGTTGATAGCAGGGATAAAGTCGGTGTAGATGAGGTTGCCGTCTTTGTATAGCTTGCTGTTTGACGATGCCTCTGCGTTATAGTCGGCAGACATACCGATACAGAGATTGTTGATGACAGCCACCTGTGAGCAGTTGTTATAGAGGATGATGTTCTTGTCCATGGCAAAGTTGCCCGAGCCATCGTCCTTCATTACGCCGCCGTTGTATATCTCCTTGATAATCACCTGGTCAGCATTCTGGTCAGGCTGGGTGAATGTTACCGACTTGACTGCTGACGTTGAGAGAGTCTCGACTGTGCCATCCTCGTGAGTGATGACCATGTTCCATGTCTGTGCGTTGACAGATAGTGCTGTAGCAAGGAGTGCTACGAGAGAGAGTATTGTTTTCTTCATTGTTTTCTGAGTGTTTTATTTGTTGATGATTTTAATTGTTTTGCCAGGGGTACGAAGGATTATTACACCCTTAGGCAGAGCCGAAAGGTCGATCTTTGCTATGCCATCGGCTGTTGCCTTGATAGTAGTGAGCATCTGACCGTTGAGGCTCCATGCCGTGACTGCTGCACCTGATGCCAGTCCTCGGAACTCTGCACCGGCAAAAGAGATGGCAGGAGCATCCTGTCTCACTGCTTCAACAGCAGTGGGTAACGATTCCTGAACGGTCTCAAAACTATAGCTGAGAACGTCAACGATAGCAATCTCCAGATTGCGTTCTGCTGATTCTATGACGAGAGCGTCACCGTTGAAGGTTATCTCTGGATATTCCTTCAAGGCAAATCGGCTCTCTGTACCGTCATCTTGCTGGATTACAAGATACTGCACGTCAATAGTCTCCTCTGCCATGGCTACTGAAGGCATGGCGAATGAGGCAATGAGTGCGAAGATAGAGTAAATGATTTTCTTCATAAATTATAAGTTTTATATTAGTGAACTATTCTTTTCTTTGTTACCGTTATAGGCAGTTTGATGCTGTTGATGCTGTCTGCCGTAATGACGACTTGCCCCTTTATACCATTATATATATAGCGATAGTCGTAGGTGAGCAGAGTGCCTGACGATGCCACTTCGTAGATGCCGGGAGGCAGAATGAAATGTGCAACACCCTCCGTGTCGGTCGAATCGACAAAGACTGATGCATGTCTGTCGGTCATTTCCACACGAGCACCAGCGTGAGGCATTGGCGAGTTATCGGGAAATTGCAGCGAAACGGAGACCGGAAGTACATCGAACGAATCGTCGTACGTGCACGATGCTATGAGTAATGACAGGACGATGATTGATTTTTTCATATCTTCAGTTTTAGCGAAAGACCATAGTAGAACTTAGGAATGTAGGCGCTGTTGTAGAGCGTTGACTCCAATCCTGTGCGCGATGCCGTAACCTTTGCCATGTTGTTGATGAAGTTATTGGCATAGAACGACAGCGTTATGTGGTCGCCTATCTCCTTGGTTATGTTGAAGTTGACTGAGTAATACGGCGAGATTGAGTTCTCGTTCATCGTGTAGGCATAGTTTGTCTTCACGACGAGACGCGCGAGTTGGTTGTAGAGAGTGCGGTCGTTGTCCTTTGCCCAAAGGAATTTCTCGGCAAAAGGTATCATCTCTTCCGGTGCGTCCCATGTCGAGAAGTATTCTGGATAGACAGCAACGTACTGGTCTTTCGTGTTGCCATCGTATGGCGTTCCGAAGTAATCGCCTGCCGATTCAAGTACGATGCCACGTGTACCATCGCTCAATTCGCTTAGCGGACGGGTGTATTTCAGCAGCGAACACTCCATTCGTAGCATCATGATCAGTCTCACTTGCGGTATGCGAGTCGTTATTGTAGCGTTCAGATTCATCTCCTTGTTTATAGAACCATTGCTTATGCTGCCCGACGCTGCTGTGGCAACGCTTGTCGAAGAAGAACCTCGGTAATAGCCAATCAATGGATATGCCGTTGAACTTGATGTCCCTTGACCTGATGTACCGCCTGCAAAGAGCGTCTCGTCAAGTCCTCGGTAACGATAGAAATTGCCGTCAAGGCGGATGGAAGTGTTCAACTTCTGAATCTTCGTGAAATCGACAATCCACTCCAAACCATAGCGTTCCACGTCCGAACCGTTAGTGTACATGCGCTGTCCCTTATAGGCACGTTGCGTCGTATAAGGCAGAACCACGGGGGCATGTGTGCCCTGTGCATCGCTGACTGTTACCACTCCTGTCTCACGGTCGATAGCGTAGCGGCGGTCGATGGATGCTATGCCACACTTCTCTACTGCCGACTGACTCGTAACATTATATGTATAAGGACTATATCTCACAACCGACGTATATGGGTTCCGTGTCTTATGGCGGAATGCAGAGAGCGAAATGCGGGTGCCAAGCAGGCATAACTCAAAGCCGATGTCCGTCTGGTCGGTGCTCTGCCATCTTAGCGAACTATTATAAATAGGTGTTGTCGGCGAGGTGTAGTAGGCGTAGTACGCTTTGTTGTCGTATGTGCTACCGGGGGTGAACGCTAAGACATCCTCGTAGGAGGGGGCAGGATAGAGCACCTGAAACGATGGCAATTTGTAGGAGCGTCCCCATCCTGCGTGCAGCGTAAGGCTCTCCATAGCAGCATCTTCGTCTGCATTTCGCCATGTGTAACGTCCTGTCAGACGGGGTGCCATGGCGCTGACGTTGCCGTATTCCGACTTCCTTATCTGACTGATGTCATGTCTGACGCCAGCCGTCAGCTGCAGTGTGTTGCTCTGGTTAGGCATCAGCGTCATCGTCTCCTCTGCATAGAGGGCGTAGTTTGTAAGCCAAGGCAGCTGGTCATACCTGTATGGTCGCCATGTCGGTGCAAGGCTATAGTCCTCATAATAAGTACCTTTGCCCTTGTTGCCCGTTGTCTTAAGGTCTGCGCCGAGGGTAAGATTACTTATCGTCTTGCCCATTCGCCTTACCCAATTGCCCTTGAGGTTGGCGGTGATGGTCAGTGGTTTCTGGTCGCTGAAACTGCGAACGTACCAGTAGCCCGTAGGTCCGAGGATGATGGAACCACCCTGATTCTGCTCTGATATTATGGCGTCGGTAAAGACCTGTGCAATGTGGTAACCCTCCTCTGTTACGTGGATGTAAGGCTGCGAGGATGCGCTGTTAGCGTTGTTGTAGTTCTCTACGAGGTGGTCCTGATAGGTTGCGCTCGACTTCAAGGTGAGATTCGTTATCCATGACTTGTTCAGCAGCCAGTGCAACTCCATGTTTCCTCGCACCATATTGTCACGACTCTTTGCGTAAGACTCAAGGATATTGTCCGGGTCGCTTTCAGAATTGTAGCCACCGATGTTGCCAGACGTGCCAATGGTGAGAGTCAGTGGCGTTGTCTTCGGCATGAAAGTCTGGTTGTATCTGAGGGAGAGGATGTTACGGGAGTATGCCGTATGTGGCGACGCTGTGTTTGATAACGAACGCGCATGTTCAAAAGACACGTTCATGACGCCACCATTCCCTCGTCTTGAAACCGACGCCCCGCATGGAAACTTAAACCCTTTGCTGACGGCATATTGTTCCGTTGTCTGGTTTACCTTTGCTTCTACGATAAATGGCGAGGCACCTTTACGCAGGTTTACCTTAACGATGCCGTTGCTCAGGTCGCCGTATTCCACTGACGGAATGCCGCTGATGACATCCACGCTCTCAATGTCCGACGTGCCAATCATGCGTGTTGAGGCCGAAGACGTCTCGTTCATCGACGCATTGTTGTCCAGTCTTACGCCATCGATTTCTATACCTGTGCCAAAGCTTGCGTTGCCTTTCTCCTGACTGCTGCTGCGCAATGCCATGCGCGAATCGTCTGTCAGATTGTTGTTTGTAGTCTTTCCGCCAGGCAGAAGACTCATTACATTGGCGAGACTCAGCACTTGTTGGTTGTCCAACGCCATACGATCGATGGAGTAGGATGTTGATGTCGCGCTCTTCTTACGCTCTGCTACTACTACCACATCCTTCAGTTTCAGCGTCGCCTGTCTTAGTTTTATGGCTATGTGCTGTTGGCTTTCGTCTGCCTTTATCGTGCATGTGGCCTCATGATTTTCATACCCCATGCTCTGTACCTTTAGCGTATAGCAACCCGAAGGAATGCCGTTCAGAACGAATTCGCCCTTATCGTCGGTTATAGCCCATAGCGACAGCTCTGCGATGGAGACGTAAGCCCCCATGACAACGCTGTCATCGTCCTCGTCGATGACTGTCCCGACGAGTTTCGCAGCATGCGAAACGACGCAGGCAACGAGCAGAATTGGGAGTATGATAATGCGATGATACATAGCGAAAACGAACAGTAAGTTTGATTTGCGGGTGCAAAATTACTGCGTTTTTCTGAGCTACGCAATACGCAAAAATAGGTATTTGTTGTGGCTAATCATGCATACATGTAGGCATTTTGAGGGATTAGTATCGGAAAAAATCCCTAACGAGAGAAGCGTTCTGCAACATGGTGCATTATCAATATGTTTAAGACAAATAGTAAAAATATAGAGCTCTAATCTCCTGTTTCAATTTGTAGTCCCGTTGCTATTTATGATCATGAAATATGATATGTCAATGTTGTTTTTCTCAAAAAAAAGCTTTTATTCAGCGAAATGCATTAAATCCTTAGGCTCTTGCCTCCTATTCCAAAGGATTATTTTCTATTCCATTAGAAATCTTTGAGGAGATTTCTTTGTAACAAACCAATACCCCACACAACTAATTCTTAGGCAAACTTTCAATCTTTAAGCAAAAACAGCGTTTTTTGTTTCAACATTTTTACGATAGCGCGCAGTATGGTTTCAGATTGTAACTTCACTAACAAAACGTCAGCAAAGTTCGCTACTTTTAGCGCAAATTGTAAGCAAAAGTGGTAATTTTGCACCCGAAAAGTGTCAATTTCTCAAGAAAATGATTACTTTTTGAGTTTAAAGAGATTACTTAAACAACCCAAGATTAAACGCAAAAAACACTATACTATGACAAAAGGATTGTATAACAGCGCTTACGAGCATGACGCCTGCGGTGTGGGCATGGTCGTAAACATTCATGGTAACAAAAGCCACGAACTTGTCGATAACGCGCTCAGAGTGCTCGAGAACATGGAGCACCGTGGTGCCGAGACTCGCGACAAGACTGGTGACGGTGCAGGCATTCTCCTGCAAATTCCTCACGAGTTTATTCTTCTTCAAGGTATTCCAGTGCCAGAAAAGGGACACTACGGAACTGGTATCATCTTCGTTCCAAAAGACGAGAAAAAGCAGAGCGAAATCCTCTCTATCATGATTGAGGAAATAGAGCGTGAAGGCTTGGAACTCATGCACTTACGCGCCGTGCCTGTTGACGAGACTGTTCCAGGCGTTGCTGCCAAGGAAGTGATGCCAGACATCAAGCAGGTGTTCATCACCGGCGTGAAAGACGAGGACGTAAAACATTTTGATCGTATTCTCTATAAGGTGCGTAAGCGCATTGAAAAGCGTATAGATGACGAAAACTTCTATATCTGCTCTCTATCCAACACAAACATTATCTATAAAGGTATGCTGACTTCCGGTCAGCTGCGACGCTTCTTCAAAGACCTCAACAACAATTACTTCACTAGTGGACTTGCACTTGTTCACTCTCGCTTCTCTACCAACACATTCCCTAAATGGAAGCTCGCACAGCCTTTCCGTTATCTCTGTCATAACGGCGAAATCAACACAGTTCGAGGCAACCGAGGCTGGATGAAAGCTCGTGAGAGCGTTCTCTCCAGTGATGCCCTCGGCGACATCAAGGACATCCGCCCTATCATGGAGGAGGATATGTCTGACTCTGCAAGCTTGGACAATGTGTTCGAGTTCCTCGTAATGAGCGGAATGTCACTGCCAAAGGCAATGGCTATCCTCGTGCCAGAGTCATTCAACGACAAGAACCCTATCTCGGAAGACCTCAAGGCATTCTACGAGTACTACTCAATCCTCATGGAACCATGGGACGGTCCTGCCGCACTCATGTTCTCTGACGGTCGCTATGCCGGCGGTATGCTCGACAGAAACGGTCTTCGTCCAAGCCGTTACACTATCACGAAGAGCGGCATGATGGTCGTTGCTTCCGAGGTCGGCGTTATGGACTTTGAGCCATCTGATGTTGTAAACAAGGGACGACTCCAGCCTGGTAAGATTCTTCTTATCGACACAAAGGAAGGCAAGATATACTACGACGGCGAAATCAAGGAGCAGCTCGCTGCAGAGCATCCTTACCGCCAGTGGCTTTCTACAAACCGTATCCAGCTTGAAAAGCTGAAGAGCGGTCGTAAGGTTGACAACTCTGTTGAGAACCTTGACCAGAAGCTCCGCGTATTCGGTTACGGTCAAGAGGATATCGACAAGACTATCATCCCAATGGCTGTCAACGGACAAGAGCCTGTTGCCGCTATGGGTAACGACACTCCGCTTGCCGTTATCTCTGATCGCCCTCAGATTCTCTTCAACTATTTCCGCCAGCAGTTTGCTCAGGTTACAAACCCTGCCATCGACCCTATCCGTGAGGAACTCGTTATGTCGCTCACAGAGTACATCGGTCGCGTAGGCTCTGGCATCCTTACTCCAGACGAGTCAAACTGCAAGATGGTTCGTTTGCCACAGCCTGTGCTCACAAACACACAGCTCGACATACTCTGTAACATCCGCTACAAGGGCTTCAACACCCTCAAGCTCCCTATCCTCTTTGAGAAGGCCAAGGGCGAAGACGGTCTTCAGGCAGCTCTCGACAAGCTCTGCAAGAAGGCTGAGGAAAGCGTTGACGAAGGCGTAAACTACATCATCCTCTCCGACCGCGACATCGACGAGAAGCACGCTGCAATCCCTTCACTCCTCGCAGTTTCTGCTGTTCACCACTACCTCATCAGCGTTGGTAAGCGTGTCCAGACAGCTCTTATCGTAGAGTCTGGTGAAATCCGTGAGGTAATGCACGCAGCCCTCCTCCTCGGTTATGGTGCAAGTGCCATCTGTCCTTACATGACATTCGCCGTTATCAACGACCTCGTAAAGCGTCATAAGATTCAGGAAGAATACGAAACTGCCGAGAAGCACTACATCAAGGCTGTTGACAAGGGACTCAAAAAGATCATGTCAAAGATGGGTATCTCTACTATCCGCTCTTATCGTGGCGCAAAGATCTTCGAGGCTATCGGTATCTCAGAGGCTGTTCTCAAGAAATATTTCGGCACAGACAGCAGCACAATCGGTGGTGTTGGTCTTCGTGATATTGCAAAGGAATACTCACAGCT
>JAKSLJ010000029.1 GCA_024401275.1 Bacteroidaceae bacterium | reverse complement strand
GACTCCGTTTCCGTCACCTTGTTGACAAGCACCCTAACATCAGTTTCACCCTTCAAGGCACAACCACATACGTGGACATGGATGCTTATATCAGTAATGGTACAGTAAAGCCTGCCTTTGAGGATGCCATGAAGGCAGACGGCTATCCAGATGCGCGTCAGGCTTGTTCGGGCTATTGCTTCGACTGGTTCTATGACTTTGCTTGTGGCGACCGCGTGCCATACGGCGAGGTAGTTGAACCAGAGCCAGAGCTCCCTACGGGATCTGCTGTGGGTAATGCTGCTTACAAGAACGGACGTTATGAGTTCTATACTCCAACTTGGTCTTCATTTGTGTTTGACCAGTTCAAGGGAACCGAGCTCACAAAGTGTGCCGAGCTCACAATAGAACTTGGTGAAGCAACCATTGGCTATCGTCTTGATATTGAGATCCTTGACAAGGACGGAAAATCAATTATTACTGGCGAATACGTAATAGGAACAGAGGATGCAGGTACTCGTATAACAGATGTGGCGAATGCCAAAAAGCAAACATTTGATCTGCAAACGCTATTGGCTGACTATATAAAGGAGGGCAATAAGATAGGTAGAATTCGTCTTAACACTGTTGTTAGCTCAGATGATGCAAATCGTGAAGGCAAGTATTATTTCACCCTTTCGAAGATGGATCTGAACAAGAGCGAGATTACAGCTCGCGCCGGTTCAAAGGCAACAAACCTTGCTGACGTGAAAATGTACAATTCAGAGACAAGCAAGGAGATTACGGGCACAAACATCCGCCTCAACGCAGAAGTTACCAATGGTGCTGAAGTCTTCGGTGCTGGTCTTCTTGGCAATGTTGCAGCGAACGACTACGCCGACCTTTCTGCTTACAATAAGATGATTATCAAGGGAACCGGCGGTTCGCTGCGTATTCTCTTTAACCGTCCTGCGGAAGGAGCTTGCCCTGAGTTGAATCCTACTCTTGCTAGTGGTGAAGCTGTTGTTGATCTTTCGGATTATCCTTACTTCCACCTCAACTCTATCAAGGCTGGATGGGGACAGACTGTCAATGTTTCAAGCATCACTCTTATCAGCGGCAGTGGCGATGAGACTGAGGTTGCAGACTACTACATCACTGGTGCCGGTCACATTACAGATGCAGCGCAGGCAGCTCTTAATGATGTCTATGCTACCGTGATTGACGCTACTGGACTTACAAACATCAATCCTTGGAGCTTGTCAACAGCCAACCCTAACTGCTTGATTATCTATAAAGAAGACAATCAGGTAGGATTCACATGGAATGAGACCACTCGCAACCTCGTGAAGAACTCTGGTGGCTATAGCGCATATCGCACTAATCTGTACGACGGTTTTGACTTCCGCGCTCCATTCGCATTCAACACAGTTGGCGGCGCCACTTACACTCGCGAGCTCACTACAGAATGGGCAACAATTGCTCTTCCATTCGAACTTAACGTAGCAGCTGCAGGTTCTCCTGAAATCTATCAGCTCACTGCTGTTGACGCGGAAAAGATGGTGTTCACAAAGGTTGAAAGCGGAACAATCGCTGCTGGCAACGTTATCCTTTACCGCAATCAGGATTTAGGCGAGACAGTTCTTAAGGGAAACAACATCGCACAGACCGCAGAAGGTTTCAATATCCAGCCTCTCGCTGGCGTTGACGGTTGGTTTACTGCTCAGAGCTTCTCTTCAAAAGTCATTGATGACGTGGCAACAGACCCTGTTCTCAAGGATTACGAAGTTTACGGCGTTCAGGCAGACAAGTTCGTTCATGCTACGAAGAAGATTACTCTCAAGCCATTCCGCGCATTCTTCCTTGCAAAGAAAGGCAGCAGCGCAGCGCCTAAGTCGTCTTACCTTATCGCTACCGACGAAGAGACTACTGGCATCAGCAGCACTCCTGAAGTTCAGGCTCCAGCTGCTTACTACGACATCTCCGGTCGCCGCATCAGCTCAACGAAGTCTGGCATCACCATCATCCGCAAGGCTGACGGCACAATTCGTAAGGTTGTAAAGTAAACGCGACATGAATGAATCTCATCAACCAGCCTGACCATGGCGAGGTTGAACAAATAAGCGAAAGCTCCGTTTCTCATAATAACGAGAAGCGGGGCTTTTCTGATTTAGGGCATAAGTAGGTATGAACACTACGAAAATATTACTCATTTCATAAAAAATGCAAAAAAATCGGAACATTTTTCCACTTTTCTCTTTCTATTTCAAATAAAATCTTTAACTTTGCAAGCGCTTTGAAAAACAAACACTATATTGCAAACAAGCTAAACAAAAAGATACAAACAAGCTAAACAAACAAGATACTAAAAACCAAAAACCAAAAACTAAAAACTAAATACCAAAAACTAAATACCAAATACCAAAAACCAAAAACTAAAAACCAAAAACTAAAAACTAAAAACCTTAAATAAAACTATGGCAGTAAAATTCTATCAGAGTGAGAACCAGGTTCCACTCGAAATGCACAAAGTGCGCATGATCCAGAAGCTTTCGCTTCTTCCTGTAGAAGAACGTCTCAAGAAGATCCAGGAAGCAGGTAACAACACATTCCTTCTTCAGAACAAGGACGTTTATCTCGATATGCTTACTGACTCTGGCGTAAACTGTATGTCTGACAATCAGTTCGCAGCTTCTTTCCAGGCTGACGACTCTTACGCAGGTTCTGCTACATTCCTTCGCGTACAGAAGGCTATCAAGGACGTTTTCGGATGCAACTACGTTCTTCCTGTTCACCAGGGTCGTGCCGCTGAGAACATCCTCGCTGAGGCTTTCTGTGCTCCTGGCAAGGTGGCTATCATGAACTTCCACTTCACTACTACTAAGGCTCACGCTACTCGCTGTGGTGCTACAGTAGAGGAACTCGTTCAGCCTAAGGGACTTATCCCTCAGAGCAACGATCCTTTCAAGGGCGACTATGATCTCAATCTCCTTAAGACTCGCATCGACGAAATCGGCAAGGACAACGTGGCTTACGTTCGCGTTGAAGCTGGTACAAACCTCATCGGTGGTCAGCCTGTATCTCTCGAGAACATGCTCGCTGTTACTGACATCTGCCACGACAAGGGCGTTCTCTCTGTGCTCGATGCTTCTCTCCTCCAGGACAACATCTACTTCATGAAGACTCGCGAGGCTCGCTGCAAGTACATGGAAGTAGGCGAAATCTACAAGCTCCTCGCTGATCACTTCGACCTCATCTACTTCTCTGCTCGCAAGCTTTCATTCTCTAAGGGTGGTATCATCTGCTCTAAGGACGAGAAGTGGTACAAGCAGCTCATGGAGTTCATTCCTCTCTACGAAGGCTTCCTCACTTACGGCGGTATCGACGTTCGCACAATGGAGTCTATGGCAGTAGGTCTCTACGAGTCACTTGATATGGACTACATCTCTCACGGTCCTGAGTTCATCAACTACCTCGCTAAGGAACTCGATGCTTACGGCGTGCCAGTAATCCTTCCTCCTGGCGGTCTCGGATGCCACCTCAACGCAGGTGCTTTCGTTCCAGAAATGCCTCACAACCAGTATCCAGCTGCTGCTGTAGGTGCAGCTCTCTTCATCGCCGGTGGTATCCGTGGTATGGAGCGTGGTACAGTTTCTGAGCAGCGCGAACCAGATGGCACAGAGCGTTACGCAGAACTCGAGCTCCAGCGTCTTGCTGTTCCTCGTCGTGTTTACACACTCTCACAGCTCAAGTATGTTGCTGACCGTGTTAAATGGCTTTGGGACAACCGCAACCTCATCGGTGGTCTTGAGTGGACAGAAGAGCCAGCAGTACTCCGCTTCTTCTTCGGCCGCATGAAGGAAATCGGCTACTGGCAGGAAGAGCTTGCTGAGAAGTTCCGCAAGGACTTCGGCGACAGCCTCTAATGCTGACAATACGCTAAGCAAAGCGTTAATATCAATAAAGGTGGGCTTCAATCCCCGCATAAAACTAACCCGAGATTTGGCATTGAGCCTTGTCTCGGGTTTATTTTTCATATTTTTTGGGGAGTTTCTTGCTATATATAAAATTTCTTCGTACTTTTGCAGAAAATAAAATGAGCAAATGAAAAGATTCATCTCCATAATCGTACTGATACTGAGCGCCACACCCTTTTGCTTAGCCAATGAATATGACCATGACTTAGACAATAAGTATGACTATAACTTAGACAATAAGTATGACTATAACTTAGACAATAAGTATGACTATAACTTAGACAATAAGTATAGCAATGACTTAGCCAACGAATATGATTCGGACTTGGAATTGACCGTTGACAGTTCAAAGATCATCGCCGACACACTGACCACGCAAAAAGGTAGCACAAATGCACTGAAAGAGTGGTGGGAAAGCCTCATCAACGGCAACGAAGACAAGACGTTCGAGAAGAAAGCCGACATTTCGTTTGCCTTCGCACCATACTACTCACAAGAATCAAGTTTCGGCGTAGGCGGACAGCTCAGCGCACTCTATCGCCTTGACCGCAAGGACTCCATCATGCAGCCGTCAGACCTCACCCTCATGGGCGGAGGTTCAATCAACGGAACTTACACCCTCGGCGTTCAGGGACACATCAACTGGACACGAAGCAAAAGAATGAACTATGTTCTTGAGTTCCTAAGCCAAAGCCGTGATTTCTGGGGTATAGACTTCAACAGCTGCGCTGACAATCCGGCAACGAAAGTGCGATTCAATCGCGTCAATGTCAGTGCCGACTACGAGCAGCGATTTGCCGGCAACTGGTTCTGGGGAGCTGCCGTGCGAATAAAATACGGCGCAATAGAACTTGACAAAAAGGAATATTTGCAGGGACAGTCAACAAAGGGCTTCTTTTCTGGCTTTGGTTTCAGCCTTGTCTATGACACTCGCGACTTCATCCTGAATCCGAAGAAAGGTTTGCTGTTCATGTTCCGCCACATCTACTATCCGAACAAACTCGGACAGAACAATTTCGACGTCGGCTACGCAACAATGCAGTTCAACGCATACCATCCTATCTGGAAAGACGCCATACTGGCATGGGATTTCTTTGCCGAAACAAACATCACTGACGGCGTACTGCCATGGCAGCTGCGCGAACAGATTTGCTACGACGACCGCAGAATGCGAGGCTATTATTCCGGAAGTTACATGGACAACAACCAGATTTGCGCACAAGCAGAAATCCGACAGCATATCTACAAGCGCTTCGGCTGCGTAGCGTGGGCAGGAGCTGGAACTTTCTTCAAGACTTTCGAGAGTTTCAACAATCGCCAGATTCTGCCCAACTACGGTGCCGGACTGCGTTTTGAAATGAAGAAGAACACGAACATACGCGTTGACTTCGGTTTCGGTCGCCACGCTTCAAGCATTATATTCAACTTTGGCGAGGCTTTCTAAATCCCACATTATCTTCGCCCTACATATTATCTTTGTTCACTCAATCTAATAATTACCATATTTACTAACCCCAAAAAATCAAAAACAGTATGAAAAGCGTAAAAAGTTTCGTGCTCTCACTCATGGCAGTGATGGCAATGTGTGCAATGACAAGTTGCGGAGGTGATTCTATTGAAGGAAAGTGGAAGGTTGACGATGCTATCCTCGAGAAACTCATGGGCAATGACAAGGAACAGGGCAAGACAAGCGCTGTCGTTGACATTACGGCAGACAAGGCTGTCATCACTCTCGACATGAGCCTTGAAGGCGAAATGGCGTTCGACATGACTATCGAGGCAACATGCTCTTACACCAAGACTGACACTGAGATCACAGTCACTCCTACTGATGTAAAGGCTACAAAGGTCAATCTCCCAGAATTCATGAAGAAGATGGCAGAAAAAACAGAAATGACTGAAGATCAGATGAAGGCTGAATTTGCTAAGGAGTTCACCAACAAGCCAAAGGAGACACAGAAGCTCACTTACACTCTCGAAGGCGACAAGCTCACTCTCACTGCTGACGGCGAATCAATCGTTCTCAATCGCCAGTAATACAGAAAAAGTAATGATAAGTAGGTGTTCAAAATTATTTTTATAATGATTGTGTTGATTAGTGATGCATATTCAGTGCCTAAAATAAATGAGTGTAGTGACTCCTACTCGAGTGTTTTTAGATGCTGAAGATGCGCAGTAGGCGATGCAAGGATTGTATAAATAATTTTGCACACATACTTAATATTGTAGGGCGAGGATTTCCGAGCCGCGATTCGGGTTTTATACCCACGCAAACGGCTCAGAAATCTTCGCCCTACATTATCTTCGCCCTACAGCGAATACTTAATTAGTCCTTCAAGTCGAGCTTTATCTGGAGCTCCTCAAGCTGCTTGTCGGCAATCATGCCAGGAGCATCGAGCATCACGTCGCGACCAGAGTTGTTCTTTGGGAATGCAATGCAGTCGCGGATAGAGTCGAGACCAGCCATGAGGCTCACGAAGCGATCGAGACCGAAGGCGAGACCAGCGTGAGGTGGTGCGCCGTACTTGAACGCGTTGATGAGGAAGCCGAACTGAGCCATAGCCTGCTCTGGAGTAAAGCCGAGAATCTCGAACATCTTTGCCTGAAGGTCGCCCTCGTGGATACGGAGCGAACCGCCACCAACTTCCACGCCGTTGCATACGAAGTCGTAAGCCTTTGCGCGAACCTGCTCTGGGTGCTCGTCGAGGAGTGGAATATCGTCAGGGTTAGGCATAGTGAATGGGTGGTGAGTAGCCATGAGGCGCTGCTCTTCGTCACTCCACTCGAAGAGAGGGAAGTCAACAATCCAAAGGCACTCAAACTTATCCTTGTCCTTCAAGCCGAGACGCTCAGCCATTTCAAGACGGAGAGCACAGAGCTGAACCTGAGTCTTCTTCACGAACTCGCCAGAAAGAATGAGGAGGAGGTCGCCCTTCTCTGCTTCCATCTTCTCAGCAAGCTGCTGGAGGATTTCCTGAGAGTAGAACTTGTCAACAGAACTCTTGATAGAGCCATCCTCGTTCACCTTAACATAAACAAGTCCCTTAGCGCCAACCTGCTGACTCTTCACGAAGTCAGTGAGCTGGTCGAGCTGCTTGCGAGTATAGTTTGCGCAACCCTTCACGCAGATACCGCCGATGTAGTTAGCCTGGTTGAACACAGCGAAGTCAACGCCAGTGCCGTCGAAGAATTCCTTAAGTTCAACGAACTCCATGCCGAAACGGAGGTCTGGCTTATCGGAACCGAAGCGACGCATAGCCTCGTGCCATGTCATCTGCTGGAGCTTGGCAGGAAGTTCCACGCCGCGAATCTCCTTGAAGAGATGGCGAGCGAGGTCCTCGAATATCTGGATAACATCCTCCTGGTCAACGAACGACATCTCGCAGTCAATCTGAGTGAACTCAGGCTGACGGTCAGCGCGAAGGTCTTCGTCGCGGAAGCACTTTGCAATCTGGAAGTAACGGTCGAAGCCAGACACCATCAAGAGCTGCTTCAGAGTCTGTGGAGACTGTGGAAGAGCGTAGAACTGACCTGGATTCATGCGAGAAGGAACCACGAAGTCGCGAGCACCTTCCGGAGTAGAACCGATGAGGATTGGAGTCTCCACCTCAATGAACTTCAGGTTGTCCAGGAAGTTGCGGATGAGGATAGTCATCTTGTGGCGAAGCTCAAGGTTCTTGCGCACTGGAGTACGGCGAAGGTCGAGGTAGCGATACTTCATGCGGAGATCGTCGCCACCGTCAGTGTTGTCCTCGATAGTGAACGGAGGAGTAACACTCTCGCTGAGGATATTCAGTTCCTTAACGAGAATCTCAATGTCGCCAGTAGGCATATTGGCATTCTTGCTCTCGCGCTCAGCCACTACACCCTTTATCTGGATGCAGTATTCGCGTCCGAGCTTGTTCGACTTAGCGCAGAGGTCAGCGTCGTCAGCCTCGTTGAAGACAAGCTGAGTGATGCCGTAGCGGTCGCGGATGTCAACGAAAGTCATGCCGCCCATCTTGCGGCTCTTCTGAACCCAGCCGGCAAGAGTCACTTGCTGACCGACGTTCTCGATGCGGAGTTCACCGCAGGTATTACTTCTATACATCTTGTTTATTTACAGATTTACGGATTTACAATTTACGGATTTTCTATTTTCATTTTTCGGATTTCCCATCCGATAATGGCTGCAAAATTACTTAAAAATCAATAAATCACAAAGAAAAACGTAAAAAATCTTTAAATTCCTTTGACTATATATAATATATATGTACTTTTGCAGTAGGAAAAAAGCCCTTAGAGGCTCAAAATTGTAAATCGTAAATTTGTAAATCCGTAAATATGAAAAAGTTTCTCATAGCACTCACTCTCCTCTTCACTGCAGTAAACTTCGCTGCAGCACAGGCAGAAATCAAGTTCGAGTCTCTCACACAGAACCTCGGCAAGTTCCCTGAGTCAACACCTACTCAGACCGTGTCATACAAGTTCACAAATGTAGGTGACCAGCCACTCATCATCAACCAGGCTGTGGCAAGCTGCGGATGCACTGTACCAGAATATACCAAGAAGCCAATCAAGCCAGGCGAGAAGGGCGAAATCAAGGTAACTTACAACGGCGCAGGCAAGTTCCCAGGCCATTTCAAGAAGACCATCACCGTACGCACTAACGGCAAGGTAGAGATGACTCGCCTCTATATCGAAGGCGATATGGAAGAAGGAAAGTAATGAAACAATACGATCGCCCTACCCTACTGGCGAACAAGGAAATACGCAGAGCTGCAGAATTGGAGTACTTTGAAGAAAGCCACCAGTTCTGCGGTTTTTGTGGAGCCCCTATGGAAGCCGCAGAAGCCAATTCGCGCATCTGCACAAGCTGTGGCAAGCAGATCTGGCCACGCATACAGCCTGCCGTCATCACCCTCGTGAGCCGCGGCGAGGAGTTCCTGCTCGTTCATGCCCACACGCTGCGCTCCGGAGTCTTCGGACTCGTTGCCGGATTCGTCGAAGTAGCCGAAAACCTTGAGGAAGCCGTACAGCGCGAGATTATGGAGGAAACCGGAATCCGCGTGAAGAACATCCGCTATTTCGGCTCCCAGGCATGGCCATTCCCAACCAATCTCATGGTCGGATTCACAGCCGATTACGAGAGCGGCGAAATAAAGCTGCAGGAAGAAGAAATAGCCGACGGAGGGTGGTTCACAGCCGATAATTTGCCCCAAATTCCGTCAAAAGACTCCATTGCACGTCAATTAATCGACCATTTTCTTGCAAAATTAGATAAATAATCATACCTTTGCACCCGAAACATAGGTTTTCATCACAACAATTACACATTCATAATTAATTCTGCATTCTGCATTCCGCATTCTGCATTAAAAAAATTCTTAGCCTATCGACACACATTTACTTTACCAATCGAAAAGTAAATAATGACAACAGCACTCCAGCAGCTCACCAACGAGGAGCTTGCAATTGCCTACGCAAATGGCAATAATGACGCCTTTGATTTGCTCCTTGAGCGAGTTAAAGACGACATTTATTCCTATATCCTTATTATCGCACGCAACAAGGAACTCGCTGAAGATATCTTCCAGGATACCTTCATCAAAATCATTGTGCGCCTACAGGAAGGCAGATACAACGACAACGGAAAGTTCATCTCATGGGCAATCCGCATAGCACACAACGCAATCCTTGACGTCTTCCGCCGCCAGAAGAGCCGCGACATCTTCGACTCAAACTATGGCGACGACATGTCGCGCTTCAGCCAGTCCGTTTTCGACGACTCAAAGGAGCACAACATCATCAGCCATCAGGTGCTCAAGGACGCCAAGAAGCTCATGATGGAACTGCCGGAAAGCCAGCGCGAAGTCGTTTACATGCGCTGCTTCCAGGACATCTCGTTCAAGGAAATCGCAGAGATCACCGGCGTAAGCATCAACACCGCCCTCGGTCGCATGCGCTACGGCATAATCAATATGCGCAAACTCGCCAAGCAGCACAACATACAGCTCGCAGTTTAACGGACATACCCCCATCCCCATATTCCACCATCGTTTGGAGTATGGGGATGACTGTTTAGCCAGCTCCTCCCAAAATATATTTTCCTTGATTGAGCTTTGTGTGGAAACGACGCCTCATAGCGTCGTTAATGATCGGATATGGAAACGCTGCCCCAAGCCGAAATCAAAAGAGATTTTTCGTTTGTTTGTTTGTTTGCGTTTGGGCATAGACAGATAAGTTTATGAAACAAAAAATCCCCTATATCTTATTTGTCCCCTGCTAGTGATACCAACCAGACGGCAGGTGTTTCGCCTACCATTTTCTTGAATTGTGTGTTGAAATATTGGGCATTCTTAAAGCCACAATGTTGAGCTACCACCTCTTGTGTAGCAGTAGGATTTGCTTTCATGTAGCGCTTTGCTTCATCGATTCGGTATTTGTTGACGAGGTCACGGAATGGCATGTTGTAAAACTGGTTGACAAGTTGGGAAAGTGTTGTTTTGCCAATGTTCATCATTTCACAAACAAGCTGTGATGTGAGTTCCTCGTTGCGCCAAATCTTCTTCACCTCCATCAATTCCTGGAGCAGCTCTATTCTGTCATCAACTTTTGCATTACCACTCGTTAATGTCGAAGGTGACTGTGCGCTATCGTTATCATATTGCGTGCTGTCGATACTGTTCTGCTCGGTCTCTTTGTTATATAATGTGAGGTGCGAGAGTTCGTACAATGTTACTGGTTTGTCGTCATCGCTATAAAACTCCAGATAGGCTATGATGTGTTTTGTTGCAGCAAGTGCAATGCTGATCATGACGCCAAGAATCGCGTGCTTGGCCAGGAATACACTACCCGTAGTCATCATCATTATCATCAGCAGCATTTCAAGAATATACATCACGGCTATGGTTCGCGAACGAGTAGATGGTTTGCCTTTAAAGAAAAACCGGGAAAGATCTCCAAGACGGTAGCCTTGTTTACGGAGTGTTGCAAAGCACAGAAACAGGATAAGCGCCACATAGAATCCCGCTTCCATCATAAACATATCGTAGGTAAAGAAGCAATACAGACGATTGATTTTTGTGGCGTATTCTCCTACCAACCCTTCTGGTGTCGCAAATTGTCGGCTTATGTCTGCAGCCTGTTCAAATCCTATTATGTAACACAGCAAACCGACCGCCGTGCATAGTACGATTGCAGGAATTTGCAGAATGGATATATAGATGCCGTTCATCCGCTTGCCCGAATAATGCATATACATATACGCCACGACAAGGCCACAAAGAGAAATGCCTGCCGGTATGCTGGCTGTTTCCATCTTTACCATTGTCTCGTAGTCAACGGCAGGAAAGAAATACACTGCTAATATGGCATAGAAAATGACAGCGATACCTTCGGCACAGCAGAAAAGTTTCTGACGAGGTGTCTTCACCTTTAGCAGGAAGGAGAAGAACCATAGCAGAGAGACCATGCTCGGAAGGGAATGTATAAATGATATAAGCATAAATAGACGTCTAATTTTGATGCAAAAATACAAATATTTATTATAAATACGTTCAAAATGTCCGTTTTTATAACAATTGCCCCTCTTTTTATAACAATTTATAGTATTTTCCTTTCAGTTTTATAAAAAAGAAGCTGATTTTTCTCCTTACCTTTGCAGCCGAATTCCGTCCAACTGTATAACCATACAACCGATAAACTGATATGGAAAGGAAGCATAATGTTCACCACAGAATATTGCAGAATGCGAGCCTGATACTTATAGCGCTCTCACTGATTGCTGCTTTATTGTCATTACTGTTCTAAAATAACATTACTAAATAATAAAGAAGATGAAACATCTGAAAAGTTCCGTTTTGTTAGCACTCTTGATGCTGACAGTCACACTGGCAGTCAAGGCTCAAACAGTCAGTCCTGACGATGCCATGTCGAAGGCAAAGGCCTTCATGAGTAAAAGCCGCAAAGCCAAGTCGCTCAACGGCAAAGCTCAGTCTCTCTCGTTAGCCTACACATCCAAGGCGGGCGATGAAACTTACTACTATGTATTCAACAATGCCCAGGGCGGCTATATTATCATTGGTGGTGATGAAGCTGCACAGGATGTTCTCGGTTATTCCGACAGCGGAACATTCGACTACGATAAGCTTCCTGAAAACATGAAGTGGTTCCTCTCTTGCTACGACAAGCAGATCTCGTCTGTCATCAAGCAGGTGAAGGAGGGCAAAATCTCTGTTGCTGATGTGGCAAAGGCAAAGCGTGCTCCACGCAAGGCTCCAAAGTCAAACATCGACTACTTGGTACAGACTAAGTGGGATCAGGGAGCACCATTCAACTGTATGCATCCTTATAACATAGAAGAGAATTGCATTTTGGATGATGAATATGGAGTAGCAACTGGTTGTGTGGCAACTGCGGGTGCTCAAATCATGAAGTATCATGAGTGGCCAGATACTGGTGTGGGAAGTCGTACGGGTTCTTACAAATTCGAAGGCTATACTCCATCTGCCAACTTCGGAGAGACAACTTACGAGTGGGACAAGATGAAGGACGAATATGAGTATTGGGAATACAGTGGAGATGCAGCAGATAAAGCCGTCGGCACATTGATGTATCATGTTGGCGTGGCTGTGAATATGAAATATAATAGTTTCGATAATGGTGGTTCAGGCGCTGATGCAAGAGAGCTTGCAACAGCTCTTGTGACTTATTTCAAGTACAGCAAGGGCATCACATACCACGAGCGTGCTTACTATTCTGATGAGCAGTGGGAGGACATGGTGTATGATGAACTCGCCGCAGGTCGCCCTGTGCTCTATGGCGGTCAGCAGGTGTCTGGCAGTGGACATGCTTTCGTGTGCGATGGCTATGAGAATGGTCTCTACCACATCAACTGGGGATGGAGCGGTGGCAGCAATGGCCACTTCCTACTTACTCCTACAGCAGGTTCTGGCACAGCACTCTGCCCTGAAGGCTCTGGTTCTGGTGGTGGCGCGCCAGGCCAAGGCTACTATATGTCTCAGCACATTGGCATTGGCATCACTCCTGACCGTGACGGAACAAGCCAGCCAGTGAAGAGTGCGTTCACACGAGGCATTACGCTGGTTACTTCTTCTACTACTCCTGGAGGCAACATTTCAATCGATGGATACTACTGCGGCAATGGAAGCGTGGTGCCACAGGCTTATAACCTCAAGGTGAAGTACACAAATACCGATGACGAGTCAGATGTTATTATCGGTTCATACATCCGTACTACAAGCGAAATTTATCCTGGCTACAGTACAGGGTCGGACGAACCATTCACCACTCCTCTTTCTCTCGAGCCAGGCAAGTCTTACTATGTGACTATGATGTACGAGAACAGCGATGGCGAATATGTTGATATGCCACAGCCACAGAATTGGGAGCCACAGGTACTCGAAGTTACTGAACCTACAGGTGTTGCGCTCTCGAAGGAACTCGTAATCGACAACGGCGGCTATATGTCAAAGACGAATGGTGAGATTCATTTCGCTCTGAAGAATTACGGGGCATCATCATATAAAATAGGAACCCTTGTAATATATGTGCTTGAGTTGGTTGATAATAATTATAGAACCATAGGCATGTGGGGTTTCAGAAATGAGGTGTTTGAGGTTGGTGAGGAAAAAGACTATTCGCTGGGTTGGTCAGATATCGTACAGGGAAAGAACTCATTGGCAGAAGGTAAGGACTATTATATAGTTGTTCATGATGGTAATACTAGGAATAACCTTTCTCCATACATGCCTCTCTACTTCCGTGCAGACAAGCCTATTGACTACACTCTCACATCTGCTGGATGGGGCACACTCTGCTTGCCATACAATGCCGAAGTGCCAGAAGGTTTGACAGCATACACCGTGACTGCAACAGAGGGCAACAAACTCATGAAGGAAGAAGTTTCTACACTTGAATGCAACAAGCCATACCTCATCACAGGTACTCCTGATAAATATACATTCACAGGTCCTGAGACTCCAGAGGCAGAAAACCTCAAGAATGGTCTCCTCGTAGGCAACACAACTGCTGCTCAGACATACGCTCCAAAGGCTTCGTATGTACTCCAGAACCTTGAGGCAAAGGACGGACTTGCATTCTATGAGGTTGAGAACAATGGCGAACAGAGAGTTCGTCAGTATGGCGCTTACCTCAAAGCAGGCTCTTCTCTCACTTCGTTCTTCAAGTTTACGGACGATGCCACAGGCATTAAGGAAATTCAGAATGCAGAATCCAGAATGCAGGATTATTATTACAACCTCAACGGTATGCGTGTGAACAGCAATACTCGCGGTCTTGTAATCAAGAACGGTAAACTCTACATCAACAAATAAAGACTCAACGATATGAAAAAGCAATATATCACTCCTCTCTTTGAAACGATAAAGAGCGAAGCGCAGACCATCTTGGCTGGTTCTCCTACCATAAGTGATAATGGTTATTCTGATACTTCACAAGACGGCCTTGTCAAGCGCAACAGCTTCTTGGAAGATGATGACTTTGATGATGAGGACTTGTTCTAATCCTCTCTGAGATGGAATTTGCTTAAGCAAAACTAGTGGAATAACAAAAATCTCCGCATCGTATCGCTACGGTGCGGAGATTCCTTTTATAACAAGACATTTTTTTCGTTTGTTTGTTTGTTTGTTTGCGTTTTGGCTATTTCCCCACAGATTTCTCAGATTTACACAGATAGTGTGGGAGCAAAAGCCTTCGGCAAACGTAAATTATCGCAAATGTCACGTTAATTATCGTAAATTAAAAAATATAAATTAACGTAAATTTACGTTTAATTCGCGGCAATTCGCGTTAAAATAACAAACACAAATGCGCGGACTCCGGTAATTTGCGTTAAAATAAAAAATCTCATCTGTGGTTATCAGTGAGATCTGCGGGAGCCCCAAGCCGAGATCAAAGAGATTTTTCGTTTGTTTGTTTGCGTTTTTTCGGAAAAGTGGGGGGAGAAAGCTTGCAAAATGTACGGAAAAAGCTTGCAAAACGTACAGAATGAAGGCTTTACGGCAGATTTGTACATTTTGCAATGTCCATATAAAAAACTTTTTTGTATCTTTGCACGCGAATTATAATAACGCGCGCAAAAAGATAAAGCCTTCGGCGAACGTAAATTATCGCAAATGTCACGTAAATTATCGTAAATTAAAAATTAAAATTATCGTAAATTTACGTTTAATTCACGGCAATTGACTTTCCGCTTCGCGCCGCCGAACTTCGTTTCGCGTTAAAATAAAAAATATAATTTCATGTAAATCGCGTTAAAACTATATAAAGATAAAATAACCCAAAAATATGAAAAGACTATTTACTACAAAGCAATTCAAACAGCTCAGAAGCTTTATGCTTCTCCTTATGGCATTGCTCGGAAGCGCTACTGCCAATGCGCAGTATCAGTTGGCAAATTCCGATTTTGAGACTTGGGAAAATGTCTCCTACAGTGGAAGAACAGGTCAAGAACCAGTGAATTGGAGTTCTTACCTTGATGGAACAGGAAACCTTAAGTCTATGGTAGGTTATATCCAGTTGGAGCAGTCAACTGATACGCCGCCACTTTCAAGTGGAAACTATAGCGCGAAGCTTACATCACGCAACGTGTTACAGTTCAATACTGTTCTGTTCGTTTCTCAAGGCAACCTTACTAATGGCTGTGTCAACATGGGTGGCACAAGTCCTAGCGACACCAAAAAAAACTATAACTATATCAACACAGCTCGTGAAAATCAGGCCATGAAGTTTACTGGTCATCCTGATGCTGTGAGCGTATGGATAAAGTTCAACGGAACAAAGCCGGGATTTGTAGAGGTAAACCTTGTTGGTGATATGACGGAAAAAAGATTCCAGTCTCCAGAAAACGCCAATACGGCAGAGTTGGTGGCACGAGCTAAGAATGCCTCAATCCCTGCAAAAGACAAATGGACAGAATACACGATTCCTTTCACTTATTCCTCTGAATCTGCACCAGCTTATTCTTTGGTAAATATCGCCACTTGTGAAACGGGTGGTGATGGCAATGAAGCTGATTACATGTATGTGGACGACATGAAGATGCTCTATTACTCAGAGCTCGAATCAGCCACTTACAACGGTTCTACTGTTTCTTTTGACGAAAATAATTCTGCCACAATTTCTGGGAATTATGACGAAAGCCTTCTTGGCGATCTCACTTCCAATGGCAAGGCAGCAACAATCGAAACATCATTCAATGAAGAAACTTCCGTATTGACCATCACAGTCAAGGGAGAAAACATCAGCGAGGAAGCAGACAACTATCACGAATATACAATCCACTTTGAGTGTAAGCACAGCTACGACAAGAAGCATCTGGCAGAGGATCCTGACGAAGGTACAACATGTCTCTATTCGTATCTCTGCGACAAATGCCACACTCCCGCTACAGACAGGAAGGCTATAAGGACGGCAGGGGAACCATACTGGTTTGTGGTATTGGAAAAGCAAGATGGCAAATGGATTGCACCTGATGAAGACGATTTAAGACTAATTGACGACTGTGCACTTAACGTTCCGGTAGATTTCACCCCTGTCGCTGTAAGACTCATGCGCAGTTTCGATGCCGACGGCTGGTACTCTCTCTGCTTGCCATTCGATGTGACGGACATCTCAATGTTTGCCCAGGTTGCTGAATTCAGTAATATTGAGGGCGATACATACAAGTTCAAAACCGTATCGGCTATCGAAGCTGGCAAGGCATACATTGTAAGGGTGGACAGTAACATCGACTACCCAATGTTTTATGGTGTAACTTTAAAGACAGGTGAACCTGCAACCGACGGAGCTTTCGTGGGTGTCTATAGTCCAACTGAACTTGGCGCTGGCTGCAAGGTCATCGGCTCCGGCACAACAGTGAACCCAGCGAACTCGGGCACGATGAGGGGCTTCCGCTGCTACTTCCCAGCTTCCGAGGCTGGCGCAAAGGCTATGCGCTTCACAGTGGATGGTGGCGAAGCAACGAACATTGAGTTAATGCAGAATGCAGAATGCGGAATGCAGAATTACTACAACCTCGCAGGACAGAAGGTTGACGAGAACTATCGCGGCATCGTGATCAAGAACGGAAAACGATATTTGAAGAAGTAAAGATCAAGAATTTAAGAATTTACGAATAAAGGTAAGGCCTTCGGCAAACACGAATTTCCATAAATGTCCATAAATTTTATCATAAATTAATTAATGAATAATTTGTGGTAATTCGTGATAATTCGTGTTCAAAAAAAAGAAACAAGATTATGAAAAAGCAATATATAAAACCACTGACAGAGACAATAAAGCAAGAGGCAGAGGCACTGTTGGTCGCACTGTCCGGCTCGGACATTCCCGTAAACCCAGAAGACGCTCGCAGCAAGCAATTCTCCGGAGTGTTTGACGACGGCGATGGCGACAACTACGGCGATTAAACTCACCCAACAAACATACAAGAGATTTTTCGTTTGTTTGCGTTTTTTGGCGAATAATAAACAAAAATCCCCCGACAGCACTTGAATTCAAGGTTGTCGGGGGATAGTCTTTTAGAATTTGGAAACTATATATGTGTTGTCCCCCGCAATGCTTTAACTACGAATTTTCACGAATAATACGAATATAAGGAGAAACCAGAATTCGTGTTGATACAGAGAACCGTCCCTTAACTCAAAACCTCCCACCAAGGCGGACGAAAACTTTCACCAAGGCGGACGAAACCTCCCACCAAGGCGGACGATCTATTTTCTTACTAGAAACAGGTATAGTTTCTTACTAGAAAAAATATTTTTTCTTATAAGAAAAATTTTTATTTCTTATAAGAAAATGAACTGTTTCACCAAAGGAGATGAATTCTTAGACCGAAGAATACAGAATATAACACCAGGTCAAACGGATTATATCACCTTTGTCAGGACCATTTTTACACATCTCTGTGAGTTAAAGAACCTTGGAAGATCACAGCAAACAAACAATAATTCTCTTGTATGTTTGTGAATTGCTTGGAAATTCGTACCTTTGCACCCGCAAAAACAACCGTTTGGTAATACTACGCCGGTGCTGTTCGTTGTGAATTGCTTAGAAATTCGTACCTTTGCACCCGCAAAAACAACATCGTCATCGCAGCCATCGCCATGCTCCTGTTGTGAATTGCTTAGAAATTCGTACCTTTGCACCCGCAAAAACAACCGGCAGAGTGTTACCTTGTCGCTTCCAACGTTGTGAATTGCTTAGAAATTCGTACCTTTGCACCCGCAAAAACAACCTTGACCTTCTGTTGTATAATCCTCATCTAGTTGTGAATTGCTTAGAAATTCGTACCTTTGCACCCGCAAAAACAACTAGATAAGTTACCTACAGTTAGTGTTGCAAGTTGTGAATTGCTTAGAAATTCGTACCTTTGCACCCGCAAAAACAACGGCGGCTGGGGTCAAGCTTCAAACCAAATGTTGTGAATTGCTTAGAAATTCGTACCTTTGCACCCGCAAAAACAACTCGCCAAGATTAGTAACCTCGGAGCTATTGTTGTGAATTGCTTAGAAATTCGTACCTTTGCACCCGCAAAAACAACGCAAAAGAGAGGTCAAGATATCGATAAATGTTGTGAATTGCTTAGAAATTCGTACCTTTGCACCCGCAAAAACAACAGCACCATTAGTTAATTTACACATAATTAGGTTGTGAATTGCTTAGAAATTCGTACCTTTGCACCCGCAAAAACAACTCAACAACTCAATTCCTTCTTCTCGTTATGGTTGTGAATTGCTTAGAAATTCGTACCTTTGCACCCGCAAAAACAACAAACTCGTTCAAACTATGAAAAGTTTTTTTGTTGTGAATTGCTTAGAAATTCGTACCTTTGCACCCGCAAAAACAACCGGCAAAGTAGCAAACGGCGCAAACAGTGGTTGTGAATTGCTTAGAAATTCGTACCTTTGCACCCGCAAAAACAACAATATCATCATCTTGACCAATATAAGTATGTTGTGAATTGCTTAGAAATTCGTACCTTTGCACCCGCAAAAACAACTGAAGAACTGTTAGCCATCTTTTCATCTGGTTGTGAATTGCTTAGAAATTCGTACCTTTGCACCCGCAAAAACAACACATTAACCAGGTTACCACTCACAAGGCTGTTGTGAATTGCTTAGAAATTCGTACCTTTGCACCCGCAAAAACAACAAAGTCGGCGATATTGTCTTCTCAGTTGTGTTGTGAATTGCTTAGAAATTCGTACCTTTGCACCCGCAAAAACAACTATACGGTCATACTGGCTACCATCAAACATGTTGTGAATTGCTTAGAAATTCGTACCTTTGCACCCGCAAAAACAACCGACTGCAATATCAAGTATCATCCCTTCTCGTTGTGAATTGCTTAGAAATTCGTACCTTTGCACCCGCAAAAACAACCACCGCCAAGAACAACTGGCTTGAGAAACTGTTGTGAATTGCTTAGAAATTCGTACCTTTGCACCCGCAAAAACAACTAGGGGACTTGTCGTAGCGGTTCAACTTAGGTTGTGAATTGCTTAGAAATTCGTACCTTTGCACCCGCAAAAACAACCGACTTACTGTAATGAGGTGATATTTAGGTACTTGCAAAGGATTTAGAATTAAAAAATGCTCGCCTTTTGGCGGGCATTTTTGCTGGGTATAGGGATTTAGAATAATTCTAATTGTACTCCGTAAGATTTGTTTTCTTTCTGCTGTTTGCTGGAGAAGACTTCCATCTGAGCAAATTGTTTGTCTGTAAGGGTGAAGATTACGACATTTCCGTATTCTGGCAGTAGGTTCTTTACGCGTTTTGTATGTACGGCAGCATTCTCACTACTTGCACAATGTCGCACATAGATGGAAAACTGCATCATGGTGAAACCATCTCTCAGAAGATTCTTTCTGAAGAGAGCTGCTTCGCGACGTGCTTTCTTCGTGTCAACCGGCAAATCAAAGAATACAACAACCCACATAACTCTATATTCGGAAAATCGTTCGCCACTTATCATACGCTTATTTCTGGATAAAGAATCTTGCGCAGTTCACCTGAATAGCACTTATATAGAGAGGATGTTGTTGTAGAAACAGCTACCATCAGTGGACTTCGCTTGCCTTCTATAGTTACATCTGTGGTGGGTATTTGCAGAAGCATGCGTTTGATTTCTGTATTCATCTGCTCACAATTTATTCCACTACTATGGATGCGATGGACTATCATATCAACATACGGACGATATGGCTCCATAATGTCATCGGCAAGACAATAGGCATTGTATCGATTATGATGATGGATGCCAAGGGTTGGGAGCATTCCGCTTGAAACGAGAGCACGGGCAACCACTGCACGCAGTATGGCATAGCCATAGTTCAGCAGGTTATTAGGTGCTTCTCCAAACTGATCGCGAGTGAAGGCTGTAATGTCAGGAAACATGTTCTTCCAATAGTAAGCAGCAGCTCTTGCCTCCTTATTGTCAGCATCACCGCTACGAACATCGTTTGCCCATGCCGCCATGTTCTTGCATGGCAGACCATGTATCTTTCGTAACACAGCAGCCTGATTGCGAATCTTGCATTGAACAGTTTGCTGCCACAGCTGTTTCTTCAGTGGTTGCGAAGCCGTTATCTGGTCATGGAAACGTTCACTTTGAACGGTGTTTACCGATAGTGGCATCATCAAACCAGAAGGTAGCTGGTTGTTGTCGCAGGTTATAAGAGCACAGTTGTTATCTACCAGTGCCGATATGAGTCCATGCGTAATAGTAATCTGCTTATTCTCAAGGATGATTACTCCGATGTCCTCTATCGGTATTGTTCGCTCTGGCTTGTTGTCTTTCTCTGGGAATTTGATGACAAGTTGCTGGTCGCGGAGAGATAAATAGGCAGGATTGCCAAATGCAAGTGTCTTCTTTATCATGGCTGAATGATTCCTAAACGATTAACCTTGAATGGAAAACAAGTATTTTTAATTGTCTGTCCGTTAAATGATAGAATCTTATTGAGTGGACCGAGTTCAACTTTGTTTACGATAGCACTAGCAAAGTGACAAGGCATGAAATAAGCATCCTTTTTATCACAACTTACAAACTTGTAAATCCTCGTTTTGTCAATATTGTTCCAATCAATGTTGTCCTTTTCCTCTTCTCGTGGAATATAGACAAGGTCGTTCACTTCAAGATAGAAAAGTAGCTTCTTTCCTTCACTTTCTTCAGGAACGGCTGGCAGTCCTTCTTTCATGCGATGTATGACATCTATGAGTGAGATAGTTTCAAAAGCTCGCTTGCCTTCCTCGTCAGCATATATTGCAAAGAAGAGATTCTTGCCCTTGTCGCCCTCTACGAACTTGGTCTTCTTGTTTCCGCTTTCGCCGACAGCAAACTTCTGCGCTTTCTCGTACTTGCGAACTTTATAGATTGGTTTATGCTGCTTGCCACCATTGAGAGCAACGATGTTGCGGTTCATCTCCTCAATGCCTTCTGGAGAGAATGCCTCGGCTGGCTTGCCATCGTGATTGGCAAGGTGTCGAAGCATGATAGCCTGAATGCCAAGATCTGTGACTTGTTCGCGTATGGTCTTCTCGTTGAAACTTTCGTCGATGGCAGTTCGGATGGCATAGCATTTCTTGTCTTCCTCATCAGAGAAATAGAAGATAGGAATCTTTTTCTCGTTGAAGTCTGCCCAGGTGTCCTTATCCTTCTCAAAGAAAGCCTTGATGTCCTTGAGTTTCTTGCCTTCAGCAAGCATAAGAGTGATGGCATCACGAATATCGCGGTCAACGATGTCTGCTGCACGAGTGAGAGCAACTTTAAGAGCAACTTCTTTTATGCGGCGCAGATTGACATGACCATAAACAGACTCTTTATGCAGAGACTTGCGTATTGCCATGCGGTCGCCCTTCTCCTGCTTAACGAGTTCCTTCTTCATCTTGCCATCAGCTTTCTCTACGAAGTGCTGATAGTAGTTTGAAGTGCGGTTAAGGATACGGTTTACTTGCTTGAAGCTGACGATGGCATTTTCAAGAACTTGCTGGGCATCTTCAGTGAATGTAGCCCAAGGTTTGAGGAATGCACCAAAATCATTGCGCTCCCTGCCGTTTACAATTACCATCCTGTGCTCGCGGAGTTTGTGCTGAAGGTCGTAGCGAGTGCCAGACTTTGCTGCCTCGTTGCTGAGCAGGTTGACATGGCTGCGTGTACAGCATGCTATGACAATGGCATCCATAGCATGGTGGCGATGGTCTATGCGCTTCTTCTCCAGTTTCATGTGGATAGGCATCTGCGGAATGAGATGACCTTCGCGAGAGAGTGCAGTGTACTTGTGTTCGCTGTCTATCTCCTCCATTCTCTGGAAACGAGGGAGAATGATGCGATTCCAAACATCGTTCATGCCCCAGTCGCGCTTTAACTGTGTGGTTACATTTCCATTGACGGCAATGACATTCTTGGAAACAACACCGTCCTCGTCCTTTTCGCGAACGATGTTTGACAGGAGGTTTGAGATGAGCTTGCTGATGTAGCGGCTGTCGTTCATCTGGCGCGCGATGAACTTTTCCGGAATATCTTCAAGCAGAAGATTCGTCATCTTACGCTTATCATTTCCATAGTGCTTCTTGACGAACTCCTCGTAAGCTTCAATGCTGAAAATCTCAATGCCGCCAGAGAGTTTCTGACCGTGATGGTTCTTGATGAACTCATAGCCGAGCTGCGAATCCTTCAGCTGGTTTACTTCCTCTTCGCAGATGACCTTGTTTGAGAAGGAGTCATCGAAATAGCGCGATTGCGGAATGACATGTTCTATCTGATAGGCTGGAGTGAACAGCTTGGAGAGCGGAATGACTCTGCCTGTGTATGGGGAGCGGTAGTTCTGCTCAAGCCAGCACTTATACTTTATGATTTCAGAATGAGTAGGCCATTTTGCTCGGTCTGACTGTTCGTATTTCTTTAAGGTTTCCGTAATATAGTCAGGAATAACGATGTCAGAATCGTTCAGCACACCATCTTCGTAAATGCGATAGAGCTCCTGCTGAGAAGGCGAATATGGGCGCACATTGTCCACATGCATATCCGGATTTGCAAGTTCCAAGAGCATCGCCTTAGCGCGAAGATTGGCAATCTCATTCTTTGCGTTTTGGCGCATGATGCGTTCCTTTTCCTTGTTCGTCTTCTTCAGTTCGCGACCAAGTTCAATGTGTATTTCGCTCGGCTTTCCGTATGTAGCCCAGATGTCGCGGACGGTCTTGAGCGTTTCGAGAGTAATCTGCTCAACGATAGGGTTATGAAGCGACTGCGATTTGAAAGTCTTGATGAAAGCGTCAATGTCTTCCGGCTTCTCCCATCGCTGTACTTCTCCTGCCTCGCTGTGGCGATTGTAAACGACATAGCATGCAAGCCATACAGGAAGACCTTGGAAATCTTCTTCCTGATTGAGCTTTATGGTCTTCTTACGAACGCGGTTCTGTATGCTTTCGTCAAATTCTCCGTCAATGATCTTCTGTATGCGGTCTTTAGTGTTGCTGTCAATGGTATCCGCATTCCAGTATTTGCCCATGCGCATGAGTGGAAGAAGTTTTTTGATAGCCTTGGCAGAATATGAGCCATAGTCTTTGTCAAAAGAAGGGAATCTCGAGAATACTTTGGCAAACTCTTCTGCGTCTGTCTGTGGGAAATTCTTCAAGCAGAAAGTCCTCATGGCAGTTTCCAACTCCGATTTCTTAGAAACAGAGTAAAGAATCTGCCATAGATTATCAAGGAGGCTGTCCGTTAGAACCTCTTCGCTGATATTGAGTTTGTCCAGACGGTCTGCAATCTTAGCCCTTGTTGTGCAGCAAGGGAAAGACTTATCCTCGACATAGTTCCAACGATACTGCGCGCCAAGTTTCTCCCTCTTTCTCTTTTCCAGATTGAAACCAGGGAAGGAAAGAAGGTTTTCCATTGAAATATCAGCCTTGTGGCTAAGCCATTCGAACAGCTCAGCGTAAGCATCCTTGTTAGGAAGCAGATTGCCGGTTATGTCGTGGTCTATGGTCAGTTTTCCGTCAACAGTATCTTCACGCTTGAATATGCGGAGGTTTGCTATCCATTGCCACAGACGGAATTCCTCAAATAGCGGATGAGATTTTGCTATACATTTCAGCCCATATTGCTTGCCGTCAACGCCTTTCATGGTTTCGTATTGGCAGTTGGCTATAAGGGACTTCTTTGTCTTCAGAGGGCGTTGGTAGAGGATGATGTCGTCGGCAATGAGATACTCGAAGTTTCTGCCTTCAATGCTTTTGCGATAAGCTTCGTTTGTTGGATAGAGAAGGGAAATACACTCTTCGTAAAGATTTCTGTCTTGCAGCTCTGAATGGAAGTCGCATTGTGCTTTCAGTATGCGATGTAGTTCGTCATAGTAAAACTCTCGGTCAACAACTCTAACAAGTTTCCCGATAATCTTCTGCGACGGATTCTCAAGAATGGCATCGTAAATGTAAGAGCCGACGGTTTTGCCACTGCCCGAGATGTCGTTCTGTGTGCGTTTCTTTACCAATTCCCACTTCTCGTTCCACTCTGCTTCTGTCGGAATCTTGAACTTGCAATCCGGAATGTTGAGACTTTCGTCCATGCGTTCCTTGCCGTCTTTCAATGCGACGGTAACGATGATGTCTTTTGTCTCGCCCTCCCAGTCAGGTTTCTCTCTTCGGAAGAGCTTACCTTTAAGACCATCGGCAAGCGCTACGAGGAAGATTTTGTTCTTCTTGAACTCTTGCCCCGTATCTGTAATACTCATGATTTTGCCTTTGTGGAAGTACTCTCTTGATTTCGGTTGCTTCTCTTCCTCCAGAGTTTCGTCCAACCCTGCAACCTGCGAGTATCCGCGCTTTTGAAGGAAACTGAGCAGAACCCAAGCAAGTTCTTCCCTTGAAATCTTTTGAGTAAGCGCTTTCTTTCGTAGGTAATATAATGTCCAATCGTATGGTACGAGTTTTCCGCCTTCAATTAATGAAGGATTCGCTTTGCCGAAATCATCCACCATTTCCAGGAAACTATCCATAAAGAGGAATTGGTTTTTACCTTGTTCTTTGTTCCAGGCAATCTTAGGCTCAGAGTCCTTATTGAACTTGCCGTAACGGTCAAGTTCTTTTGCGAAATGAGATGGCAGGAAATTCAAATGATTGAGAATGCGAAGCAAACGCTCGCGGCGAAGAAGGAAACGCTCACGAAGTCTGCGAGCACCGCGCTTCATTGTGCGGGTTTCTGTCTGTGAAACGGAATTTCCCGCTTCAAAATTTCCAAGAATATCTGCGGTCATAGGAATGATGCGGCTATTTGCGTCGTCTATTCCTGTGAGAATATTGTCGTCTGTGGAGTTGATTACACTCCAACCAATACTGTTTGTTCCTAAGTCTAAACCGATAATCTTTTTCATGATAATTATGCTTATTTGGGGAGCAAAGTTAGTGTTTTTTGATAAAAATAAAGCAAGAGAGAGAAAAAAAGTTGGTTAAATTTGTGTATTTCGTTCAAATACACTAATTTTGCAGCAATTTCTAAGCAATTCACAATAAGGATTATTCCGTTGTGAAAACATTAGGTTGCCATCGTCCTTAACGGTGGCATTTTTAATGTCCATACCCTATCCTCTCTTTTCCTTCAGAAATCAAGTTCTCGCAGTTTTTTCCGAAAAAACGCAAACAAACAAACAAACGAAAATTCCCTTTGCCTTCGGCTCGGGCGGGGCAAAACCGCAAACACAAAAAGCCATCCGCGGGCTTCACAAGAGAGCGTTGCGGATGGCTTATGGTTTAATTCTTCTGTGAGAGAGCGGCTTCAATGACTTTTGTGTAAGAGTCATACTCCATTGTTCCGTTGTACTCAACCAGCATCTTGCTTGGAAGGATGTGTGAACGAACTGTAATGAGCAGCTTATCTATATCACCCATATATTTGCCGTTAGCATCATATACAGCCTTCATTGGACCTGATCCGTAGATCATGGTAACCTCTTCGTTTGGCATGTTTTCAAGGGTTGTCTTGATGTCTGCCTTTGGAGTGACTTTGGCTTCTACACAGTCAACTCCCTGCCTTCCGTTAACTTCTGTATAGAAATACTTATAGCGAATAGTTTTAGCATCTAAGTTTTCTTGTGATTGAGCATTGGTTTTTGTCAGAGCTACTTCCTTTGACTGGTCGCCACTGTGCAGAACAAGCATTACATCGTACATGTCAAGGAGGTTGTCTGACAGAACTACTCCATAAGCTGGAACTGCGCTGCTCTTATCCTGCTGCTCCTGAGCGTTTGCTGCTTCTGGAACATAGGGATCGTCTGCGTTGTTGCAAGATGTGAAACCTGTAGCTGAAATGATTGCTACTGCTGCGAACATGATTTTTGAAAGAAACTTTTTCATAATGTTTTGAGTTTTAATGAGTTAATGTTTTGAGTTTTTGGTTTTTAGTTTTTAATGTTAAAGTTTTGAGTGCCATTTTTGTTTTTTGACACTGCAAAGGTAGGGTGTTTTGAAATTGTTTCGCAAACAGTATATGAAAAGAAAGCGTACAATCTGTGAATTTCACAAACTGTACGCTTTATTCATTCGTTGTACGGAAAAAGTTGCCACGATCAGTTGAAAGGCTTCATGTCAGTGTAGCGCTTCTCGATGTTGGTGTAGAAGTACTGAGCGTCTTTAGTTTCGTAGTTGTCCCAGCGCTTGAAGATGTCGCGAAAACCTTTAGTTTGGGTCGGTAACTTGTGGATTAACCACAATACACCGACCTTCCAGTCGCTGCGGAATGGATTCTCTGCATCGTTTGCAAGTACCACATTGTTGAAGAAGAGAAGGCGGTTGTTGTTGAAGACGCTTTCGTTCTCCATGTGGCAGTCATCGTTGAGCGTCATCACGTGCTTCTTGCCCTCCTCGAGTTGGTTGAGATTGAAGCCTGCACTCTTCATGATGCTTTCAAGTGAATACTTGCCGTTGGCATCCCTCTTTACATTCTTGATACCAGGAATCTTACTGCTGTCCTCAGAGTTGTAGTAGTCATAGATTGCTTTTGCCTCATCCTTTGTGAGCGAATTCTTGCGTACAGTGGAACTTTCGATCAAGTCAAACTTTCCCTTTTTACCCTTTTCCCAGATACCGTCACCGTACATGAACTGTTCGATACCGTAAATTACAGAGTTGTCTGGACGCCAAGGGTGATTCAGCATGTCGCGCACCTTGATATTCTTCTGGAACACGATGTTTGCACCCTTGATCTGGCATACGATACGGTCGTCGTGGCGCTCTACACGCTCCCTACCTTTGTAGAACTCGCAGAAATTCTTAAATGCTTGGTTGAGTTCGCAAAGATTGGTTTTACGCTTGACTAGAAGGTCTTTTTCGTAGCAGGCTTTTAAGAGTACGTAGCCAGCGTATGCTGTAAGGATGTCACCCTGGCGGAGTGCGTCGCGCTTGTCGTAGCCCATGTGCTCCCAAGGAGTGGTCTGGAACACCCAATAGTCGTAAACCTCGGTCACTGACTTCTGTCCCATATTGTTGCACTGTGGAGTGAGTTCAAGAAATTCCTTCACGGTGTACTCTACGCTATTGCCATTTATCACATTCCCCTTCCAAGCGTCAAGCACCTTGTTTGCATTATCGGTATCGCCCTTTGCCATATATTCGTAGTAGGAAGCCAGGTGAGTACAGTTGGCAGAGCGGAGACTGACGAGGTTCTTCACACGTTCGTTGTATATCCGTGCATACTCTATGTTGTCGAGTTTGCCGTCAGCAGCCTTGAGTATCTTCTCCACCTCATTGATCTGTTTCTGCATGGTCTGGAGTTCACCCATGATGTCAGGCTCTTTTTCCTCAAATATCTTTCCTAATGTAAACTTCACAGCATTTAATGGATTTTCAAGGATTTCTTTGTAGTTCGATACTGCATAGGTTGCGATATCCTTCATCAGGCAGAATGCTTCTCCAGCACCAAAGCGGTTTGTCGGGAGATTATTCCGGCCGTAGTCAAAGCCCTCCACATACTGGCTAGGTGAAGATGTACCGAGATTGTCGTACATGAAATTCTTGTCAGTCACGGCGAGCGAGTCCTCAGGTTCGATCTCTATTACATCGCCATCCATCTTTTCTTTTTCACCCATCTGCTGAGTCGGAGTGTAGAAGTCGTCATCATCCTGACAGCTTGTTAGACCGAATACTGATGAGATACCTGTGATAGCTGCAAAAACCATGGCTTTTGAGCTAATTAATTGATTGTAATGTTTCATAATCGTTGTTTTAATTTTTCAATTTCTGTTTAACGAATTCTGTTATCGTTAACTTTATCATTTTTTTTATATAGCAAAAGCCATCCGCAGGCATCACAAGAGGGCGTTGCGGATGGCTGACGATTGTATTATTTATAATTATTTATTTAGGAAAGTCTCTAAGAGCTCTGCCTCTGCTTCATAGACAAACTTTCCATTGCCCATATCTTGCATCATCTTTGTAGGAACAACATAGTTACGGTGCATGAACACTCCACGGGCATTCACTACCTTGCCATTAGCATCAATTGATGCCATGAGCATTTCTGCGCCGTACATCACATAGATGGTCTCATTTTCCGGCATGCTGGCAAGTGTTGTCTTGATATCTGCCTTTGGGGTAACCTTTACTTCTGCTGCGCTGATGCCTTTTTGACCGTCTATTTCGGTAAACATAAACTTATAGCAAGTTACGGTTTTGCCCTCGCTGTTGTCATCCACCGCCTGTCCATCTGCCTTTGCCAGAATGACATCCTGTGACTTGTCGCCACTGTGAAGAGTAACCTTCACATCATACATGTTAAGGATGCTCTCGGAAACGGCTGTTACATAGGCTGGAACCTGCTGATACTTAGGCTGCTCCTGAGCTGTTGGCTGTGGTACTGGAACGATAGGATCATCGTCTGCGTTGTTGCAAGATGTGAAACCTGCTACTGAGAGAACTGCTACTGTTGCGAACATGATTTTTGAGAGAAACTTTTTCATAATGTTTTGAGTTTTTAATGAGTTAATGTTTTAAGTTTTTGGTTTTTGGTTTTTAGTTTTTAGTTTTTAATGTTAAAGTTTTGAGTGCCATTTTTGTTTTTTGACACTGCAAAGGTAGGGTGTTTTGAAATTGTTTCGCAAACAGTATATGAAAAGAAAGCGTACAATCTGTGAATTTCACAAACTGTACGCTTTATTCATTCGTTGTACGGAAAAAACGCAAACAAACAAACAAACGAAAAAAATGTCTTGCATGTTTGTGAATTGCCTGGAAATATGTAACTTTGCCGCGTCTTAGCCACCAAAAGCCAGACAGGAATGAAAAACATTATATTCTAATGATGAACGGTATGACAACCACAGAAGATAAATATGAATACGAACTGGTGGAAATGTTGTTCGAATACTCTTACATTCAAAACGAAGAAGAGTACGAATGGCTTGTCTGCGAGGATGATCCTACCAATGAAGTAAAAGAGGAACCATCGATTGTACTCGATGCAGAAGGAATCCCGATGGGTGAGACGCAAGAGGAAAAGATCCTGCGCAGAGAGATAATCCATCAGTATGTTCAGCAATGGAGAGCCGACCACGAGATGAATCCTCGCGTGTATAATGAGGATATAAAAGAATACATCAAGGTGAATCAGGTATTCCTTCTCGAGTCTGTCACTCATTCAGCCCACCGTTATCAATCAACAAAAGCCGTACTTCACATGGAGGAGGTAATGGCGAAAGCAACAAAAGTTTGTGTGGTGAAAGTCAAAGAAAACAGCAATCAGAAACCCTTCAAAGAAATGTTGATGATGCGTTATTCGTCAGAAGATCTAGGTAAGGTGAAGATGCTGGTGGGTGTAAGAAAGCGAACTCAGGAGAAAGTGGAATACAGTATTACTGTTCCGAGTGAGGATGTTCCTTTTATCGACAAGTCGCAGGTACGCAAACGAAAAAAGCGTCCCAAATAGGAACGCTTAAGTCTGCCCCGCGCGGTCGCTATGGTTTACAGATTCCGAAGAAAAAGTGGTGCTTCACGTGGCAGGGACTTCCGCACTAAATTGAATTACACCGAGCATTGACCACGACTTCATGCTGCAAAATTAAACATTTTCCATCAAACGACAAAATTTTATGATGTAAATCCGCATCAAATAGCCTCTTTTAATTGTTATTTCTCAAAACAATGAACGAAAAACTACTTTTTTCTCACACACTCTCTCCAAAATCCGAGAAGCTTGGGGGCTCCCACAGATCTCACTGATAACCACAGATGAGATTTTTAATTTTAACGCGATTTACATGAAATTATATATTTATTTTAACGCAAATTGCCGTAAATAAAACGTAAATTTACGATAATTTATATTTTTTAATTTACGATAATTTACGTGACATTTGCGATAATTTACGTTCGCCGAAGGCTTTTGCCCCCACTCTATCTGTGTAAATCTGAGAGATCTGTGGGAAAACGCAAACAAACAAACAACTTTTCTCTTAATGGTATTCGCTTTACCGTACATGGTACACTGAATGTCTAGCGCCAATCATACATCAAGAAAAGTATGACTTTTTGAAAATAACTCAATGCAAGGCGGCATAAGTTGCAAAAATATTAGTACCTTTGCACCCGCAAAAACGAAAGTTGGTGCGTTGGATGAGCGGTTTAGTCCCTGGTCTGCAAAACCAGTTAGTGCGGTTCGACTCCGCAACGCACCTCCAACAAATTCTCCCAAATACTTGAAATTCAAGTGTTTGGGATTTGTTTTTGTAGGGCGGACATTAAATCTTCGCCCTACATCAATAACCCCAAACCCGAACAAACCTATGCTACACTTTGACAGCGACTATATGGCAGGTGCTCTGCCAGAGATTATCCAAAAACTGACGGAAACGAATATGGAGGAGACCGTAGGCTATGGCTTCGACGATCACACGGCTCATGCCAAGGAACTTATACGCCAGGCTTGCGATGCTCCCGATGCGCAGGTACACTTTCTCGTTGGTGGTACCCAGACGAACAAGACGGTCATAGACACCCTACTCGACCGCTTTGAGGGCGTGATGGCGGCTGAGACTGGACATATCAATGTGCATGAGAGCGGCGCCATCGAGAACGCGGGACATAAGGTGCTCGCCCTGCCATCGTACGAAGGAAAGGTGAAGGCGGCAGACGTGGAGCAGTATCTTTCGTCGTTCTATGCCGACGAGACCTACGAGCACATGGTGGCTCCGGGTGCGCTGTACATCTCTTTTCCTACGGAATACGGCACATTATACTCTCTGAAGGAACTGGAGCAGCTCAGTGCTGCGTGCCACAAATGGGACAAGGCGCTATACATTGACGGCGCACGACTGGGCTACGGTCTTGTGGCTGAAGGGAATGATGTTACCCTTGCCGACATAGCCCGACTGGCTGACGCTTTCTACATCGGCGGCACTAAGCAGGGTGCGCTGTTCGGTGAGGCTGTGGTGATAACGAACAAGGCTCGCTTCAAGAACTTCACTACGATGGTGAAGATGCACGGTGGTCTGCTGGCAAAGGGCAGACTGCTGGGTGTGCAGTTTGAGGCTCTCTTCACTGACAACCTCTACACCAGAGCTGCTGCGCATGCGGTAAAGCTGGCTGTAGCCCTTCGCGACGGATTTGCCGCAAAAGGCTACGCGCCATATATCTGTTCGCCTACGAACCAGCAGTTCTTCAAGTTGCCTAACGAGGTTATCGACAATCTGCTCAAGGTGGCGACATTCGAGTTCTGGGGACCTCGCGGCGAAACGGAGAGCATAGTGCGATTCGTCTGCTCGTGGGCGACGAAGGAAGAGGATGTGGAGAGGCTACTTGTTGCTTACAGGGCGGATGCTTAGGCCGTAGTCGCGATGAACGCGGCTGGCGATGGAGTCGTCAGTGAAGTCGAAGTAGAGGGCAGAGGAAGTATATTCGTCGTTGTAAGCCGTTGACGACCAGTAGTGGCCGTAGTTCCAGTCGCCATTGTGCATGTGCTTATGCTGTGCGCAGACAGGGAGGAAGATGCTATTGCCATTAGGACCTGTGATGCGATAGCCCTTGACATCGTGGATGTACTCCGCCTTCCATGTACACTTTTCAAGAAGTTCCTTGAGCTCGGCAGCGGTTGGTGTGCGCCAGCCTTCGCCCTCGTTGGTGTTGACTGTGGCAGCATCGTGAGCGGCAGTAAGCACACCGCGATCGTCAACATAGCCATCCTTCTTCAAGTCGGCGATGCTGTCTTCGGTAGTCTCGCACTCGTCGTAGTAGAATTCCTCCTTGGTCTTTATCTCTCCCCACGCGAACTTGTCGCCAGGCTCAGCCTCAGTCTTAGCTCCGATGTTCTTATTGCCCCAATAAACGGAGAGTCCGAGGTCAACCTTCTCGATGGTCTGCTTGGTAATCTGCTCGCTGACATTATTGAATGTTGTGGCGTAAATATAGCATGAGAAGCAGATGGCCACAAAGAGCAGCAGAGAGACGAACATGGAAGCGATGGTGAACGCCATGCTATTCGGATTATCCTCGTCTTCGGCAAGCTTATTGTTGCTTGTGCGCACTACGAGTCCGATGGTTACGACGACTTCAAAGAGGACATAGATGACGAACGGAAGGGAGTAGATGTAAAGCGGATTGACGGGTGCATCTTCGGGCAGGTTCTTCTTGATGAACGGGAAGATGAGGAACACTGCCAAGAGTGTTACAACTACTGCCAACGCAACGGAAAACTTTATCCAGTTGCCTTTCTCGCCTGCTTCAGCACGGCCGTCGAAATTGAAACTGTTGCTTACGGTTTCTTTTATTGATTCAAAAAAGCGCATCTTATATTTGATATTAAAAATTAAAGATTAAAGATTTCTTTTGTTTTGCTCAAAGATTTAGAGCCCCTTGATAAGGGGCGGCTATAATGCAGGGTTCGTCGCTCAGTAAGTTTCTTTTATTTCTTATCCAGTTTCTTTGAACTACATATAATCTTGGAGCTGTGCTGTTGCAACAGAATGGCTTACTTCCTTTCAAGCTCGGCAAGAGTGTCCATCTTCTTCTGCTCAAGGAACTCATCGACGCCGCAGAGGTGCTCCTTCACCCTGCCACCGCCAAACTCGTAGGTCTTCGTGGTGAGTCCGCTGAGGAAGTCGCGGTCGTGAGAGACGCAGATGAGGGTGCCGTCGAAGTCGCGGAGGGCTTGCTTGAGGATGTCTTTTGTCTTGAGATCGAGGTGGTTTGTCGGCTCGTCGAGGATGAGGAGATTGACCGGCTCGAGCAGCAGCTTTATCATGCAGAGTCGCACGCGCTCGCCACCACTGAGCACCTTAACCTTCTTCTGACTCTCCTCGCCACCGAACATGAAGGCGCCGAGAAGGTCGCGAATCTTCAAGCGCATATCGCCGACAGCAATATCGTCAATGGTCTCGTAGATGGTCTTGTTCTCGTCGAGGAGCGAAGCGGAGTTCTGGGCAAAATAGCCTATCTGCACATTATGACCGATGGTGAGCGTGCCGTCATGCTCTATCTCCTGCATGATGCACTTCACGAGAGTAGATTTACCCTCGCCATTCCTTCCCACGAACGCCACCTTCTCGCCACGCTCAATGGTGAACGAGCAGCCGGAGAAGACGGTCTTGCCGTCGTAGGACTTCCCTACCCCATCGCAGATGACAGGATAATTGCCGCTTCGTGGTGACGGCGGGAACTTCAGTCGGAGAGCCGATGTATCTTCCTCGTCAACCTCTACAAGTTCGAATTTCTCAAGCCATTTCACCTTGCTCTGCACCTGGAAGGTCTTGGAATATGTGCCCTTGAAGCGCTCGATGAACTCCTTAGCCTCAGCAATGAGCTTCTGCTGGTCGTCGTACTGCTTCTGCTGCTGTGCGCGACGCTCCTTGCGGAGTTCGAGATAGTGGCTGTAGGTTGCCTTGTAGTCGTAGATTCTGCCGAGCGTAACCTCGATGGTTCGGGTAGTGATATTGTCGATGAAACGGCGGTCGTGGCTTATGACTACAACTGCCATCTGGGAGTCCATAAGGAACTGCTCAAGCCATCCGATAGACTCGATGTCGAGATGGTTCGTTGGCTCATCGAGGAGCAGCACATCGGGCTTCTGGAGAAGGAGTTTCGCCAGCTCTATACGCATACGCCAACCGCCAGAAAATTCCGCTGTCTGGCGCTGGAAATCAGTGCGTTCGAAACCGAGACCGAGCAGTGCCTTCTCAACATCTTCCTCGAAATGGGTGCGGTCGATGGCGTAGAACTTCTCGCTCATCATGCTGACCTTCTCAATGAGTGCCATATACTCGTCGCTCTCATAGTCGGTGCGAGTGGTAAGCTGCTCGTTGATGCTGTTTATCTCCTCCTCCATGGCGTTGATGTGGGCGAAAGCCTTGAGAGCCTCGTCCCAAACGGTGTTGCCGTCTTCGGTCATGAGGTGCTGCGGGAGATAGCAGATAGTGCAGTCCTTCGGTGCCGACACACTGCCGCGAGTGGCATTTCGCACTCCGGCAAGAATCTTGAGCAGGGTTGACTTGCCCGCGCCGTTCTTGCCCATAAGCGCTATGCGGTCTTTCGGATTTATGACGAACGAAATGTCCTTGAAAAGTGTTGTGCCGCCGAATTCGACGGTCAGAGCATCTACTGAAACCATCTATTTTTTTTATTGATAATTGAGAATTGAGAAATTGAGAATGGATAATTGAGAATTGAGTATTGTATATATATACCTTAATTTTTGCTGCAAAGATACTATTTCTTTTCATTTAGAAACGGAAAAACAGTAACATATATGGCTTTAACATGTTAAAAAAAACGAAAAATCAAGTGCCAGTTTTGAATATATGGAAAGAAATGACTAACTTTGCACGAAATTTAACTAACCACGGGAGCAAATTCCCAGCAAAAAATCAATTTTATTATGGAACAAAAAGTAACACTGAAAGTAGTTGGAACGAGAAGGGACAACTCACGAAGTTATTACACAGTAAACTATATGGGGCGTGAATTTTACGTCAAAATGTTTAATTTCCAAGCAAAGTCGCCTACCCACGAAACGGAAATAAAGTGCATGGCAAAGGACGACGGAAACGGAAACATAACGCTGACGCAAGACTTAGTGCCTATAGTGAACCATTTATATAAGGTGGGAGAAACCTATCCGTTTCAAGTGGTCGGAATACAAAACTCGAACTACATCGTCAGCGACACGAACGGTCTGAGATTCTGGATGACGGACTACGATAGCGACCCTTTCATCGGACAGCATGTAAAATGTAGCGTAAAAAGCATAAAGAATGGCTACCACATGTTTCTGAAGCTGGAAGAAAAGCAGCAGAGACAGATAGCCAACAGCTTGTTTTTCAGTTTTGAAACCCTATTCAAGCAATGCGAACTGAGCGAGGAACTGCAAGAAAAAATCTCAAACCTCATAAACACCGACGACACACTCTACGAGACAAAGAACCTATACAACTCACAGGACGAGGCATGGATGCTGAGCTTTGTGGAATGTATAGACAACCTGGTGCTGTGGTCGGAAGAGAGCGACTGCGACATCTATCTGCCGGTGTTCAAGAACATCTGCCTTTATCTGCTCGAAAAGTCGAACTACCTGAAGAACCTGGCAAAGACAAACCGCGAAGACTGGCAGAAGAGGCTGTCGGCTGTTCTGCGCAAGACGGAGGACTACGAGCTTGCCTTCAGCCATCTGAACAACAATACGGAGAACGACTACATAGCCGAGCAGTTGCAGAACCTGGAAGAGTCGGAATATCTCTATCAGCCGGAGCGCAAACTGCGAACCATTCTCTGCATCTTCAACCAGAAGGAAGAACTCATGGCGGAAAAGATGGAGAGCATATTCCAAATCATCCTTGGCGGAACGAAAGACAACTGGCAGGCAGAGCCTTTCCGCTCGGCTTTCGTAGATATGCTCGAAATGTTCATTAACGCATATCGCAAAAAAGCCACTCGCGACTCCAACGGCACCCTCATCAGCAAACTGATAAAAGCCATCGCCATACAGCTGCTCCTGGTAAACGAGAACGACGATGTGGATCGCCGCTACAATCGCTCGCTGCTCTACAAAATGCTGTCATATATAAAGAGGATGTACTCGGAAGAACTGCTGCGTGCTTCCTACCGCTGCCTTTTCCACACTTACCAGGAAAAGCTGGAGTATGAATGGCACCACATAAACAACCTGGAGCATCTGTACCTACAGATAAGCGACGAACTGATGCAGGCGCAAAACCTTCCGTCAATACAGGAGCAGGCATACAACGGCAACAACATCTCGCTGCTGGTTCGTCCGCAAGGCATCAGCATAAGACCGGAAAACCGACTCACGAAGAAGCTCGTGAACAGTCTGCCGGAGAAGTTCATCAGCTGGGACAACCTCAGCGTACTGACCGACAGCAAGCCAATAACGAAAATCAAAAAGCAGAAGGACATAAACAAGCACGCCATGTTCTGGCGCGAAATAGAGCGAAGCCTCGACACCGTAAAGGACCAGAGGAATTCTATAATAAAGGTGGAGCCGGAAAGGAACAAGTCGGGATATGCAGTGAAAGTGCTCTATGCCAACGATGACAAAAGCGCTTTCTACTGCCGTCTGCAAGATGAGCATGTGGAGGGCGAAGGATGGCTCAGCCTGAAGGAAATAATAAAGTACAACATCTACCGCACGGACGACCTCATGAGCTGCTTCATGGACGAAAACGGAGCGCCGATGTACTTGCCTGCCAGGGTTATGGATGGACCTGACGAGGAGGGACTCTACCGCTTCTCCATGCTCGAGGAAATAAAGAAATTCTTCTTTGAAGACTCCGACGGCTGGGGACTTGGCAGCTCGATTACCATGTACATAAAAGATGTTTCCGGCGAGGAATATCACGATAGATACTATGTGGGCATTGCCGACTGCGGTTTGTCGTGCCGCATGTCGGTGAACAATGCGCCTTTCCTGAAGGCTGGCGACTATGTGGAAGCGACCATCATAGACAGAACGAACACGGGACAATTCATCTGCAAATACCGCGACTCAAGCCGCGCACACTTCGACTCTCTGGAAGCGCTTAAGGAACTGATGCTCAATGTGAGATACGACAGCAGCGAGTTTGACGATGTTGACGAGGATGCTCTGCCAGACGAACTGATGTCTGCGGAATATGTGGAGGAAATAATCGGCATACTCGACCGCCAATCCGTACTCTCAAAGAGCCGCGAGGAGACTTACGCTTACCTTTCCATAGCGGGCATTCTCTCGAAGATGCTCAACAATGAGGACGAAATGGAATACTACGAGCAGAGAAAGTCTATCCTGAAGATGTTCTACGACTACGAGAAGAGCGGCAAGGTGGACGAGGAGAAACTCACGGAGTTCATAAACACGGCTGACAATGAGCTCATTCAGTCGGACTACATGATAAACGAGGCCATAACAAAGTTCCGCATCCTGGACTCACTGAAGAACGACACTGGCATAGACAATCTGCTGCAGATTCGCTCCACTACACACAATGAGGCTATACGCGATGCTGCCGACCTGGCGATTTCCGTTCTGCTCACTTCGCGATTCGGTCTGCCGAACGTGAAGCGACAGCTCGTGGACACTATCAACGAAGAGCTCGGCGTGAAAGCTTACATCGCAGAAAGAAAGAACTACGGCATAGAATCGCAAACGGTTGAGTTCAAGACTTCCATTGTTTATCCGGCAGACAATAACATGCAGCCGGAAACCAATCTGCAGGGTGCTGAAATCATGAAGGTGGTCTGCGGATTCCTAAACAGCGACGAGGGCGGCACGCTTTATCTCGGTGTGTCTGACCTCGGTGTGGCTACCGGTGTGCAGAATGACATGAAATATCTGCTCAGAAACGAAGACGGTTACGGCAGATATGTACACAATCTGATAAACCGCGAACTGGGAACGATAGCCAACCAATGTACACTGAACTCGGTATGGGAGGAAGACGAAGGCTATAAGGTGTATGTGGTTCATGTAAAACCAGCGCCGGAACTGATACGCTACAAAGGTGCCGTATGGATCAGACAGGACACGGAGAAACGCCGACTGCCAGAGGAAGACTTGGAGAGCTTCAGATTCATGCACCAGCGCGCTTACGACAAATACATGGAGAAGCACAAGAACGATATCGTGGAGGAAGTGGCTGTGGAGCAAGAGGAAACGGAGGAAAAGCCGGCTATCGCAGAGAAGGCTTACTACGAGATAGCGACAAGCAAATGGCGCAACAACACGCTCTACGACTACGAGGCGGACTTTGTTGCATCGCCACGATTCCTGCACTTCCTGCCGAAAGAACAATATAAGCTTACTGACGAGCCGACTTACGAGGACACTCACCTGTCGCTTGCAATACACGAGGACGAGACTGACGGCTATCTGGTTCTTGGCTATGGCAAAGAGGCGGGCAATGTGCTTATCGTAGAAATGAACAAGCTCATGATGTACGACCTGAACAAGAAACTGCCTAGAAACGGACACGAGCGCGCCATCTTCGCGGCTCCAGCAAAGCGAAACGACGGAGTTCTCACAGCGTGGAAGAACACCCACAACGAGCTCTGCGTACGAATAGACGACATACAGCAGCTTATAGAACTGCACCACGACGGCGACATGAACGACCCGGGAATGACTATCCCTGAGACTAAATTCAACGAATTCTGCCTTTGCGAGATTGTGCCGGAAGAACTCCTGGCGAAATTCAATAAGTTCCGCAAACAGGGCGGCGGTCTCGGACAGAAGGTAAAGTCTGCCAATGACATCAAGCTCTTTAAGGATGCCCTACACATAAATGTGACTGAATTGTGATTCGAGATTGAATTATAAGTCGTGATTGAATTATAAGTTGAGATTGAACTGTAAGTTGAGATTGAACTATAAGTAGAGATTGAACTGTAAGATAAGATGAAAAGAATTCTCTTTCTAACATTATTATTCATAACATCCGCATTGTTTACCACATCCGCCTGCCTTGCCCAACAGAACTACACGCTGGAGGCAAAGCGCGGCGTGGTGGCGGGCAACTACAACTTCTGGGTTTCGACGCCATATTTCTTCAATGAAACGAATGAGAAGATGCCATTGGTGGTTTTTCTGCACGGCAAAAGTCTCTGCGGAAACGACTTGAACAAGGTGAAGAAATACGGCACCATTGCTGCCTTGGAACGAGGTTTGGAACTGGATGCAGTGTGCCTTGCGCCACAGAATCCTGGCGGACCATGGAATCCGGAAAAGTTGGTGAAGCTGCTGGACTACATGGAAAAATACTATCGCGTGGATCATAACAGGATTTATGTCATCGGAATGAGTCTTGGCGGCTATGGTACGATGGACTTCGTAAATGCCCATCCGGAACGAATAGCAGCGGCTATGGCTATGGGTGGCGGTTGCAGCGACCAGCAGTATGCAGGACTTTCGCAGGTTCCGCTCTGGATAGTTCATGGCACAGCAGACAGACTCGTGCCGGTAAGCGCTTCGCAGAAGGTGGTAAACGGAATAAGAAGCAATTTTGGAGGCAATCTGCTCATATACAGCGAATTGCCAGGAATAGACCACGGAAAACCAGCCCGACTGTTCTATCAGCTCGACACTTACTACTGGCTGATGGGACATTCGCTTGACTATCGCCGCGTTGACCGCTCATTTACCATCGACAACCAGACGCTCAACCGCAGTTATTCGGACAATATGCAGCACGACTTTTACGAAGAGGAAGACGAGGCTTACTTTGAGTAAAAACATGGCAATATGGTGCCTTTAACGCCAGAACTGACGACAAAGGAAATAAGTTTATCAAGTAGTAAAACTACTTATTGAAAAAATAAGGCGCTTTTTTTGCTTATTTCTTAGAATCTTCGTAATTTTGCGCCCTGAAATATGCGCATTGTCAAAAAACTAGACTTGTTCATCACCAAGCAGTTTCTCACGCTGCTCATGGGTGCCTTCGTCATCTGCCAGTTTGTGCTGATGATGCAGTTCCTTTGGAAGTATATCGATACTCTCATTGGTAAGGGTATTCCTATGGATGTACTCGCCAAGTTTTTCTGGTATATGGGCTTGATTCTCGTGCCACAGGCTTTGCCTCTCTCCATCCTTCTTGCCGCCCTGATAACATTTGGTAACCTTGGCGAAAGCGTGGAACTCACAGCAATAAAAGCTGCCGGCATATCGCTCATGCAAGCTTTCCGACCACTCATCGTGATTGCTTGCATCATCATGGGGGTCTCTTTCTATTTCCAGAATGTCATAGGACCGAACGCAAACCTGTCTTTTGCACAGCTCCTGCTTTCTATGAAACAGAAAAGCCCAGAACTGGAGATCCCGGAAGGCGTTTTCTACGACGGAATACCGGGTTCGAACATATATGTCCAGAAAAAGGATTTGGAAAAGGGTGAGCTGTACGGACTGATGATTTACCGCATGACTGACAGTTTCGAAGATGCGGCAATCATTCTCGCCGACTCCGGAAAGATTCAGTCAACAGCCGACAAGAAGCACCTTCTCCTAACGCTCAACAGCGGCGAATGGTTTGAAAACATGCGACAGTCGGGACTCGGCGACCAGGCGAATGTGCCTTACCGCCGCGAAACATTCTCGGAGAAGAAGATTATCGTTGACTTCAACAGCGACTTCGACATGGTGGAAACTGCCGGGATTGCAAACGATGCACGCTCAAAAAGCTTGAAGAAGATAGCCGTTGACGTTGACTCCGTAAACTGCCTATACGACTCCATCGGTCGCTCTTTCCTCAGAACGGAAGCCGCAAAAGTGGAAATGATCCATCTGAAGGACTCGACTGTAACCAAGGAACAGCTCAAAAAACTGAACGAGACCATTGCCCAGGCTAAGAAAGCAAAGCAGAAAATTCCGGACTCTCTCTATTACAATCTAACCGAACAGAAAAAGCTTTCTGTCATTCAGTTGGCGCTTTCTGAAGCTAGCAGAAACAAGATGGAGGCAGAGTTCAAGGCGGCAGTAACAAACGAAGGCGACCACTTTATTGTAATGCACGAAGTGGAGACATTCAACAAATTCACGCTCTCACTTGCCTGCCTGATCTTCTTCTTCATCGGCGCACCGCTCGGAGCCGTTATCCGAAAAGGTGGTCTCGGTATCCCGGTACTGATTTCGGTAATCGTGTTCATCATCTACTTTATCCTTGACAACACAGGTTACCGTATGGCCCGCGGACATTTCTGGGCAGTATGGTTCGGAAAACTACTCGCCACAGCGGTACTTGCTCCGCTTGCCGCAATAGTTACCTACCGTGCCAACAACGACATGACAGTATTCAACAAAGATCTCTTTATCAGAATGTTCAATATCATCAAACGCGCATTCAAGAAGGTAATGCGAACAATAAACCCTCTGCGCCCGCTAAAGAAAGCTATTGTAAGTAGAAGAAAACGCAAAGCAATGGCGGCTATAACGCCTGCGGGTGAAATTGCGACTTCGGATGAGATTGTAACTACGGATGAAAAGGAGATGGACTTCATCGTCTTGAAAGACATTCCGGAAGAATCGGAGATAGACTTCCCTATGTATCATACCCGCTTCATGCCAAGACAGGACGAGGAATACAAACAAGCAATGGCTGAAAGCGAAAAAGCAAATGCTGAAAACGAGCAAGCTAACGCTGAAAGTGAAACAATAAACGAAGAAGAAAGCGGACAAGCTAACGCTGAAAATGAAATAAACGACGAAGAAAACGAACAATAAACGATGATAAAACTAAACACTATAGAAGAAGCGATTGCCGACTTCAAGGAAGGCAAATTCGTAATCGTGGTGGACGATGAAGACCGCGAGAACGAAGGCGATCTCATTGTCGCAGCCGAAAAAATTGATGCCGACAAGGTAAACTTCATGCTCAAGAATGCACGCGGTTTGCTTTGCGCACCAATAACAAACTCTCGCTGCGAGGAACTCGGACTTCCTCATCAAGTGCAGGCAAACACATCGCTCCTCGGTACTCCATTCACAGTAACCATTGACAAACTGGAAGGTTGTACCACTGGCGTATCTGCATACGACCGCGCAGAAACCATCAAGGCGCTCGCCGATCCGAACTCAAAGCCAGAGACATTCGGTCGCCCCGGTCACATAAACCCTCTTTATGCCCAGGACAATGGTGTGCTACGCCGTAGTGGTCATACCGAAGCAGCTATTGACCTCTGCAAGTTGTCTGGTCTTTACCCTGCAGCAGCCCTTATGGAAATCATGAACGAAGACGGCACAATGTCTCGTCTGCCACAGCTTGCAGAATTTGCGAAAGAGCATGACATGAAGCTTATCTCCATCAAGGACATGATTGCATATCGTCTGCAAAAGGAAAGTTCTGTTGAAAAGGGTGAGGAAGTAAACCTCCCAACTGATTGGGGTACATTCCGCATGATTCCTTTCCGCCAGAAAAGCAACGGCCTTGAGCACTTTGCACTTATCAAAGGTGAATGGAACGAGGATGAATCCATCTTGGTTCGCGTACATTCTTCATGCGCAACAGGCGACATTCTCGGCAGCAAGCGATGCGATTGCGGTGAGCAGCTCCATCGTGCAATGATGGCAATCGAGAAGGAAGGCAAGGGAGCAATAGTATATATGCAGCAGGAAGGACGCGGCATCGGACTCATGAACAAAATCCGCGCATACAAGCTTCAGGAAATGGGCGAAGATACTGTTGACGCAAATATCCACCTCGGTTTCAAGCCAGATGAGCGCGACTATGGCTGCGGCGCACAGATTCTTCGTCAGCTTGGCATTCGCAAGATGCGCCTGCTCACAAACAATCCGGTAAAACGCATCGGACTCGAAGCTTACGGACTCGAAATAACAGAAAATATCCCAATAGAAGTAACACCAAACGAGTACAACCGTCGCTACCTCGAGACTAAGAAGGTGCGCATGGGACATACTCTACATTTATAATTTTTATGCAACTTTCAGACAGACTAAACAGATTGGCACCATCAGCAACATTGGCTATGTCGCAGAAGAGTGCCGAAATGAAGGCGCAAGGAATTGATGTCATCAACCTTAGTGTAGGCGAACCAGACTTCCCAACTCCAGCTCACATCAAAGAAGCTGGAAAGAAGGCTATTGAGAACAACATCACTACCTACTCTCCTGTTCCTGGCTACGCTAACCTTCGTGAAGCAATTGTAGCAAAACTCAAAAACGAGAACGGTCTTGACTACAAGGCATCGGAAATCCTTGTGTCAAATGGTGCTAAGCAGAGTGTAACAAACACTGTAATGGCACTCGTGAACGATGGTGACGAAGTTATCGTTCCAGCTCCTTATTGGGTAAGCTATCCACAGATGGCGAAACTTGCCGGCGGTACTCCTGTTTACATTGAAGCAGGCATCGAGCAGGACTTCAAGATCACTCCAGAACAGCTTGAAGCAGCAATTACTCCAAAGACAAAGATGCTCATCCTCTGCTCTCCAAGCAACCCTACAGGTAGCGTTTATTCTCAGGAAGAACTTGCCGCTCTTGCAGAGGTCATAAAGAAGCACGAAAACCTCTATGTTCTCGCTGACGAGATCTATGAACACATTAATTATATAGGCGCGCACGCGAGCATGGCTAAGGTTGAAGGCATGCGTGAACGCACAATCATTGTCAATGGAGTTTCAAAAGCATACGCTATGACAGGATGGCGTATCGGCTTCATCGCAGCTCCTGAATGGATCGTCAATGGATGTAACAAGCTCCAGGGACAGTACACTTCTGGCCCATGCTCTATCTCTCAGGCAGCAGCTCTTGAGGCTTATCAAGCTTCACAAGACTGTGTGGAGGAAATGCGCAAAGCATTCGAACGCCGTCGCGACCTTATCGTAGAACTCACTGCTCAGATTCCAGGTCTGGAAGTAAACAAGCCACAGGGCGCGTTCTACCTCTTCCCTAAGTGCAGCAGTTTCTTCGGCAAGAAGGACGATGAAGGCAGAGTAATTAACAACTCTACAGACCTTGCCATGTACCTTCTTGAAGTTGGTCATGTAGCAACTGTCGGTGGTGATGCTTTCGGTTCTCCAGAATGTTTCCGCATGAGCTATGCTACAAGCGACGAAAACATAAAAGAGGCTATCAAGCGCATTGCAGATACACTTGCAAAACTGAAATAAAAGATGGAAAAATGGCTTTTGGGAGGGTACTTTAGTTCCCAAAATTCGTTCAAAGAACTCTCCCAAAAACAAAAGCAAAAAAGACTCTCATAAATTATTTTTCAAAAAAAATAAAAAAAAAGTTGCATTTTATTCGTTGATTTGGAATAAATTTGTAACTTTGCTATGTGCATAATAGAGATTTTTCACCTATAATTGTGAAAATCAGTCTATTATCATAAAATAGTAAAACCATTTGAAAAACTTAACTTAAATTATTAATAACTAAATCTTATTTAAAAATTATGGCAACTCCACAAAAACCAGCCCAGAAGAAAGCTTCAACTAATCCGGGCTTCCAGGGTGTTCGTAACGCGATTTGGATCATCATCGCATGTTTCTTCCTTGCAGTAGCATTCTACCAGTTCTTCCTCGGTAATCCTGCTAACTTCCAGGACGGTAGCAACGAAAATGCTCCTCTCAACCTCCTCGGTACAGTGTACAAGGGTGGTATCGTGGTACCAGTGATCATCACTCTCCTCTTCACAGTTATCGCTCTTTCTGTTGAGCGTACAATCGCTCTCTCTAAGTGCTTCGGTACTCAGTCACTCCAGAAGTTCGTTGCTCAGATTAAGCCACAGATTGCTGCTGGCGATTTCGCTGCAGCTGAAGCTACTTGCAACAAGCAGAAGGGTTCTGTAGCTAACGTGGTTCTCGCTTCTATCAAGGCTTACAAGGAGATGGACGAGGCTACAGGTCTCAAGCTCGCTCAGAAGGTTTCTCGTATCCAGCAGGCTCACGAAGAAGCTACTCAGCTTGAAATGCCAACTCTCCAGATGAACCTCCCTATCATCGCAACTATCGTAACTCTCGGTACTCTTACAGCCCTCTTCGGTACTGTGGTTGGTATGATCAAGTCATTCCAGGCACTTGCACAAGGTGGTGGTGGTGACTCTCTCGAGCTCTCTACTGGTATCTCTGAGGCCCTCGTTAATACTGCATCTGGTATCTTGACTTCATGGGTTGCTGTTGTTGCTTACAACTTCTTCACAAACAGAATCGATAAGCTCACATTCGCTCTTGATGAGGTAGGTTATTCAATCGCTAAGACTTTCGAATCTACACACGCAGAATAATTTTGCTTTTCCCTATTGTTTAACTTAAAACTTTAACTAACTATGGGTAAAGTAAAAATTAAAAAGAAGTCCGTCTGGATTGACATGACTCCGATGTCAGACGTGATGGTCCTCTTGCTTACATTCTTCATGTTGACAGCAACATTTACAAAGAATGAAGCAGTGAAGGTCAACACTCCTGGCTCTGTATCGGAAATCAAGATTCCAGAGAAGAATGCTCTCAGCATTCTTATTGACAAACAGGGCAAAGTGTTCCTTGGTATGGACAGACCAAGTTCACAAAAGACCCTCGTACAAGCTGTTGCAAGCGACTATGGCGTTAGCCTCACAGAGGGACAGCTCAAGACTGCCGAAGGTACAACTAACATCGGTGTGCCAATGGACCAGCTCTCTAAGATGTTCGCTATGGAGCCTGCTCAAATCAACGAATTCCAGGCTGAAAAGGGTCTCCCTACCGACTCAGTTGACGGTAAGCAGAGCCAGTTCCAGGATTGGGTAATCGCAGCTCGTGATAATTTCGGCGAAGATATGAAGATCACTCTCAAGGCTGACTGTGATACTCCATACAAAGTCGTAAAGAAAGTAATGTCAGAAATGCAGGATATCTCGGAAGACCGTTACTATCTTGTTACAACTCTTAAAACAGGGGAGGAACTCTAATGGCTAAGAAAGAAAGTAAACAGAAAAAGATGGAGACCCGCGTCGACTTTACGCCGATGGTGGATATGATGATGCTCCTCATTACCTTCTTCATGCTCTGTACCTCTCTCGCTAAGCCTCAGGCTATGCAGCTCACTCTGCCTAGCAACAAGCAGGATACAAAAGAGGAAAACAAGAATGAAACTCGTGAGTCTGAGACATTCACTCTCTACATCTCAGGTAACAACGGCATCGCTTACGTTGCTGGTATGCCTAAGTACAATGAGCCAGAATGTCTGAAGAAGACCACATGGGGTAAAGAAGGTATTCGCGAAGTGTTCTTGACTCATAAGACTGGTGAAGGCGTTCAGCCTGTACTCCTTATGAAGGAAGCAAAGATGAAGCTTGACATTGAAAAGCAGAAGGGTAAGATGGAAGACGCTGAATACCAGCAGAAGCTCAAGGAAATCAAGAGCGGTAAGGTTGACGGCCGTACAGTTCACCCTCTTACTGTCATCATCAAGTGTACAGACAATGCTAACTACAAGAACATGGTTGACGCTCTTGACGAAATGCAGATTTGCAACATCGGTACATACGTGCTCTCTAAGATCACTGATGACGACCAGAAGTTGCTTGAAGCTAATAACATTAAATAATCACTCCATTAACTAATATAAAGAAAAGAAACTATGGCACAAATAGATTTGATTCAGGGAAAATGGTGTGATATCGTATTCGAAGGCAAAAACAAGGAATACGGTGCTTATCC
>JAKSLJ010000028.1 GCA_024401275.1 Bacteroidaceae bacterium | reverse complement strand
CAGAGTGATGGGCAGGTTGGATACGCGTTACTCACCCGTGCGCCGGTCGCCATCAGCGGAAGCAAGCTTCCGCCATGCTGCCCCTCGACTTGCATGTGTTAAGCCTGTAGCTAGCGTTCATCCTGAGCCAGGATCAAACTCTCCATTGTAAAGTTTCTTTATAATTAGACTTGAGCTCAGAGCCCAAGGCTCCGAGAACAAGACCGTTTGTCTGTTTCAGAATGATCATCCATTATTCATTTAATAGGGAACTGCAAACATATAATAATATATGTGCAGTCTTAAACGAATTGACAAGGTGCAAAAAAATCATTTTCCTTTGCTTCTTGTACTACTTCTGTCTATGTAAATCTTTCAAAGATCGCTTCTTTAAAATGCCCCGTTTTTTCAGCGGAACGAGTGCAAAGGTACGACTATCCCGGAAACCTCACAAGCTTTTCGGAGAAAAAGTTGCCAAAATTAGTATTTAATTGAGAATTATCAAGCAGCGAGTTTTCTAAAGGGGCAAAGAGGGCGTTTTTAGCACATTTTCGGGAGAGGCGGATTCAGGGGCGCAGAGAAGGGCACAAAAAATGCTATATACATTATTATATATATATAGTTCAATCCAATCCATCCAAAAGAATGAACGCAGCCCAATATTTAGGGTCTTCCCATCCTCTTGTTTTGCGTATAGTATTCTTTGCCGCCTCCAGGGCATCATGCTTCGTCATCTTCTTGGAGATCCAGTTGGAGTAGAACTCCGTCATGAGTTTGCAGGTGGCAGCATCATCAACCTTCCAAAGAGACATGAGAATGGAGTTGGCACCAGCTTTCTTGAAACCGCGCTGAAGCCCGAAGACACCTTCAGAGGAGATATCTCCAAGTGCAGATTCACAAGCAGAGAGTATAACCAGATTTGTTTGTTCCAAGTTCATGCTTGAAATCTCTCTTGCAGAAATGAAGCCATTTTCAGTACCGTCCAATGGCTCATGAAGCAAAAGACGATTCGCTCCAGAAAGCACAAGTCCAGATTTGCTCAAAGAGATATCCTCCTTCAGAACACCTTCCGCCTCAGCATTATCAACAGGTATCAGACTTGTAGAATCTTTATCCGAAAGCATGTAGCCATGTGTACTAAGGACTATAACCCCAGGAGAGGAATTGGACAACTTCTTGAAAATCTCTTTAGAAGCATTAGCCTTCTCAAATATCTGTACATTATAGTTGTTGGACGTAGCAATTTCTGCCATCCTATAAATCTCGTCTGCCGAGAACTCCAAGTCAGGGAATGTGTTTGTTTCGATGTCAGCAGCTCCACGCGATGCGGATGTCCCATTACCCTTTTCCTTTGCTGTCATCTCCGCAACATACCTACTCGGCTTTGCAGATTTCCCGACCGAATTATAATAATCAATATTGCCGAACAAGGACATTCTGTTATTCTGCTTTGAGGGGCGTTCAATTGCCAATTCTCTTGTTGAAGAGAGGCGATAAATAGTAAAACTATTTGACAAATCAGAACCTTTTGGGGTAACAGCATATTCAATAGGCAAGTTATAGAGAGAGGCGTCAGGAGAGAAGAAAACACGTTTTACCCCTTTCAGTTCTCTTTCAAGAGGTTTCCAGACAACGCTGTATAAAGACTGGACATCACTATTACCAGCGGGAAAATCCCTACTATCGCAGACCTTTATCACATGAGGATGTGCATAGTTCTTCTTTATGACAAACGCATAATACTCCTGAATGGTCTGCTTGCCAGAGTCGCTATTGCTTATTTCTCTATCCAAAGCGACAAATTCAATAGCGACATCATCGTTCAAAAGGTTTTTCTGGACAGAATCAACATCAATAAAGATATCCTGCATATAATCATATTGCCGGATGCCAGACAATATACGCTGCTGCAATCTGTCCAAATTGGTTTTATTATTAAAGATTTCCTGGTGGGCTTCTTCCGCATTGGAATTCTGCCACTTCTGTATTTTCTTCTGAAGATATTCTATCTGTTCCTGGATTTCCTGCAATTCTTCATTCTGTGATCTTGCCACAAAATCCTGAATAGAGATTGCACTTCGCAGGAGCAGCCCTTTTGCAACAAGGAGACCGGTATAGGCATTGCGAGAAACCATGCCTACAGCGGCTGTAGGGTTATTGCTTGCTAATCTTGGCAGATAGAAGAAGAACCATCTATCGAACTGTTCCCAATATGAGAATCTCTGCTTATCAGTCATGCGCGGGAAATTATCATGAATGTTTTTCACAATAATCCGATTCAGTTTTGATGAAATTGCCGAGAGATCTTTATCATTCAAGGCAAAGCACAACATGAGGTTATAGTTCGCATCGTAGTAATCATAACTTCCCGTCAAATCATACTCCTCCATTATGCCTATTACTTTCTGATAGATTTCAATCGAGAAATCAAATTGGCTTAGCCTCATAGTGCAATTTGCCATTAAGCAATACTGAGCAACTAGCAATTGGATTCCGTCAATCGAATCGTCTATCCCTTCATCGGATAAAGACAATATCAAATCAATAGCATTTGCTGGATCCGTTTGAACCAAAAGATCAGCCTCCACGTATTTTACCAATGAAAGGACATGCGCGTCCTTAATCTCATTAGTCTTTATTCTCTCTTTAATTGACAAAACAACGAATTTGGCAGATGTGTAGTCTTTTGCTTTGATATAGCTGTCGCACATCCAGCATAAAGCAATCACCTCCCTTTCATGTAAAGTCCCCTTGCTTTCCAACTGCCCCAAATACCCACGGAACATTTCTATACATTCATCATAATCACCCAGATAATAACTCGACATTGAATGTCTCATCAACACGTCCAAGTCTCTCGGATTATCATCATCGTAGAACCCTTTCCTTGTAGCTTGCAGATAATATTCCCAATACGCAGTTCTGGCAGAGGCATACTCTTGCGTAGCATAATATGTATCTGCCAAATCAAGAAGACTTGCCAGATAGTTTTCGGGATCCAGCGTCATATTCTTCTTTGCAGCCTCCATTTTTCTCTCAGCGGTACTAATCGCGTCGGCTCTCTTTTGGGAGATTTCCTGAGAGAACGCAAACTGGGAGATAGTTACAAGAAATAATACGACACCAGCTCTAAGCCTATTCCGAAGACAAAACATATTTGGGCAAAATGTTAGAGAGACAATAGTTCTTTCAATTCTTCACAAGAGAAGACAATCAAAGCTGTTTTTTCCGACTTATTTCCGATGTACATATATCCAAGTCCTTTGTTCGCCTTCACAAGCCATTCTGCAATAAGGGAAAGAGATTGATCCTGACCAGAAGAAATGAGTGCAGCCATATTTTGTTTTATGGAAGCCCTGTTAGCATTCAGCAAGTCTATGGAATAGGCATCCTCATCAACAGTTATCTCTTGGCAGAGAACATCCTCTACCAACGATATGTCCGTCATAGTCATTCCCTTCGCTATCTCCAATGGACACGCTTTCTTGCTATTCTCAATATATGTCTGTAAAACGTCGTCTGGAGTAATATCAGTGTCATTCAGAATCTCTGCCAAATCCTGGTGCTCAAGAATCAATGTCGTTGACTCACCCGTTTCGTCGGTGAACACCATTCTGAACCCGATGTTCAAGTTAAAGACTTGTGATATCAGATATTTCCCAACACCTTTCAGCGTAGTCTTCCCTTGTTCCTTGTTAATTCCAGACAAGCCTTTGCCTAATGTGTTAAGCTTCATTCTTATCGTCCAGAATCTATCGTTGATAGCCATGGAAGACATCTCCATACCAGAGCCGACAACGATCGGACATTCCGCATTTGTTTTGACTACAGCCTCCTCAACCTCCTCAAAGGTAGCTTGCTTAAAGGTGTCGCCGAAATCTTCATACTTCTTAATCGGAGCATCAGTGAATAGGGCGGCAACCACATCATTGCTTCCATTTCCAACCAACACATACATCATCTGACATTTGCCAGAAGGGAGTTGCTCAATGTAACAACGGGATATCTTATCATTCTGAGTCCTCGCTTCACTATATAAATATGTGTATGGTATTTCCTTTAAGATTTTCAGAATTTCGTCACGCAAATGCGAATTAGGAGCAATGACACCTTGAGCTGTTCCCAATTCTTCGGGAAACAGATGTTCATATTCCTTAGGCTCTACTTTCTCAAAAGTTGCCAACTTTGACAGATTGTCAAAAGCCACAGTCAGTGAACCACCATCCTGCTTACTCTGCGTAGAAGCATTGAGCACAGAGAGGTTTGCAAAAGCAGGCAATAACAGCAAAAGCATTGCACATATCGCCACGTTTATTCTGTTTGTTTTCATTATTTTGGAAATAGTTTGTTCAGGTTATATCAATCCAATCCGTCCAGCAGGATGAATGATGCCCAGTATTTAGGGTCGTCGTAGCCAGGTTGTGATTTCACATACTCCTGTGCTTTGCGTAGCGATACTCGCTTCGACTTGCCGCTGAGATAATGCTTGTAGAACTCTGTCATCAGCATCTGCGTGGCACGGTCGTCCACTTCCCATAATGACATGAGGATGCTGTTCACACCCGCTTTCTTGAAGCCGCGTTGGAGACCGAACACCCCCTCGCCAGAGACCTCACCGAGTCCTGTTTGGCAAGCGGAAAGCGATACGAGATCGCAACCACGGAGGTCAAGGTGAGAAATCTCCTGTGCCGTAGCTATGCCGTCTTCCGTCCCCTCTGGCAGTTCCTCGCCGCCTAAAGCGATGTTTGCTCCGCTGAATATCAAGCCCGAACGAGTCATCGACTTGTCCTCCACATATTTTGGGGAGTTGTTATCTGTCATAAGAAACGAAAGTCGGTTCCATTCTGCAAGGTCTTCCGCTTCTTTCTCCGTCCAATAGAAGCCATGGGTAGCAAAATGAAGAATGCCGTATTTCTTGCCGTCTATTGTACGGAGAGACTCCTCTGTACCGAGTTCTCCCGAAAGCACTTCGCACTTTCTCTTATGCGATTGTGCTATGCCTTCTATGCTATTCACTTCATCCAATGTACCTCTAAGATAATCGAAACCAATCTGTCCGACCACCTCACGACCACTGCTTCGCTTTGCATACAACTCCGAAGGCTTATTATCCGTCAGTTTATATGGCATGTTCGCTTTTGCAAGGTCGTCAAGCGTCATATCGTAAACCAGACCACCATAGAGTTTCATCGGTTTGCCTTTGGTTACAGAGGCAGCGGCAAGTCGATCTGTCACTATGGTTCTCGTGGAAGACACACGGACATATTCTCTGCCATCGCTTATGTAGTTCTCTATCGGATTACTGTAAAGTTCGCCTGAAGGAGAGAAATATACAGTCTTTATGCCTTTCAGATGCTGCTGGATTGTAGGCCAGTTTGCCAAAATGTTCGTCTTGAAATCCTTCGTGGAGTCAAGCTCAAGATAAATGTCTATCGGCTCTTCGGAATCGCGTTTAAGGAGGAGGGCGCGGGTGCAATGGTCTGAAACATAGATTTCGCCCTTTGGCAATGTTCCGAACTCTATCGCCGCCTCGCTACTCTTCAGGTTATCCCGTACATCCTGCCATGAAGTACAGAAGAAGCGGGTGAAGTCTCCGAAATCCTTTGACTGCACGGCAAGCAGTTTTCGCTCCTTCTCAATCTCATCGCTCAGCGAATCAACATCCAGATTGCGTTCTGCTATAGGCCTCTCCAGCAGCTTGTTCATTACTACGGTATTCATCCTGATACGTTCAAACATCTTCAATGCTTCCTTATCGCCGCTCTCCCTTATAAGTTCGTTGATACCCATTTCGGCAGTCAGTCGCATACCCTTGTTCAAGAGCAAAGCATCGTAGGCTACAGTTGGGCTATGCTGCTCTCGGATCAAATGAGCGTTCAAGTTCAGAAAGTTATCCATCTCGGACGGCGTCATCGTCGCAAAGTTTTCCGTTATAAGCTTCTTTCCAAGTCCAAAGCATTCCTTACCGCGCTTGTCCCTTTCAGGCAGATTGCCATCATAGTGATAGAAGAGGACAATATTGGAAAGAGTCAAGGCATAGGAAGGATGCTCAGCGCCAAGCAGCAGTTTGCGGATTTTCAGTACACGCTCAGCTATCCTGACAGCCTCATGACATTTGTTGGCTTGGAAATAATAACTGGCAAGATTGTTCAGAAAACGAGCATAGTCCGTGTTCAATTCGCCATACATCCTCAACTGAATATCCGAAGCATCAGTAACCAATCTGATGGCTTCCTGAAAATCCCCAAGACACGCCTTATAGCCAGCAAGGTTACCAAGTGCCATGGCATAGTATGGAGATCGCTCTCCCAGAGTTGCTTTTGCAATACTCACTGCCTCCGTTCCCAATCTTTCAGACTCCTTATAATTGCGTACACTGCGATAAAAAAGGGCTAGATTATTGAGCGACTGAGCATAGTTGGCATGATTCCTGCCCACCGTGGTTCGCAAGATATCCACAGCCTCCTTCCCCAGTTTTATGGCTTCTTGATAGTTGCCAAGTTCGTTATGGTAGCTTGCAAGGTTGCTTAAAGACATGGCATAGACCTCGTGCGTCTCCCCGAACACTTTCTTGCATATACCCAAGGCCTCAGCACCAACACTGAGGGCCTCCTGATAGTTTCCCAGGCTTTTATAGTATTCTGCCAGATTATTGAGAGCAGAGGCATATTCGGCGGAATTGCTTCCTACATTTCCCTTGAATATCGCAGAAGCCTGTTTGGCAACGGCAATAGACTCTTGCGTCTTCCCGCTATAGTGCAAGTATTCCGCCTTCGTCAGAAGGACTTTCGCGTACTCATTAGACTCCTCCCCATAATTCTGCTTGCAAAAATCAAGGGCTTTGTCGGCATACTCCATAGCCTTGGAGATGTCACCCTGCTGAGCATACATATTCGCAAAGTTCAGCAAACCAGATTGTGCACACGCCACCTGGCACATGCAAACCGCAATGATTATGAGCAAAAGTTTTCGCATATCTATACAGCATGTTTTTAGGGTTCATACCCCTACCCTATCCTAAGACATTTCACCCTTTCAAGGTTGAGGCGGGGGGAAAGTTTAGTTACTTATCACCACGAAACTAATGTCCTTGCCGCTTTTGTTTATAACTTCCAGTTCAACTGTATTGCGCTTATCGGATGGCAGGTCGAATGCAGTTTTATAGCGGCGGGTTCCGTTAGGATTCTTGGTGTCGTTGTGCCACTCGTTGAGACCAGATGTATTGGTAACATGGATGCGAGTGGTGATAAGTCCTCCTGGTTCGGCAACAATGCCAAGTTCCTGGCGACCTCTTGATGCAAAGGTATATTTTGTACTTTGTCCTGCCTTGACCATACAGGTCTTAATGAGCTTGGATCCATTCGTCATCTGACCACGATGGATAGTTGAGCGATTGATATCGTCTGCATTATCATAGGGATTGGCTCCAACGACAAGGCTGTCAACGAAAACATCGTTAAAGACGAAGTGCCCATTGAGAGAAGAGATAGTATCGTCCTTGCATCGCAATGAAGTGAATGCTGTCGTTTGGGTTTCGCGAAGAGCCTCTGCCGCCTTTTTCAATGCTGCGGCGTCATTGTTCTCCAACGCTTCCTGCATACTGATGCATGCATCCATCACATCGTCTATGCTCATACTATCAGTTACTTCCTGTGCAGAAACACACATTGAACACACGGACACGAACAGGGTAAAAAGAATCTTCTTCATATTTTGCTGTTACTTATTTTCTGATGACTAATCTGAGTCCAACTTTCTCGTTATGGACATTCTCTTCCATTGACACTCTATGCTCTATGGCAACTTCCTGTTCGGTTGAAAGGTAGTTGCCGCCTTTTACGACCTTCAAAGCAATGTTGCCTGATGCATCAAATGGCGAATTGCACCATTCACTCACGTTACCACTCATATTGTAAAGTCCGAGGGCATTAGGGTACTTCTCACCATCACATTTCTGAACACGTCCTTTGGCATTATCCTTGTACCATGCCACGCTATCTGCAGCGTTGCTTCCCGAATAGATTGTGTTTTGTGCAGACACTCCACCTTTGGCAGCAAACAGCCATTCATCTTCAAGAGGTAAATCGAACTCCAACGAAGTCAGGTCGCTTAGCAACATGCAGAAGTCCATGCAATCGCCAAGATTTACATTTGTCTTTGGCAAGAGCGAATCTGCCTGATTGTAATCTTCTTTCTGGATGTCATACCATTGAGCATTGGTCACCTCGAATGCCCCCATACGAAGAGAATCACCCTTTACTGGATGCATACCATCAAGAATGCTTGCAATGGCATTTAGCTGACCTATTGTGACATCTTCACTTTCGCCGAAATTAAGTCCCCAAGAAGCATAACGGTCTTCAAGTTGATGCATAAGCGTCTTTCGATGTTCTTCGTTCTTATTGCCCATATAATCAATCGCCAGATAGGAACCAACAATTGCCACAAGAACCATCCCAAGAACAATAGCCATCCATGTCTTGAACATCAATTTTGGACGCACGAACGGACGGATTCTATGCTTAACCAGATAGTCAAAGGACGGCTTCATCATCTGTCCCATATATACCTCTGTACGCTGGATATGCTCAACATAATCCCTTATATCTTCTGGCAATCCCTTTTCTTGGTCTTCAGGAATAGCCTTAAACAGTCCATCAGGTACCACAGGAACGAATTCCTTTTTCTGGACTATAGCCAATTGAATCTCCTTTCTTACCCAGTCTTCTGCTTTATTGCAACGAGATAGGTATAGTGGGGTAAGTACCATCACAAATATCTTGGAGTGTGCAATTGCCCCAACAATCTTCTCGTCGAACAATCCCTTGTCGAGTTCCTCATAATCAAGGAATACATTGTATCCTCTTGATTTCAGTTCTTTCTCTATAAGGCGAGCATACTGCTGACCATCATCTCGCCTATAACTTATAAATATATCATATTTGTTTGCCATAAATCGTACTTTGTAAATGGTAAATGGTAAATGCTACTATTTGTTTCCGTCCAGGATGATGAAGGATGCCCAGTATTGTGGGTCGTCATAGCCATGCTTGCGGAGGTGTTGCTGCGCCTTGCGGAGTGATTCGTTTGGAGTGCTGCCTGCCATGAGATGATGATAGAACTGGGTCATGAGCTCGGTGGTGGCTTTGTCATCTACCTGACGGAGACTCATCAGAAGGGTGTGGACGCCGGCGTTCTTGAAGCCTCGCTGAAGACCGAAGACACCATCATCGCCCATCTTGCCAAGGGCTGTTTCACAGGCGGAGAGTACGGCAAGGTTGCAGTTGCGGAGGTTCATCTTTGAAACATCGGCTGCGGTCACGTAACCGTCAGTCTGTGTACCTTCGTTTCCAAGGTTGGCTCCTGCAAAGGCGAGAATGCTCTGCTGCATTGACTCTGCATCCGTAACTTTGTCTTTCACCAAATAAGCACCATGGGTGGCAATATGGAGCAGATTGAGTTTGCTGTCGCTCAGTGCAAGGAAAGCCTCCTCGCTGGCTTTCGTGTCAGCAAACGTCTGGACGTTCTTTACCCCCGAAGACTTGAGGGTCTTGCTTATCTCGTCCATTTCCTTGCGTGTACCATCAAGGTTGCCGAACTGGATATCACCATCGTCAGCCGTCTGGGCAGAGCCTCGCATAGTAGCTACGCTTCGCTTTGCATCGGCAGAATAATTGCCCTCTTCCGTATAGTTGATATCACCAAAAATGGCGGCATGATCTACTTTTGCCTTTGCCACATTATAGCATAGTTCCTTTGTGGAAGAAAGGCGAACCATATCCTTCAGCTCCGATAGAGGTTTGCCCTCCCATTGCAGATACTCTATGCCAATCTGGTTGAATGCCCCATCGGCAGAGAAATAGATGCGCTTCTTGTCCTTTATATATTGTGCGAGATTGCCCCAAACAAGGTTTCCTACGACTGGAGTCAAATAAATCAGGGAATCCTTCTGCATAGCCTTCACCTGAGCAAAGTTGCAGATAGGCACGGCAACCGGTTGCGTCATATCCTTCGTGAGCACGATGGCTGCCATATAGTTTGAATTGTCAAACACTCCCACCTTGATAGCCGCAAACTCTATAGCGACGTCATCCTTCTGGAGCTTTGACTGCACATCACGCCATGAGTAGCCTATATAATCGGTGAAGTCTGCAATTTCCGCACAACTGCGATTGAGTTCCAACTGCAACTGCTGGCTCTGCTGCTGCAGTTTTACGATATTATCAAGCTCTTCATCTGTATTTGCCGTCTGACGGAGTTCCGTGATTCTTTCGTTTATTCGTTTCGTCTCCTCATAGGTTGCCTTGAGCTTGGCATCGTTGCTGGCATTAACTATCTTCTCAAACTCAATGGAAGAGTTCAGCAGAATACCCTTGGAAAGCAACTGACAGTCGTATGCCAAAGCTGCAAGATCCGGCATAAGCGCTTCGTTGCCAACAGGAAGAGTGGTCAGCATTTCCATTATCTCTTGAATATTGCTACGTTCATCTGCCCAGGTAGTCATGCGCTCTGCTTCACTTTGCATACGGAACTCATCGCGTATGGCATCACGCACCGCCTCCATATACTGCTTAAAGTACGATACGCTCTGCTGGTAGTCTTGCTTAAGATAGTAATTTCCTGCAATAGTGCCCAACGCACTGGCATATTGCATCTTGCCGAGATACGTCTTGTAGATATCCAAGTTTTCTATTTCCTCCTTGATGCTGGCATCCAGCTTAGCCTTTTGAGCCTCTCTGGCAGCATTCTCCACCTCATCGTTGGTCTCCATCTGCCTGCCAGCATACGCATAGCAGAGATTGAGGGAGTTCTGCGTGTCGTGTGCCTTCTCGCTCATTCCGCGCTCCGTGTAGATGGCGATGGCTTGCTTGTAATGTTCAATAGAGATGTCGTACTCCTTGTTGAACTTCTCTGCCGTTGCCACACGAGTGATGGCGTTTGGATATTCCTCGCTCTCCTTGTCATATTTCTCGTAGTAAGCCACAACGAGCTTATGCTCATCGCGTGCCTCAGCATAGCGTTGTAGGGCAGACAGCGAGTTGCCCATGCCCTTATGACATTGCGCAATGTTCTTCCTTGCAGCATTACTGTCGTGCTTCTCATAGAATGCTATCACTTGGCGATAATAGCCTAACGACTGCTCAAAGAGTTTTCCAAGATAGCTATACATCGCTGTCTTATAAACCAACTGAATATAATCCTCCGTTTCGCCTTCAACCGCCTTCTTGGCATTAGCTGCCATCAGGTAATAATCCGCAGCCAAAGCAAACTCACGCGCGCCGCCATTGAACATTGCATACGATTCATATACCTTTACTTTCTGCTTGTCAGTCATCGGCATCTGCAAAGCCTTCAGGTAGTTTTCCTTCGCCATGGCATTATCCCCCGTGGCAGCATAATAGTCCGCTCGCTCCACCATGCATTCGGGATCGTTGCATTCCTTGGTCAGCTCATGCTGATTGTGCTCCTCCATCAGGGCAAGTATGCGCTTCATGTTCTTCTTGTCTCCGGAATCCTCATATATGTATCCCAGATACTTGAGCATGAACTCATAGTTCTCTCCGAATTTCTCTACACATGGCAGTGCCTTTTCCCATATCTCTGCTGCCTCCTTCTTTTTTCCGTTGATATACAGGTATCTGCCCATGTTTTCTGCATACACGCCATATCTTGGGTGTTGCGATGGCAGCTGGTCGCAGAGTTTCATAACATCCCTCTGCAGGTCTTCCGCCTTCTTGAAGTCCCTTTCGTTGCATACGGCTATAGCGTATGTGTTGAGCGAATTGATATAGTCCTCACTCACTTCGCCCAGCAGTTGCTTTCGGAGTGCCATTGCCTGCTCCGAATATGCCATTGCCTTCTTGAAGTCTTCCTTGGCTACATATGTCCTCGCGAGATTATGCAGGCATAATGCGTATTCTGCACTATTCTCCTTGCCCTCCGACTTCAGTGTGCTCTCAGCCTTGGCATATAGAGCAATGGCCTCATCCCATTTCTCTGCCTCGCGCACACTGTCTCCCAGTTCCAGCAACCTGGCAGCATTCTGTGCAAGAGCAAACACAGGCAATATTGCCAGAAAAAATATAAGGCTTATCTTTTTCATACGTTGTTATATTATTCAACTTTCGCAAGTTCGTATGTTGTTGATGTCAAGATGTTTATTAGGATTTTAGTTGAGATTTGTGCTTCGCATCCTTCGGACTCGCTATCGACTCGCGACTGGTCTTTGACAAGTTCGAGCATCTTAGATGCGATCCAAAATAAAATCGTTCCTTAGAGCGACGCACTAGAGCGAATTTTTGTGAGGATTTTAGTTTAAGATTTTAATCCCTACGATAATCCATAATAAAAATCTTTATAAAAATCTAAAAAATCAACATGCGAAACTTGAAATCGTTATCACTAAGACTCTTATACTGCATACAAAGGAACGTTGGTCATTGACTCTTGCTCTTTGTATGGAAGCATGGAATAGCGCTCGGCATGTAGTTCCTTGCGTGATTGCAAGAGCATTGAGAGAGAGTTGCTGCGCACATTGCCCTCTGCCTTTACCTCTATAGGAAGTAATTTGCCTTCTCGTTGTATCAAGAAGTCAATTTCAAGGCGAACTACACATCCACTGAAGCAGAGATCTTCTAGGTTTTTCCTTCCATCCCCAATCTGTAATTCTCGATCAGCCTTCTCCATCGCAAATTTACATTTTTCCGCAGATAAAAACCCGTAGTTTTCACATTTTTCCGCAGATATTTCGGTGCAAAATTACAAAAATCCGCAGATAAATCAGCGCATATCACACATTTTTCTGCACTTAATCTGTATTTTCTTGTTATTCCGGGTGATGAAGACAGGTCGCCTTGAGCCAGAATTCAGGTCAGTCTTTTATACGATAAATTTCAGGTTTTGGGATTACAACTTCTCAAAATGATAGTGTTCTGCCATATCATTTGGTGGAGTCGCGTATGGTTGTAGATTTTAGTTTTCGTCCATATTCTATGTGCTACCTTTATCCTTTCAGTCGCTTGATGGCTTTGTCAAAATAACTTCGCCCATCTACGGAAACTTACAGCCACTTGCAACTACAACCTATAAAAGGTGGCTTATTGACTTTATGACTCGCCAATATCCATTTTTATTATTCTCAAGAGGAATCTCAGTCAGCATACCGTTCTTATAGAAGGATACGAAACTCTTCTTTGGAGATACATATTGGGTTAAATGATTTGTAGGTAATATTTTTTTTACGTTTCTGAATTTATCCGTATTGTTTACTATATATACAGTTTTTTCCTTGAAATTCTCTGCCTGCTGTATTTCCCATATACAATGCTCCTTGTCGTTAACCAGAATTATTATGCACTTCGCCATTCTCATCAAGTGGAGGACATCGTCTTTCCATGTGGTATTATCCAGATATACACGTGATGCACCTCCTGGGTTTATCAGTTCCTCGGGACGTCCGATTGCGATGGTTTCTGTGAGAAAAGAAAGACACTGGTAGAATTTGTGTTCAGAGAAAAATAATTTCTTATTTTTCTCTTGATAGTTCTCTGGCAAGTAGTTATCACATCCAAAACCGCGCAAAAATAGCACATAATTGCCTTTAACATCCTCTTTGCTAAGTGCTGTAATGGAAATTGTTGGATTGGATATAGTATTGGTAAGCCTTAAAACCTCGTAATAAAATTGTGTTAATCCAAAGATAATCCAAAACTCTATACTTGAGGCGTATTTGTCTGGCATGCCAGGAGTACCTAGATGCAGCATGTCATGCGTTATGAATTCAAAGATGCAGAAGGTTCCTATTGTAGATGCAACTAAAAAGATGACTCTCTCTAAACGTGTAAATAGGCGATATCGTTTTCTATAACTGCAAGATTCTTCGGCAGACTGACTTTTTGCTATCCTATTAACATAATGGTTGTATAATACCAGCATATAAATAGAAGATAGAAGCCAACATACTGTTGCCACGAATATGATTACGATGAAAGAGATAGCTAGTTCCATATCTATGTCCTAAATGTTTTATAGAATTGTGCCAATGAAATGCATAATGCGATAGGTGGTATATATTTAATAGCGTTTATTGTAGAAAGATATTCTACATACGAATGGTCTATTATAGAGAAGTGTAATACGAAGTCATCTATCATTGTCCAAAAGAAAGCAGCCACCCTGACAAAAAGAAAACTGACAGTTGACCACCAAATAAAGGAGGACCTTTGTGATAGGCGAAGTAAACGAAACAAAACTATCCATAAGTAACCTTCCAACGCCACATTGCAGAGTAAATCGAATAATTTGTTCGAAGTTATCTCCTCTAGGAACACATTTTCTATAATAAAAATCAATACATTCAAGAAAAGGTATACATTAATCGTCTTGCGCATAGGCATTCTTCGAGGAGATAGAATAATGAGCATAAACAAAGGAAGCATTTCTGCAAAAAAGAAGACCGATGCAAAATGCCCTATATTAAAATAATGCCCAAACGCTCCCAGCAAATTGAGGGCAAACGAGCACAAATATGCTAATGCAGCTATATAAAAACCTAAATGAAGATGTTTCATACTTTAGTCATCTAATGCCGATTCAACTTGATTATATAGTTTCTTTCTCATGCGAATACGAAGAATTAGAAAAATAATCGTACCTATTGCAACAAATGGAAGCATGAAGTATTCACGTCCTAAGTAATGTTTTATTATGGCACTTTCTCCATCTATTATTTCCATAAGAACGATAAACAATGCGCCCATACAAGCTATCAAAGCACTTGTTATTAGTCCCATTTTCAGATTTTCTTGCGCTTCGTTTTTATAATAATGCTTTTTCATTTTAATACATGTAAAGAATTATTTATTTGCTTCTCAGCACCAGGCGGAAGGTGATGGTGTCGGGCTTTTCTGTTGGTGCTATGCTACTTTCCTGGAATTGCAGATTGGAGGTGGCGTCGCCTTCTACGACATCAAAGCCGCAGATGATTTTCTCGGGCAATTGGTTGCCGTTGGCATCAGTAGCCCAATCGCAGCTGTATTCAGGCTTGTCAGTGAGAGGATTGTAGTTGATGGCAGCCTTGTTGGTTATGATAGCTTGCTTCCATTCTTCTTTTGTCGGAAGTGAGAAATTGGTTCCCAACTTCTCGTTCAGATGATTGCAGAAGATGTCGCATTCGTTCCATGACACACCCGTCTTGGCTGTGTTTGCATTAGATTCTGTGTATCCATTTCCCATGGCGTAATCCCAAAGTTCATTGTTTACAGGCTTACTGCAGATGTAAAAGGACTTGCCGTCTGAGCCCTCCACCTTTCGCATTTCTCCGAAAATGTTGCGTATGAAGGTCACGTCATAATCATATTCAACGCTTTCAGGCCAGGTTATCTTGATAGAATCCTTAGGGGTTTTGTTTCTGCTGTCAAGGTAAACGAATGGATTTGCCTTTATTGCCTCAACTTGTTTTTCGCCTTCGCACATATCAACAATGCCTATAACTAAAAGCACAATAGATATGACTACATATACGAGACAGCCTTTTAAGACAATACTCTTGATACGCTTTAGCCAGTAGGAGATGCCTTGACTTTGCGGCTCAGAAATCTTCGCCCTACTAGGACTTTGTACTTGGTCCAATGGTTCTTGGACGGGCTCTGGCGTCTCTTTGATGCCGAGCCACGTCTTGATGTCTTTGCAGAGCTTGTCGATGGCAGCAGGTGAGCGGCCGTCCACCTGCTGTTTTGTGCCGAAATCAAAGGCGAAGGCGTCGGTGAGTTTGCTGCCGTCTATGTTTACAAACACTATTCGCTTGTTCTTTGCCTGGGCGAAGTTGAGTTCGCGTACCGTCCAGTCCTTTTCAAAGTCAACGATATTGGAATGTGTCTTTGAATACATAAACAGCACAATCTCAGCATTATTAATCGCCCTAATGATGACGTTCTTGAACTGCGCATCACTCTCGATGCCATCAAGGTCTATCCAGCACTTTTCGCCAAGTGCGGATTCTATCTGGTCCTTAATCTTAAAGACCTTATCTTTATCTACTCGCTTGTAGGAAATGAATATGCGGGACATGAGTAAAAGGGATGTTGAAATTATTTAGTTCTTCCTTGTGGCATTCCTCCTCCGGTAGGGGCTCCTGAGGAACCTCCGGCACCAGATTGTGACGCTGCTGAAGACCTTGCTGCGGAACTTGCTCCGGATGAGCTTGAAGTTCCAGTCAGGCCGAGCCAGTCGTTAAGTTCTTTTCCTTCAAAGCTTACGATGACATTTGTGAGAGGGTCGGTGAAGGTCTGTACCCATCCTGATCCTTTGTATGCAGTGACAATACCGTCCCAGGCTGTTTTCCACAATGGTTTGTTGCGCTTACGCTGCTTGATAGGAGTCCATTCCACCTTCCATTTTGCCTTGTCAAACTTCTTGTATTCAGGTATTCCGGCGAAGGCTATCTGCTCTCCATTGCCAGACTGGCGAATAGGGACTTGCTCTTGCAGGTACTTCTGCTTGTAGTAATAGCTATCGACAATCTTGCAGGTTTCGTTGACATCCATTTCTATGCGATATTGTCCTGTGCCCCATGTGCTGGAATACGTATTGCCATCGATGGTGCCGGTGAAGGAACGAGGCACGATGAAGCAGTCGCCAGAAACGCTTACCAATTTCTCATAACGAGGGTCGCCCTTCTTGTAGATGAATACAGAGTCTTCGTTGAGCAATGAAGGGTCGATGCGCGCAGTAACGGTGAACTCGCCCAAGAGCTGATCGTTGGTTATCATTATCGCCTCATTTATCCACGACGAATAAATACGCGCCTTGAGTGAGAGCGTGAGGTCCTTACGCTTTGAGAAATCGAAAGGCGTACGAACATCGAGGGAGTCGTTTGGAAGTCCGCAGTACTTTGGCTTGAACATAAGGCTGTCAAGCTGAACGAGGAACTTGGAGTGGTTTACGATGCTGCTGATACCTACGGAGTCTCTACGCATGCTGCAGAAGATGAAGAACACTTCGTCTCCTTTGTTTTCGTTGTTTGCTACGGCTAGATAATGGTGGCATCCGAATCCCTTGAACTGAATGTTCTGAGGATCCATAGCGCCTAAGTTTGAAGGAGCTGCATAGAAATCCTTGATGTCAATCTCAGACTTCAGTTTCTTTGAAAGAGAGCAATGTGACTGTGCTGTAGCATACCACTTCTTTGACTTACTCTTCATAGACTCCACGAGGTAGTTCACGCCAACACTCATGAGGTTTGTGGTGGCATTCTGAGTCTTTTGGACGAGCGATGTTCCGAAGCCAGCACTTAAGGCATCCAGAAAAGCACCCTTTTCTCCATCTGAAGCATTCGCCGCAGCCTTAGCCTTGTCTGAAGCAATCTTGATTTCGTGATTGTTTTGGAGAATGTTGTCCTTCTTATCGAGTTCAACAAGAAGCTGATACTTAGGACTTACCCTAACGCTCTTTGAGCCTGGTTTCTGACCTTGAGCCATAACGTTCAATGATACGATGGCTGCGAGAAATGTTAGTAAAACTTTCATATTTTTGTGTTTATTATTTAAATTTCTTTTGCGGCAGTTTAACGCCATGGGGCGTCGTTTCCATTGCGTCCCTTAGAAGACATCAATCAGTATGTATGGGCAGGAGTGTTGCGGAGCACTGTAACTCTTAGTCTCGATGATGGTTTCAGGCTTACGACTCATTGTTGCACCATTAAACTTGGATGTGGTAGAGGAGACTGGGAATTGCTTGGTCAGCAAATCGTTACGGGCATGATTGAAAGCAGAATGGACAGACTCCCCTTCGCCAATATATTTATACAGTGAGGTGAAGAATATTCTTGCCGACTCCACGTTGACGCTCCATAGCGACACGACCATTCCCTTGACACCAGCACTCTTGAAGCCTCGCTCCATGCCATAGATGCCATCGGCTGTAATGTAGCCCAGTCCGGTCTGGCATGCGGAAGTAGTTACAAGCTCCAGGTTCTCGAGATTCAGCCTTGCAATCTCTCGTGCAGAAAGAAGTCCGTCCTTGTTGAAGGCATCAAATCGTTTGTTGCGAAGATGAGTGCCCGCATTTGACAGAGCCATAACACTCTCAGACAAAACGTCTTTCGTAGAAGAAGCAAGCAGTTCGTTGTAAACAGATTTGTCTCCACTAAAGCAGCCGTGGGTAGAGAGATGCAGAATAGGATATTCACCGCAATGTGCATAAAACGCCTGTTCTGTGGCGTTCAGGTTGTCCAAGTACAGGTCGTTAGGATTGTTTCGGTAATAGACGATGCTATCGCACTCAAGCTTAGCGCCCTTCATGTAGCTGAACGAAGTGCCCTTCTCCTGAAGCAAGTTATACGCATCAGCATCATTGCCGCTGTCGTGATAATCGTCATCGTCGGTCCAAGAGTCATAGACAATACCGCCAAGCACAAAAGCCGCACCACTCCTGATTTTCTTCGCATCAATCTTGTTTCCATCGGCCAAGACCCTCGTAGAAGACAAGCGATAGAAGCTCTTGCCCTGCAGACGCTCTGGAAGCAAATACTCTATGGCGAGTTGATGGAGATAGCCGTCGGCAGAGAAATACACCTTCTTGCTACTGCCTATGGCTGAAACCAAATCGGCACTCCAAATAGTATTGCCTATTACGTCGTCTTCGTAAATATCGTTCTTATAGTTGCCGTCGGTTGTCTTCAGCAAGCTTTTCAGGGACAACCACCAAGAGCCAGGACAATAGTCAGCCAATTCCTCAGCATTGCACACATGAACGAACTGCGGTTTGCCAAACTTTCTTAGCACCAAGGCACCGAAGTGCATGGAATCGCACTTTTCGTATTCCACAAATTCTATGGCGCAACCATCGGCAGGCAAAGCCTTCTGCACATTCTTCCATGTATGATTCAGCGGAGCAAAGAACTTCTTTCGGCGACCGTCGGCAGTTATAGCCTGTAGCAGCGCCTTCTCGTAGTCGTCAGCAAGCGCCGTAGTCTTGCCCTCAAGAGCATTCTGCGCATCCTGCTGCTTTAGTTGCAGGAGTTTTGTATTCTCGCCCGGCTTTAGCAGATTCTCAAAAGAGCGAGCCGTCTGCAGGAGCATGCCTTTATTATATAAGGTAACATCGTAAAGAAGTTCAGCGTTGCGATCTTCCAGCAGATAGCAATCAACCACGAACGGACGTTGCAGCATCCAGTATTCCTCACGCTGGTCGGCAGTCATCTGCAGGAAATCAGTGCTGACCTCATCTTTGACAGCCTTGAAGTGCAACTCGTAGAGACTTGCAGCATCCTGTATGTCAGCACCTGTCTGCTCATGCTGAAGCAGAAGAATCTTCGCCTTCATTCGTTGCAGTTCGGAGATATGCTTATCCTTCTTAGGCAGCTGGGAAATCAAGCCGTTTATCGTGTTCAGAGCCTTTCTGAAATTCATTGGATTCTCTGCCGAATACGTACGCGCAAGACACATAGCGTAAACAGACTTCAGCTTGATGTCCAAGTCTTCGTTCGTTTCGTCATTGAAAGACTCCTCCGCATTGGAACCCGCACCGCGGCGAGTCGTATTAATGGCGAGAGCCTCCTCCGTCTGCTCAAGAGCCTCATCGTAAAGACATTGGGCGTACTTCAACTGAGCAAGGTCGAGATAAACCTTCACCTTTGCCTGAGTGTCATGCGCAGCATCGTAGTACTTTATTGCAGTTTCATAATCCCTCTGCGCATAAGCGTAAGCCTCTGGCGATTGTATTCCTCTAATGTAATAGTAATCGCCACATATCTTGTAGAAGTTTGCTATCTGACTGCTAAAGTCGGCGCTGTTGATCAAGCCATGATCAAAGCGGTCGTTGTAAGCCGATACATGTTCATCGAAGAGAGGAGTAATCTCCCTCCATAGATTGAGTTTATAAGCACACTCAGCCTGACTGCTCACGACATTCAGATACAACTTGAAGTCGGCTTCACTGGGCAGCAGCGAAGGCTTGTAGTTCTTTTCCTTAATAGCCAAAAGCATATCGTCGTGCAAAGCCTTGAAGGCATCATAGGCAGCCACGTATTGACCGCTGTTGTTCAGCCTTATCGCACTGTAATAGCGAGTCTCGTAACTGTTTGAGGAAAACAGAGGCGCCGCATCTTGTGCATACAATGGCAAGAAGGAAAGAACAGACAAACAGATATTCAATAATAGTTTTTTCATCTGATTATGGGGGTGTCCTGCCCTCAGGACACCAAGGAATAGTTTTCTACTTCATCGGATTATATGTTATCACAGCGAACGCAGCATTCTTCGTGCCATTGTTGGTTATTTCGAAGGAATAGCTTGCTGCTTTGCTGCCAATAGGGACAGTAAAATAAGAAATGCCTTCCTTCTTCGTATGGGCATTTATTTCCTTGCCGTTCTCCGTTATAAAGACAGCCACATACGCCTGGTTCTTATCGAAAGGTACAACGGCAACCTGCTGCGTGCCCACATGCGCTTTTACCGTGTACATGACGGCAGCTCCAGCCTTTGCTGTCAGTTCTATGAACGAATAGTTATGCTTGCCGTCAGCACTATGCTTGAATCGTCCGCCCACATTGACAACGCCCTTCTCGCGCTGGGCTATCTCCGCAGCAATGTCGTTTATGCCAAACATGTTCACCTTATCCTTGTAGGTACATTCGTTAGCGTCAACCGTCAGCTCATCCATGAGAGTCCACTTCGTGTCGGCTTTCAGTTCGTTCAATACTTGCGTGCGCTTTTTCTGGTCGCGCATCGTAGTAGTAAGGCGGATTAGTTTTTCCATTTCCGCATTATACTGAGCAGAAACGCTTTGCGGAATAGCCAGCAAAAACATTATGGCTATACCTGCCATTACCTCTGGCCAAAAGCTGTAGGTCTTCATCCTGACTTGTCTGTTCTGCGGTTTCTTATACTTCAGGTTCTCGCTGTTGGACGCGTATTGTTCCACCACCGCGAGTTCTTTCTCCGCTATTTTTACGATTTCCCTTGCCGTACACCGTTCGTCTTCCCTGTACTCAAGACAGCGCTGCATCAATGCGCTGAGCGGCTTTGATGCCTTTGACTCACTGAACGCAGGGAGCGGAGACAACTCGCTCTGGCCTACCCTACCCCTTCCGCCAAAAGGAGCATTACCCGTGACTAATTCATAAATACAGGCGCCCAAATGCCAGATATCTGCCGAAGGTGAACCTTCGCCGTTGCCCTTCTCAAGGAAGAATTCTTTCCCGGAGACGGCTATGCTTGTTAGGGCTACTTTGCCGTGTGCCTTCTTCGTTTCGTGCAGACTTGACAATTGGCTTGCTATGTCTTTTACGAAGCGCCATAATGTCATTTCCGTTGTGCAGCCAACGATATTCTTTGCGGATAGATTATCTGCGATATTGCTTTTGCTCATTTGCCTCTTTTGCGTTATATTGTGAAATTTCATTTGCCGGTACGGCATAGAACGTATTCTTACTGTCGTCAAAGTCGTCTATCTTTGAGAACACACCAACCACAAGCATCCTTCCGTCTCTCTTTTCTATGACAGGCGCACCACTATAGCCAGTCGTGCCATTTACTTTCAGCTGAATGCATTCCTTACTGATATCACTTTCTCTCAACACAAGTGCTGCCTCCTGATATTCACAACGGTTGCCGTGAATCTTCTTTGGAAATCCATACACTCTTACGTCGGCTTCTTCCGCGTCCTTAATATCAGAGATGTACTCCTTTGTGGCAAGTGTCATTTCTCCCTTGTGATTAGTCTTGACGAAAGCAAAATCTCCCAGTTCGACATCCTTCTTGTGGTACAAAGGATAGATAACACGCCAAGGCAGGCGCGCCGCTCCCATGTGTGTGAGGATATCGCGCGAACGATTATACGAGAATTGGTCTGAGGTAAAGGTGTCGATGCAAACGCTGTCATTTGCGATAATCTGACACTTGGAAACTACACGATACAACGTATCTGCCTGCTCCAACTGGCTTTGTTCGGCTATCACTGCCCAATAGACGTCTTGCGGAAGATCCGTCAGTTTGGTATTGTCCTCCCAATTATTGAAATCCAGCCATGGTTCGACGCAATGGCGAGCGGTGACTATCAGGCTGTCAGTAGTAAGGAAGCATGTGCCTACCGATTTGCTGTCCAACATATATGAGTCTACATCACGATATTCGCCGTCATTGTCTTCTGGAGTATGCATCTGAAGGATCACTTCTTCCACCTCTATTTTACAAAGTGAAGCACGAATAGCGTTGTCGTCGCTACTGGTAAATGCGTTCCTGTTTTCTCTCAACAGCGGATAGCCTATACTCACTGCAAGCACGGCGAGGAGCGAACAACACCACAGCAGAATCTGCTTTTTGTCTTTTCGGGACGTGCTTCGTATTATTCCTTGTGCTTCCGTGTAATTATCATCCTCATGCGTATTGAACAGAAACTCCACTCCATTCAGTGAGATAACATCTCCATCCGATAGCTGGCAAACACAATCCACGGCATTGCCATTCACTTCTATCGAGTAGAAATCTGTCTGCTTCACCAGAATCCAAGCCCCCGAATCAGCTGCTTTTATGACGCAGAATTTCTGTGGCAGTAGATCGTCGGCACATGGCAGAACGATGTTGGAGGAATTGAGTTGTCCGATGGTCAACGGCTTGATGGCATTGCAGAAGCATTCTCCCGCATGTAGGTTGCCGTAGTTGTTCTTTATTGTTATACTATAATATTTCATGCTTTGCTCTTTAAAAAGTCTCCCTTCAAGGGAGATTTAGAGGGTCTTATATGCTATGAGCGGAATACTTGCCGAAATACAGATATCGTAGGTGTTTACGTTCTTGCCGGTATCGTCTGCACGCAGGTCGTTGTATGCACGCAGGTCGTAATGCACCAGACGGTTCTTGTATTCTGCTTTCTTCTTGCTGATGTCAGTCTCTATGTCCGCCTGCTCTTCATCCGTACAAGGACGGAAACCGAGTAGCAGTTCCTCTACGCTCCAACGATTGTGCTCCACCTCTGCTATAATGTCTATTTCCTGCTTTGTTATGGCATAGAACGTGCCTGTCTCTTCTGCCGAATGGCCAAGCGAACGCATCTTTGTTGCAAGTGTCATAGCATTGCATATATTGGAATATCTCTTGATGGCCTTCCTGACATTCAGCCAATAGGCATCAGCTTCTTTATCGTCTATGTAAGATGGTGCGGTAATGCATCCTTCGGTCTGCGATGCAATATTGTTATTGTAGCAATATTCGTAAACGCTGTTCACTCTTTTAGCCATTCTGAGCAGAGGGAGGTTGATATCATAGCCGCTATCCTCCATGCCTATCATAATGACATTTCTCATACGAGGCGACTGCGATATTATGTTCTGCATCACACTTGTACTCTGCTTTACATACACAGGGATTTCCTGGTTGCAAAGCATGTCCGCAATAAGTGTTGCTTCTGCAAGATTCCTTGAATCATCGTCGTGGCAAAGAGCGATGGACAGCACCTGATTCTCATCGTCAGCCCAACCTTGCAGCTTGTCCTGAACAACAATGTCGTGAATGCTGCCGCCGGCAAACTCCCATTCCACATCAACATAGTCCTCTCGCTGTCCCTCATACATCGGTTTGTGAAGGTCGCATTGCTGCTTCTTCGTGTCTATGTATCGGTAATACGAGTTATCCATCAGCGGCTTGTGCATGCTGACAAACTTCCGGCTCCACTCGCTCATATCACTATCGATGATGGTGATTCGCGTGCGAAGCGAATGATTGCGGGTATAGTTTGGATAATGGGCTACAAGTGCTGCATGCTCTGCCAGTGATGTGGTAAGGTAGGAAAGTCCAAACACTACGAGGTGAACAACACGGTTGCTCTCTAAGGTTATTGGCTTGTAATCCAATCCCGGGAAGCGGCTGTCTATCTGGTTCAGACAGAGCATGTTCTTTGCCCACAAATCCTCAATGGTAAACGCATTGAGTTCGAAACAGCGATGCCACTCATCGTTGTGATCGCGAGTATTAAGCAGTCGGAGAGTTTCTTGTCGCTGTAGCAACAGATGAACCGTAGGGCGAAGCTGCGATGCACCCGAAATAGCCTCCGCAAGTGTTTCTACTGTCTTTATTGCATCGGCGTCATTATCAGCAGACGACAGCACGACTATCTCGTGCCACAAGCCGCGCAACTCACTCTCAGTAGGCTTTAGCACTTCTGTGACCTCACACCTCTGTTGGCAAAACTGTTTCTTTATACTGTCTTTTATTGGATGCTCACCAATAATTAAGACGTTTCTTGACTTATTCATTGTTTTTATAGTCCTCACCTTTAGATTTCTTTATCTGATAGAATTTCGGGAAATGACGGATGATTCGCCTGTCAGCAGTTTTAAAGTCCTTCTTTTTACTGCCTAAAGCATGTACTCTATCAGTGGCAGCATCAAGATCTTTATAATCTACGAGGCAGATATGACGCACTAATGTTCTGTTAAAGAACAGCTTACCATCAGCATTTATCTCTCCGTCCCGATTGCGTGCTTCCTGTACTTCCTCTATTTTCCATGCCCCTATTCCACGCATATAATGGAACGCATTCCAGCGCTTGTGTTCCATTTCTGAGAGAATGTCTGCATATTCAGGGGATTTTATCATTTCCTCCAACTTTTCGATATCACCAGCAATTCTCACCATGTTGTCTATATTCATTGCTACGGCACGGCTTGAATCCTGGTCGAAGATGGAACATTTTGCCCACGCCTCCTCTGCACTATCATTTTGCAAAGCAGCTATCAGCTGTTCTTCCGTCAGTTCACCAGACGTAGAATATACGTAGTTAACGAGTTTGGCGATTATGTCCATCATCTCCTCTACCAAAGTCTTGGCATTGTAAATACTTTTGAGTCCTCCGAAGATATGGATTGGCTGTTCCATTTTGCCTTTGCAGTCTTCATAATATGAATAGCCGTCCTTATCTCTGACGTGTGCAAAGATTGGTTCTGGCATCAGAGTCGGGTCGATGGTTTCCTTTGCGCCCAAGTAATGGTTACGGAAATTGGTCATCTGAAGGGCTGTATTGATATTCAGCTCGTCAGAACCAAGAGCAACAATTATTCTGTTGAAACGGAGTATATTCACCACATTATCATCTTCAGGAGCAAAGCCGAGCCACTCATAGAACAGATGGCTGTTTGCCTGATGAACACGCTTCTCTTCGAGTCCTTCTTTTCTAGAACACTCCTCGCCCTTCAACCATTGATGGCATATCTTATGCCTATCGTCTATCCATACCAATGGGTTGATGCAAATATTCACGCCGAAACGCGCGGCTTCCTGAACTATGTATTGATAGCGTCCGTGGTGTTGCTTATAGTCATTGTCTATAACTACGATATTGGTCTTGTAGTCGCCGACGAACTGCCCGTCCGATACAAGTTTCTTCAGCAATTCGTATCCTGTCCATCCAAGTCCTAAAAGCAGTATGTTTATCTCTCCATCTACATGGAGCGTTTCGTGATTGATGGTCAACCACTTTTCGCCGGTTACGGGGTTTGTCCTATCCGTTAGGGCAAGTATAGGATGCTCTGCCACGAATTGTCTTGCTGTAATATCCGACTGGCTAAAGATGTGCACTTCAACAAAATCCGCCAATCCATCGTTTAGTTTCTCTTGGAAGAATACATCTACTCCCTCCTGTTCGGTTCTGACAAAGATATGTCTCTTGTCCGAGAGCCTATCTTTCTGGGAATACAACTGATTGAGAATCAGCAAGGCGTATTTTACGTTGAAGTCTTGGTTCTCCGTGATAAAGTAATATCTATAGGCATTGAAGTCCAAAGAAGTTTTTGACAGGTTCTCATAATGGCTGTTGAATGCCAGTATATTCTCGTTGCTTAGGATGTCGAAGATGCGACTCTCATTCTCCGAGTCAAACTCGATATCGTCGTCTAGAATGAAGATTGGCTCGTCTTTCTCCGTATTTGCTATCATGTCCTTTGCCAGTTCCAACGTTCCTTCACTATACCCCCAGATAATGTTTTTGTTTCTCCAAGGCATAAAGAACGAGGCTACACGATTGAGAACTTTCCTTCCGAAGACGGAGAATCCCAACCACGCCACATAGAAATAGCAGAGGGCATGGAAAAGGAGATATAATCCCGGATGCTGGTAGATCTCACTTCCATTTGCATCCGTAAGCGAATAGTCGCCTCTCGAAGGGAAGAACGATGCCAACGTGCTGACGAATGGAAAGAGAATTCTTTCGATTAGGCTTTGCGGCTCATTTGGTTCTATATTAGCATAAACACTAATGCCCAAACATAGCAATACCACAAACATCAAGACAAGTATTGCCTTACTTCTCACTATTTTTCCGGGAAGTGAAACAAAAACTCCGGCTAATACGATGCTTAGCAATGGGATGAGACACTGAAGCGCCAGAGTGAATCCACAAAGTGACTCATCGTTATGAATGGCACATAAGCCCCACACGCTTCCTGCTATAACCGCAGAAAGCAAAACTATAATAACAAAGAGATACCATTGTCTTCGTGCTCTATGTAAAAACGGATTGTTCATATTGACTTTTAATTATAGGGGGAAACATATCGCCCTATTCTTTCTTTTCCAGATATGCAGAAGGAACATAGGCAGTTGCCATAACACATAGTCCTTCGATAATAATTGCTACACGCTGCTGCCCATGCCAGCGCGCAACCTTTCCTTCAATGCCCTTGAACTCGCCTTGGGTTATCAGAACCGTATCTCCCTCCCTAAACTTCTTGACCATTTTGTCCGGAACAAACCGTATATCCTCTGCCTCTGCCTGACAAAGTATCTGGAGGCTTCGCATCTGACGGTCGGGAACGATGAGTGGTTCCTTTATCAGTTTTACTCCTTCATGGTGAGACGTATAGTAGAACCGAAGATATGGGAGATGCACATTGTCGAAGGCGAAGGACTGCACCTCGTCCCTTGTGCCATACACAAAGAATATGTTCGGAATGCGACTTACCTCGACTATGGTTTTCTTGCCATTGACCTCCTTTTCTTGCTTGATAAGTGGCAAGAAAGCTGTTCCACCATTAGAAACAATAAAGTCGTAAGCTTTCTGCTCACGACCATAGGTAGTACGCATGGCATACCAATGCTTCTGAGGGGCTGTTGATGAAGGGGGTGGGGTTTGGCGATGCGCATTGTTGATGGACACCCCTGTATCTGAGTTCTCTGCCAATAATGGCTTTTGAACTTCGGGGAGGGCGCTGGATTTAGCTCCAACGCAGGGAGGGACGTCGCCACCTCCAATCTCGTGCGCATTAAGCAATGCGATACTTGACTTGTCCTTCATTATAGGTGCAAAATTAACAAAAATATCTAAACTAAAGCAGAAAACGGCGGAAAAGTTTGCAGAAGAGGCAAATTTTGTGGAACTTTGCAGCCTAAATACATCTATTATCTCTATGGGAAAGAACAAAAAGAAGCATTATATAGGACTGACGGATGCGGAGGTTGCAGAAAGCAGAAGGCAGAACGGGGCGAACACGCTTGTAGCGCCGGAATCTGACCCTGTGTGGAAGGATCTGCTGGTGAGATTCGCGGGACCGTTCGGTCACCACTTCAAGCGGTCGAAGGGAAGGAATGCCGGAAAGCGATACAGCGACGGCGATCCGCTGATATTCGTTCTGGAGATTGCGGCTGTGCTATCGGTTTGCATTTCGTTCATTGAATACTACGGTCTGCTCGGCATTGCAGGGAAGCATGATGCGCATGTGTTCTTCGAACCAATGGGCATCATAATAGCGATAATACTGGCGACAATGCTTGCTTTCTACTTCGAATTCCAGGCGGACAAAGCATTCTCGGCGCTGAACGAGAAGAACGACGAGGAGAAGGTGAAGGTGGTGCGCAACGGTAGCGTAACGAAGATAGAGAAGCAGGATGTGGTCGTTGGGGACATTGTGATCCTTGCCACAGGCGACGAGGTGCCAGCTGACGGCACACTTCTTGAGGCTACGGCAATGCAGATTGACGAATCGTCGCTGACGGGAGAGCCGGTATGCAGGAAATCGGTCAACGAGGAAGACTTCGACGAGAACGCGACCTACCCTACCAACTACGCGCTGAGAAGCACTAAGGTGATGGAGGGACACGGCGTGATGAGAGTGGAGAAGGTCGGAGAGAAAACGGAATTCGGAAAGGTCTTTGAGGAAGCGCAGATAGACGACAGTATAAAGACTCCGCTGAACGAGCAGCTGGACGGACTGGGACACTGGGTAACAACAGTGAGCTATGTGATAGCTGTGCTGATAGTTTTCGGTCATATCGTGTGGTGGTTCGTACAGGGCAACGGGCTTGACATGGAGTTCGTGGCATATGTGCTGCAGAAGATAATGGTGGCGGTAACACTGATTGTGGTGGCTGTGCCGGAAGGATTGCCTATGGCTGTCACGCTGAGTCTCGCCTACTCCATGCGTGCCATGCTGCGCACGAACAACCTCGTCCGCAAGATGCATGCGTGCGAAACAATGGGCGCAACAACGGTGATATGTACGGACAAGACTGGCACGCTGACGCAAAACAAGATGCAGGTGGCAGAGAACACATTCGGCAGACTGACGGAAGAGGTGGCTATGGGCATAGCCGTGAACACAACGGCTTCGCTGGACTTTTCCGAGAAAGAGCCGAAGCCTGTGGGTAATCCTACAGAAGGAGCTCTTCTCCTTTGGTTGAACAGCGAGGGTTATGACTACCGAGAGCTGAAGGGAAAAGCGGAAATCACGAAGGAAGTGCCGTTCTGTACGGAGAAGAAATACATGGCGACAGCTGTGACAACGGCAGATGGCACTGAGGTGGTCTATACGAAAGGGGCGCCGGAGATTGTATTTGCAATGTGCGAGAGCTCGGATATAAATAAAGAAGAGCTAGAGAGCCGACTGAAGGAATACCAGGGAAAGGCTTACCGCACTCTTGGCTTTGCACGGGATAAGCACTTCCTCGGACTGGTGGCTATAAGCGACCCTGTGAGGGAGGACGTGCCGGCAGCTGTGGCGGAATGCCTGAACGCGGGAATAGATGTGAAGATTGTTACTGGCGACACGCCGGGAACGGCGATGGAGATCGGTAGGCAGATTGGGCTTGGTGCCGAGAGCAGCGGCATAGGTGCCGAGAGCGGCGGCAGATATATTATAACGGGAGCGGAGCTGGCGGCGCTGACTGACGAGGAGCTGCAAGAACGCGTCATGGACCTGAAGATCATTGCGAGAGCACGACCGATGGACAAGAAACGACTGGTGGAGGCATTGCAGGCACGAAATCAGGTGGTGGCAGTTACGGGAGACGGCACAAACGACGCGCCGGCACTGAACCAGGCAAACGTGGGTCTATCGATGGGTGACGGTACAGCCGTGGCAAAGGAGGCTTCTGACATAACAATCATTGACAACTCATTCTCAAGCATAGGAAAGGCGGTGATGTGGGGACGCTCGCTGTACAAGAACATACAGCGCTTCCTGCTCTTCCAGCTGACAGTGAACGTGACAGCATGCTGCATAGTTCTCGTGGGTGCATTCGTTGGAACGGACTCACCGCTGAGCGTGACACAAATGCTGTGGATAAACCTTATCATGGACACCTTCGGTGCCATGGCTCTCGCCTCATTGCCTCCAGCGGCAGGCGTGATGAAGGAAAAACCGCGCAAACGCGGCAACAAAAAACCGGAGGAACTGAGCAACTGGCAATTCTTCCGCGAGCAATGGCAGATGAAGTCGTTCATCGTGAACAAGCCTATGCTGACCGAGATACTGAACGTAGGCATATTCTTCTTCCTGATTCTCTTCGCGCTGCTGGTACTGTTCCAGCATGCAGAGGTGAATTCCATGGCTGATCTATGGAACCTGAAGATAGTGGATACGCACCATGTGACGCCATACGAACAGACGCTGCTGTTCTCGATATTCGTGTGGACGCACTTCTTCTATATGTTCAATGCGAGAGCTTTCGCAACAGGGCAGAGCGTATTCAAACTGCCGATGAGCAAGGGCTTCTGGACGATAGTGACTGTGATTGTGGTGGGACAGCTGCTGATCACGGAAGGCATGTATAACTTCTTTAATGTGGAGCCGATGCTGCATAATGAGGAGCACCCGTCGGGAGCTTTGGACCTGGCGGTGATTATTGGGCTTTCATCGCTCGTGCTTTGGGCACGAGAGGGATGGCGCTGGGTGAAGAGGCTATAGGCGGCGCCGAGATCGGCGCTGAGAACATGAGCCGAAAGCGAAACTTTCGGGAACGGTTGCGAGGAATAAAACTAAAAACAAATAAAAAATGGCGAAGAAAAGAAGACGATCAAGGGACAGATTCAGTATCTACGGTCCAGCAATCGGTGGATTCAGGCGGGAGCATGGCCGCGCAAAGACTTACCTGCTATTTATTGTTTGCACAATTCTTTTGTGTGGATTGCTATACTTTTTTTACTGGCTGGATATGAAGCATTAAGGGATAGAGGCATCGAGATAGGCTTTGGATTTAAGGTGGGTTCTATAAATTACCACCGAGATTTTCTTTAATGATTAATGGGTTACGTTTTGTCATCTTTCGGTTTCTTTTTGGCTCAAACTGTCAGTTAAATCAGTCGTGTAGCCCGCTACACTCCATCTTTAACTAACATTTTGAACTCAAAAATAAACTCGCAAGCTAACAAAGCTAATTTATAGAACCCACCTTAACAATAATAACACCCGCATATTCGTGGAGAATATGCGGGTGTTGTTTATAGAGAGTATTTCCTAAGCAGGGAATTATGCCTTTGGATTTGGTCCCCACTGGTTATCACCTGGCTGGCCATCCTTAGCGCACCAAACCAAGAGTAAGATAGCGCCGACAATTGGAAGGAATGCCCATAGGCAGTTCCAGCCGCTCTTGCCAATATCGTGAAGACGACGAACGCTGACGCCCAAACTTGGGAGCAATACTGCAAGGCTGTACAGACCGCCGATAAGAGAGCCTGTGCCGATAACGGAATCAATGACAGAGAGAACCACACCGATGATCATATTGAACAATACAAACATCCAGAACTCTTGTCTGCGAGCACGTCCATTAAAATCAACGTACTGCTTGAGGACCTTTAAATACCAATTCATAGTTTTTAGTTTTTAAGATTAGATAATATATAGCTAGGATTACTTCTGCATTACCTTAACGCCGTTCTTTACAACAACGCCCTTGTAGTCAGCAGAAACCTTCTGACCAGCGAGGTTGTAGATAGCGCCGTTAGCAGTTACTGTAATGTTCTTGATGACAGTAGTGCCACCGCGAACTACAGAGAGAGCTGTGATGTTTGTTCCTGTACCACCGTTACGACCGATGTAGATCTGCTCCATATCCTGCTCGAGAGTGTAAGTGCTTGTATTTGGATCGTCATCTACAAGACGTCCGTTGATGAACTGGTCTGAAGTCCAAATGACATTAACAGTATTGTCAGCATTGAGAGTGAAGATTTCAGCCTTAGCAACCTTTGTGTTGTCATCGTTGTTGAAGAAACCTGTTACAGAGAAAACGTCGCCTGCCTTGAAACCACCGTCAGTAGAGAGGATGATAGCGTTCTCATTAAACACGCCGTCTTTAGTATAGCCATTAGCGAGCTGGATACAATCTACGGCAGTTGTGTTAGTCTTAATCTTGACACTCTTGATTACTGTTGTACCGCTGAGAGTAACACCAGCAGGAGCGGTATTTGTTCCCTTATAACTAACGAGAGCGCCGTCATCGCCGCCTTCACCACCCTGTGGTTCGTCGTCATCAGCATCAGGAGTACCACGAACTACAGTGATAGCCATGATGTTAGTATTTGTGTTACCAGTAAGGTCACGACCGATGTAGATCTTCTCCATGTCTTGCTCGAGAGTGTAAGTCTGAGCTTCTGGAGTTTCAGCTACAGTTTTACCGTTGATGAATGGCTCAGAAGTCCATAGGAGTGTAGGAGTGTTTTCGCCATCAACAGTGAAGACTGCTGCCAATGCTTTCTTTGTATCGTCAGAATTATTAAAGAAACCTGTGATAGAAAGAACATCGCCTGCCTTGAAACCACCTTCAGTAGTAAGGATGATAGCGTTATCATTAAACTTGTCGTTTGTTGAATATCCGTTTTTAAGCTGGATGCAGCTCTGGGAAGTAGTGTTAGCATTTATCTTCTGCGAAGCCATTACTGTAGTACCGCTGATTGCAACGCCAGCAGGACGATCATTTGTTCCCTTGTAGTTGATAAGTGTAGCTGCATTAACAGCACTAACTGCCATGAGAGCAGCAGCAATAAGAGTAAAGATTTTCTTCATATAGTTTTTGTTTTTTAAGCCCCCTCTTCTTCCCCTTAAAGGGGGAAGATTCCATCTGGAGGGGAAGTTTATGGTTGTATTTTTTGTTATTGTAGGGCGAGGATTTCCGAGCCGTTTTATGATGGGGCGGCTCAGAACAATGGTCGGCGGCCGATGGGGGCGGCTCAGAACCGTGGTCGGCGGCCGATAGGGAAAGCCAAATCTTCGCCCTACATTTGGGATTGCGATATAGAATGGTGCGGTGAGGGCACCGCACCACCATAGTTATTACTTCACGTTACCGATCTTAGCCTTGATGAGCTCTTCGCTTGTGATGTTGAAAGCAGAGTCATACTTAGGGTCGTAAGATGTAGCACCAGTCTTGTCATTGATAGCGTTGTCAGTAGTACAAGCTGTCATGTTAGGCGCATTGAAGTAGTTGTTATCAGAAACCTGAGCCTTGCTAGTGATGGCGCTAGTAGTGGCACCTTCAGCCTTAGCGTCCTGACCGAGGCAAGTAGTTGACTGGTTAGAGATATATACTTCAGTGTTAGAAACAACATTGTTCTTGAAAGTGATAGGGAATGTCTCACCGAGACGGATGTAGAGGAGGCGCTTGCCCTTACCACCAACATTGTTGAATGTGTTGTTAGTGATAGTGATAGTACCAGCAGCGACAACCTTATTGCCACCAGCATCCATACGGAACACATCACGAGGAGTAGTTGCTACGTTGTAAACAGTGTTGTTCTGGAATACGAATGCGCGAGCAGCACCAGCACGGAAGTCGAATGCGTCACCACCGTCGCAGACAACGTCGTGGATAACATTGTTCTTGTAAGTAACAGACTCAATGTCAGCAGCTACGTTTACGTAGATGAGACCCTTACCTGCAGGGTGAACGAGCTCACAGTCGTGGATGTTGAGAGCCTTGAACTCGCCAGCCTCCTTGTAGTTTACGAGCTGGTCAGTAGTAGCGTTCTCTGAACCATCGAGCTTAACCTGTCCGAGTTCAAGACCAGCGCCAGCGTAAACCTCGAAGCGACCCTTGATCTTAGCAGGACTTGTAGGATAGATAGACTGGATCTTGAGAGTCTGGTTAACCTTAGCAGCACCAGCCTGGCCCTCGTCGTTAGGGTTGAGGACGTAAGTAGCAGGACGGAGAGCTATGACAGAACCAGCCTCAGCATTCGCGATGATAGAAGCGAGGTTCTCGCCTTCAGAAACAACGATAGCACCCTCAAGGCTCATGATAGTCTTGAATGTACGGTTACCGCGCTGCTTCTTAATGCCGTTATTCACGTAGTAAAGCTTAGCAGTGTATTCAGTTTCAGGAGAGAGACCAGGAACAGTAGCCTTGCTGTTAGCGATGTCATCAGCAGAGAGTGTGTAAGTGATGATCTCACCGTCAGAGCCTGTAAGTTCGAGGACAGTAACATCCTTCTCGCCTTCCTGCCACTTGAGGTCAACGCTTGTGTCGAGGATATCCACTTCCTTAGGGTTAGAGAGAATCTGCTGAGCAGAAGTACGGAAGTAAGCCTTTGCATACTTAGAGTTGCGGTTAGAGTTGTTTGCATCGCGAGCAGAAACTCTTACGCTATAGTCAGTATCGTAAGTAAGAGCAACGAGGCTAGTGGTTGTACCAGAAATCTCCTGAGTCTCGACAGGCTCGCCGGCAAATGTGAGGCTGTCATCAGCGAATACCTCAACGATATACTTTGATGCGCCTTCAGTAGCCTTCCAGCTGACATTAGCACCGTCAACAGTGATGCCCTTAACCTCAATGTCGATAGGCGAAAGAAGACGGTCGAGAGTGAAATCCTTGATTTCCTCTGCTGGATCGTCGCAAGATGTCAAGCCGAGAGAACCAAGAGCCAACATACCTGCAAAGATATAATATTTGTTGAATTTCATTTTGTTAGATGTTTGAGTTGTTTATCTGCCCCTCCTTTATTATATATAGCGGAGGGGCATGAATATTGGTTCTTAGTCAGCAAGTTCCTGGAGGAGGACGCCGTTACCCTTGTCGATGAAAGTCTGCCAGATAGGCCAGAGGCTGTTCATACTTGGCTTGTCAACAACGTAGAGACCATCGATGTCGTCCTGCTTGAGGTTGTTTTCGCCGTTTGAGAGGAACCAGCCCTTCTCTTCGTAGCCCTGCTCGTCCTTGAGAGTCTTGCCATATTCGTCAGTATCGCCGTGGTTGAGACCGTAGATCTGGAGAGTCTCGCCGTCAGCAGCATACTTGAAGTAAAGCTTAGCAGGGAGGTCAGCGTATTCACCTTCGCGGTTAGCGAGGCGAGTGAGCTTAGCCTTAGCCTCAGCCATCTTCTCGTCGATGATACCCCAGCGGATGAGGTCAGCCTTACGGAGAGCCTCGCCAGCGAACTCGAACGCGCGCTGGTCAACGATGCCCTTGAAGAATGCATCCTGAGAAGCGCAGTACTGATCCAAGAGGCCCTTAACCTTTACACCATTTGGGATAGCACGACCGATAACCTCATTCATATAGTTTCTTGCCTGAGTAGTAGGACCTTCGAGTGCGTTGATAGCCTCAGCAGCCATGAGGTAAACGTCAGCCATACGCATGTACTGCCAGTTTACACCGTCGTCGTTAGTAGAAGTTACGCGGCGATTCATCCACTCGTAGCGGAGCTTACCGAAGTTCCAACCAGTGATCTTGTTGAGTTCCTGCTTAGAGTTACCGTTTACGAGAGTCTTGCTCCACTGGTATGGAGAGCAAGTGATGTCACGACGAACGTCGTCTGCGTCATAGTCATAGTAGAGGTAAGGGAGCGGACCATTCACACCACCCTGAGCCTGACCAGTATATTGGTCGACAGCCTGGTGACGGAGACCCCATGTGTAGAGCACGCGGCCACGACCATCAGAGAATGGGATTTCCCAGATAGACTCGCCACCTGCAGTTACGTTGTCCTTACAGAGCTTGTCGAAGTTCTCCTTGAAGCTACCCATCTTGCAGCAGCCCTTGTTGATGATATCTACACACTCGTCCTTAGCGATCTGATACATCTTCTCTGGAGCGAGTTCTGGGTCAGTACTCTTGCGGAAACCATCCTTGCGAAGGCTGTAACCACCAGCGTAGAGAGCGATACGAGCACGGAGACCCTTAACGAACGCCTTGCTTACGCGCTCAGTAGTCTTAGTGATCTTGTTCTCGTTTGGCCAGTAGCAGTAGTCCTCTGCCTCAAGGAGGTCAGCGAGGAGCTGCTTGTAGATAACGTCGCGGTTGCAACGTGGCATGTAGAGGTTGTCTGCTGTATTAGGAGTGAAGCGTGCAGGCACGTCGCCCCAAGCCTTGATGAGGTCGCAGTAGATAACGGCACGGAGAGTGAGTGCCTCACCGAGGAGCTGTGCCATATCAGGGTTGTTTTCAACGTCGCCGTACTTCTTGATACCCTCGATAGCGAGGTTGGCACGCTCGATACCCTCGTAGAACTTAGCGTAAGCATTGTTGTCAGTGTTCATCTGACCGTTGTTAGGGAGGGTAGCGTAGTTACCGAGGCTGTTCTTGTCTGTAAGACGGTCTGCGTAGCCGTGACCAGAGATGATCCATTCGCAGTCAGTGTTCACTCCGTAGTAAGGGAGGAAACGTCCACGGTAAGAGTTAGTCTCACCGAAAGACACGTGAATAGACATGATCTCCTGCTCGGCAGCAGAGTAGATGCTGTAAACACCAGAAGCATCGAGAGATGACTTTGTTGGTGCGTCCATGTCGCAAGAAGTGGTAAGACCAATGGCGGCAATAGACAATATAGAATATTTAATAAACTTTTTCATTGCTGTTTCTTGCGTTATGAATTAGAAGTTGAGGTTCAAACCAACAGTGATTGAGCGGCTACGTGGGTAACCTGAGTAGTCACAGTTTGGAGTGAGGTTTGTCTTGCGGATACAGTCAGCTTCTGGGTCCATACCTGTGTAGTTTGTGAGAGTGAACACGTTGTAAGCTGTTACGTAGAAGCGGAGAGAGCTGATGCCAGCCTTCTTAGTGAGATTCTGTGGGATAGTGTATCCGAGAGAGAGTGTGTTGAGACGGAGGAATGAAGCATCCTCGACAGCCCAGTCAGTGAGAACCATCTTGCTCATGTAAGGCGACCACATAGTAGTGTTTGCGTTGAGAGCAGCGAGCTGTTCTGGGTCGTTACAGAGTGTACCGTCAGCGTTGAGGTTTGTCCAGCGCTTGCCGTCAGCCATGATGTCGATCATGTTGCGGTACTGGTACTTACCTGTAGAAGTATATTCAATCTTGTTAGCGTTGTAAACGTCGTTGCCGATTGAGTATGTGAAGTTAGCTGTGAGGTCGAAGCCATAAGCGCGTCCGCTGAGAGTGAAACCACCGAATGCCTTAGGAGTAGTCTTACCGATTTCCACGATATCCTCTTCGCCGATAGAGCCGTCGCCGTTAACATCCTGGAACTTGATAGAACCTGGACGAACTTCACCGATGATGTTAGAGTTGTTTACAACACCTTCCTTGAGGATCCAACCCTTAGCCTTGTCGTAGCCAGTGAAGTCAGACACCTCGTAGCGTCCGTTGCCGTCAAGCTTGTAACCGATGATAGTACCGAGCTGGCTGCCAACAGCGAGCTTGTAGTCGTAACCGATTTCTGTAGAAGCCCAACCTGTGTTCCAACCGAAGTCCTTCATTTCGCCGAGGTCCTTGATTTCGTTCTGGTTGAAGCCGATGTTAGCAGAGATGTCGAGACCGTAGTTCTTCTTGTTGATAGCGTGCCATGTAGCTGTGATTTCAACACCCTTGTTCTCAGTCTTACCCATGTTGCGATACTGGTTGTCGTAACCTGTACCAGCAGTAGGGAACTGGATGAGGAGGTCCTTTGTAGTGTTGAGGTAAGCCTCTACGCTACCGTTGATGCGACCACCGAGGAGAGTGAAGTCAAGACCAACGTTACGAGTGATAGTAGTCTCCCACTTGAGGTTAGGGTTAGCCATAGTCTTTGATGGAGCCCATGTAGTAGAGAAGCCGTTTACCCAAGTAGTAGAGCCTGAGCTATACTCCTGAACGAGCTGACCAGTAGGGATGTTGTTGTTACCTGCTGTACCGAAAGAGAGACGGAGCTTCAAGTCGTCGAGCCACTTCTCTGTACCCTTCATGAATGGCTCAGCAGAGATACGCCATGCAACGGCTGCTGATGGGAAGTAACCCCAGCGGTTGCCTTCAGCGAACTTGGAAGAGCAGTCTGCACGGAATGTAGCTGAGAGGAGGTACTTGTCCATGAAGTTGTAGTTAGCACGACCGAAGTAAGAGAGGAGCTTGTCATCTGGAGAGTAGATGTCAGAAACCTCGTGCTTGTAGCCACCCTGGTTAGTGAGGCGCCATGCAGTGTCAGCATCGTAGTCAACAGGGAAACCGTGAACCTCGTTGCTGTTAGTGTTCTGCTTAGTGATCACGTACTCGTGACCGAGGAGAACATTGAGGCTGTGGTCCTTGTTAGTGATGATGTTCTTGAAGTCGTAAGAGAGAGTATTAGTATTGCGCAGACGCTCGCGGTTAGAGTTCACGAGGCGAATAGCTGGCATGTTCTGATAGTCCTTTGGTGGTACGTTCTTAACATAGTAAGCAGTAGTACCCCAGAAGCGCTGGTTGTAGTTGTTGTAGAAGTCGTAGCCAACCTCAGTCTTAGCCTTGAGGTTCTTTACGATTTCCCATCCGAAGGCAGCAGAGAGGTTGAGGTTCTTACGAGTCTTCTTCTGGTCGTTGTCGTCAGTAGAAACGATTGGGTTGAAGAGGTTACCGAGGTCGTCGTCAGTACCTGCGCTGGAATCAAGGTTCTTCAATGGGATTGGAGTGTAGATCATAGCGTACTTAAGACGACGGTCTGTGTCGTAAGCACCAGCAGATTCGTTTGCACCGGCACCGAGCACCTTCACGCGAGCGTAACGAGCCTGGAAGTCGAGAGTAGTCTTCTTTGTAGGCTTAGTGTTCAACTTGAGTGAGATGTTGTCACGCTGGAAGTAAGAACCGTACATGATAGCCTTGTCGTTCATGTGAGCGTAGCTAGCAGCGTAGCGGATGTTGTCTGAACCACCAGTGATGTTGATGTTGTGGTTGAAAGTCTTGCCAGTGCGACCGAAAGTGATGTCCTGCCAGTCGTTAGTAGGGCAGTTCTGGTAGAGGTCGATGTCATCATAGTTACCGAAGTAGTCTGTGTAAGAATCGATCTTGCTCACATCGCCATTGTTCTTGAGCATAGCGAGCTCGTACTGCCACTTAGCGTAGTCGTAAGCACCGAGAACGTTGAGCTTCTTAGCGTTCTGCTTCCAAGAGTAGTAAGCGTTGTAAGATACGTTCACCTTGCCGCTCTTACCGCTCTTTGTAGTAACGAGGATTACACCGTTAGCACCACGAGAACCGTAGATAGCAGTAGAAGAAGCGTCCTTGAGGACAGTGATGTCTTCGATTTCGTTTGCAGGGATATCAGAGATAGACTCTACTGGGAAACCGTCAACAACGTAGAGAGGGTCGTTAGACTGTGTGATAGAACCACCACCACGCACGCGAATCTTTACTTCTGCGTCAGGAGAACCTTCAGTAGCGCTGATCTGCACACCTGCCATCTTACCCTGGAGGGCCTCTGAAGCTGATGCTACAGGAACAACTGCGAGAGCGTCTGAGCTTACAGTGGCAACAGAACCGGTGATGTCCTTCTTCTTAACAGAACCGTAACCGATAACGACAACGTCGTTGAGGGCTGTTGCTTCGTCCTCGAGCTTCACGTTGATAGTTGATTTACCTGCAGTAGGGATAGTCTGTGTCTTCATACCGATATAAGAGACAACGATAGAAGCACCCTTCTTACTAAGCTTGATAGAGTAGTTACCATCAAAATCAGTAATCACTGCGTTCTTTGTGCCCTGTTCCTGAACAGTAGCACCGATGACAGGTTCACCTTGAGCGTCTGTAATAACACCCTTCACGTCCTGAGCCAAAGCCGACTGAGGCATGAAAGACATCACTGCAAAAGCTACCATAGCGATAAGCCATCCGAAATGTTTTCTTTGTTTGGTTAACATTAGATTGAGTTATTATTAGTTATGATTTATTTGTATTCGCGTATTTCGTGGCATCGTGCAAAAATGCACATTTGCACGGCACAAAATTATACATTTATTAATATATAAGCAAATTAAATTTAAAAAAATTGCTATCTAGAAATCACAAATAGCCCCCTTTCTTGTTCTATTTTGTTAAAATAGCATGTTACGAACAGCTGATTCCGCACTTTTTCGCTACTCATTTTGCAAATTGTAGGTTGCAAAATTCACGAATAAAACGCCACAAAATGCTACTCGTAGCACACACACATCATGGTAATATCGTCGTTCTGTTCTGCGCCTCGCGTATAGTCCTCAAGTTTGCTCACGGCATGGCGCACGGTAGCCTCGGCAGACAAAGGCTCGTCTGTCTTGAGCGAACCGAGGAACGCATTGATGGTGTAGAGCTCCTGCTGCACGTTCTCAGCCTCGGCAACACCGTCGGTATAGAGCATCAGACGGTCGCCACTGACTAGCTGCTGAGTCTCATCGGCATACTCAAAATCGTCCATCAAGCCCACAGGGAGGTTTGGTTTCACCTTTAGCGTACGCGGTTTCTCGCCCTCTCTCATAAGGATTATCGGATCGTGACCGGCATTGCAGATTCTGAGCTCGCCCGTATTCATGTCTATGGAACCCACGACGAGCGTCACGAACATGTTGCTGACATTATTCTCCGCTACGGAGCGGTTTATGGCGCGAACAATGGTAGCCGGCGAACTGCCGTCATCGCACACCAGGCGGAAGATGGTGATGGTCTTCGCCATGACAAGCGAAGCTGGCACACCCTTTCCGCTGACATCGCCCACGATGAAGTGGAGGATATTGTCGTGGAGATGGAAGTCGTAGAGGTCGCCGCCCACTTCCTTTGCCGAGCGGAGGTAGGCGTAGAGGTCAATATGCGGACAGGTAGTGCGGTCAGGGAACTTCCTTGCCAGCATGTTCATCTGTATCTTATGGGCAATGGAGAGCTCCTTCTGCATAGCCTCGCGGGCAGCACTCTCCTCAGTGACGCGGTTCATGTAGTCGCGCAGTGAGACGCGCATGTAGTCGAGCGATTCGCCCAGGATCTGGCGCTCGTCGAGTGTCTTGCGCACCTTCACCGGAGTGTCGAAGTCGCCGGTGGCTATATGCTCCGAAGCCATCGAATAGCGACGGATAGGCTTCATCATATAGACCATCAGGAAGCGGAAGATTATCAGGAAGATAAGCAGCAGAATGAAGGCGAGCTTTAGAGTGTCCACGAGGTTTTCTTTCAGTCGGTTGGAGAACTGCTCCATCGGTTTGCCTATCAGGACGGTTATGCCGCTACTTGGCTCGTGGTAGGTAGTGAAGAGGTAGCGCACATTCTTGTATCTTGCCGAGCGCTTGGCAATGTTTATCATGGCGTTGAGCTTCGCCTCTGTCTCTGGATCAAGCACGGTTTCCTCCTCATCCTCGTCTTCCAGTCCGGTTTCAAATTCCTCAAAGTCTATGCTGAACTGATCGCCCTCGCCCTTGTTCTCCACAATATAGCGGAACTCGTTCGATGCGTCGGTATCCTTCTCATAGTTGATATTCAGCACCTTTTCCCTGTTCGGATTCATCAGGTAGCTGCCGTCTTTCGCAACTACAAAAATCACTCTTCCCTCCGTAGAATCTGGCAGGTTGTTCAGGCAGTCAAGATAGCGGTTCACATCCACCGTATATGAAATATACGCCACTGGCTTGCCCTGTGCGTTCAGGTAAGGAGTGGTGACGGGCATCAGCGTGTCGCCGTTCGTGATGAACGGCTTGTTGAACGTGAGCTGCGTGAGATGCATGGTGTCAAGGCGCATCGGTATGTCGTAGCGGTTGCGTATGACATCAAACTTCGTACTGCCGTCCTTCTGCCTTACCACGCGGTACATCATCGGCGCAGTAACACCGCGCGACTTGTCCGGCAGGACGGTCAGCGAAGACGAGTGGATGAAGTCGCCACGCAGCATGTCGTTGAGGAGCGTCTTCTCCTCCTCAATGTCCTGCCAGCGCTCTGCCACAGGCACGGCATGCCACTGTATATTACCCTCCACGAGCATGTAGTTCGCCGTTATGCTGTCGGAGATCTGCTGTATCAGTATCTTCGACCTATTGTCCTCATCGCTCACCTTAGCGACGCAGATATTGAACATCATGAAGCCCACGATGATGGTAAAGAGAAGGGCAAAGATCAGTCCGACGAAGATAACAATCTTCCCCGTAAACGACGGCAGAACCCTCCAATACCAAGGGCGCTTAACGGCAGATCTCTCCCTCTTGAGGAAACTGTCGTAAAGCCATCGCCATATTTTCGTCAGACCATCTTTCATTTACTTTCGTCAGACTATCTTTCATTTACTTTCGTCAGACTATCTTTCATTTACGGCGACAAAGTTACGAATAACTGAGCAAACAACAAAAAGAAAATGCCATTTTTCTGCTTTACCCTTGAAAATTTCCATTTTAAGTAGGTGTGCAAAATATTTTTTATAATAGTTGTGTTCAATAGTGATGCATATTTAACGCCAAATAAAAAGGAGTGTAGTGACTCCTACTCGACTGTTATTTGGTATTGAAGATGCACAGTAGGGAGTGCAAGGATTGTATAAATCATTTTGCACACCTACTTACCCTTGGAATTTACTATTTTACCATTGGGGGAAAAACTTCCTATCGCCAAAGCTCACGAACCATAATCCAGGGCATTTCAAATAATTTTCTAGTAAGAAAAATTTTATTTTCTTATAAGAAAAAATATTTTTTCTAGTAAGAAAATTCATCGTCCGAGCCGGCGAGAGCGTTCATACGATCTGGCGAGAAGATTTATCCCACCAGATGAGAGGGCAGGACACCTCCATAAAAAACTTTCCCGAAACATTCCCTGAACATTCCCAGCTCTTGCACAATTAAAAAGCTTTTCCTAACTTTGCCGCCGGAAACAGTTTTTCCATCCCCAAAACTCACAATTATCACACAATAAACTCACAAATATCACACAGTAAACACACAACCACCCACGATTATCACACAACAAACACACAATAAACTCACAATTATCACACAACAAGCACACAACAAACACACAACAAACACACAACAGCTCAAAATTATCACACACTAAACTCACAACAACAAAAAACAACAAGAACAACAATGAAAACAAACGGATTCATCAGCCTTCACCGCCAGCTACTGACCTGGCAATGGCACAACAACCCTACCATGATGACGGTATGGATGCACCTCCTGCTCCTCGCAGAGTATGAGGACACGGAGTATTGCGATCCGAAGCACGGAAAGATCACCATCCGTCGCGGCGAATGTCTCGTTTCGCTGCAATGGCTCGCACAGCAAACAGGCATCTCCATCGGACAGATGAGAACATGCATCTCAACACTCGAAACAGCAGGCGAAATAACACGCAAAAGAGCATGCAACCGCACGCTCATAAAAATCACACACTACGCTGATTATCAGGCATCTTACAACACACAAGAGACTGCTGTCAGCACCCGTTCCAACAAGCCTTCCGACAAGCAAAACAACAAGCCCGTCAACAAGCAAAACGACAGCATCGGAATAAATAATAATAAATATAATAATAAAAATCTCTCTGACGGAGAGATTAAAACGACGCCGACGGTCGAATGCAAGGCCAAAGCTCAGCCGGTCCCTGTGCCTGAAGCATCAGCTTCTGGTTCTGTTTCCCAGCTCCGCACCTTCGCCACCGCCCTATGGCAGAACACGGCATGGCTGGAGCTCTGCTGCAAGACCTACTCTCTCCCACTCGACCATGTGCAGCGCTATGCCATCGCCTTCTACGAGCAGATGCGCACCGAGCAGCCGAACAAGACCTGGCTCTCCAACGACGACTTCTGCCGCCATTTCCTCAGTTGGCTGAAGTTCCAGTCGCCGCAGAAGGTGCGCAAGTACCTCAACTCCTTCCGTCAGCATAAGCAAAGGGAGCTATGGCGCAAGGCGGAGGAGAAAAGACAGGCAGAGATGTGGCGCGAGATCGAGGAGTCGAAGCGGAAGGCAGTGAGCTATGAGGAGTATTTGAGGGGAAAGCGCCCTGAAAGGGCATTCGCGAAGCGCACATAGCCCAACGGCAAGCGAAGCGGCGCCTTGGGTATAATGGCGAAAGTTGCAAACGCCCTGAAAGGGCAAAAGCGCTATGTGAAAGCACTAATCACGGAAAACATATTGTTCATTGAAATCAATGTTATATAACTTTAAAAATTCCACATACTCTTCCTTGAAGGTTCTCTTCTTGTGATGCTCATGCTGATTTTCAATGTAGGCTAATGTCTTATCTACTACGGACTGGCTGACCGACAATGCCGCATATCCACCTTGCCATGCAAACAAAGCGTAACGTGATGATAACTTCTTTATCCACCTACTGCTATTCCTCTTCATTTCCTCAACAAGGTGCGAAACGGTTTCCTCACGAGACAACAATAGCAATGCATGAATATGATCACCCACACCTCCAACACGTATCGTCTGACATCCAGTTTCGTTGATCAGTTGTCCGATATATGCATGAAGTCGGTTGAGGTCATCTTCATGGATGTTAGGACTAGTTGTCTTGATATGGAAGATGACATGCAAGTATATTTTACATAAAGATTGTGCCATAGAATTTAATGCTTTTGCCCTTTCAGGGCGTTCGTCTGGCACCCATATAAACCCAGGGTGTCGCTTCGCTTGCCCTGGGCTAGTGGCTTGCTGGGCTTTCAGCCCGCTGTATTTCCCCCTGATACCCCAAGGCGGTCGCTTCGTTTGCCCTGGGCTAGGGGCTTGCTGGGCTTTCAGCCCGTTTGTATTTCCCCTATGGGATTGTCGTTTTGCGATTATTAGGGGAAAGCGCCCTGAAAGGGCATTCGCGAAGCGCACATAGCCCAATGGCAAGCGAAGCGGCGCCTTGGGTGTTAAATGGGTTTGTGGGGAAGCGCCCTGAAAGGGCAAAAGCGCTATTTGTGCGACGGTTTATGCTTTTGCCCTTTCAGGGCGTTCGTCCGACAATCGTATAAACCCAGGGTGTCGCTTCGCTTGCCCTGGGCTAGGGGCTTGCTGGGCTTTCAGCCCGCTATTTATATCCGCTCTTACTTCACCGGCGTGAGGGTGAATTCAAACTTATACTCGCCATAGTGGAGCATGTATTCCCAGCGTGGGAGGGAGCCCCATGAGTTTACACAGCCGAGACCCATCTGGTAGCCGTCGAGGGAGACGTTGGTGTAGTCTGCCTTTGGAATCTCTGGCATGTGGCGGTTGAGCTTGTCGAGGCTGTATTCATACTCAGGTTGCTCTGAGTCCCTCCCCTGTGGGGAGGTTAGGAGGGGTCTGGTATTGTCCAGCGCGTCCTGCTCATATTCGAGAGCTGATGCGAAGAAGAGCTTTGGAGCCGTGATGAGGAGTCCGCGGCCGTTGCCGTCGGTCTGCTTCCACCAGCGCATGTCGCTCTTGGTGCCTGTCTCCTGTGGACGGATGTAAGCGTAAGACTGCTCGGCAGCTGTCTGCTTGTAGCGACCAACGAAGGTTGCGTCCTTGCGGTCAGCATAGTTCTCGATAGGTCCACGACCGTAGAACTCGCTCTGGCTCATGGACTTAGGCATTGGGAGCTGCACGCCGAAACGGAAGAAGTCAGAGAACTTCTTGGCGTCGATATTGCCATTAGGCTTGAAGTGCTCAGTAACCTTGATGGAGCCGTCTGGCTGGATGTCGTAGGTCATGGTGAGGGTGGCATCGAGGGAGTCGATGGCGAGGGTGGCGGCGATGGTCTTTGGATATTCATCGGCATACTGAGGGAGGACGCGCTTGCCCTTCTTTACTTTTGCGGTGAGGGCTTCCTTGCTTGAATCAGTGACGCTGAGGACGCGCATGGCAGGCTTGCGCCACTGAACATAGCGACGCTGGAGGTTAGCGCCGAGGTCGTTGTCGGTAACGGCACGCCAGAAGTTTGGAGTCATCTCCTTGCCTTCGGCGAGCATGTCGATGCCGTCCACGCGGTAGCAAGAGAGCATGCCGGTGGCAGGGTTGATATCTACATCGAAGTCTGGGGCCACCTTATCAAAATCTGTACCTTCAGGCTCTAAGCCAGCATCTTCAAGCTGCACCTTCGCGCTGTAAGGCAGCATGTCGTCAACGAGCGGTGGCTCATTGAGTGCAAACTGCTGGCGTGCAATGACATGGCCCTTCTCAAGGAGCGGCTCGGCGGTCTTGAGGGCGTATTCGATATTCAGGAGAAGCTCGGCGTTCACAGGGACTGCTGCGAAGTCAAGAGGGAGGGTGGCAGTGTGGAAAGAAGAAATGGTGTTGGCATAATTGCGATCACCACCATCTGGTATTGCAATATCAACCTCTGGCAATGCTTCAAGGTCAGCGATCTTGCCGCTTTGGCATAGCTTGCCGTCAGCGAGGAGTGTCCAGTTGAGTTGGTAGTTTGAAAGATCGCGGAAGAAATTCTCGTTCTTGATAAGGATCTCGCCCTTGTTGAGGTCGATAGGCTCTGTCCAGATGTTCTGGTAGTAGTACTGCACCTCGTAGGCATGAGGGTTCCAAACGCGGTCTGGAGAGATAAGTCCGTTGTTGCAGAAGTTGCGGTCGTCTGGGGAATCGTAGGTGTTGAAGTCGCCACCGTAAGCGTAGATGGTCTGACCGTCCTTGTTCTTCCAGTGGATAGACTGGTCGACGAAGTCCCAGATATAGCCGCCTTGGTATGAAGGATATTTGCGAATGAGGTCCCAATACTCCTTGAAACCGCCCTGAGAGTTACCCATGGCGTGGGCATATTCGCACTGGATGAGAGGCTGCTCGGTGATCTTTTCGCCCGCAGCACGCTTCGCTTCTATCTTCTTGCAGTAGTCCTCGCATGCCTCGTACCAAAGGTACATTGGGCAGAAGACATCCGTAAACTCATTTCTTCCAGCCTGCTCATACTGCACAGGGCGAGTAGAGTCCTCGTTCTTTATCCAGCGATAGACAGCCTCGAAGTTTGGTCCGAAGCCAGCCTCGTTACCCATCGACCAAACGATGATGGAAGGGTGGTTGAACTGCGCCTGGATATTGCGCTGGTTGCGCTCCATGTGGGCGAGGGCGTACGCGTCGTTCTTTGCGAGAGTGCTCTTGCCATAGCCCATTCCATGGCTCTCCACGTTGGCCTCGGCAGTGACATAGATGCCGTATTCGTCGCAGAGGTCGTACCATTCAGGATTGTTAGGATAGTGGCTTGTGCGCACGGCATTGATGTTCATCTTCTTCATCTCACGGATGTCCTGGATCATTCGCTCGCGAGAAACCACATAACCGCCGTCAGGGTCGAGCTCATGACGGTCGGCGCCCTTGATGAGCACAGCCTTGCCGTTGACGAGGAGCTGACCGTTCTCAATGCGGACATCGCGGAAACCGACCTTCTGAGTGGCAGTCTCAACGACCTTCTTGCCTTTGAGGAGCTGAAGCTCGAGGGTATAGAGATTTGGAGTTTCTGCGCTCCAGAGCTTAGGGTTCTGCACCTCTATGCCGAAACCGAGAGCCTTTGGGGATGTCTGGTCTTGGACTATAACTTCTCCGTTAGGGGCAGTGAGCTTATAGCGGATGGCAGATGCACCGTTCTGATCGAGCTTCACATTGAGAGTGGCTGACTCATAATCTTCTGCAAGGTTTGGATATACGCGCACATCATTGATTTTCACACTCTTATCCTTCGCATAGAGATAGCTGTCGCGTGCCACACCACAGAAGCGGAAGAAGTCCTGATCCTCGAGGTATGTGCCGTCGCACCAGCGGTATGTCTGGAA
>JAKSLJ010000027.1 GCA_024401275.1 Bacteroidaceae bacterium | reverse complement strand
AAGTCCTTTATGTTCATGACGGAAGCATAGTACTTGCGAGAGAACCAAGGACGTCGCTGACGTTTCTTTTCACGTCCTATGTCACCAGAGTTCCCACGCGGCACTTCGCCACCAGTGCCATAGTCTTGCCAAAGACCATATTCAAGGAACGCCTGTGACAGCTGTACCTGTGAGAACTGTCCATCGGCGCTTAGTCCGATGGACAATGGCGAGTGCAGCAGTCTCCCCGTGTCGATGACACCGAGGAGCGTGATCTGCTCTTGCCATATCTTTATCATAGTATCGTTGAAAGCAGAAACGTATTTCTCACGTTCTGCTATTGTTTGTTGTTCGGTGATTTGCTTTTGCATATTGCAAAGGTAGGCATAGCAAAATGAAGAAGGAAAGACATAAAATGTTGGCAAAACTTCAGAATTATCTGGAAAATTTTATGGTTTATAATATATTTTTGTAATTTTGCGAATCAAACAATCATTATGAAAAGGTATAATAGGCTCAGACATATAAAGATAGACTGGACATATCCCCGAAAATGGGACGAATTTGAGGATAATCCTTCTATAGATGAGTGCGGAGTTTACTACATATCGAGATGTATTTTCTATTCAGACCGAATTGATGAAACTCCAGTTTATATAGGAAAGACTAGGCAAAGTTTTCGTGAAAGATTCAGGCAACATATTAATAAAGACAAAGCCTTTTTGCATAAGAATGGTGAATTTTATGTACGGTTGGGAAGAATCATAGAACCTCATAGTTTAGCAACATATGAAAATGAGCCTCATGGCTTTGACAGACTTCTTTTGACCATAGAAAGTGGGTTAATAACGGAACTTCAAAGTCTTGGCTATAAAGTTGAGAGAAATTTGACTAATAAACAACAGACAAAATCATATTGTTTGTGGTATGATTTGGTCATAGAAAATACCGGTTTTCATGGTTTGTTACCATCTATATTTAATAATAGAAATCATTTAAATGATGATATATGAAAAAGGATCAAGATCAATGTGTCACAATTACAGCAGATGACTTAACCTCTGATTTGTATAATAATCTAGTAAGAGCAACAGACCCCAAAGGGAGAACTGTAGCTGTGGACATGTGGAAATATTCTATCTATTTCTTTGAGAAAATCCAAAGAATGAGTTGAGGGACGGTTCTCTGACTCATTGTTACCATTAGACTTTGAATATATGTCTTGGTACCATTCCCCGAAGAACTTACAATAGAGACAGAATAGGATCTACTCTGATTATGGAAAGGCTATCGCAAATTCTGTGTGTCCCCTGTGTGGCCTACAATATAAAATCCCACGGCTTCAGATTTCGGAGTCGTGGGAGTTGTCGTTGTGTGCTAAAAAGAATACAAATGCGTTTTTACTTTGCATCAAGTGCCACAGGGATGCCTGCCTCTGTCTTCTCCTCTGCTATGACGAAGACGCTGTGGAGGCTTCCAATACAGTCTATCACGCCGAGGGTGTTATAGACGAAGTCGTGGTAATGCTCCATGTTGCGAAGGTAGATCTTTATGAGATAGTCGAAATCGCCAGAGGTGTTATAGCATTCGGTAACCTCCTGAATCTTCTGCATGGCAGCGACAAACTCCTCACCAAGCTTCTTGCTATGATGTTTCAGACGAATATTGCAGAACACGACGAGGTTGTTGCCCAACTTACGATGGTCAACCTTCGCTACATAGCGGGTGATGTAGCCCTCACGCTCCAATCGCTTCTGACGTTCAAAGGTAGGCGATGCGCTAAGGTTTATACGGTCGCCAAGCTCCTTTGTGGTGAGTTTAGCGTTTTTTTGCAGTTCGCGCAATAGTCTTATATCTGTGACATCAATTTTTTCCATAGATTACATATTTTATAGAATAGTCTTTTGCAAAAGTACAAACTTTTCACGAAACATTATGCATTCTCCGTGAACTTCGGAAAATTATTCTGTGTGGAGTAAAACTAAAGACGCTTTGTCGGAATAATATTCTGCAAAAAAAGACCAAATGTAGGGCGAGGATTTCCGAGCCGTTTCGCACAATAATACCGATTCGCAGCTCGGAAATCCTCGCCCTACAAAGGTATCAGCCAAGTTCGCTGATGGTGCGGTGAGGGCACCGCACCTCCATATTTATGCGTTGCCGACAATCTTCTGCAATGCGATGACTAGGCGGTCAACCTCTTCGCGAGTGTTATAGACGGCGAAAGTTGGACGAACGGACATCTCATAGCCCAAAGAGCGGAGGGCTGGCTGGGCGCAATGATGACCGGCACGCACGGCGATGCCTTCCTTGTCGAGCAACTGTCCGACCTCTGGTGCCGGTATGCCAGGAATATCGAGGGAGATTACACTGACACGGTTCTTCGGATTGCCGATGATCGTAATGCCTGGTATGCGAGATATCTGCTGGCGAGCATATTCGGTAAGGTCGTGCTCGTGAGCCTCTATGCGTTCAATGCCTATGCTGCTGACGAAATCCAGTGCATAGCCGAGACCTATTGCATCTGCAATGTTCGGTGTGCCAGCCTCGAAACGCATAGGCGGTGCATTAAACTCCGTATGCTCGATGGTAACATCCTTTATCATATTGCCGCCGCCCTGCCATGGTGGAAGTTGCTCAAGCCAATCCTTCTTGCCATAGACAGCGCCTATGCCGGAAGGTCCGTAGATCTTGTGACCGGAGAAGACGAAGAAGTCGCAGTCAAGACGCTGCACATCGATGCGAGTGTGGGCTACGCTCTGCGCTCCGTCCAGAAGGACAGGCACTCCGCGACTGTGAGCCGTGCGGATGATTGACTCCACATCGTTTATGGTTCCGAAAGTGTTGTTTACATGACCCACGCTGACGAACTTTGTACGAGGCGTGATAAGACGTTCAAGTTCGGAAAGGATGAGGTCGCCGTTCTTGTCGCAAGGTATGGCGCGAAGCTCTGCTCCACGCTCTTTGCATATCTGCTGCCAAGGCACGATATTTGCGTGATGGTCGAGTGTTGAAACGATGACGTTGTCACCCCTCTCAAGGAACTTCCTGCCAAAGGTCTGCGCAATAAGGTTGATGCCCTCAGTTGTTCCGCGTACAAAGAGAATGTTCTCCTTGGCAGGAGCGTTGATGAAGCGAGCCACCTTCTCACGAGCACCTTCATACTGGTCAGTGCTGCGAGCTGCCAATGTGTGTGCTCCACGATGGATGTTGGAGTAGTCGTGCTTGTAGAATTCGGATAAGCCATCAATGACACGAAGCGGCTTCTGGGTTGTCGCTCCGTTGTCCATCCATATCAGGTCGTGACCATTGACTTTCTGCTGAAGCACTGGAAACTGATTGCGGATTTCCGTAGAGTTGATGGTGTCAACTTCCTCGTAGTGCAAATCCTTGACAAGTTCGCGCTCTGGAATGTCTATGCCGAAGGCAGGACCTTCCCAGGCGTTGTCAGTAGGCAAGGTGTAGTGGGCGTCGTCGCTGTAGCCCGAAGTTGACACTTCGGGAACGGTGGCTTGCTGCAAGTCGTCGGAGAAATACTTCTCTATGACATTGCGAAACAGACATTGGTCGCTGTCGGGGAGAGTCAGACCTGCGGGAGCATTGCCATAACGCGTTTGAACAGGTATGCTCGGCTGGAAATTATCTATTTCGTTGAAAAAAGCCATTTTGATTATTTATCGTAGTTATGGTAATGACCCACTTCAACGTTCTCAAGAACTGCGATGGCATCGTCAGTGAGAGATGCGAGTGAGAAATACTTTGTGAGCAAATAGCTTGCTACGCCATACTGGTCGAGTCCCATGAGTCGTGCTGAGAGGCTTGGTGCTATCTCGCCAGGAATACCAGCCTGATGCAAACCGATGACACCCTGCTCCTTCTCACCAGTGCGGACGAGAATGATTTCTGTTGTTCCTGTGCCACGGTTTGTGAGATATTTGCCCTTGATCTCCACCTTGTCGCAAGGAATGATAGGCACGCCACGCCAAGTGATGACCTTTGTACCGAACATATCGATGGCTACTGGTGGAACACCGCGCCAAGTACATTCGCGCTCGAAGGCAGCGATGGCACGAGGGTGTGCGATGAAGAATGCAGGTTGCTTCCAAACGAGTGAGATGAGTTCGTCAAGGTCGTCTGGTGTTGGCACGCCGGCACGAGTACTGATCTTATAACCTGGAGCTGTTTGAGCAAGAAGACCGAACTTGGAGTTGTTGATAAGTTCCCACTCCTGACGCTCCTTGATGCTCTCAATAGAAAGACGAAGCTGCTGCTCAAGCTGGTTGTAAGGCGAGTTGTAGAGATCGCTAACGCGAGTGTGAACGCGTACGACAGTCTGGAGAGTATTGAGGCTATATTCCGTTGGCTCTTCATCATAGTCGATGTAAGTCTCTGGGATGATGTTGTCTTCCTCATGACCGCTCACAAGGTCGATGTGCTTCTCGCCATGTTCATTTACTGTAGCTTTCAGGCGAAGCGACTCGTTGACGGCATTCTCAAACTGCGTCTGGAAGTCAGGGTTATGCTTCAGGATATCCTCAAGTACAGGAGTTTCAAGAGCGAGGAACACAGAGTCTGTTACGGCACGAACACTAACTGTGCTGTCAGCATCAGAAAGAAGGTCTGTCTCACCGAAATATTCGCCGCCGCCGAGAAGTGCAATGGAGAGTTCCTCGTTATGGTCGCCAGTGCTGATGACCTCAGCCTGACCGGAAGCTACAATGAAGAAACGCTGCTTGTCCTTGCCTTGCTCTACGAGAAATTCTCCACGCTTACGCTCATAAGAGACGAAACTATAGGCAAGATCCTTCACAATCTTCTGGTCAAGATTTTGGAACAAAGGAATTTTCCTGAGGTTCTTTGTTGTAAATGTTGGCTGACCGTTGATATACTGGATTTCTATTCTCTCAGCCTTCTTCAGTTCCACTTTTGTGCGGTTTACGCGGTAAGTACCGCTTTCCACCTGAGTCCAAGGAAGAAGCTTGAGGAGAAGACGAGGAGTGATGCTGCCCATCTGTGGGGCAGTCTTGGTGGTATTCGCAAGTTTGCGAGCCGTTGATGTAGTGATACTACGCTGGATGTTATTGTCTGACATAATTTTAATTTACAATTTACGTTTTTTAGTTTATGATTACTTCTAATTTCTCCACATTGCCTTGCTGTATGCGGAAAGCATTCAGGACGGGGTCTTCCGCAGCAAGGGAAAGGATGAAGTAGAGAATGTTCGGGTCGTAAGCCAGTCGGATGTCTTCCTGTGAGGGACGCGACGGAGAGGCTGGGTGACTGTGCCAGTTGCCTACCACCTTCAAACCGTTTTTGCGAGCGTATTTGATGGCTGCAAACTGCTCCTTCGGGTCGAGCGAGAAGTGCTCTTCGGAGTGATCGATGTTTGTCATCGCAAAGTTCTCTGTAGCGTTCTCTTTGTCCGTTCCCAGTAGATATCCGCACGCCTCCAACGGAGCTTCGCGTCTTGCCTGTTCAAGGATTGACTCGTATGCTTGTCGAGTTATTGTTATTGCCATGATTGTTTATTTCTGGATTGTTACCTTGTGGACATTTCCTTCCACATGTTCTACGCTTAGCACATTGTAGCCTTGCTCCTTAGCCGAACGAGGCACATTTTCGAGCGGTTCGCCTTCTACAAGCAGCACCTCAAGGATGTCGCCTTCTGCTATCTGAGCCAACTTAAGCTTTGTCTTCACAAAGGTCATTGGGCAATGTTCTTTTGTAATGTCTAATGTGTGGGTCATGAGTAGAGACCCCCTCTAACTCCCCCACAGGGGGAGAACCCAAACCGGGCATTTTGTAAGGGGAATTTTAAATGTGGGTTTATATTAATGTGATTATGGACACCTCCCTTGTGGGGAGGTTGGGAGGGGTCTTAAATGAACATCGTTCTGCCGCCTTCGGAGATGTTGAGGAATGTGGCTACGCCGAGCACATCCTTCACCTCGTGGATGAAGTCTAACTTCTGGATGCCGAGCACATGCATTGCCATTTCGCAGGCATACATGTTGACTCCGAGAGCTGCGGCTGCCTCTACGAGTTCTTCGAGAGTAGCTACGTTGTTCTTCTTCATCAAGTAGCGGAATATCTTCGGACCGATGCCGCAGAAGTTGAAACGGCTGTTAGGCGTTACGCTGAGACCGCCCATCATAAAGCCGAAAAGCTTTGTCAGCCAGTTTGAGCCGATGAACGCTCTGCCCTTCTTCTGCTTGATGGCGTCAAGTCCCCAGAATGTGAAGAAGATGTTTACTTCATATCCTACGGCAGCAGCACCTGTTGCCAGTGTGAACACTGCCGTCAATTTGTCGTAATCGCCAGAAAAGGCTATCAATGAAAGTTTCTTCTTTTCCATAATAAAGAGTTATATGTAGGGCGAGGATTTCCGAGCCGCATTTAAGTGGTTCTGTTGATAAAACGGCTCGGAAATCCTCGCCCTACAAAGAAAAAATATAATTGGTACATCCTAATGGTTCTTCAAATCGCACGCAGCCTGTTCGTAGTCAATGAGTTCCGTAACTGTCGGATTCTCACCACACAGTGGACAACGTGCAGTCTTCTTCACATTGATTTTCCTGAAGTCCATCGTCTTGGCATTGAATGTGAGAAGCTTGTTGGTGAGCAATTCGCCCACGCCTGTCAGATATTTCAATGCCTCTGCTGCCTGGATTGTTCCCAGCATTCCGGCTATTGCACCAAGCACTCCTGCTTGTGAACAAGTTGGCACAGCACCTGCTGGTGGTGGAGTCTTGAACATACAGCGATAACAAGCTGTGCCTGGAAGGTGAGTGAAAGTCTGACCTTCAAACCTGAGAATGCCACCGTGGCTGAAAGGCTTTCCTTCCATCACACACGCATCGTTGATGAGAAACTTCACTGGGAAATTGTCCGTTCCGTCAATCACGAAGTCGTAGTCGCGGATAATCTCGCGGATGTTGTCTGCCCAAAGAAATTCCTGAATGGCATTGACTTTCACATTCGGATTTATTGCTTCTATGGTCTCCTTGGCAGAAATCACCTTTGCCTTGCCGATGTCGGGAGTGGTGTGGATGATCTGTCGCTGCAAATTGCTGAGGTCAACAACATCGCCATCAACGATGCCGATAGTGCCAACGCCGGCAGCTGCCAGGTACATAGCCACTGGTGCTCCAAGTCCGCCAGCGCCAATCACCAGTACCTTGCCTTGTCTTATCTTTTCCTGACCTTCCACGCCTACATCCTGCAACAGGATATGACGGCTGTAGCGGTTCAGTTCTTCTTCTGTGAAATCAAACATAGTTACATTTACCGATTTACTGATTTGCCGATTTATTGCGAATTTCGCATTAATAAGTTAGGGTACCGCCTCCCATGAAATAGAGAAAATCCACTACATCACCATCCTTGAGAATGGTAGCGTCAAAATCATCACGGTCAACGAATTCCTCGTTGAGTTGCACGGAAACCATTTCTGGCTGAGCCACATCGTTTTCCTTGATAAGGTCGCTGATGCTTAAGCCCTCGCGTACCTCCTGCTGTTCGTCGTTTACTGTTATTTTCATATTTGGTTTTTGGTTTTTGGAATATACCTGCAAAACTATTAAAAGTTCCCCTTTGGGGGGTTAGGGGATCTTAATTGCTTGCACAATATCATTAATAATATCTTCCGGGTGCTCAAGTCCTACGCTGAGTCGGATGGTAGTCTCATTCACCTGCATAGACCTGCGAACTGCCGGTGGGAAGTTGCCGAATATCGTAGTGGCAGGGTGGATAATCAGCGAGCGATTGTCAAAGAGATTCGTGGCGCGGTGAATGACCTTCACATTGTCTATCAGTCTCCAGCAATCTTCGCGCGATGCAAGATCGAATGTGAGCATTGCACCAGCTGTTTCGCCAAACTGACTCTTTGCAAGCTCGTGGTAAGGATTGTCCTCAAGTCCCACATAGTTCACGCTCGCTATACCTTCTACCGTCTGCAAGGCTTTCGCTACGACAAGGGCATTTGCCGCTTGCATCTTATAGCGTGCTTCCAAGGTTTCCAATCCGAGCGTCTGCATATAGGCTGCGTGAGGAGTCATAATAGCACCGAGGTTGTAGAGAAGTTCCATGCGGACACGCTTGTCAACGAAGTCAAACCTACCGTAGTTTATCATCAGACCGCCGAGCGATGTCGCTCCGCCACTGATGTATTTCGTGCTACTAACTACCTCAATGTCAATGCCCAAGTCTTTTGCACTAAACTGTGTGAATGGGATTATTGTAGTATCGGCAATGAGCGGAATATTGTGTTCGTGAGCAACTTCAGCAAGGGCGCGGAAGTCGGCAACCTCCATCTGCGGATTGGTTATTATCTCGGCAAAGATGCAACAAGTGTCATCATTAACCGCCTCGCGTACCTTATCTATATTAGTGAGATCAACGAACTTCGCCTTGATTCCGAATCGCCTAAGCGTGCCGCCTATAAGTGAGAATGTGTTTCCGAAAAGGTGCTTTGACGTTACGATGTTCTTTCCGCTTTCGGCAAATGTTACGAGGGCGTTGTGAATGGCAGCCATACCTGAGTTAAAGGCGTATGTCGCCTCAGCGCCAGTCAGTTCCGTCACTTTGTCTTCAAGAAACGTTACGGTAGGGTTTACCACTCGCGAATAGCTCGCCTTGTGCATCTTGCCCGTAAACGCAGCCTCCATATCAGCAGCCGAGTTGAACTCAAATGCCGCTGAATGATACACGGGCATTGAGAGCGCACCGTGAGGGTCATCAAGTTCGAAGTTTGTGTATATGGCTTGGGTCTGCTTTTGCATTGTATTCTTAAAATTTTCTGCAAAAGTAATGGTTTTATCTGGTATATTCGCTCTCTTTGCTTACATTCGGAAAAATATTCTGCAAATCGCCCAATGTAGCAGAATGCACAAAATAATATTCTGCACATTTACAGTAAAAATATATTATTTATAAAAACAAGCTCCCACGACTTCCTGTTATTGGAAATCGTGGGAATTTTTGCTGTGCGGTTAGTAAAAAAGCTTTCTACTTTTTCGGTGTGAGACGGAAAGAGAGGACATCTCTTGCAGGAACTGTCAGTTTGCGATCTGTCTTATCCTTGAGTGTGGTCTTTCCGGCTGGTTTATGCTGCCAAAGGTCGCGCACTGTATAAACTACTGTGTCGAACTGTGTGCTGCGCTTTGATACTTCATTGTCGGTAAGGTTGAAGTGCTGCCAGTTGAGTTCGTAGGTTATAGGCTCTCGTGTTGGATTGAGAATGGTGAATGCCCAGTCGCCATCGGCAAGTGGCTTGAACCAGAACTCCAATCCTTGCTCTGTGGTGTGGCGAAGTGCCTGTACGCCGAGCTTGTCCTGATTAACGGCTATCATCTCGCCATTGAGCAGAATAGACTTTGTCTCGTCGCTCATGTTGCGGATATCGTTGCCGAGAATAAGTGGTGATGCCATCATACACCACATGGCGAAGTGAGCGCGGTCTTCATTTACCGCCATTCCGTTGCCAACTTCCAGCATATCAGGATCGTTCCAATGACCTGGTCCTGCATAGGCGCGCAGCGGTTCGTTGAGACGAATGCACTGCATAACGCCTACTTGAGTGTAACCAGCATCGAAGACCTTTGTTGAGTCAAAGTCGCACCAGATGTCTGGTCCTATGCGCCAGCTATGACCTATTTCTCTTGCCCATGTCCAAGGCTTGTTGCTGCCCCACTCGCACATGCTGAGGAAGATTGGACGACCTGCCTCGCGCAATGCATCGCTCATGAGCTGATAGGCTCCTACAGGATTTATGTTATCGGTATTGCACCAGTCTTCCTTCAGATAGTCTATGCCCCAGCGTGCATACTGGAGGGCATCTTGGTATTCATGGCCAAAGCTGCCTGGCATTCCGGCACATGTTCCGCGACCGCAGTCGCTGTAGATACCGAGTTTAAGTCCCTTGGAATGGATATAGTCAGAGAGGTACTTCATGCCATGAGGAAATTTCTTCTCGTCGGGCTGTATGAATCCGTCGGCGTCGCGCTTGCCATGCCAGCAGTCGTCGATGTTGATGTACTCATATCCGGCATCTTTAAGTCCTGACTCCACTATGGCGTCGGCTATGCCCATTATGAGCTGTTCGTTGATGTTTCCTTGGAATTTGTTCCATGAACTCCATCCCATTTGTGGAGTATCAGCCACGCTTTCCCATTTTTGGGCGTTTGCGGCAATGCCCATGCTGAGCATGACTAAGGTAGTTAAAAAAAGCTTTTTCATCATTTTTGTTTTAAGGTTTTATTGGGCAAATTTAGTAATTTTACTTAAAACACACAAATTTTTGGCTGTAAAAAGGCAAAAAACTTTGGTTTTCTCTTTCTAATACATTTATTTTTATTACCTTTGCAGCCGAAATCAATGGTACGCCGCAATGGTGGAATTGGTAGACACGAGGGACTTAAAATCCCTTGACCCGAAACGGTCGTGCGGGTTCGAGTCCCGCTCGCGGCACTACCTTGAGGTGGCGAAACAGCCAGCCTAAAGAGCAATTTCGCTAAAAGCGGGATTGCTTTTTTGCTTTTTAATAACGAATAATATTCAATAATAATACATTTAAACGATTATGAAAAAGTTAATCCTTTCTATAGTTATATTTATAATGGCTGGCACAATCAATTTGTTTGCGCAGTCACAGGAATATATTGATGCTATTGGAGAAATGCTTGAAGTTTACAATATTGAGAATTTGAACAAAGACGAAATGAAGCAGATGTTCATCACAGATCTGAATGAATCAGACTCTGATAGCGTCGTTGTTGACTATGAATCAATAGTAAGCAAATATATGGACACGCAATATATGGAGGATATAAAGCATATTTATGCCGAAGTGTATAGCGCGGAAGTGAACATTGACGAAGTGAGGGCTATAACAAAGAGCTTAAGCGATAAGAACTTGCAGCAAGCCTTAGCCAATATACATGCATCGTCCAGCATATTGCAGGAAAAGGTTAAGGAATTTCTTACTGCAAACATAATACAGAATCAAGAAGTTTCTTCGCCTAAACTTCTTCCTGAGGTTACTCCGCAGTATCTTGTTCTGGTAAAAAAATATGAAAAGGCTGTAAACAGCAAGGAGCTTATAGATAATGCCATAAACAGCATTACCAGCTATTTTGGCAGTCAGATACAGGACGAGGAGCAGTATAATCAGATAATGCAATTCTTCAATGGTCTTTTTGACATAATGAAAAACAATTATAGCGGATTTCTTGCTAATTCCATGGTCAACAATGTTTCCGAAGACGAGCTTAATTTAATTATTAATTTCTATGAATCAGAAATTGGAAGAAAAATGAACAAGGCTTCGGCTGCATTTTCAAGCAATATTTTTGAAATTGCAAATAAAATAGATAGCAAATTCAAAAATTGGTATAAAAATAATGCCAAATAAGATACTCTCTAACTCCCTCCTTAAAGAAGGAAGATAAGTGATGAAAATAAAAAAGACTTTACATATTATAATAATAGCGGCTGTAGCATTTATATTCGCAGCTTGTTCTGGTGGCAAGACCTTCGAAATTGATGGTCAGTTGCTCAACATGGACCAAGGTACCATCTATGTCTATAGCAGTGATGGCATTATTCAGAACATAGATACTATCCAAATAATGGGTGGTAGATTTGAGTATAGCCGCAACATAGACAGAAAGGGAACTTTGGTGCTTGTTTTTCCTAACTTCAGCGAAATACCTGTTTTTGCTGAACCTGGTAATGAAGCTACGCTGAAAGGAAATGCACAACAGCTTAATAATCTTACTGTCAGTGGATCGGAAGACAACAAGCTGATGACTACTTTCCGTATTGAAACTTTCGAGCAGTCACCTCCTGAAATACAGAAAAAGGCAGAAGAAACAATACTTAACAATCCAAAGACGACGATTGCCATCTGGCTCTTGGAAAAATATTTTATAAAAATAGCCAATCCTGATTACGAAAAAACGCTCAAGATGGCTAAGGAACTAAAGAAGGTTCAGACAGAAAACGGCTATCTCAACGAGCTTATACAGAAACTTGAGTATCTGGCTAAAGCAAAGAATAAAGGCAAACTTCCGAGTTTCTCTGTCGCTGATGTGAAGGGAAACACCATAGATAATGAGTCGCTTAAAGGAAAGAAAACCATTATCTACATGAGCGCTCAATGGGATTATAATAATGACATAGACCGCAATGTAAAGCAATACATCAATTCAGAAGGCTATAATTTCAATGCTGTAAAGATAAGTCTTGATGCTTCAAAAAAGGTTGCAACCAACGAACTTGAATACAATGATGTCGGCATAAAGATAATCTGCCAGGAAAAGATGTTCGAAAGTCCTATAATGAAGACATTTGGATTCTATGGCATAAGCGATAACATCATTCTTGATGCTGCCGGATTCATGGTTAAAAGAAATGCTCAATCATCTGAATTGGAAGAGCTGTTGAAATAAGGTTTCCTAAAAAAAAGTGTTGATAACTATGTTGATAACTTGTTGAAAACACTACAATAACTCACGAGTTATGAACACTCCGAGTGTGGAAAACAAGGAAATGTGGATAAGTAAAAAGTTATAAAACGAATATAAACATACGGTTTGTTAATAACTTAATATTGATTTTCAAACACTTACACCACTTATCAACATATCAACACAAGTATCATCATAATCATAATTTTTTCTTTCTTAAAAAACAGAAAAAGAATATAATAATTAATTGTTTACAAATGAAATTCTCGTGGATAAACCAAGGCTTTATTGATAAGCCTGCACAGGAAGGCGTAAACCTCGCAGAGGAAATTCGCCGCATTGCTAAGGAAAAGAATGCCGTTATCATGGCACACTACTATACTACAGGCGACATTCAGGAGATTGCCGACTTTGTAGGCGACTCTCTCGCACTCGCTCAGCAGGCGCAGAAGACAGAGGCTGATATTATAATAATGTGTGGTGTACACTTCATGGCAGAGACTTGCAAGATACTTTGTCCAGAGAAGATGGTGCTCTGTCCTGACTTGACTGCCGGTTGTTCGCTTGCTGATTCATGCAAGGCAGAGGATTTGAAGGCTTTCAAGGCAGAACATCCGGATCACATGGTGGTAAGTTATGTTAATACGACAGCTGCCGTAAAGGCGCTTACTGATGTCTGCGTAACTTCCGGAAACGCAAAGAAAGTTGTTGATCAGCTTCCAAAGGATGCGAAGATCATCTTTGGTCCGGACAAGAACCTCGGTTCATATATTAATAGCGTAACTGGCAGGGAGATGCTTCTCTGGAACGGCGGTTGCCATGTTCATGAGCGCTTCTCAGTAGCTGCTATTGCAAAGCTCAAGAAAGAACACGCAGGAGCTAAGGTGCTTGCACATCCTGAATGTAAGAGTGAGGTTCTCGCTTGCGCAGACATTATTGGCTCTACTGCCGTTATCTTGAAGTACTGTCAGCAGCATCCTGAGGAAAAGGAGTTTATCGTAGTAACAGAAAGCGGTATTCTCCATGAGATGCAGAAGTCATGTCCAGACGTAAACTTCATTCCAGTGCCACCAGAGATTTCAGAAGGTAGCGTAGGTTGCAGCTGCAATGAGTGTGAATATATGAAGAAGAACTCGCTGCTTAAAATCTACAATGCGCTGAAATACGAATGGCCAACAGTTGATGTGCCAGAGGAAACAGCTAAGGAGGCTGTGAAGTGCATCAATAAGATGTTGGAAATGTCATGACCCCCTCCTACTCCCCCACTGGAGGGAGGGAAGTTCGCCCATTAACGACGCTATGAGGCCGTCGTTTCCAAAAAGTGCACAAAGGGGTCAGACCCTTTTGTGCAAATTTAGTAATGAAGAAGGTATTATTATATATATTAATGTCTCTCTGCTGTATAGCGGTAAAGGCACAGACGGAAGGATTTTCCATTTCGCTTATCAGCGATGCTGTGAAGGCGAGGATAATGGGAAAATCATATCCGGAGAAAGGTGCGCAGATCTCTCTCAATGACTTGCGCTATCTTCGTGTGCTTCATTATGATGCTGACGGAAAAATAAAGCATGGAGAACTTATAGTAAATAAGTCTATAGCTAATGATGTAATAGCAATCTTCAAGGAACTCTACAATATAAAGTACCCTATTCAGCGCATTCAACTGATAGATGATTACGGTGCAGTAGATGAAAATTCCATGCGGGAAAACAACTCCTCAGCCTTCTGCTATCGTGTTGTGAAAGGCTCCAAGAATCTTTCAAAGCATTCTCGTGGCATGGCAATAGACTTGAATACGCTCTATAATCCATGTTTCAAGATAGACAGAACCAATCCGAAAGGCTATAAACCAGGCTCATTGCAGCCCGTTACTGCGGAGAAATATGTTAATAGGACAAATATCTATCCTTATACAATAACGCCCGCTGTAGTAAGGATTTTCAAGAAGTACGGATTTCGCTGGGGAGGTGATTGGCGTACAGTCAAGGACTATCAGCATTTTGAAAAATGATTTAGAGACCGAAAGTAAAATTTCGGGAAATGTGGCGATAGACTTGAAGCTGACGCTTCAAGCACTGGGGCTTCTTGGTTTTATATTAAAATAAATAAGTGAGCAATCATGCTCACTTATTTTTACTTAAATACTTCTTAAGTTCATTATTTACTACTTTAGTTGCGTACCATTTAGCACCAGCAGGAGTAAGATGTCTTCCGTCGTGACTTATGTAATGGCCATCGTCTGTGAAGATGCGAACATGAGTGCTATCAACCAATGTAGGGCTAAGAAAATCTATATAATCATCTTTCCACTCTTTTTTCAATTTCTCATTAACTTGTACATAGCCTGAAATTATAGGCTTTACAACCTTCGTGTAGTCAGAATATATATTTTTGTTTCTATTGAAAACGCCGTCATTAGTACCATAGTTCTTAGTGCCAATGCCTATAATCCTACATTTTTTGTTTATATTTTTCAATACATATTCAGGAATTTCATCTTTTTTGCAGAAGCAGAATATAAGATTGAATTTAGAAATTTCCTGCAAATCATTGTCTGCATAATAATCCCAATCTTCGATGTATTTGAACGAAACATTATCACAATAATCAGATTCCAGGATAACATTTCCAAAATCTCTTGCAAAGCTATTACCTACAAGAAGCATAGGAATTTTATTGCTATTGAAGTCGATAGAGTCATATTGATATATACGATCGCAATATTCAGCAAACATTCCTCTATGTTCTTTTCCTAAATAAACATCCAGTTCAGGCACATCGCGTACCACTCCAGAATGCAAATATATGAAAAAGCTTAATGCAACAAGAAGCACATCAGCAGTTATCCATGCAAAGAACTGTTTCCATGAATACTTAATTCTTTTCTCCAATAATATATAGCTTATGTAAGCAAGTATAAAGGACAATACGCCGCAAATCGCAAATGCCGCAATTTCCAAATTAGGATAGAAGCTATATCTGCAGAAAGCTATTATTATTTGATGCCATATAAAAATGCCAAAACTGATTTTTCCTAACCAGCAGAGTGATCTGAACAGAGCATTGTCTATTCTATTTGTAGGTAAAGCATAAAGCGATATAAGTGTAAGAATCTCAATGCTTAAAAGTCCTACTTTTTTAGGAAAAAGAAGATAAGTGCGGATTTCTTCATTGCTGCCTATTATATAATTGGTATTTATCTCAGTACCTGATATTACATATATCAGTGACGAAAATGTTATAATTATTATTGCAGCAGTAGCAAATGGAGTTATTCTATTGAATGATATATTTCTATCAACGCTTGCACCATTATTTACTATCATTCCTATTAATCCTCCTGCTGCTATCTCATGAAAGCGGCAATGCAAACCATAGAAACTGATAGTTTCATCCTCTGTAAACAAGAACAACAATAATGAACAGAAGAAAACAGTCAGAAGAGCTGTTCTCAATATTATTCTTTGTTTTTCCTTCTCTTTATTATTGAAAATTCTCTTTATAATCCATAATATTGGTGGGAAGAATATATAGAACTGGAATAAAACTCCTACATACCAAAGGTGCATAAGAGGGCGGAATTCGTTTTCCGTATTCCAATAGTTACCGGTAGTAATAGCCGAAAGTATATTTTCTGACATAGTACCAGCAGCAACAGAAGCCTGACTTAAGTTTTCATAGTGATCAGGCAACATGAGAAAATATCCGGCAACGAGAGAAACAGCAATAGCAAGTACTATTAATGGCAACAACCTCAGCAATCTGTTTCTTAAAAAGATGATATATGAGAAATTTCCATCAACAATCTTGTTTATTAGTGAAGGTATAGTAAGAAATCCGCTTATAACAAAGAATAATTCTACACCCAGAAAACCTGAGGGCATATATCCTCCATGATAAGTCAGAACAGCTATGATAGCTATTCCCTTTAGGAAATCTATATATTCATATCGCTTTTTAGCCGAAGTATTTTCCATATTTATTAATATCCGCATATAGCGTTACATTCATTGCAGAAAGCTATGGTTTTGTTTTCTTGCCACAATTTTCTAAGCTTCTTGGCTTTTTCTCCATTCAAAACCTTCATTAAACTTCCTTCTTCAAAGACATTTCCTAAGTGCAATTCCTTTGGGAAAGGTTTAGCGCAGCAAGGAACGAGATATCCGTCCCATGTTATGTAGTGGTGGTGCCACAAAGCATCGCAGTTTTGGAAGCAACCATTACCATGTTCCAAATTAGGTATAGTAATGTTTACATCCGTATATGCAGCACTTTCGCGTATAAACTCATTTATGGTTTCTTCCAGTTCGCTACTCTTGAAGAAATCATTGTATTGTTGTCTCTTTTCCGGTATTGAAGCCAGGTTTATATAGTTGAAATTAACATACTTAATACCTACCTGATGCGCAAACTCTACAATAGGAAGCAGATGCTTGTAATTTTCTATCGTAATGACAGTATTGAGCATTATGACAGTATTCTTGCTGGCTTTTACAAGTTCGCGTATATTGTTTGCTATATAGTTAAAGTCCGTATTAGGACGAATAGCCTCGTATGTTTCTCCTATTCCGTCAACCGATATTTGCAGACTGTCAATGTATGGCATTATAGGAAGAGCCTTTTCAAGATAGTTCTTGAAGTGAGCATTAGTGGACAGAGTAATTATTATGTCTTTTCTCTTTTCCTTTATATATTTGCACACTTCCAACAATTCTGGATAAAGAAAAGTTTCGCCCAATCCGGTCAGTCCTATAGAGTCAAGATAAGGGTAAATCTCATCCACTATTTTATAAACCTGTTCAGGCTTCATGAAACCTTGGTTCATTTGTTTTCCGAAATCATATTCTCTCGGACAGATAATGCAATGCAGATTACATCTGTTTCCCAACTCCAGCATCAAGCCTGTTGGATAAGGCAGATGAAGATGTTTGTGTGGATTGAACAAAAGCTTTCTGCATCTGTTGTGTATATATTTAAAAGTATTTTTACTGAAACTAAGTTTTTTCAGTTTCAATAAAATTAGCTTTATTATTCTGCCGTTTATTTTCATTTTTTATCTTTATTATTTTCACTTTAAGCTTTCTACATTAAACTATTTTCTTTATCCTTTTGTCATCTTCAATAGTTTGTAAAGCTTAAAGGCAAATAAACTTGGATTATTTCCCAATATATTAGCTTTTATTTTACTGCCAAAACATTTGTTTATAATGGTAAGCAGCCAGGTGAGGTGCAGATTCTTTATAGTGCGATGAGTACGGATAAGAGTTGAATAATCACCAATAAGATCCGCAAACTGCTGCTGAGTCTTTATGGATTCTTCCGTTTTGCGGAGATATTCTGCATTTGTCTCAAAATCAACAAAATATACAGGATTATCTATATGCTTTATTGCAAAACCATTTTCCTTAAGCTGTTTACCGAAGAGAACATCCTCAAAACCATATAACTTCATTTCGTCGTTGAAGCGAATCTTATGGAAAATATCGCTGCGAATTAGGAAATTAGCCGTATGAAAATGATTGTAAGGATGATTTTTTCTGGCGCTAAGTGTTTTCTTTGATTCTGCCTCACGCTCAGCCTTATATCTTAGATTTCCTTTCAGATTGTCTTCATTGCTATTGTCTATGCAGTAGCCGCCATAAACCACTTGTGTTTCCACATCTACAATGGAGTCAATGTATTTCTCAAGAAATTTGTCATTCTTCATTTTCATGTCGCCGTCTATGAAGAGCAACCAATCTCCCTTGGCATTGTCAGCAAGGAAGTTTCGTATGCCAGCGCGACCAAGATTATGCTCAGCACGGATAACGCGACAGTTCTGTAGTGAGTTTATCTTACTGTTTTCTTCTATTATAGCAGAGTTTGTGCTGCAGTCGTCAGCTATTATAAGTTCCACTCCTACATTGTTTCTTAATGTAATGAAATCGTCTATCTGCCTTTGCAGATTGTTTGCAAGGGCAAGGCATGAGTCGTTATATGTAGGGATAAGAATGGATAGAGTCATAGTTTAATTGATAATAGCCACCTTGCAAACCACTCCTTTTTCGCCTTCGCTTGTTGCTGAATGAACCATATAAACACCACTTGCTACTCGTTTTCCTGTTCTGTCGCGGCCATCCCACTTGAAAGTACCGCCAGAAGAAATTCCCTCTGTCACGAATGCACCTGAAGCTGTGGTTATAGTTATTTTCGAAGCAAAGGAAAGTCCGCAGATGGTTATTTCTCCGTCGTAGTCAGGAGTCACAGGGTTAGGGAAAGCCCAGACATTGTCATTTGACATCTCCTCGTTAGACTTTGTTATGCCTGAGAGATAGGAACAAAGTCCCTTGTCTGTGGCAATGAACACTTCGCCCGTCTCGTTGTCTATCTTTATGTCCTTTATATCGTCGCAAAGTAGGGCAGAATTTGCTGTAGTAAAGTGATAAATCTGCTCCATATTGTCGGCTGAAATACAGTAGACGCCGTTGCCCAAAGTTCCGAACCACTTATTGTCAGCCTCATCTATGGCTATGCAGGTCAAAGGTATTCCAGACATAAGATAATCAGCGAAGTTCGTGCCGTCATTGCGTGGCACCTTGACCTGATAAAAACCCTGTTGCGGATTATCAATGAGTTGCTGATTTAGCAATATAGGACCTACATCAGTAGCCACCCAGATATTTCCCAATCTGTCTTCTGCCACATCCTCTATGTGTACAGGAACAGAAATTGCTGAACCGTCCTGATTAGTGAAAGTGTTGTATGTATTGACTTTATTTGTCTGCGGATTATATGAAAACAAAGCCATATAAGTTGGATCATAAGTTCCCATCCAAATCGTTCCACGCGAATCCGCCATCATTCTGTAAATCTTTGAGCAGCTTTTTGTTCTGCCTTCAAGTTGCATTACTTCATCTGGACTTGTAGCCGTAAAGCTCTTTGTAGTGCAGTCATAGTTTAGAATGGCATTTTCAGACATTCCGTTGTAGATATAAAGCTGGTTAGGCTTTGTGAAGCATAGTGCTGTAGTTACAACATAATCATTACTGCCTTCAACGGCACTTTTTATGATGTCGTGAGTGGCAGCAGTATAGTTGCCTATAAGTTTACCGTTATAAAATTCAAAGATGCCATTTCCCCATGTTCCTGCAAAAACATTGTTGTGGTCGGCTGGATTGACGGCTATCTGATAAAAATCCCTGTTTCCTCTTACTTGGACAGCACTTACTATCTCGTCATAATGTTTCCAGCCGCTCTTTCTGCTGTATTCGCAGATGGCAGGTTTTATATAGTTTGAAGCCTTGTCCACTCCTTCTCTCAATCCGCCAGCTGTAACTATCAATCTGCCGTTATCAAACAACAAGCTCGAAATTTGGTTATTCTTTGGCGAATCGTCCATTTTGATGTTTTCCACGATTGCCTTGTCTTCAGCGTTAATTTCGTCGTTTACGGTACGGAAATCAAACTGTCCTTTCCACTCTTCCTTAGTCCAACTGTTAGGATCTATAAGATTCTTTGTGCGAGTTCCTTTGTAAAGCGTATTATTACTAAGACCGTAGATGAACTTATCGTCCATGCCAGCCTTTTGGAATTTCTGCGCAAGATTATAGGTTTCCATTATCTCGGCTTTGCGAATGTCTATTTTCACAATACCGAAATTAGTGGCAAGCAGCAGTATGTTATCTTTCACATAAAGGCCGTTGATGGTCTTGTCGTCGGTAGTAAACTTATTGAAATAGTCGGAGATGTTCTCAGTTTCCGTAGCATTGTTGCAGATAAGGTCAATGTTTCCGTTGTTGTAGATCACAACAAGTTTCTTCACAGCCTTAGCCCATGCAATGTACTGAACATCAATGTCAGAGAGAAGATTAAGCTTGTTGTAAGTCTCAATGCTACCGTCATTACGATTATAAGAATACAGACCATTATTAGCCTGTACATAAATCTTCTTGTCAGCCGACTCAATGTCCTGTGGCGTGCCGTTGTAAGAAAGGTATATATTCCATTTACCGTCGTTGGCAAATGTATTTATGCTTAATGCTGTAGAGAGCAGAAAGCAAAAAGCAGAGTGCAGAATAGTTCTTTTCATCATAATAAATAACGCAAAATATCCTAAATAATTGTGTTTTTATACTAATTTTCCTTTATTTGCGTTTTTAATTAGTAAATTATAAATCCTTTCGGTGTCTACTCAATATAAGAACATATTAAAATACGTAGGTTTCTTCGGAAGCATACAGGGACTAAACCTCCTTGTAGGACTTGTTCGCAGCAAAATAGTTGCTATACTTCTCGGTCCTGGAGGCATGGGATTACTGTCCTTGTTCAATACGGCAATACAGCTGCTAAATTCCGGAACGAATCTCGGTATTGGAATATCAGGAGTTAAGGAACTCTCCGAGCTGGAAGATCACAAAGAAAAGGAGAGAAAGGTAGCCATTATTCGCACATGGTCATTGATAGCCGCCGCCATAGGCTTTGTGGCAACCGTGATGGCAGCACCGTTGATAGACAAGTTCTCCTTTTCATGGGGACAACATACACTCCATTACATAGCCCTTGCGCCAGTTGTGTCGCTCATGGCAATAATAGGCGGCGAGGCAGCCATTCTCAAAGCAGAGAGAAAACTGAGGAATCTTGCCATCATACAAGTCATCACCATGACGGTCTCTGTCATCATCTCGCTGCCAGTTTACTATTTCTTCGGACAGAGCGGTATAGTGCCGGTAATATTCCTTACCATGCTGACCACCACCATAGCCACCTTGCGCTATTCTTATCGCTGTTATCCGCTGCGGTTGAGTGGAATAAGAAAGCATATACAAGAAGGCAAGCCGATGGTCCGTCTCGGACTTTCCTTCGTACTTGCCGGCATAGTTGGCAGTGGTGTGGAAATGTACATACGCTCATTCCTCAATATGCAGGGCGATCTGGAAATGGTAGGACTCTATTTTGCCGGATTCTCCATAGCCATAACCTATCCTAGCGCTTTGCTCAATTCACTTGAGAACGACTATTTTGCTCGCCTTTCGTCAGTCAATAACGACACCGCTGCCGTTTCGCGAACCGTCAATGCCCAGGTGGAAGTTCTGCTGATGGTAATGTTTCCGGTTTTGGCTCTTCTGATGATAGCCATGCCAGTTGTTATGCCGCTTCTCTTCTCTTCTAAGTTCTGCGATGTCATACCGATGACGCAGGTAACGCTTGTAGCCATGTTCATACGCTCAGCTTCGCTGCCTGTGGAGTATATCTCGCTAGCCCGAGGAGGAGCAAAAACCTTTCTGCTCATCGAGATAATTTCCGGCATAATAACCATGATAAGTCTTACTGTGGGATTTCTTAACTTCGGATTGTGGGGCATGGGAGCTGGTTGGGTAGTCAGCTATTCACTTTTGATTGTCTTCGTACTCATTTTCTTCCGTTACAGGTGGAAGTATCTTGTTTCCGCAAGAGCGCTGGCAATGCTCGTTGCAGGAATTGTTCTATTAGCCACACTTTATGTCTTCATTGTAAAATAACTATTATAGTAGTATGCATTTATTTTATTTATTTATTTATTTATTGAATTTTGCCTACTCACTACAATCAATAAATCAATAAATAAATAAAAAATTTTTATATACATTTTGTGCTTACACATCTATTATATATTATATTTAATTAAGGAATAACTTACTAATAGGAATAGGGCAATGTGTGGCATATAATTTATTTTATTTATTTATTTTCCTTTCAAATAGTAAGTTTGTCCTTTGTCGGTATTTTCCTTCAGATAATTTTCTCCAACCTTAAATATTTCATTTTAATCTTTAATTTATCTCCAATTTACGCTTCCTATACAAAACTCCCTAGGAAAGCAATCGTTTTCCTAAGGCTTTTCATGCGAAACTGCCGTAGAAACAATGCGAAACTGACCGCGAAAAAACCTCCTTTAAGGTAAGTTTGGAGAGTCTTTATGTTCTCTCAAATTCTAACTTATTGATAATCAATACGTATCTATATCGCTCTCCCTTCCATATTTACAGCCAAATATACATAAATTCCAAATACGCTCTTCTCACGTACATACGCAAAAGCAAAGTGTAAGCAAATCGGGCTTTTTGCTTACAATCAGATATTTTTTAATTTTACCACTTTTAGTAGATTCCCTTTTTATGATTATTGATATTAAGCGAAAGAAAAATGAGAGAATACTTCTATATTTAGATTTTTTTTTGTAATTTTGCAACGGACAAGCATAAGACCAGGAAAAAATAATATTTATAATCATGAAGAAACTATTTTTTATACTTGTTATCGTTCTTGCGGCTGTGGCAGCTTCTGCACAGACTGTTGGCAAGAATTCTACCGGAAAGGCTGTGAAAGTTTTCACTATGCTTTATGCTGAAAGTGACGACGGTTTTGTAAATGTGCGTTTAGTGCCGAACGGAAAAGTCATTGCCCAGATTAACTCTGTTATGTATGGACTCGGTGACGCTATGCTGCTCGAAAATGGTAACTGGTGTAAAGTGAAGACTGCTAACGGAAAGGTAGGATATGCAAACTCTCGCTTCTTGGGATCTATGACTTGGTATAAAGGCAATGAAAAAAGAGTTTTGGTGGCTAAGGCCAACTGTCCTTTATATTGTGAGGATTTCGGTAAGGAGCCTGCTGGTGCAAGACGCGGTAAGCCTATGTTTAGGCTGACTGAAGGCACAATCATTGCTGATGAGTACGAATATGACAAGCGCAGTGATTGCTATGTTCTCGTATCTGCTCACGACGGCATCTTCATTCCAAAGAAATACTGTGTAGAGAAGACGATGTAACCACTTGAACTAAGAATAATCTTTCAAGAGTTTGTCCCAAAGCTTTATTATGGATTCTTTTGTGTAGCGGCAGGACTGGCGAAGGTTTTCCTCTCCCATGCGTTTGCGATCTTCCTCTGAGTTCATTATGCGGCACATGGCTTGCTGAAAGGCTGTTTCGTCGTCTTGCGCTACAAGAAGTCCGTTGCTTTCGTTTGTTACAACATCGCTTGCGCCGAACTGGAAGTTGAAGGTGACGGAAGGGACACCTGCCGCTTGTGCCTCGAGAAGTACGAGTCCTTGCCCTTCGGCATGTGAGGTCATCAGATGGACGCTGTAGTTGGAATATTCGTCGATTATGTTGTCGGAATATCCACGCAGACGGACGCTGTCGGTAAGATGGCTGCTGACAATCTGCTGCCTCAGTTCATCCTCAAGCGGTCCTTCGCCAAAGATGTCTAGTGTCCAGTCGGCATGAAGGTCTTCCGTATTCTTCCACATTCGGATAAGTCGGTCGAAACCTTTCACTGGGTCTAATCTGCCAACGGCAATGGCTCTCTTTGCGCTATAGTCAATAACTCTTTTTGACGGTTTCTGTGTGTAGTTAGGTATTACTCTGACATCCTTGCAGTGCTTGAATTCGCGGGCATTGCCTTCTGTAAGGGTTACGATGGTGTCAGCAAACTGCTCCATGAGACGGAGAAAGAAATGGTGAGGAGTGTTGCTGAGCGAAGAATGTGACTCGAATATTTTCCTTGCCTTGCCGCCTACGAAGGGTAGCATAATGGCTCCAAGCACCCAGACGAAGAAAATTGCATCTGGTTTTATCTGCCGCAACTGTCTTCTTGTGCGGCAAAGTGTCTGAAGGAATACTCGCATCTGCTCATAAACGAACATGAGGGCGTTGCAGTCGTGTCGGGCTTTCTCTATATCGAGGCTGACGAAGCGCACCTTGCTGTCTATAGGATAGCAGATGGGCTTATCGCTGCTGTAGGCAGAGATTATCGTTACGTCATGGTTCAGTTCGTTTGCCAGGGCATTTGCCTTGCCAATGATGATGCGTTCCATGCCGCCCATTCCTTGTATGCCATCTATGAAATAAATCAGTTTCATTTATTAAAGCTATTTACTTTAAGCTTTTCAGTAGTCCGTGAAGTGTTAGGAACAATGGACGGAAGAGGCTATTCTTCAATGCCAACATTGTTATGCGATTTCTTAGGTTAAAACCTTTCTGCCACTGCCTAGCAAAGGAGAGCAATTCTGGCAGTTTGTCAGCTCTGTCGGCATGAATAAGGTTCATGAGTAGCACGTATATTTTATGCTGAAGAAAGCTGTCTATATCGCTGCCTTGGAGTTTCTCCTTGTTTATAATCTCGAAGAAAAGTCTTGTTGCCGACAGCACAAATTCATACTGCTTGATTGCTACTTTGCCGTTTGAGATTGTTCGTTCGCTTATTTCATAGCAGAGTGTCGGCTCATCCATGTAGAGTATTTTGCCTGCCTTAGCCAGTGTATAGGCTGTCTGTATGTCTTCGCAGCAATAGTTAAGGAAGAAGTCAGGATCTTTGGCAAAAGCGTCAATAACGATTTTCTTGCGGTACATCCACGAACAGGAATGCATTGCGGGAGTGCCTTTCTGCGTAGCTATGGCGCGGATGATGTCGACAGACTCGGTAAGATTTGCTGCAATTGGCTTATATTTACATCCTGTGTCTTTGCCTTTTGACAGACTGAGGTCGGACTTCATCTCTATGACCCATGAAGTGTGGACAGCCGAAAGTTCGGAATTGTTCAAGAGTGCGTCGGCTTGCTTCTGCAGTTTGTAGCAGTCAGTCCAATAGTCATCGCCGCCCATCTCGGCTATGAACTCGCCCTTTGCAGCTTGCAGACAGTCAAAATAATTACGCGTTACGCCCTTATTTGGAGCTTCCGGCATCAGTCTTACGCGGTCAGGATAGCGGTCGCAATAGTCCTGGCATATAGCTCGAGTACGATCTGTTCCGCCGTCTTCGCCTATAAGCAGTTCGTAGGGGTAGGATGTTTTCTGGGCAAGAACGCTTTCTATGGCTCGCGCTATTACATCCTCTTGCTGATATGTTGTTATGATGACCGTTATCATCTACGGATTTAAAATTTACAGATTTTTTTAAGCTTTCTCATTATAAGTTCCTTTGTGCTGAACTTATGTTCTATTTGCTGCATATTCTCTTCGTATGGAAGTCCGTTGGGGCTGTAGGTGTAGAAGTACATGCCGCCGTCGTTTGTGACTATACGACGAGCTTTTGAGAGCCAGGTCATTGCTGACTGAAGGTTAGCATCGCCTGAGTCGGAGATGAGTATTTGGCGCTTGAAAATCTTGTTGAAGATGAAGGTGTGGCCCTTCGTTTTCGTATCATAGAGATAATCCTCAAAGCTGTTGTAGAAATCAACGGCATGTTCTATTACTTCTTTTTTTAGGAATTCATTGTAGAATTTTGCAACAGGAAACTCCACCACATCAACATCATCGGCACATTGGAAGAACTCCATCTGCTTGGAATATGTGTTCTTTCCGAGAAAATCGTCTGCATCAATGAAGGTTACCAACTCGCCTGTTGAGGCTTCAAAGCCTGCCTTGCGTGCTGCCCAGACACCGGCATGCTGCTGATGGAGAACCACGATGTGGCAGCTGTCGTCCTCGTACTGTCGCTTGATGTTCTCACAGAGTTCTGCAGATCCGTCTGTGCTGCCATCGTCAACGAGGATGAGCTCCAATGAATCTGCTATTGAAGACTTGCCTTGCTCTGGAGTCAAATCTTGCAGTACCACGCTGTCAATGCAGCGGATAAGCGATGCCTTTGCATTGAAGATTGGGATAATGACGGAGAGTATATTGTTTTGCATTTTATCTTCTTATTAGATTAGAACCTTTTATATTGCCTGCATTAACCTGAACGGCATAAACACCTTTAGGCAGATGTTGCAGGGAAATGGTCTGAGGAGTGTCGTAGAGGCTGACCGATTCTTGATGAACGAGCTGACCGCTGGTAGTGAAAATCTGTATAGCGGCTTGTTGCTGCGTTGAGGTTGAGTTATCTCCCATAGTGTTGGGGGTTATGGTCAGAATGCCGTCACGCATGCTGAAAAGCAGGTCTTTAGCTTGTTCCTTGCTGACAGCTTCTATCTTGTCTATTCCGAGAATATAGAGAAGTCCTGCGTAAGCGTCTATCTCACCGTAGCCGTAGATATTGTTCGGATATGTGAGATTAGGGTCAGGATGGTGCGCTGTGTGGGCAAAAATATCCTTTATGTCCTGCGGAGTGAGGTTTGGATTGGCCTGAAGCCAAAGGGCTATGATTCCGGAAACGATAGGTGCTGCCTGACTTGTGCCGGAATTAGCATTCCATGAGTAGGTGCGACCGTTATATTCTACGCGCTCCTTTATCCAGCCAAGGTCTTCTGCCGTAGGATTTTCTTCCTCGTAGAAACTGTTGTAAGACGACAAGACGATGCTTGCCGGAGCACAGATGTCGGGCTTCTGATATCCGTCGAGTCGTGGACCAACTGAAGTGAATCTGTAATGTAAACCTATCTCGCCATTGTTTGCATACAACTGCTTGCCTTCAGGATTTACAAAGCCGTTGCGATGGTCAACGCCTCCTACGCAGATTACATCATCGTAACAGCCAGGAAAGTTCACGCTATAGTCATAGATGGCATCGTTGAAACCATCATTCGTGCCACTGTTTCGAAAAAGAACATCCTGAGTATAAAGGCTGCCTTCGCCACTTCCCGTGAGTCTTGCATAGAAGAATTCGCCTTTCCCTTCCATTTTTTTGTGTTCCAGGATATAATAGCGAACAAAGGAACCGTCATAGTCGCTTACGGTGTCTATGGCTTCATACAGAGTGTCTGGCACTAGTTTTTTTTCGCCACCTTCTTTCTCCGAATAAAGCAACTGGCACTCTACATCGCCATTTTTCTGGAAGAAGAGATAGCAAAGTTCGGAGTTGGTTATCATGGCACGGCTGCCTACGCTCTCTTTCCCTGCTGGTTTGTGCAAGGTAACGAGTTGCTGACCGTTGTTTCCTGCCGAGGCAACGATTATCCTGCCTGGTCCGCAAAGTTCGGAAATATGCTCGTTGTAAATAGGGAAATCATCGCCAAAACTTTGTCTTGAGCCGGCACTTATATTGATGACACAAGGTTTTCCGAGCCTGTCAGCCTGCTCGAACATATAGCGGAACTCGTCTATCTTATAGCCAGGAGTGTTTTCCAGTTTTATTTGCTGGAGAGAGTCAAGTTGCTTGTAGTTGTTGGAAAGCACATTTCCCACTACTACAACATCTGCCTTTGGGGCTATTCCCCTGTATTTGCTGTCGCCACCTACGGCAGAACCCATAACATGAGTGCCATGAGTTTGCAGAAGTCCGTCGTAGCTGTGTTTGAGAGCGCGAAGTTCCCATTTGTCATAGTCACGACCGACGAGCAATTTCTTCTGATTGTAAAGCGTGTCCGTGGAAAGCATGTCCCAGAAGGAAACAATGTTTGTGGAAGCAAAGTTAGGATGAGTGAAGTCAAAACCGATATCCGTAATTCCTACCACTACCCCACTTCCGTCAAAAGCTTGTGGGAGATTTATTCCCTGAGCCGCTTTGTCAGAACCTACAAATCCGCCGGAAATATCCATGGAAGCCTCGTCAAGACGCATGGTTTTAATATGGCGCGGATGAAGTTTTCCAACCTTCTGCTGGGCAAAGGATGTGAGAGAAAAGAGCAGAAGAAAAGCGAAAACAATCTTCCATTGTTTATAAGTTATGCCTCTTGCACCGAATCCCTCCTTGTACATTATCAGGGAGTCATTGAGTTTGCGGCCTTTGTCTTCGGTGCTTATGCCGATGTCGTAGTAGGTATATCCTTGGTTGGCATATTTCTCAAGCAAATAAGCATACAATAGGTCTATCGCTCCGTTCTGCTTGCCTTCTGCGTTGGCATGAGCATATTGCACATGCACCACCTTGCTGTTTGATTTGTATATCACGGCACCGCCAACGGAATCGCCAGAACTGTTTCGGCAGAGGTAGCACTCAATATATTCTGGCAACAGATTTTGCAGTCTTTGCATCTCTTCTAGCGTATGCACCGGCTTCACCGAATAGCGTTCCATCAGGTTCTTCTCCATGATAGGCCAAAAGTCCTTCAGCGGAGCATTTTCTTCTACCGTATAACCCGCCTCTTGTGCCTTTTTAACGCATCGCTTTCTGAGTCGTTCCATCTTTACGACAGGCTCTTGCAGTCGGATTGTGCTGCTGATGCCGCATGCCGACAATTCTGCGCCGTTTCGCCATAACCAATATTCATCTTCTTCTGACGGAATAAGGTGGTAGATGTCTGGCATCTGCTTGTATGTCCACTCGTGGAATCCATGCTGTTTCAGGTATTCTTTTGTGCAAGAGAAAATTTCCTCTACATCAGTAGTACGCAACTCTTCTGCCATCACTATGCCACCGTATGTGAGACCTTGGTGCGAGTGAAGCACGCCGTCTTTTTCGTTGGCAGGCATTACGGCTACCAGTCGTCCTTTGGCATTTTTGTACATCAACGAGTGGTCGCAGAATCTGTCGCTGTGATAGTCCATATAGTCACGCAGAAAAAGGAATGTCCCGTTTCTGCTCTTCAGAACAAATTCGTTCCATTCCTGTTTATTCTCTGCTGTATATTTATGGATGGTTATCATTTATTTCCCTTTTCAGTTTTCAATTTCCCCGTGTCCACTCTATAAACTCATCGTAATCTCTGATGTAGTCCTCCTCGTCAAACTCTTCGCTTGCCAGAACCATGCAGACAGCTCCTGCAGAGAAATCGTGGAGTTCGCGCCATATTCCTTCTTCGATAAGTACTGCCTGAAACGGATTTTTCAAGAGGAATTCCTTCTTTTCCTTGCCGTCGTCAAGTTTCAGTGTGAAACATCCGGATACGGCAAGAATGAGTTGCTTCAGTTTCTTATGTGCGTGACCGCCGCGCCACTCGCCTGCCGGAACATCGTAAGTCCAGTAAGCACGCTTTATCTCGAATGGAAATTCGTCGCTGTTTTGGACAAAGGTCAGGCTGCCGCGGGTAGGATCGGTTATTTTGGGTAGTTGTACAAGTTTTGCTTTCATATTGTAGGGCGAAGTTTACTGAGCCGCTTTATTACTAATAATAACGCTGAAAAGTACGAATTATTACTCTTTTGCTTCTCATAATGGCGTGTTTATGATACATTTATGCCAATATTCAGCAATTTAAACACAAAATGAGAGAAAATCATTGCTAATTAGCGGAAAAGTATTAATTTTGCAAAAACTAAAATCAAAATAACCAAACCTTCCCCAAGACTCGATTATGAGAAAACTTTACTTAATCTTCTCTCTTGCGCTGTGCTGCACAATCTCAAGAGCACAGTTGGTAATCAATGAGGTAATGCAATCGAACATTGATTGCATCATGGACGACATCAATGAGTTTCCTGACTCATGGGTGGAACTCTATAACCCTACTGACAATGATGTAAACTTGCTAAACTACGGTCTCTCTCTTACAGAAAACATTGATGAGGCTTACAAACTTCCTAATCATAACATTCCGGCAAAAGGATATGCTCTCATTTATTGCGACAAGGAAGGCATGGATATGCATGCCACTTTCCGTCTTGAAAGCGGAAAGGACGGTTGCATCTACCTCTTCAATTCACAGGGAGAGATAGTCGATTCGTATGTGAAGATGAAGAAAATGCCTGCGCCAAACATTTCGTACGGTCGCGAGGAAGATGGCGCCAAGAAGATGGGATACATGCTAAAGCCTACTCCAAACGCTGCTAACACAGGTGGTATTGTTGACAACAAGAAGATTCTTGGCGATCCTATATTCAGCATTCCAGGAAAAGTCTATGCCAACAGCACGCGTCTTACAGTGAAGCTTTCGCTGCCGGAAGATGCTCCTGAAGGAACTGTTATCCGATATACGACAGATGGTTCGGAGCCAACGGAAAAGAGTACGCTGTATGAAAAGGTTTTTGTCATTATGAACAAAAACCTGATTGTCCGCGCAAAGCTATTCTGCGAAGGCTATCTCTCTCCTCGCTCTGTAACACAGTCGTACATTTACCTTGGTCGTGAGATGACTATTCCTGTAGTTTCAATGACTACTGATGGAACTTATTTCTTCGATGACCAGATTGGCATCTATGTTGATGGCACTTACGAAGCAGGCAAGAAGAACTATGAATATGAATGGCGTCGACCAGTGAATGTGGAATATTTTGAAGCATCTAACTCAGAGGCAGCCATCAATCAGCTCTGCGAAACTCGTATTCAGGGTGGTGCTACGAGAACGAATCCCGTGAAATCACTTGCCGTTTATGCCAACAAGCGTTTCGGAGAGAAGCGTTTTACCTACGAATTCTTCCCAACAGAGAAGCCAGGAATCAAGGAGTTCAAGAGCATTATTCTCCGTAACTCTGGCAACGACTTCAACGATCTCTACTTCCGCGATGCTGCAATTCAGCATAATGTTGCAATGAACTGCGACCTTGATTGGCAGGCTTGGCAGCCTACTGCGTTCTTCCTCAACGGAGAATACTACGGAATGCTCAACATTCGTGAGCGCTCTAACGAGGACAACATCTACTCTAACTACGAAGGTCTTGAGGACATTGACATGATAGAGAACTGGTGGGAACTGAAAACCGGCACTTGGGACAACTTCCAAAGTTTCAAGGATTTCTACACTGCATCGGCAAATGAAGAAAATACAAACATGGATAATTATGCCGACAAGATGGACATCGACGAGTTCATCAATCTCATGGCTGTGAACACTTTCCATGCAAACCTTGACTTCCCAGGCAACAACATCGTAATGTGGCGCCCAACAGCAGAAGGCGGTAAGTGGCGTTGGATAATGAAGGACACTGACTTCGGACTCGGTCTCTACGGCCGCAGCTCAGAATACAGATATATAGATTGGCTCTACAACCACGAATATGACCAAGACAACAAATGGGCTAACGAATACGAACACACCCGTCTTTTCCGTCGTCTTATGACAGACCAGCGCTTCAAGGATCGTTTCATCGACCGTCTCACCGTCTTCATGGGCACATTCCTCAATGGCGATGGCATCGCAGAGGTCATTGATAGCATGAACAATGTGATAAAGACAGAATACAAGTACCATCACGACCGACTCAACCCTTGGTGGCCAAACCACGACCAGTGCCTCACCGACGCAAAGAATTGGGCTGTCAGACGCACCAGCTTCATGAAGACTTACCTTAAGGACTACTTCAAGATTGGCGGCACACTGAAGACTTGCATGGTAAACTCAGAGTTCGAGGGCGATGTCAACGACTACAACTTCCTGCTCAACGACACATGGCTCAAGACGGGTAAATACAGCGGCACACTCTTCTCGGGCCGTGAGATCAGACTTTCTGCTGAGCCTCGCGAAGACGCTCCAGCCATTTCGGGATGGAAAGTGCTCATCAGCAAGGCTGGCGGTGTGGAAGAACAAACCCTTGAAGGCAGCAGCGTATCGTTCGTCTATCCTGCCAATGCCACAACGGTAACCGTAAATGCCATCATAGAAGGTACAGGCATTGAAAACATTTTCGCTGGCAATTCACAGACACTTTCAGGCTCTGATTCTTCCGAAGAGCAAATCTACACCATGGACGGTAAGCGCGTTTCTGCTCCAAACAAGTCTGGCGTCTTCCTTATTCGCAAAGGCAATAGCGTAAAGAAGGTGGTTAAGTAGTCTAGTTTAGAGATATAAAAATCAAACAAAAAATGGTGCAACAAACTTCAAATATGTTGCACCATTTTTCTATTTTATTTCTTTCATTTCTTCGGTTTCCATTCAAACAAATCGTTCTGGTCTTTCGGGCGGATGTCTTCATACCAGGCGAATTTCGGGAGGCGGTCTCTGCCAGTGGGCACTTGGTTGAGAGGATACATCGTACCGGTATTGCCGCAGGTCCAGATATGGTCAAGTTTGCCGTCATTCATAAACATGCGCATGGTGTCCGTCTCGCAATAAACCATGCCTATAATGGTGGAATCGGCATCGTCAATAGGATAATAATCTACCAGGACATTTGAGATTGCTTCGGCACGCTTCATCTTCTTGTTTTCAAACCATGCCCACATCTCCTTTGAGGATATCTGGTTGAAGTGGTCTGTGGACTTGCTGTTCAGCTTCTCCTCGGATGAGCGTTGCAGGAGTTCTGCGGAGAATGCGTTGCCTACTACATGGGCACGATCTACGGTGGAATCGCGCATATATACATGTATCTCATCGCCGAGAAGCTGCTGCTGTCCGTGCCATACGATAGGGTCACGATAAAGTATGAGGACAGAGTCGAGAGTATTGCCGGAAAGTGAGTCGGCTATTGCCTGAACATCCTTACGATAAACCCTTACATGTGGGTAGGCATGCACCTTGCGCCACATGGAGTCTGTATCGACATTGAATGACTCCAGTCGGATGGAGTCGCCATGAACATAGAGCGTGTCTTTCTGCGAATAGTCTTTCATGAAAGGAAGGCGGTCGCGATTCTTGTCCCATGGGCGGGCGGTAGCGAAGCCGTGGCCTTCCTTCTTGTTGTACTTGAAGTAGCCACAGGTAAGTTCGTTCTTGTTCTTCTTGTCAACGAAGATGACATCACCGAAACCTTCCTGATATCCAGTCTTGTCATCGCTGTATAGTGTGTCGGCAATGAGTGTACGGTCGCCATTTACTACGGTAGAGCGATGTGTCAGCCTCGTAAGCTCCGTCTTCGTGTTGTATTCGCCTTTGTCTGTCGTAATGATGGTGCCTTTGTTTACGATGGTAGAAGGTCCGTTGAAGCGGGCATCTTCCGTTTTCGTGTTGTATTCGCCATCTTCCGTGTCGATGGTCATATCCTTTCCGGTAACCTTCGACGGTCCGAGCATGTGTGCCCAGTTTGTCTTGCTGTCGAAATAGAGATCTTTTGTCTCAATCGTTGTCTTGTCCGAATGTACTATTGCAGGGCCAAGGCTGTGTGCCAGCGAAGTATTGGCATCGTACATCAGTGTGTCCGTCTCAAGGTCAAAGTCCTTGCCCTTGACACGAACGGTATAAACAAATGTAGCCTTTTGGGTGTCAAGGTGATACTCTCCCCACTCGGATGTCAACTCCGTGCCATTGTCAACGATTTTTCCGTTGTTAAGATAATAGGCAAAGTCGTACAGACGGTCATAGACAAGGCTGTCCGTAGTGAGCACGGTAGTCTTCTTTTTCTTATGTGTCAGCACCACATTCTTGCTCGCTGTGAGCATCTCGCGTCCTACTCCACCGTCGTAGTCGGCATAGTTAGCCTTTATGTCGAGCGTGTCGCCCTGCTTCATGTGCACACGACCGAAAGCTTGGAACTTCTCTGCGTTTTGGTCGAAATAAGCACTGTCGCAAGTCAGTATGGAGCCTTTGTGGATGAACTTCACATTTCCTGTAACCACCTGCTTTCCTCCCTGCGGACCGTATTGGTCATAGCGAAGGTTGTCCGCATGTTCCAGATAGATGCGGTCGTCAGTGGTTTTAGTCGTCTTTTTATGCTTCTGACCCATCGCCAGGACGCTAAAAGCCAAGAGGGATAATATTACGAGGAATGCTTTCTGCAAGTGCGTATAATGTAAAAATCGGTGCAAAGTTACATCTTTATTTCCGAAAACAGCCATTCCCATCCGAAATTTTATGTAAATTTACATATTTTAGCGGATAGAATATGCTTCTTATTCAAAATTTCTCGTAATTTACGCATTTTTGCGGATGGATTAATCTAAACAAATCTGGCGCAAATCCCAACAAATATAACAGTTAAGATTCGCGCCAGATTAGTTTTTATAGTATAGTGTGATTTGAATAAATAAGAGAATCAGACCCAAATATCACATATTTTATGTTTTTTGACGCAAAATGGACTGATAAATCGAAAAAATCAGATTATTTGTTATATTATTGGTTATTAACATCGATGGCTTAGATAGCCTGAAAGGCTTACAGCTTTTTAGCACAGGGCATAGCGAAGCGAATATATTAGTGTTGTGCGCCTAGAAAGGGCATAAGCAAAAATATGTCCTGATATATAAAGCTTTTGCCTTTTAAGGCGTCTTCACGCACCGACATTCTCCCAAGGCGCCGCTGACGCTTTGCCATAGGGCTGATAGCTATAAGCCTTTTAGGCTATTTTACCGGACACCAATAAAAGAAAATAAAAAACCAAAGGATTTTGATGCGTTTTCCTAAGGATTCTGCATCGTTTTCCTTTGGTTTTTGAAACTTATGTGTAATGCGTATAAATTGCATTGCGATTAAAGGGAGTCAGTGGGCTTCCCTGCTTACTTCACAACGACATTGATGAGTCGCTTAGGCACGATGATGACTCTGTTGACGGTCTTTCCTTCTGTGTACTTCGCTGTGCGAGGATCTGCCATAACGGCTGCCTCGATTGCCTTGTTGTCAGCGTCGGCAGGGAACTCGATGTCGAAACGTGCCTTGCCGTTGAACGAAACGCCAAGCTTCATAGTGCTCTCAACGAGGTACTTCTCGTCGTATGTAGGCCACTGTGCATCGCAAACGGTCTGCTCGTTGCCAAGGGCGTGCCAGAGCTCTTCTGCGATATGTGGTGCGAAAGGTGCGATACAGATGACGAGACTCTCGAGGAGTTGCTTGTTGTTGCACTTCTGCTGTGAGAGCTCGTTCACGCAAATCATGAAGGCAGAGATGGCTGTGTTGTATGAGAAGGCAGGGATGTCTGCCGAAACCTTCTTGATGAGTTTGTGAACAGACTTGAGATTGTCTGCTGTTGGTTCGCCATCAGCAGGGAGGAACTGTCCGTCGCGGTTGTAGTAGAGCGCCCAGAACTTCTTGAGGAAGCGGTGGCAGCCGTCGATGCCGTTAGTGTCCCAAGGCTTTGACTGCTCAACAGGACCGAGGAACATTTCGTAGAGACGGAGAGTGTCGGCACCGTACTTCTCGACGATCATGTCTGGGTTAACAACGTTGAACATGGACTTTGACATTTTTTCTATTGCCCATCCGCAGATGTACTTGTCGCCTTCGAGGATGAACTCAGCGTCGTTGTAGTCAGGACGCCAAGCCTTAAATGCCTCGATGTCGAGAATATCGTTGCTCACGATGTTCACATCAACATGGATTGGAGTAACCTTATAGTCCTTGCGGAGATTGAACGAAACGAACTTGCCTTTCTGCTCGCCTTCCTCTACACGGTAAACGAAGTTAGAGCGGCCCTGGATCATACCTTGGTTGACGAGCTTCTGGAATGGCTCTTCCTTCTTGCTTACGCCGAGGTCGAAGAGGAACTTGTTCCAGAATCGTGAGTAGATAAGGTGACCTGTAGCGTGCTCAGAACCACCTACATAGAGGTCAACGTTCTGCCAGTAGGCAGCAGCTTCCTCAGAAAGGAGAGCCTTGTCGTTGTGTGGGTCCATGTAGCGGAGGTAGTAAGCCGATGAACCAGCGAAACCAGGCATTGTGTAAAGTTCGATAGGGAAGACTGTCTCGTTGTCGATCTTTGAGTTCTCGACGATCTTCTCGTTCTTCTCGTCCCAAGCCCAAACGGTAGCGTTGCCGAGTGGTGGCTCGCCAGTCTCTGTAGGAAGGAACTTGTCAACGGCAGGAAGCTCGATTGGGAGGCAGTGCTCTGGAATCATTGTCGGGATGCCGTTCTTGTGATATACTGGGAATGGCTCGCCCCAGTAGCGCTGACGAGAGAAGATGGCGTCGCGGAGACGATAGTTCACTTTCACACGACCGATATTGTGCTTCTTAACGAATTCCTTTGTTGCAGCGATAGCCTCCTTTACGGTCAAGCCGTTGAGGTTGAGTGCCTCGCCGTCGTATTCTACTGCAGTCTTGCCAGCAGCTGGAGAGTTGCTTACGATACCTTCCTTAGCATCGTATGACTCCTCGCTGACATCAGCCCCCTCAATGAGCGGAACGATAGGAAGGTCGAAGTGCTTTGCGAAAGCGTAGTCACGAGAGTCGTGGGCAGGCACAGCCATGATGGCACCTGTACCGTAGCCGGCAAGGACATACTCTGAAATCCAGATAGGATTCTTCTCGCCTGTGAATGGGTTGATGGCGTAAGAACCTGAGAACACACCAGTTACCTTATGGTCAATCTGACGCTCGCGCTCTGTACGACCGGCAACATACTTCACGTATGCCTCAACCTCAGCCTTCTGCTCAGGAGTGGTGAGTTCCTTCACGAGGTCGCTCTCAGGTGCAAGTACCATGAATGTTACGCCGAACATTGTGTCTGCACGAGTGGTGAAGATAGTGAACTGCTTGTCGCTGTCGGCAACCTTGAACTCTACCTCTGTACCTTCAGAACGGCCGATCCAGTTCTTCTGAGTCTCCTTGATGGAATCGCTCCACTGGATGTCGTTGAGTCCGTCGAGGAGTCGCTGTGAATAAGCCGAAACGCGGAGACACCACTGGCGCATCTTCTTCTGCTCAACAGGGAAACCGCCGCGGACAGAGAGTCCGTCAACAACCTCGTCGTTGGCAAGCACAGTGCCGAGACCAGCACACCAGTTCACCATTGTCTCGCCCATGAAGGCGATGCGGTAGTTCATCAGCGTGTCGGACTTCTGCTTCTCGTCCATAGCCTTCCACTCTTCAGCAGTGAAAGTGAGGTCTTCCGAGCAAGCTACGTTCAAGCCTTCAGTACCCTTCTCCTCGAAGTGCTGGATAAGCTTTTCTATTGGCTGCGCCTTCTGGCATGAGTTGCAGAAGAATGAGTTGAACATCTTCTGGAAAGCCCACTGTGTCCAATGGTAGTAGCCAGGAGCACAAGTGCGAACCTCGCGGTCCCAGTCGAAGCAGAAACCAATCTTGTCGAGCTGCTCACGGTAGCGGTCGATGTTCTGGAAGGTAGTCTTCTCTGGGTGCTGACCAGTCTGGATGGCGTACTGCTCAGCAGGAAGTCCGTAAGCGTCGTAGCCCATTGGGTTGAGAACGTTGTAGCCCTCAAGACGCTTGTGGCGTGCGTAGATGTCGGAAGCGATGTATCCGAGTGGGTGACCAACATGAAGTCCTGCGCCTGATGGGTAAGGAAACATGTTGAGCACGTAGTATTTCTTCTTTGAGCTGTCCTCGCTCACCTTGTAAGTCTGCTGCTCGCGCCAAGCCGTCTGCCAGCGCTGTTCTATTTCTCTGAAATTATATTCCATAGTTATCATTTTAAATGCAGAATGCAGAATACAGAATGCAGAATGATTCCAACGCCGCAAATACTGCGCTGCCCAATTCTGCATTCTGAATTCTGCATTCTGAATTCCGAATTAAATTAAGCCTCTGGAGCAACCATCTTGCGGAACTCGTCCCAAGAAACGTTCTTCTCGTCGAGAGTAACAACCTCCTTAGCCTTAGCAACGAGCTTGTTCTCTACAGCGAACTCGATAACGTTGTTGAGCTGCTCTTCCTTCTTGAGCATCTCCTGAGCACCCTGCTCGTAGAACTCCTCTGGAAGGTTAGCGTAGCCGTACTGAGCGTACTGCATGCGGCACATTTCCTTGGCAGTAGCGTTTACGTCTTCCTGGTCAATCTTGATGTCGAGCTTCTGAGCGAGTACGCTCTTGATGCGGCTCCAAGTGAGCTCCTTGATAGATGGAGCGAAGTTCTCTTCGATGAACTTAGCGTCCTTATCCTTGTTGCGAGCAGCCATGAAGCGCTTGAGGATAGCCTCTGGGTAAGTGAGCTCACCAACCTTCTCCTCGAGATGCTTGCGGAGATCTACGTGGAACTGCTGGTCAGCAGTGAAAGCGAACTGCTGAGCGAGGCTTTCCTTAACCTCTGCGCGGTAGTCCTCTTCTGTCTTGATGTCCTTGCCTGGGCAAGCCTGAGCGAAGAAGTCCTCGTCGAGGTCAGCGTCCTGATGACGAGAGATCTCTGTGATCTGGAAAGAGAAGTCAGCCTCTACCTTCTCAGCCTCTTCCTTAGAAATCTTGAGGAGTGAAGCGAGGGCAGCAGTGCGATCCTGGTAAGTGTTCTTTGGGTTGAAAGTGATGATGTCACCGAGCTTGCAGCCGTCGAACTTCTTTGCCTCGTCCTGGTTAGCAAAGTATGTTGGCATGAGGACAGCCTCAGAGATTGTCATGCCGTCTTCTTTTGTGTTGCCTTCTGCATCGAGCTCGCGGAGGTCGCCACGGAGCATGTCGTTAGCCTGATACTCCTCTACATTGACCTGCTTGCCGAGCTGACCGCGCTGAACATTGATGCGCTCTTCAACCTCCTTATCGTTTGGAGCGATAGAGTAGTGAGTGAGCTTGTCAGCAGCAGTGAGATCTACGTCGAACTCAGGAGCAACAGCGATGTCGAATACGAATGTGTATGGACCGTCCTTTGAAAGGTCAACCTGCTCAGCCTCCTCGTTTGGAAGTGGTTCGCCGAGAGCGTTGATCTTGTTGTCGTTGATGTAGTTGTTGAGTGCCTCGCTCATGAACTTGTAAGTCTCTTCCATCTTCACAGAAGGACCGAACTGGCGCTTGAGCATGCTCATAGGAGCCTGACCTGGACGGAAACCAGGAATGTTAGCGCGCTTGCGATAGTCTTTGAGAGCCTTCTCCACACGAGGAGCGATGTCTGATTCTTCTACGACGAGAGTCAATTTACCATTGATCTTGTCTGGATTTTCAAATGTAATATTCATTGTCTTTTTCTTATTTATTATTTTTGTTCGTATGCACAATTAGGGCGCAAAATTACACAATTATTTCATTATAAGCAACTTTTGTGCCAAAATACGACTTCAGATTTATCATTTATCATCTATCGACCATACTTTGCGCAGAATTTCTCGCCTAATTGGTATCCTTCCTGATACAATCGCTCGAGTTTCTCCACATCTTTTTCTATGCGGTCAACCTCTATCGGTTTCTCCGGACGGATGCAGATAACCTTGCCTTCTTCCTCCATCTGCTCCACGAGGGCGAGCTGCTGATTATAGACCTTGGCGCGACTTGAGAGAACGAGGCGCAGACGCGGATATTTCTTGTAGATGAATGCCGGCACTTTGCGGTCTTTTTCCTTCTTGCGATAGCCAGCATTTCGGGTAAGGATTACGACATTTGTCTCATGGCCGAGATTCATGGAACGCTGCAGAGGAATGGAGTCAACAAGTCCGCCGTCGAGCATCGGCACGCCGTCTATTTCCACCATCTTGCTGATAAAAGGCAGACTGCCGCTGGCACGCAGTATCTTAAGCATGCGCTCCGAATCATCCTTCTCCGTAAAATATTCCGCACGACCTGTTATGCAGTTCGTCGTAACCATCTCAAAGACAGCGGGATTGGCGCGATAGGCTTCGTAGTCGTAAGGGAAGATTTCGTTAGGAAACTTATCGTAGAGAAGGTCCATATCAAAGATTGTTCCTTTGCGCAACAGCTGCTTGAAACCGATGAAGTCGTACTTCTTCAGCAAGTCGATATTGGAACAGCGCGCACGTCGTATCTGGCGACTCATATAGGAAGCACCGTTTCCGGCACCTGCTGACACGCCGATGACGTAGTTGAACCACATTTCGTGCTTCATGAAGGCATCGAGAACGCCGCAGGTAAACACGCCGCGCATGCCGCCGCCCTCAAGGACAAGACCTGTATTTTCTGTTATTGTCATAGTTAGTTTTTGTTGTTTCTTGAATATTCGCAGCCGCAGAAGTTTTGGCGGTAGAGATTATGTTCTTTAGATAGTTCGATGGAGCGCTTGTAGCCGCCCTTCTTCTTGAAATCGCTCGGCAACCAACTTACGCCATATTGCTCGGCAAGTTCCTCGCCTATCTCATTCAACCAGTCGGCATGCTTCAGCGGACTGATACTCAGCGTAGTACAGAAGAAATCAAAGCCGCCTTCCTTCGCCATTCTCGCAGCCTCTTCCAGTCGCAAACGATAGCACACGCGGCACCTCGCTCCGCCTTCCGGCTCCTGTTCCAAGCCTCTGACAGCCTCAACGAACTCTCGCGGCTCGTAGCGACCGGCAATAAAGGAAAGCCCCGAAAGACTTTGACCTTGACTCTGATTTTGATCTTCCCCTTTGAGCGGCATTAAGTCCTCCCCCTGTGGGGGAGTTAGAGGGGGTCTAATTTCTTCTATCAGCCTCTGCTGCTCTGCCACTCGTTTTTCGTACTCTTCCTTCCTCATGATGTTCGGATTGAAGTAGAGGACGGTGATGCGGAAATAGCGGCTCAGATATTCGAGCGTGTAACTGCTACACGGCGCACAGCAAGAGTGAAGAAGCAGCGTTGGAGCCGTTTCTTCTGTTATAGCACCTTCTTCCTGAAGACGAACAAGGAGCTGGTCGAGTTCTTTCTGATAGTTTCGCTTATTCAATATTTGATCTTTTTTTGTTGTAGGGCGAGGATTTCCGAGCCGCGATTCAGGTTTTACACCCGCAAACGGCTCGGAAATCCTCGCCCTACACCTTTGGAACGGATTTTTTTATTCCCTAAATTAGGTGCAAAATTACTACTTTTTGGCAAACAAACAAAACTTTTCCACTTAAAAATACTTAACACGGCTAAAAGATTAGCGGGAGAAACGACTGATTTTCACTGAAAATCTTTTTATTATCAATAAATAATAGTAAATTTGCGCACGAAATTAATACAGAAACTCAAGTGAAAAAGGAAAAACGAAAAATTGAAAAGTGCTGTGCGCCCAATATTTTTCAATTATCCATTTTCAATTATCAATTATAATAGCCCATGCTCTCAATAGATAATCTCACCGTAGAATTTGGCGTAAAACCTCTCTTCAGAAATGCCAGTTTCGTCATAAACGACCGCGACCGCATTGCGCTGGTCGGAAAGAACGGAGCGGGCAAATCGACCATGCTCAAGATACTCTGTGGCAAGCAGCAGCCTACCAGCGGCAATGTCTCCGTGCCTACAGACACCACCATCGGCTATCTGCCACAGGTGATGATTCTTCAGGATGACACTACCGTACGCGAGGAGGCACGAAAGGCTTTCGCCGGAAACACGGAACTGAAGGAGAAGATTGACCGAATGCAGGAGGAACTTTCCACACGCACCGACTACGAGAGCGAGAGTTATCTGGCACTTGTGGAAAAGTTCACCCACGAGCATGAGCGCTACATGATGCTCGGTGCTGACGGCTACGAGGCTGAGATTGAGCGCACGCTGACTGGTCTCGGTTTCCAACGCTCAGACTTCGAACGACCTACGAGCGAGTTCTCCGGCGGTTGGCGTATGCGTATAGAACTTGCCAAGATTCTTCTCCAGAAGCCTGATGTTCTTCTTCTCGACGAGCCGACGAACCACCTTGACATAGAGAGTATCCAATGGCTTGAGCAGTTCCTTGCTCAGTCGGCAAAGGCGGTGGTAATGGTCAGCCACGACCGCGCCTTTATAAATAATGTTACGAATCGTACGCTGGAGATTTCCTGCGGCAATGTCATTGACTATAAGGTAAAGTACGACGAATATGTCGTTCTTCGCAAGGAGAGAAGAGAGCAGCAGATTCGTGCCTACGAGAACCAGCAGAAGGAAATTGCTGACATAAAGGCTTTCGTGGAGCGTTTCCGCTATCAGGCTACAAAGGCTATTCAGGTGCAGCAGCGACTGAAGCAGTTGGAGAAAATCGTGCCTATCGAGATTGATGAGGTTGACACTTCGGCTCTCCGACTCAAGTTCCCACCAGCAGAGCGCAGTGGCGATTATCCGGTAATCTGCGACGAGGTGCGCAAGGATTATGGCGCGCACACCGTCTTCGACCATGTTAACTTCACCATCAAGCGTGGCGAGAAGGTTGCTTTTGTAGGAAAGAACGGCGAGGGAAAATCTACGCTCGTAAAATGTATCATGGGCGAGATTCCGTTTACGGGAAACCTCAAGATAGGACATAACATACAGATTGGCTATTTTGCACAGAACCAGGCGCAGCTGTTGGATGAGAGTCTTACCGTCTTCCAAACTATCGACAATGTGGCAAAGGGCGAGATTCGCCTGAAGATTCGCGACATTCTCGGTGCATTCATGTTCGGCGGCGAGGCTTCCGACAAGAAGGTAAAGGTACTTTCCGGTGGCGAACGCAGTCGTCTGGCAATGATAAAACTTCTGCTCGAACCTGTCAACCTGCTCATCCTCGACGAGCCGACAAACCACCTCGACATGCAGTCGAAGGATGTTCTCAAAGATGCCATCAAGGCGTTCAACGGAACAGTCATAGTGGTAAGTCACGACCGTGAGTTCCTCGATGGACTCGTGGAGAAGGTCTATGAGTTCGGCGGCGGAAAGGTGAAGGAACATCTCGGCGGAATATACGATTTCCTCCAAAGCAAGAAGATTGAAAGCCTCGACGAGCTTAATGGAAGGCAGAATGCAGAATGCAGAATGCAGAATCAAGGTCATCCTGATAAAAAGAACAAAGAGCAAGGTGTTGCGAACAATAATTCTGCATCCTGCATTCAGAATTCTGCATTACCATTGTCCTACGAAGCTCGCAAGGAGATACAGAAGCGCATAAACAAGATTGAAAAGCAACTTGCCGTCTGCGAGGGAAATATCGAGAAGCTTGAGTCGCGACAGGCAGAACTCGACGAGATACTCATGGATCCAGCTCACGCCAGCGACATGAAGCTTGTCAATGAATACACGGAACTCCAGGAGAAACTCTCCAAGGAGATGGAGCAATGGGAAGAACTTGCCATGCAACTTGAAGAATGGAAGGAGAAACTGAACTGATGAAAAGATTATTCTGCATTCCGCATTCTGCATTCTGCATTAAGGTCAGCCTATTCTGCATTCTACTCTCCGCATTCTGCATTTCCCTAAACGCCCAGGAGCTGCGCATAAAGTCTTTTGCCAGCGACGACATCGACCTTTCTGCTCGTACGCAGAGAGTGCTTGATGCCAACAACAACGGCTGCGCACTCGTAAAGGTCGGAATGGCAATTGACGGCGTGCAGTTCTTCGGCGATGTCGTGAAGGTAGTGCCTTATGTAAGCGAATATTGGGTATATCTTGCCGGCGGCGCTTCCTATCTTGAAATCCACGCGCCACGCTTCCTTCCTATAATTTATGAGTTTACCGAACCTCTGGAGCGACTCCGCACTTATCGCCTCACCATCTCCTCCCCAGCCACCGTTCCCGGCAGTTTTGCTGCCGGCCAGGTCTCCAACGCTGGTTTTCTCATCATAAACACGGAACCTCAGGGTTGCCGCGTCTATCTCGACGGCGAAGAGGAAGGCATTACACCGTTCTCAAAGCGCTTCCCATTGAACACGAACATCAGCTACCGCCTCACCCATGATCTCTATAAAGATGCTGAGGGTAGCGTGACAATAAACCAAAGTCAGACGCCGCTGAACATCTCGCTAACTCCGAACTTTGCTTCTGTGCAGGTTGTAACCTTGCCGAATGCCGAAGTAAAAGTTGGTGGTGTAGTCAAGGGCAAAGGCACTACGACGCTCTATCTGACCGATGGCATCTACGAGATAGAAGCCGCACTTTACGGTCATCGTCCGGCAAAACAGTTCATAGAAGTAAAGAACAGCCAGAATCAGACTATTTCCATCACTCCTACCCCACTCTACGGCGCGCTCTCCATTGAGTCGAATCCGATGGGAGCCGAGATTTTCATCAATGGCATTTCCTATGGAAAAACTCCGAACATATTGGAGAATATGCTTGCCGGAAATTATACTGTAGTCCTAAAGAAAGACGGTTTCAATGACTTCCGCCAACAAGTCAAGGTGGAAGACAATAAAGAGACTGTCGTAAGCGGAGTCATGGACAATGGCGGCGACTTGCTTACCATTACCGCCAAAGGAATACGCTTCAAGATGGTGCCGGTAAAAGGCGGAACTTTCCTTATGGGCACCACCGTTTCTGGAAGTTCTGCTTCCAGTCCTTCCGGAGCCGACGAAAAGCCAGCCCACCGCGTAACTCTTTCCGATTATTATATCGGACAAACAGAAGTTACCCAGGAACTTTGGGAAGCTGTCATGGGCTATAATCCGAGCCACTTCAAGGGGGACAACCGACCTGTGGAAGAAGTTTCGTGGGATGACTGCCAACTCTTCTGCCAGCGACTATCGTCCATTACCGGCTTGAAGTTCTTACTGCCTACTGAGGCTCAGTGGGAATTTGCTGCCCGCGGCGGTATAAAGACAAAGAAGAACAATACGAACACATACGCTGGAACAAACGATTTGTGGGATTTCGGATGGTTCAACGACAATGCAAAGGAGACGCAGCTCGTAGCGACTAAGCAAGAAAATGAGCTTGGCATCTACGACATGTCGGGTAATGTCTGGGAATGGTGTTCCGACCTTTACGGAGATTATCCTTACGGCTCACAGACAAATCCTACTGGCTCGCAGACAGGCAACTACCGCATCTATCGCGGAGGCAGCTGGTTCAGCAATCAGAAAGACTGCCGCATCACTCGCCGCGCCAACTCTTCGCCAGACTTTGCCCACTTCTATCTCGGACTTCGCGTGGTATTGGAACCAACTATCAAGCGCTAACCAGCCCCGCTCCCTCTCCTTTCACCAGCCCCCGTTCCCAAAGCATCAGCTTTGGGCTAAATACTAAAAAACAAACAAAAAAACATGAAAAAAATCCTTTTCTCTCTCTTTGCTGCATTCTTGGCAGCAGCTCCTTGTTCTGCACAGATTGCTAGAACAACCGTACAGCAGGGCGAAATTGAGGGCATCGTCCATGACGGCTATGTGCTCTATCCTGCCATTCCATACGCAGAAGCTCCTGTTGGCAACCTTCGTTGGAAATCGCCTGTGCCTAAAAAGGCATGGGAAGGCGTTTACAAGCGCGAGACTTACTGCCCTAAACCTCCTCAGGCAAACGAGAAAGACTGTTCCGAAGACTGCCTTTATCTCCTCGTACAAACTCCTGCCAAGAGCAAGAGCGATCGCTTGCCAGTGTTCGTCAACATCCATGGCGGCGGCTTCAACTCAAACTCTTATCAAGGCACTATGGAGCCTTTTGTTGAGGAAGGCATCGTATATTGCTCTATAGAATACCGCCTCGGCGTACTCGGCTTTATGGCTCATCCGGAACTTGCAAAGGAGTCGCCTGACCATATCTCTGGCAACTACGGTATTCAGGACCAGCAGATGGCACTCCGTTGGATTCACGACAATATCACTGCCTTCGGTGGCGATCCTGATAACATCACTATCTGCGGCGAGTCTGCTGGCGGTATCTCTGTCAGTATGCACTGCGCTTCACCAATGGTAAAGGGACTTTTCCAGAGAGCAATCAGTGAGAGTGGCGGCTCTTTCTGGCCTGTGGCTGAAGACCGCAACGGCAATACTGCCATGCTCACAGACAAAGCAGCTGAAAAGGGCGGCATCGAGTTCATGAAGCGCATGGGCGCAAAGAACATCAAGCAGCTCCGTAAACTTCCTTTCGACAAACTTATTGAACCGGGAACAAGCATGGAGGCTTTCTGGCCTGTTGTTGACGGCAAGTATATCATTGACGACCAGTACAAACTCTATGAATCAGGCAACTACAACGATGTTGACATCATTGCCGGCACAAACTCCGACGAAGGCTGGATGTTCAGCGGCGAAGCTCCTGTAGATGCTTACAAGCAGCGCATCAAGGCTGTCTATGGCGAATGGGCTGACCGCATGCTGAAGCTCTATCCTGCCACTACTCCAGAGGAAGTTCACTTCGCTTCTGCCGACATCTTCCGCGACGGTTCTTTCGCTTGGGGTACATACGCTTGGGGAAATCTCCAGAGCAAGACATCCAAGAAGAATGTCTATCTCTACTACTTCGACCAGAGCTCAGACAACATGTTCATGAAATCGCCTCGCGGAGCAAACCACGTTGCCGAAATGCCATTCATCTACGGCTGGAACTGGGGGCCAATGACCGTTACCGAGCAGCACATGGCGCAAATCATGCCAAAGTACTGGATAAACTTCATCAAGACTGGTAATCCAAATGCCGACGGACTCCCTTACTGGACAACATACAAGCAAGGCGAGGAAACCGTGATGAACATCCACAACGGTTTCCGCCTCACAGCTATTCCTAACCAAGCACAGCTTGACTTCTTTGAAGACTTCTTTAAGGCTAAGCGCAAATAAAAAGCTACAGAATACTCATCTTAAGGATTCTGTTGCCGCGTGAGCCTACCACAACGCTGTTTCCAAAGGCTACTGGCGAAGCTTCAAAGTTGTCGCCATAATGCTCGGTGAAGAGGATCTTTCCCGTCTTTCCTTCTACGAGATAAACATTGCCTATACAATCGCCGAGGAAGATGAACATCTCATCCTTCTCGTTATAGAAACCAACCGTCGATGACCATGCATAACGCTGCAGCTGAGTGCGATAAACCTCTTTGCCCGTCTTACGGTCTATGGCAAGAATATATCCGCGCTCACTGCCGTGCTTGCATGGTGTTGCGAAAATAAGGTTGTCGCAATTCCCTTTTCCCAAGAGCGGAGTTCCAAAGTAGCCGCCGTCGGAGTAGTCGTTGTCACCACGGTGCCAACGAATGCACACTTCCTCATGTAGCCAAACCTGCTGACCTGTTAGACCGTTTATTTTCACAAGGCGAGCCGGCTGGTTTGTTCCGCGCTTGTCCACCTCACATCCAGTATAGATATAAGGCACACCGTTCTCGAGTTCAAGCACAGGGCTCGAGTCGCTGTCATCCATATTGTTGTATCGCCATACAGGCTTCATTGTGTTGAGATTTACGCAAAGCACATTGCCCTCGCTATCCGAAACATAGCCGTAATTGCTATAGACAGCCATGCTCGACTCCATTCCTGCAGCCCTATGTCCTTTTGCATTATATCGCATTGCAGAGTGAAGTTTCAGTGTGTCAGCTTCGCGTATGTATTTATATAATGTGCCGTTCTCGCCTGGCCAGAAGAGGAAACCGCCCGCACTAATGGCAGAAGAGTCAAATGCATTCCAACCGCGACGAGCTTTCGGATCATGCGGCATGTAGTAAGTGCGCTTCATTGTAAAGAGATTGAACGCCTGATTGCCCATTGTAGAACCTTTGAAAGACACACCTTGACCTACATAGAGATTTCCGTTCCACGAAGGGTCCAATGACGGAGTTCCCTTCAACACCGCACCACCATCGAGCGGTTCGCGGGTTTTCTTTCCAGTCATAGGGTTTATGAAATAAATCTGACCACAAAGAGAGCCGATGATGAGTTCCACGCTGTCCAGTTCTGCAGTCACGCCAGGAGCTTTCTTCATAAGCCGTGCTATGGAGTCAGGCCATTGTACATAGAGCGGCTGACCAGTCCAGCCGTTGCCGCCACCCCAGCTGCCTCCGAGATTGGCAGGGCGACCTTGTTCCGTCTCGAAAGTCCAGTCAACGACAATCTTTGTCGGCTTGCCCTTCACTTTGCCGTGGAAGTCAGCATTGCGGAAATTGTTGCCACGGAAGGTAAGCTGCGAAATTGTGTCCTGATACTCGCTGTGAGTGAATTTCAACTGACCAGAAACGGTAGTGTCAACAATCTCCACTTCGTAATCAAGATCATCTACTGAGGCAAAAGCCGTATCGGGAAGCACAGCCGGTTCTACGATTATCGGTTCTTCCGGCACTTCTTCCTCTGCCGCTACATTCTTGCAGGAAGCGAAAAGAAACATCGCTACTGCTAAGGGTAAGAGAAAGTATTTCATTTGTTTTTGGATTTTTAGTTATTATCGTTTTATACTATTTTTAGTTTTATTGTCTGTATAAACCAAAAAGCGACATGGCATATGAAAATGATTCGTAAACCAACAAAAAAAGAAGCCGATTGGCTTCCTTTTTGCGGTGCGTACGGGACTCGAACCCGTGACCCCATGCGTGACAGGCATGTATTCTA
>JAKSLJ010000026.1 GCA_024401275.1 Bacteroidaceae bacterium | reverse complement strand
GCTTGGCGCACGAAGCAACACAGGTGAAGGTGGTGAGGACAATGCTCGCTATCACACTGAGGTTGACGGAGTTAGCCTTTCAAGTAAGACTAAGCAGATTGCATCTGGTCGTTTCGGTGTAACTGCTGAATATCTCGTAAATGCTGAGGAAATCCAGATTAAGGTGGCTCAGGGTGCAAAGCCTGGTGAAGGCGGTCAGCTTCCTGGTTTCAAGGTGAACAAGATCATCGCCAAGACTCGTAACGCCATTCCAGGAATCACTCTTATCTCTCCTCCACCTCACCACGATATCTACTCTATCGAAGACCTTGCACAGCTTATCTTCGACCTCAAGAATATCAATCCTACAGCAGCTGTCAGCGTGAAACTCGTTGCAGAGAGCGGTGTTGGTACTATCGCTGCCGGTGTGGCAAAGGCAAAAGCTGACCTCATCGTAATCTCTGGTGCTGAAGGTGGTACAGGTGCTTCTCCTGCAAGCTCTATGCGCTTCGCTGGTATCTCACCTGAAATCGGTCTCGCGGAAACTCAGCAGACTCTCGTTCTCAACGGTCTTCGTGGTCAGGTTCGCCTCCAGACAGACGGTCAGCTCAAGACTGCTCGCGACGTAATCTTAATGGCTATGCTCGGTGCTGATGAGTTCTCATTCGGTACATTGCCACTCATCGTTCTCGGCTGTCTCATGATGCGTAAGTGTAACACAAATACCTGCCCTGTAGGTGTTGCCACACAGAGCGAAGAACTCCGCAAGAAGTTCCGTGGTCGCGCTGAATATGTAGTAAACTTCTTCACTTATCTCGCTGAGCAAACTCGCGAATATCTTGCAGAAATCGGCGTCAAGTCATTGAAGGATATCATCGGTCGCACAGACCTCATCGAGGTTAATGCTGCTGATCCTCATACAAAGCAAGGCACAATAGACTTCTCTCGCCTACTCCACAAGGAGGAAGGTCAGCTCTATTGGGATCGTGGCGAATTCTCTAATCTCGAGACAGTGAAGGACGAGGAAATCCTCAAGGCTTGCGAAAAGGCTATCGAAAAGCAGGAAGAGACAAACCTCGACTATGCTGTTAAGAATACAGACCGCGCTCTTTGTACTATGCTCTCTGGTGCTATCGCAAAGAAATACGGCGAGGAAGGTCTGCCAGATTCTACTATCAACATCAAGTTCAAGGGTTCTGCTGGTCAGTCGCTCGGTGCATTCGCTGTCAAGGGTGTTAACATCAAGCTCGAGGGCGAGACAAACGACTACTTCGGAAAGGGACTTTCTGGCGGTCGCATCTCTATCATGCCTCCTACTCGCAGCAACTCTGACTTCGTTGCTGAGGACAACATCATCGCCGGCAACACTGGTCTCTACGGTGCAACAAGCGGTGAACTCTATGTGAACGGTCGCGTCGGTGAGCGCTTCGGCGTTCGTAACTCAGGTGCCATTGCCGTTATCGAAGGTGCTGGCGACCACTGCTGCGAATACATGACTGGCGGTCGCGTGGTTGTTCTCGGTGATACTGGTAGAAACTTCGCAGCTGGTATGTCAGGTGGCCTTGCGTATGTTTACGACAAGAAGCACAACTTCGACTACTTCTGTAACATGGATCAGGTGGAAATCTCTCTCGTTGAAGATGCTACTTCACGCAAGGAACTCCACGAACTCATCCGTCAGCACTACCTCTACACTGGTTCTGCCCTCGCACGCAAGATGCTCGACGACTGGAACCGCTACGTTGACGACTTCGTTCAGGTTACTCCTATCGAGTACAAGCGCGTACTCCAGGAGGAAAAGATGAAGCAACTTCAGGAGAAGTTAAGACTGATATCTCAGGAGTAAGCCTCACCCCCCTTACCCCCTCTCCGATTATGGAGAGGGGGAGTAATTACACTTCAAGGACTGAGGTTTTATATAATAGACAATAATAAATTAATGTGATATAATACTCCCCACAAAACATATCACTCCCCCTCACCATAATCGGGGAGGGGGCTGGGGGGAGAGGCCAAATGATAGAACGTAAAGAAGCTGGTCACAGACCAATACACGATAGAATACAAGACTTCGGAGAGGTAGAGCAGACGCTCAACTCTCACGACCGTAAAGAACAGGCATCACGCTGTATGGACTGCGGTGTACCTTTCTGCCACTGGGCTTGTCCGCTCGGTAACAAGGCACCGGAATGGAATGCCGCTCTCGCCAAGGGCGAATGGGAACTTGCATATCGCCTGCTCAACAGCACAAACGACTTCCCTGAGTTCACTGGACGCATCTGTCCTGCTCTCTGCGAGAAAGCCTGCGTGCATAACCTCACAGACTTCGCTCCAACAACTAACCGCGAGAACGAGTGCTCTATCACAGAGGCTGCTTGGCGCGAGGGTTGGATCTCTGCTCAGCAGTATGAGCGCAACGGAAAGAAGGTTGCCGTTGTAGGCGCTGGCCCTGCCGGACTCGTTGCCGCAAACCGTCTGAACAAGATGGGCTACAGCGTAACCGTCTTCGAGAAGAACGAGGATGCTGGTGGTCTTCTCCGCTATGGTATTCCAAACTTCAAGCTCAACAAGTCTGTCATCACTCGTCGCTTGAACGTGATGAAGGAAGAAGGCGTTGAGTTCCAGTTCAACCAGGCTGTTGACGAGGCAAAGATTCAAGAGCTTGCAAAGGAATATGCAGCAGTAGTTGTTTCTACAGGTACTCCTACAGCCCGTAATCTCAACATTCCTGGTCGCGAACTTAAGGGCGTTCACCTCGCTCTCGAAATGCTCGCTCAGCAGAACCGCGTGCTTGCCGGCATGGAGTTCTCTAAGGAAGAGCGTGTTACGGCAAAGGGCAAGAACGTTCTCGTAATCGGTGGTGGTGATACTGGTTCTGACTGTATCGGAACTTCTCACCGTCAGGGTTGCAAGAGCGTTACTCAGATTGAGATCATGCCTAAGCCTGTTGAAGGTCCTGCCGACCCACAGAACCCATGGCCAAACTATCCTCGCGTACTCAAGACTACTACTTCTCACGAGGAAGGTTGCGTTCGCCGTTGGAACATCAACACTCTCGAGTTCATCGGCAAGGACGGCAAACTCACCGGCGTTAAGGTTCAGCCAATCGACTGGAAACCAAATCCAGAAGGCGGTCGCCCAATCATGGTTGAAGCTGGCGAGCCAGAGATTATCAAGGCAGAACTCGTACTCCTCGCAATGGGCTTCCTCAAGCCAGAGCATCCAGAATATCCTGCTAACGTTTTCGTCTGCGGCGACGCAGCCAATGGAGCTTCTCTCGTAGTTCGCGCTATGGCAAGCGGCAGAAAGACTGCTTACGCAGTAGATAAGTTCTTGAAGAAATAGATAAGTTCTTGAAATAATATGTGCCGTTAAGCACATTGAAGCATAACATCTAGGAGGTCTTCATTTGACATTCAGGTCATTTGGAGACCTCTTATTATATTAGGTGTTGTCCCCAAGATGTAGGGCGAAGTTTACTGAGCCGTTTGCGGGAATTAAACCTTAATCGCGGCTCAGTAAACTTCGCCCTACAAATGAAAAGGACAACTATTATATGGTTACTTTTATTCTAAACTAAAATTTTGGCATTTTTGTTTTGTATTTCGCTCGCTTATTCGTAACTTTGCCGCCGAAAACGAATAGTTATGGGAGACAATATTGACGAAATCATTGCCGGCGGAGGCATTACATTCCGTCCTGCACGCAAGCAGGAAGAAACAGGAAAAGTAAAGACCAAGGCGAAGAAAAAGGCTTACATCACTGGCGCTCACGGCTCTGGCAGCGCAAGGCAGAAGGCTAAATATCGCCAACAGCGCGCCAACAGAAAACATAAATAAAAGGCGCACTAAATTGTAAATCCGTAAATCGTAAATTACTCTGATGATTTACTACTTTTCTGCAACCGGCAACACACGCTATGTAGCTAATCTACTGGCAAAGGAACTCGGTGATGAGGCGGTTTCAATAACCGACTCATCTGTAGATACTACGGCCGTTTCGGAACAGAAGTCGAAGACAGAATCTAAGGCAGACTACTACCCTATTCTCTGTTTCCCTGTTCACGGATGGCGCGTTCCGAGCATCGTCGAAAAGTTTCTGAAAGCCCACAACCTCAACACCATAGAGGGCAGCATCTATGTTGTGCTTACCTGCGGCGACGACTGCGGCAAAACAATTGACTATTTGCGAAAAACTGCCAGCGAAACTGGCCTTAGCATTGCAGGTGCTTTTTCTGTTCAAATGCCAGAAAGCTATGTCGGTCTGCCTTTCATGGATGTTGACCGTGGCGATGTAGAACAGCTAAAGATAGAAAAGGCTCGCAAAACCACCATACCACATATAGCAAGCGTAATCCGTTCAAAAGCCCGTGGAGTTTATGAAGTCCACGAAGGTGCTTGTGCATATTTGAAGTCAAAGGTCTTCGGTGGTTTCTTCCATCATGTGCTTATTACTGACCGCACTTTCTCTGTTAACCGTATGGCATGCGTAGGCTGCGGTATGTGTGAGAAAGTCTGCCAGGTAGAGAACATACAGATGGGTTCAGACAAAAAGCCAATCTGGAAGCACACCAGCCGCTGCATGACTTGCATGGCATGTTATCATATCTGCCCGCGACACGCAATCAGTTTCAACGGAATGACAAAGAAAAAGGGACAGTACTTCTTAAGCGACAAGCCATAAACAAGACGCAACTTCCCCAAAAACAATTCAAAAACCAAGCATAGGGGATTCCCCGAGCAGAATAGGGAAACTCTCTTTCTATCATTGAATCTTTTCATTTACTTTGCACCACAGAAACACAATTTTTCTATTTCAGAAAGTAAATGAGAACAGCAATGAAAAAGACAATTATCCTCGCTCTTCTGACTGTGATATGCAGCATAGGAGCAAACGCGCAAAGTAGCTGGCGCAGCACTCGTGGAAGCCACTCATCCAGAGGCGGCTATTCCAACAGGAGCAGCATTTACGGCTACAACAGCAACCGCCCTTATGTGGGATTCCGCATCGGCGGTGCTTTCTCAACAGTGAATTCAGACGACAAGTATCTTGATGGCGGCAAAGCAATGAGCGGCTTGGACATTGGCGTTGTTGCCGGAATGCCGATTACTCCTTCTACCCCACTCTATTTTGAGACTGGTCTTGAGTATGTGGAAAAAGGTGGCAAAAGCGGTAGCAAGTCAAAATATGACCAGCTGAGTTACTCGCTAAACTATCTTGAAGTGCCTATCACCCTGAAGTACATCTACAATGTTGACCGCACATTCAGCGTGCAGCCATATGCTGGTGGCTATCTGGCTTGCGGCGTTGGCGGAAAGATAAAGAACTTCGGCGACAGAGTTGCTTACAGTTCCTTCGGCGACAGATCAGACAACTTCAAGCGCTTTGACGGCGGTCTGAAGGTTGGTTGTGGCGTAGGAATGGATATGTTCTACGCAGATCTCAGTTACGACATTGGTCTTGCAAACATATCTCACGACTACTTTGACGAATCAAAGACGGGTAGTTTACAACTTACAGTGGGTGTAAATTTCTAGCACATATCGTCCCCACTAGTGCAATAAAAGGCAAAAGTTTAATGCGGTTTTCAAACTTTTGCCTTTTTTTTTCTTTTTTTACATTTAATTATATAACTTTGCACCGCGTGAAAGACATATTATACCTCTACGAATAAAAATAGAAACTATACAAACAATATGGAAAAAGACGTTGTAATCGTCATCCCTGCCTACCAGCCTAACGAACAGATCATGGCGGAATTCATGGCAGAGGTAAAAGAAAATTTCGAACATATCGTAATCGTTGACGATGGTTCTGGTGAGGAACAAGCACCATTCTTCCAGCGAATGAAGGAAGAAGGCTTCGACCTGCTTATTCACAATGTAAACCAGGGCAAAGGCCGTGCCTTGAAGACTGCCATCAATCATGTGCTCAACAATTACCCTGACGCTATCGGCATGGTTGCAGCAGACTGCGACGGACAGCATTGCGTGAAGGACATTCTGAAGGTTGTGGCTCGCTTGAAGGAGAAGCCAGAGACTCTTGTCATCGGCTGTCGCGACTTCGACAAGGAGAATGTTCCTCTTCGCAGCCAGTTCGGCAACAAGATGACTCGCAGCGTTTTCTCTTCTTTTGTGGGCTTGAATATCACGGACACTCAGTCTGGTCTTCGTGCTTTCGGCAGAAATGTGATGAAGGCTTTCATGAAGGTTGCTGGCGAGCGCTATGAGTATGAGACTAACATGCTTATAGCCTGCAAGGAGAAGGACATCAACATAGAAGAGGTAACTATCTCAACTATATACATCGACAATAATGCAACGAGCCACTTCAATCCTATCAAGGACTCGATTATCATCTACAAACTGTTCCTGAAGTTCATTCTCTCTGCCTTCAGTTCTTTCCTTCTTGACATTACGCTCTTCACGATATTTGTTGCTGTACTGCCAGACATAAACTGTGGAGTATTGACAAAGATTGTGTTGGCAACAGTAATGGCACGCACAATTTCTTCGATTTACAACTACTGCATGAACTCAAAGGTCGTCTTCAAGAAGGTAACCAAGAGTTCTATCCTAAAATACTACACCGTTGTTGTTGCGATTATGTTTACCTCAGGAATCTGTGTATCAACGCTTTACAACCTGCTTGGCATAAACGCTACAGTGCTCAAGATCTTCGTTGACTCAGTGATATTCTTCATTGATTTCTGCGTTCAACGCGAATGGGTTTTCAAAAAGAAGCAATAAAAAACATTTTGAACAAAAAGATGTAGGGCGAAGATTTCCGAGCCGTTTCACCGCATAAACCTGAATCGCGGCTCGGAAGGTTTAGCTCGGCGGCGCGAAGCGGAAAGCCAAATCCTCGCTCTACAAACAAAGCAAAATATATACTTACCAATACCTTTTAGAAGAGGTAGAAGTCCAGCGCGTCTTCTATCTCTTCTTTTGTTGCAGTCTGGTTTATTCGGATATCTCCTACTCCACCAAGCAGTGTGAAGTTGATCGTCGTATTGTCTTTGTTTTTCTTATCGTGAGTCATAAGCTCAAGAAGTTCTGGATAATTGTCGCAAGTTATACCAAGCTTTCCGTAGTTCTCCTTTATGAACGATGCCACCTGATGGAGAGTATCTGTAGGGAAACTGCACTTCTTCGCACTAAGATAAAGCTCACAGATAATGCCCCAAGCTACGGCATAGCCATGAAGAACAGGGCAATTGTGGCGCATTGCCCAACTCTCAAAGGCATGACCGAAGGTATGACCGAGGTTAAGCGCCTTGCGTATGCCCTTCTCGTGCGGATCTTCCGTAACCACCTTCTGCTTCACAGCGATACTCTCAGCCACCATAGCCTGAATTTTCTCAAAGTCAAGGTTTAAGTCAGAGTCAGAGTTAAAGTCAAAGTCGAAAGAAAGATGCTCGGCAAGCATTTCCTTTTCCTTTAGAAGCGCATGTTTCAGCATCTCTGCATAGCCGGAAAGAATGTTTTCCTTATCAAGGGTCTTGAGGAATTCGCTAGAGATAATCACCGACGAAGCATCGCAGAAAGCACCAATCTCGTTCTTGTATCCGCAGAAGTTTATTCCAGTCTTGCCACCGACAGAAGCATCCACCTGAGAAAGAAGAGTGGTAGGAATATTGATGAAGTTTATGCCACGCTTGAAAGCAGCCGCAGCAAAACCGCCAAGGTCGGTAACCATTCCTCCCGCAATATTAATGAGCAGCGAATGACGAGTGGCGCCGCCGGTAGAAAGAGCTGTCCAAACCTTAGAAATGCTCTCAACGGTCTTATTGTCATCACCAGCTGGAATTACTATCAGCTGACCTTCTATACCATCGCAGATGCAAATTCTATCTGGTGCTACCTGCTTGGCATTCAGCGCGTTCAGGCACAACTCAGCCGTTGTCTCATCGCAGAGGATGAAGGTCTTGTCATGCTCACATTCGTTGTAAGCATTTATTATATCTTGTTGAAGATTACTTGAAATAATTACTTTCTGCATATACTTATGTTTTTATTGCGTTTTCTGTAAACTTGCTTTTTCCCTATACTCCGACGGCGGTATGCCGACAGTCTTCTTGAACGACTTTCCGAAATAGTTCGGATCAGAGAAACCTACGCGATATGCTATCTCCGAGAGTGAGAGGTTACTGCTTGAAATCAGTTGCTTAGCTCTTTGTATGCGCAGATATTTTATGAAATCAACAGGCGACATACCCGTGATTTTCTTCAGGTTTCCATAGAAGACAGAACGGCTCATTCCCAAATAATCAGAAATGTCTGCCACCTTCAAATCGGAATTGCCGATATTCTCCTCCATAAACTCCATTACGGAAGTCATGAACTGGTTCTCTGACTGTTCTATATGGACATCATGCAAATTATTCTCTTCGCTTGTATCCGACTGAGCAGCAGGAGCATTCTCCGCAATCGGTTCATCTTCTATTGACATTATTCCGACTACTTTCTCTTTTGGCTCAGAGGTTTCCTTTTTCGCCATATCGAAATTATGCAGCAGCTTCTCAAGCCTGTCCTGAAGTTCCTTTCTTTCCATCTGGTGAATATGATGTTGATGAAGGAAATAAACTGTCGCATAAATAAAGCCACCAAGTAAAAGCAGGACAAGAAGCTTTGCCCAAATGGTTTCCCAAAATGTAGGATGAGAATAGATATTCAGCACCTCCACATTATCCATCCAGACGCCATCGCCGTTGGTACTCTTTACCAGCAACTTTATATGACCGCATGGCAAGTTATGGAACGAGGCAGAATGCCCTTCACCCAAATAGTTCCACTTCTCATCGCTCTCCAGCTTATACGCATAGCGTATCATTGAATTGTTTTCGTAGTTGAGGGCTGAGAAGTTTATTGTCAGATTGCGCTTGTCAGACGGAACATCAAACTCATCAGCAAAGAGTATTGGCTGCTTGACAAGCTCTCCCTGATACTGCACAGACGAGAAAACAATCCTTGGCGCATAGTCGTTTTTATGCAGAGACTTCGGATTGAAAGTAACTACTCCACCGAGCATGCCCATCGAGATAGTTCCGTCTTTCTTGTTATATACCGGCAAAGCCTCAGTCAGCACCACATCCTGACCGAAGTCTCTATTGCCATAAACAACGGTTTCGCCAGTCTTCGGGTTGAAGCATTCTATGCGGTTCTCTCGTGCAAGCCAGAGTGTGCCGTCCTCATATTCTATAAATGACAGCACGATGCCGCCCCATTGCTGAGTGCTTTCTATCTGTTCAAACTGCAGATTGTCCTTCAGCAAATCGCCGGATGTAACCTTTATGAGTCCACCGACCATGGTTGATAGATAAATTGTGCCATCCTTTGCAACGACTGTCTGCATCACATTACCTCCCTCCAAGGCTCCTTCTTCACCCTGGTTGGCATAATAATAGTGGAATTTTATCTGCTCCAGCTTCTGCGTCTTGCCGTCAAAAGCGGTTATTCCTTCGCCAGTAGAAAGGATTATGATGCCGTCAGCAGTGCTTGTAAAGCGGCGCACTTTCAGAGATTGGTCGTTGGAATAAGGCAGTCCGTTGTTGGTATTGATAAACCTATCAGCCTTTTCGTCATACACATTAAGACCGCCATCGTAACAGCCTATCCAGATTCGGTGCAGGCGGTCCTCAAAGACATCAAAGACCTCACTTCCCTGCAGCGAATATTTGTCGGCAGGATTGTTCGTATAGTGCTTCACATTGCCATCCTCTATAAGGAAAAGTCCGTTGCCTTTCGTGCCAACCCAATGCCTTCCCTTACTGTCTGCAAACATGCAATAAGGCCTGCCGTCAATCGTTCTTATCAGCTTATTGTCCGTAAGGTCATTGATATTGCCATCGACACTTCCCGCCAGAAGGTTGCCTTCCTTGCTTACACATAGCGAGCGCACGCCAACATTCCTTGTTATTTCCGTAATCTGCAGATGGCGATAGTTCGGCGATATACAGCTCAAGCCAGGCATACTTAGCACCCAGATATTGCTCTGACCGTCAACGAAGAATCGCGAAATGACATCAATATTATCATTCTTCAGCATCCTTCTGTCAATCAAATACGGCTGAAGTTCCGACTTTCCTTCATCAAAATAAGAGAAAACGCAATTTGCCGAAGCCACCCACACCGTGTGAAACTTGTCTTCCACAAAGAGCGGACTCTCTGAAATGGAGTACTGCGGCAACTTTCCTGTGGCGAAAGTCTTTGTCAAACCATTCCGCTCGTCTGTCAGGACAATAGATCCGTCGTCAGTGAATTTCCATTTTCTGCCTTTTGAGTCAGAATATTCATCCTTCTCTCCACCAGTATCGCCCTTGTAATCAGCAGGATTTGAAGGTTTTCCGTCTGCGCGATAGTTTCCTTCCGAAGTCAGGATCCATTCCACGCCGTTCTTGTCCAGCGCCACCATGCGAACTTCAACATCCTCCTTGCCGAAGAGCCTTTCGTACTCATCGCTCACATCATCTTCCGTGAATTCCTCGCCATCGGCTAGGTCTTTCGATATTCTGTAGAGTCTTTTCTGCCCTTTCAAACTGATAAGCCATGTTGCGCCGTTCTCCAAAGGACAGATTCCGTCAAACTCCGTCGGCTCAAACTTCTTGTTGATTACCTCCGAAACATCTGTGTATTTACACGACTTCGTGTTGAAGAAGTTTATCTTTCTGTCGTATGTTATGCACCACATTCCCCCATTTTTTCCTGGGCAGAGTCTGAGGATACGACTGTTTATAGGGTAGCCGAACTCGCCATGGCGGTTATAGAGGTTCATAAAACTATAGCCGTCAAAGTATGAAAGTCCGCTCCACGAGCCTAACCAAATCAATCCGTCCTTGTCCTGCACCATTGTTGACACCATGGAACTGCCAAGTCCGTCGTTCACATTATAGGAACGAATGTCGCATCGCGGCTGCGCGGAGAGGAGCGTTGGAAGCAGTATGAATACTGACAATATATGGATTAAGCGTTTCATTTGTTTTAATAGGTAAGGTAACATAAAAGCCAAAAACAGCATTTTACGGTTGCAAAATTACTAAAATTAACAAAATAATCAAAGCATTTTGCAAATAATTGAAAAACATTTCATAATTTTGCACCCATGAGAATACTAAAAAGTACTTTATTTCGTGCCCTTTGCGCCATCGCAATCGGCTATATGCTTATAGAATATCCAGAGGATATGCGCCACGGATTCATTCGTGCCATCGGCGCTTTGTTCCTCGCTTCAGGTGCCATTTCATGGGCTAGTTACCTTCATCAGAAGAAGAACGCTGGCAAAACGGAAGTCTTCGATGCCGAAGGAAACAAGCTTACGCAGACCACTCCATTCTTCCCTATCGCTGGTAGCGGAAGCATCATTCTCGGTCTTATCCTGATTGTTGTTCCGGGAACTTTGGAGAATGTGCTCAACATCATCTTTGGAGCGATGATTATCCTCGGTGCATTCAACCAATTCATAACGCTCATGAAGGCGCGACAGTACTCTCTTGTGCCTGTGGCTTACTGGGTAATAACTTCCATACTCTTCCTCTTCGGAATCCTTATCATACTGAAACCGAGCTTCATCTCAGAGACAGTTTCGTTCTTCATGGTTCTTTGCGGCTGGTGCTTTGTGGCATACGCTTTCGTGGAACTGCTTCTTAGCGTACAACTTGCCATCTTCAAGCACAAGTACAACAAGGCTAATGAGCAGATGAAGATTCAGAAAGCCGAGGAAGAAAACGAGAAGTTGCTTTCTGCGGGCGATGTTGTTGATGTTATCGAACCTGTGAGCACAGAGGATAACGACATACAGGTACAACCTACAGAAAAGGAGGAATAACAGCAGATGAAGCAGCTTTTCAAGATTGACAGATCATCGTCGCGTGCCCTTCTGGCAGTAGAATGGGTGGTACTTGCCTACATGGCATTCACCATTATCCTTATCTTCTTTACCTATACCACGCACACAAATCCGCTGGCTCTCATCGGCGGACGCATGCAGATTCTTGCCATGATGGGCGGACTTTGGCTTGTACACTATTGGTTGCCATGCCAGTTTACGCTCTTCCTCCGCGTACTTCTGCAGGCAGCTCTGCTTTCGTGGTGGTATCCAGACACTTACGAGTTGAACAAGGTTCTGCCGAATCTTGACCCTACGTTTGCCGGCATCGACCAAAACATCTTCGGTTGCCAGCCGGCTCTTCTGCTCCACACCATCCTTCCAAGTTGGATGTCGGAGCCTCTGCACATGGGCTATTACTCTTACTACCTGTTCATCGCCGTCACTCTCATCTACTACCTCTTCTGGCAGCGAGAGGACTTCCTTCGTGCTTCCTTCGTATTGCTTACGGCGTTCTTCGCGTTCTATGTGATATTCGACCTCATTCCGGTAACCGGACCTATCTACTACTACGAATATGCTGGCTTGGACAGCATTCGCGAAGGACTCTTCCCAGATGCCGGCGACCACTTCATGAACAGTCAGGCGTGCCTTACCATGCCTGGCGATAAGGATGGTTTCTTCTATCATCTCGTTGAAGGCGCTCACCATGCGGGCGAAAGACCTACAGCAGCCTTCCCGAGCAGTCATGTCGGCTGCTGCGCTGTAATGGAGCTTCTCCTTCTCTTCTCTAGGAAATGGAAACTCTCGCTCATCCTTCTGCCGTTCTTTATCCTTATGAGCATCGCCACGGTATATATCCAGGCACACTACGCCATTGATGCCATCGTAGGACTCTTCGTCGGCACTTCATTCTATTTCATTTTCAACACGCTCTACAAGAAGCTCCGCCTCTGGTAAGTTTTTCACTTTTCAGTTTTCAATTATCAATTACCAATTACTCATATCCACTCTCCGTCAGAGTCACGAAGCCGGTGAGGCGCAAGCCATCGCCCGACTCCTTGCAGACAAGGTTCTCCACATGAGCTTTGCCGACCTGCTTTGTGCGGATAGTCTTGAGAATGAGCACGTTTCCGCTAATGCTTTCGCTGAAATCGTCGCTCGCATTGCCGCAGGCGAACCTGTTCAGTATGTCCTTGGCGAAGAGACCTTCTTCGGCAGAACATTCTCCGTCGGCAACGGCGTCCTTATTCCTCGCCCCGAGACAGAGGAACTCTGCCAATGGGTCATAGAGGAATGCAGAATGCAGAATGCGGAATGCAGAATGCTGAATGCTGAATGCAGAATGCTGAATGCAGAATGCAGAATGCTGAATGCTGAATGCAGAATGCTGAATGCAGAATGCAGAGTGCTGAATGCTGAATGCAGAGTGCTCGACGTCGGCACAGGCTCCGGCGCCATAGCCATCACCCTCGCCAAGGAACTCAACGCACCAGAATGTAGGGCGAGAATTTGGCTTTCCGCTTCGCGCCGCCGAGCTAAACCTTCCGAGCCGCGATTCAACGTCACGGCCATTGACATCTCCGACAAAGCTCTCGCCATAGCTCAGAGCAATGCAGAAAAACTCGGCGCAGACATCACCTTCATCAAGCAGGACATTCTCGCCACTACCGTTCCCAATGGTTTTGCCGTTGATCAAACAGCCACCATCTTCCCTTGCGGGATCCTACCCTCCCCTTGTGGGGGAGCCGGAGGGGGTCGGGCATTCGACATCATCGTCTCCAACCCTCCTTACATCATGGAGAAAGAGCAGGCGGAAATGTCTGCCCACGTCCTTGACCATGAGCCGAGCCTTGCCCTGTTTGTTCCAGACAGCGATCCTCTGCGTTTCTACCGCGCCATAGCCGATTTCGCCCTACTCCACCTTTCTCCTGGCGGCATGCTTTTCTTCGAGATAAATCCGCTTTGTGCCGAAGAGATGCTTCAGCTTCTCAGCGACAAAGGTTTCTTCGACATTCAACTGCGCAAAGACCAGTTCGGAAAACAGCGAATGATAAAGGCAACTAGGTTATAGCAACCTATTATAAAGGACAAAATCGGACTTTAACCCCAAATATGACAAGTTTGCCCTGGAATTGCTTTTATTGCTCAAGGATTGCTTTTAGTCTCCCACTGGGGGAAGTAGCATTTTCTTACTAGAAACAAAACTTTTTCTTACTAGAAAATCTCCATTTTCTTATAAGAAAACAGATCGTCCGCCTAAGGATTTCAAAGCGTTTCCCTTGGAAATTGGGACAAATACTCCAAGGGCTGCAACAGCACATTCACCGTTGCAGCCCTTGGTTTTCTTTTTATTTCCTCATTTTTCCCCCGATTTATTTTGTTGGAAATGAATAAAATCGTATATTTGCAGCCGAATATAACAAATCTTAACGAACAAAGATAAAGTAACAATAAATATCAACCACTATGGCAACATTAACAATACAGCCGGCAACCAGTCCGCTTGACGCACTCCTAGCGCACTTCACTTCATCATCGAAGAGTGTGCAGCGTGCATTTACTAAATATATTATCGAAGCACATGCAGAAGAAGTGGAGGCACGCCGCCAGCAAATGATGATGAAGGAAAGCCTCACACAGGCTTTCAAAGAATTGAAAGAAGGCAAGGCACGCCCTGTAGAAGAACTTTTCAACGAACTCTAAACTACTCACCTATATCATGGAAGTCTGCATAAACACAATACCAGAGTTCGATCGCAGAGCAAAACGTTTGGCTAAGAAATATAAATCTCTCAAGACGGATTTACAACAACTCGTCACAACTCTTCGCCAAGTACCCACACATGGTACAGACCTTGGCGGTGGAGTTTATAAAATACGCATTGCTATAAGTTCGAAAAGCAGTGGAAAAAGTGGAGGCGGACGTGTCATCACCTATGCCGTTAAGGTCGCCGAACCTGATTCTTATGAAGTTACACTACTCACAATCTATGACAAGAGCGAAATCTCCAGTGTCACAGATGCATACACTAAGGAATTAGTTCAACAAGTAAAGAAACAGTAAACACTCCCCCAAACAAAATGACTCAACCTACTCTTACATACAACCATTCGTCTTACGTTGCTGCAAGCGTAATGGCTTCGTGTGCTTGTATGGAATTTAGGGGGGGGGTAAACGACTTATTATCAACAACTTATATATTTTGCGCCTGCTATAGGTACTCTTATGAGTGCCTATAGCAGGCGCTTTTCGTGTGTAAATATAATCAATTAATCAAATAAAAACATAAACATTATGAAAACAAAATTGTTAAGAACATTCGTTGCTCTGTTGCTGACTACGTTGGCAAATCTGACTGCGTGGGCGGCTGACACGGAACCACCTACGATTAGCAACAAGAAGATTACCGTGACAGGAACAGATTATAAAACTATCAATATTAAGTGGGATAAAGCAACAGATAATTTGACACCACAAAAGGACTTACTTTATACAATTAAGTTTAAAGCACCTACTGATAAGCTTTACTTTACAAGAAGCTTTAATGACATAAATTCTTATACAGTTCAATATAACGGTAGTAGTTTGGGATGCGAAATAATAATTTCTGTGCGTGATAAAGCAGGGAATTACAGCTATTATGAAACTCTATACGCAAAACCAAAAGCCGATACTGAACCACCAAGAATACCAAACAAAAATATTGAGGCTACATTAACTTTTTTTCCTGGCGACCTCTATACTAGTTCTACTGCTAGATTAAAATTAGCATGGGCAATGGCAGAAGACAAACAGACTAATATTTATCACCACCTATACCATAAAGAACCAGGCCATAGTACATACGAGCAGGTTTTTGGTTATATGTATGATTATGTAGATAGTCATAAAGATCAATATAACAGAACTTTCGAAAATCTTCAGCCAGGAACTCATGGATTTAAGGTTGTAGTTTACGATGCGGCAGGAAACCAATCAGAGTATAATCCTTTAACATATACAATACCGGAATCTGCAGCACCAACTCTTCCTTCTCCATATTTATATCGATATAACATAACAGACCAATCTGTTGAGCTTAAATGGGAAAGAGCTACTGACGATATGACAAAACAGTCAGAACTAAAGTATCGGGTATTCTGTCGTCAAAAAGATGGTGATAAATTTGTTCGCGTATTACATGGTGTCAAAGATATGACATATGCAAAGGTTAGTGGTCTTAAGCCTAACACTTGGTATGAATTCCTTGTTGACGTATATGATACAGAAGCGAACATCACTTATTACGAATCTGCATTTGCTAAAACTTTGCCAACGGACTACGAAAACGACAAGGAAGCTCCAACTCTTTCAAACAAGAAGCTCACTGTAACCAATGCTACAGACAACTCTCTTACGCTCAATTGGACAAAGGCTAAGGATAATCTGTTTGACGATGAGGACTTGGATTATACGGTTATGTATAAAGAGGCATCAAGTGGTCGCTATTCTAAAGATGGTGCGGAACAAGGAAAGAACATAAGTTCAAGTCACATTTCCAGTCTCCAACCAAACACGACATACGAATTCTATGTGCGTGTAAAGGATGGTGTGGGCAATACTTCTACTTACGACATCCTCACCTACACAACATCTAACACTCAGGACAGAACTGCACCAACAATTTCCAACAAGACCGTTACCGCAACTGGCGCGACTTACGGCAGCGTGACTCTCAATTGGAACAAGGCAACTGACAACGTCACCAAGCAGGAGAATCTGCAATACTCTGTTTTCCGCGACGGCGTATTGTGCAAGAAGATGAAGAACGAAACTTCCTATATCGTTGGCGACCTCAAACCTTCAACAAAATACACATTCGAGGTTCGCGTGGAAGACGAAGCTGGCAACATAAGCAAGTACAACACCGTTCAGGCAACTACAACGGCTAAGCCTGTGACTGTAACTAAGTACCCTCTCTTCATCGAAGGCACACAGGTAACTTCAGCTAACGCCAATGACTTCTGGGGTGATGGTGGAACTATCAAGTACGACCCGACGACAAAGACTCTCCATCTCAATTGGGCTGATTTGTATAGCACAAGCAATACCCTCGAAATCAATGACGACATCACCATCAACCTCGTTGGTTGGACCACTATCTCTGGTAATATCAATGCCGCTTCAAGCAGCAAGGTTACTATCAAGGCTGATGACAACAATGGCGAAAACGCTCAGCTGAAAATACAAAACGGATACTTCTACGGCAATTGCGACCTCACTATCAAGAACGAATGTACCGTAGAGATTGATGCTACAAGCAAAGGCAATACTTCCGGTTTGATTCTGAACAGCCACCAGCTTTCTGTCTATGGCTCTACGCTTAAGGTAAAGGGCGACGGCAAGAACGCTACTGTCTCTGGCATTAGTGCTCTCTCAATGACAGACTGCCATATCACTTCCGACCACAAGTACGCTGCGGCAAGCAAGACTTTCTTGAATGCATCGGGCGGCGTGGCAAAGGACGATGTAGTTATCAGCACAGAGATTATCAGAGTTCCGGTGCTTGTAAACGATGAAATCGAGGTGGAAGGTGTTACAGAGGAAGGTGCTCTGCTCTCATGGATACCAGCAACTGACGACAACACTCCACAGTCAGACCTCGATTACACGCTCTACACAATGAGAAGATACGGCGACACTGACTACACTGGCTATACAAGCGGCAGAAACCTCACTTCATGCAAACTCTATAACTTGCAGCCTAATACAGAATATTATGCAATAGTTCGCGTAGCAGATAAGGACCGTAACTTTACTTTCTATAAGGAGACTTCGTTCAAGACTCTTCCAGAGTCTGACAAGAAAGCTCCAACTCTCTCTAACAGCGCCATCAACGTCACAGATGTTACAGACAACAGCGTATCAATATCATGGGCTAAGGCAAGCGACGACCGCACAGCGCAGGATAAGCTGATCTATTTTGCCGGATACAAGAAATCGTCTGAACCGGAATCGGGATGGGAACAAGATGTGCACAATCCTATTGCCAACGGATACGACATGACAAGTTGCACAGCGGAGAATCTTGAACCAGAAACTTCATACGATTTCTACGTTGTTGTGTATGACGGAGAAAGCAATGGTGCTACTTACACAAAGAAAACCGTCACTACAAAGGCTCTCCCTGACGTGACTGCTCCTTCATTGGGTGAAGTAACAATCAGTGTGGACGAGGTGACAGAGAAGAGCATCGCATTGACTTGGAGCCCTGCAACCGACGACCGCACTCCTCAGGGCGATCTCGTTTACACAGTGGAATACAAGAAGGCAAGCGAGTCTGTTTGGAACACTCGCAACACAGGCAACTCTACTTCATACACCATCGACGGTCTCACAAAGGGAACTGATTACGATATCTGCATCTCAGTTGCTGACGAGGCTGGCAATGCAATGAGCTACGGTCAGTTCACTGTGACAACTACTGCTCCTTCTGCTATCGACGAAGTAACTGCCGAAAGCGGTGACGAGAAGATGTACAGCACATCGGGTGTAAGAGTTAGCGTAAACTTCCGTGGTGTTGTCATTAAGAATGGCAAGAAGTATTTTAATAAATAGTAGAAATAAATATGTTTTATTTAAAACGCGATTATCGTAAATTAAACGTGAATTTTCATGAATACCTTTATACTGTAAGCATGTAGAAAAAGCATTTACGAAAATTTACGTTTAATTCACGGCAATTCACGTTAAAAATCAAAAAAAATACACTCCCCAAAAAATAATTAATGAATAAATTTATGGGTCATTAATGGTAAATTTATGTTGCGCCGCAAGCAATATTTATTTTTTGAACACGTTATCGCGTAGCGCTTTCGTAGAAAGAATGACCATAAATTGCCCACGAATTATTTATTAATTATTTTATGTACAAGTAGAAACGATTTAATAAATAAAAAAACAAAGAAATTATGAAAACAAAATTGTTAAGAACATTCGTTGCTCTGTTGCTGACTACGTTGGCAAATCTGACTGCGTGGGCGGCTGACACGGAACCACCTACAGTCGGTGACAAGAGAGTATTCCTAAAAAATGTTACTGATAATTCTATTTCGGTCAAATGGAACTTGGCTACAGACAACACTACTTCAAAAGAAGATGTGGAATATACAATAGTTATAACAAATGATAATGGCTATAAAAGTACCCATATTGTTCGCTATTGTACCAGTTCCACAGAATTTACAGGATTAAGACCGAACACAACATACGAAATTAACATTACCGCAAAAGACATTTCTCGTAACGTCTTAAAGTATGCTGCCTTAACAGTTACCACTAAAGCGGACACAAAAGCTCCGACAGTAGAAAACAAGAAGGTTTCTGTTTTTTACGAAAAACTCGTGCAAAATTGGACAAATGACAGAGAACACACCAGTCAAATAACGTTATATTATTTGCCAGCCTCTGACAATTGCACTGCGGATCTTATCTACAATTTTTACTATAAGAAAGCAAGTGAAAGCAACTATTACAAGTTAGCAAACGTGAAATACCAAAATGCAAAAACGATAACTAATAATGATTCAAAATCTTGGCTTGCATATATATATGATCTAAAGCCAAACACCTATGATTTCTTGGTAGAAGCTCAAGATGCAGCTGGAAATACAACAAAATATGACCCAGCAAGAATAACTGTTCCCGAGTCATCATCAGCCAATCCTCCAACTATTCCTGATCCAAACATAAGAAGAAGTAACATAACTCACAAATCGGCAGATCTTTCATGGAATAGAGCTATTGATAAAGAGACCAGTCAGTCAAACCTTTGGTACAGAGTTGGCACCCGACTGAAAGAATCAGATCTACCTTTTTTTGATATGTATGCAAACTTGGGGTCTCCTTTGGGCATGGATATGACGTCAACCAAAGCTTATTTCACTAAGCCAAACACATGGTATGAAATCCGTGTCGATGCTTTTGACGATGACAAGAACATATCAACTTACGAAATAGCAAGTGTGAAAACTATGCCTTTGGGCTACGAGAACGACAAGGAGGCTCCAACTCTGTCAAACAAGAAGCTCACAATAACCAATGCCTCAGACAACTCTCTTACGCTCAACTGGACAAAGGCAAAGGATAATCTGTTTGACGATGAGGACTTGGATTATACGGTTATGTATAAAGAGCCATCAAGCGGCCGCTATTCTAAAGACGGTGCGGAACAAGGAAAAAACATAAGTTCAAGTCACATTTCCAGTCTCCAACCAAACACGACATACGAATTCCGTGTGCGTGTAAAGGACAGAATGGGCAACACTTCCACTTACGACATCGTCACCCACACTACATCCAACGCCCAAGACAGGACAGCACCAACCATTTCGAACAAGACGGTTACCGCAACTGGCACGACTTACGGCAGCGTGTCTCTCTCATGGAACAAGGCGACGGACAACGTTACCAAGCAGGAGAATCTGCAATACTCTGTCTATCGTGACGGCGTATTGTGCCAGAAGGTGAAGGACGAGACTTCTTGCATAGTGGGCGACCTCAAGCCTTCAACAAGATATACATTCGAGGTTCGCGTGGAAGACGAAGCTGGCAACATAAGCAGATACAACACCGTTCAGGCAACTACAACGGCTAAGCCTGTGACTGTAACTAAGTACCCTCTCTTCATCGAAGGCACACAGGTAACTTCTGCTAACGCCAATGACTTCTGGGAGGATGGTGGCACTATCAAGTACGACCCGACAACAAAGACGCTCCATCTCAATTGGGCTGATTTGTATAGCACAAGCAATGCCCTCGTAATCAATGACGACATCACCATCAACCTCGTTGGTTGGACCACAATCTCTGGTAATATCAATGCAAATTCAAACAGCAAGGTTACTATCAAGGCTGATAGCAAATATGGCGAAAACGCTCAGCTGAAAATACAAGGATGGTTCTACTGCAATTGCGACCTCGCAATCAGGAACGAATGTACCGTAGAGATTGATGCAACAAGCGTAGGCTTGGCAATGAATAGCCACAAGCTTTCTATTTATGGCTCAACACTTAAGGTGAAGGGTAATGGCCAGGATGCTACTGTCACTGGCATTAGTGCTCTCTCAATGACTGACTGCCGAATCACTTCCGACCATAAGTATGATCAGTCAAACCAGACTTTCATGACAAAAACTCCATCACCTATAGTTGCAAGGGACGAAATCGTTATCAGTACAGAGATTATCAAAGTTCCGGTGCTTGTAAATGATGAAATATATGTGGAAGGCGTGACAGAGGACGGCGCTCTGCTCTCATGGGTGGAAGCAACTGACGATAGCACTCCGCAGTCAGAACTTGTTTACACTCTTTACACAATGAGAAGATATGGCGACACAGACTATTCTTTCTACAAGGACGGCAAAAACTTCACTTCGTGCAAGCTCTACAACCTGAAGCCTAACACAGAATACTATGCAATGGTCCGCGTAGAAGACAAGGAAGGTCACTTGACTTTCTATAAGGAGACTTCGTTCACGACTCTCCCTGAGTCAGACAAGACTGCTCCAACTCTCTCAAACAGCGCTATCAACGTCACAGATGTGACAGACAACAGCGTATCAATATCTTGGGATAAGGCGAGCGACGACAGCACAGCGCAGGACAGTCTGTATTACACAGCCGGATACAGTGGGGAACAGGAACAGGGCGGCTCATCAATCAAGAGGTTTGTGTCAAAGTCCTCTGTTACTCTTGATGCTGTCGGCTACGGCAACAACATGACAAGTTGCACGATAGATAATCTGGAGCCAGAAACATCATACGACTTCTACGTTGTTGTGTATGACGAGGCAAGCAATGGTACTACTTACACAAAGAAAACCGTCGTCACAAAGGCTCTCCCTGACATTACGGCTCCTTCATTGGGTGAAATAACAATCAGCGTGGACGATTTGACACGAACCAGCATCACTCTGTCATGGAACCTTGCTACCGACGACCGCACGCCTCAGGACAAGCTCGTTTACTACGTAGAATACCGAAAGGCTGGCGAATCGGCATGGATCACCCGCAATGCCGGCAACACTAACATCCACACCATCGACGGACTCACCGAAGATACTGACTACGAGGTAAGCATCAAGGTGGCTGACGAGGCTGGCAATGCAATAAGCTACGGTCAGTTCACTTTGACAACTACTGCTCCTTCTGCCATCGACGAAGTAACTGTCGAAAGCGTTGACGGCAAGATGTACAGCACATCGGGCATCCGCGTTGACAAGAACTTCCGCGGCATCATCATAAAGAATGGCAAAAAGGTGATGGTTAAGTAAGGAAAAATTGACAAAATCAAACAAATACACCAAGGGCTGCAACAGCACATTCGCCGTTGCAGCCAAATAATCTCTTTCCTCCTATTACTCAATAAATAAGACATAAACCTATGAAAAAGATTATCGTGCGTGGCATCGTTGCCTTGAGTATTATGAGCATGGCACCATTGGCGGGACAGGCTCAAGTGAACAATCTGCTGAAAAAAGCCGTTGGAAAGGCGGCAGAGACAAAAGTAGTCCAGAAGGCAAAGGAGGCTGTAACGCCTGGTTCTGAAGGCGAACTGAGCACCTTCCCTTCCGAGCAGACTATGAAGTTCAACCCATTTGGCAGCTATAAGCCAAGCAAGGAGGCGATAAAAGCCGACCCAATGGCATCCGACAACACTGTCAGAAAGAACTACACCAAGTCGCCTGCACAGATACGTGGCGCTTACGAGCATCTTGACAAGGACCTATTCCCTTATCAGCCATACTACAAGTATAGTGATGCGGGACTCTATCTCGACGGAACGCAGAAGGTAGAGGACTTCATCTATTACACCACTACGCAGTGCCGCAAGATGATGGACGAGTCGTACGCCAAGCTCAACGGACTTGAACATAACGGATTGATTGGCATCGGCAACACGGGTAAGAGCGTACCTTACAGCGAGATTGTCATCAATGCCTTCTTTGCAGAATATCTTGCCGACCCTAACTCGTACATAGCCTACCGCCAGATGATCAAGGCATACATCCTTGCCCACCAGCAGTTCCTGGGACGTTTCCGCCTCACACTGGATGCCGGCTCGCAGACCACCGTCACAAAGGATGGTCAGAAGAACGTGCTCTTCGAGCCTGAGGAAGAACGACTGAAGCGCAACAACAAGCTTATGAACATCATGCTTGATGTGGCGATGAAGTCCGACTACGACATTGTCTTCCGTGGCACTTACGGCAGCTACACCCAGGCTGAGAAGCAGTATGAGGCTGGCAATATGGACGCTGCCCTGACCAACTATCGCGAGTTTGTCACCTCCTTCGACTACTTCCTACAGAAGCATGAGGGATGGAAGAGCGACGAGCGAGCTGCCGAGTTCGAGACCATGTATAAAGAGGCACGCGTGAAGATGCAGAAGGCGCAGAACGCGGTCATCGAAAACAGCACCGACCCAATAGACATGCCAAAAACCTACAAGGTTAGTGCCGAGATACAGAACATGGCTAAACAGGTGGTGGCACGCGAAGACCCAGAGCACAAGAATGCCCAGATATGCTACCTCAGCGACGGTTGGCGCACACTCACCCGCAATGGTTTCATCACTCATCGTGCTGTCGATGTAGGTTGGACATACAAGGATGCCAAGGGACAGCGTTGGCTCTGCCACGGCATCATGATGCAGCAAGCTGCCTACCGTGGCTTGACCGTAATATACCTGGACGGCAAGTACGGCATGAGCGGTTACGGACGCACCAAACTCAAATAGGAATAAGGTTGCGAGGTTGTAAGGTTAAATCAAAAACAAGAATACATGAAAAGGTTATTGTCATTAAGAACATTCGTTGCACTGTTGCTGACCATGCTGGCTACTGCGACGGCATGGGCAGCTGATACAGAACCGCCTACGGTAAGCAACAAGAAGATTACCGTGGACAAGACCGATTTAACTTCCATCAGCATCTCATGGAATATGGCTACGGACAACGAGGTAGAACAAAACAAACTGTTCTATGCAATAAAGTACAGGGCAACTTCCGGAAAAGATGCTTTCTACAGAAATGTTGATGGATTGAGGGGAATATCATCATATACTTTCACCTCCCTTCAGCCGAATACGGAATACGAGATTACGCTCTTTGTGTATGATTATTCCATTAATACCACATATTATGAGACTCTTTACACAAAGACCTTAGCAGACAACGAGTCTCCGACAATCCCGAACAGGAAGGTAGATGTTTTGTTCGAAAGAACCTTGCCCGATTGGGACTATAAAGGTCAAGGCTGTCTCGTGACCTTGGAATGGGAGGATGCCAAGGACAATATTTCCAAATCCTCAGATTTGTCATACGTTGTCTATTACAAAAAATTGAGCATGGACACTTATTACCAGAAAGCTGTGGACAGAGACAACTTCAATTACAAGAAGCAACGGATGTATGAGAAGTTCCTGGATCTGGAGCCTGGCACGTATGACTTCATTGTAGAAGTACAGGATGAGTCGAAAAACACAGCCAGATACGATCAGGTAAGGTACAAGTTGCCTGCGTCTTCTTTCAATGCTCCGACCATCCCTGACCCTTATCTTGTCTTCAAGAACATCACTGATAACTCGGTTGAGATTTCCTGGAACAAGGCAATTGACGACGAGACACGCCAACAGGACCTTTCTTATCGCCTGGGCTATCACTATTTTGAAGGTCTTCATCAGGAATATGATTATGCTGATTACAATGAAATTACGGAAAGCAATGGCGGAATGTCAACGACAGTTTATTTGCTGCGTCCAAACACATGGTGCGAATTCCGTGTCGATGTATATGATAAGGACAAGAATGTTTCTCATTACGAGACTGGCCGCGTAAAAACGATGCCAAAGGGCTACGAGAACGACGAGGAGGCTCCAACCCTGTCAAACAAGAAGCTCTCTGTGTCAAATGCCACGGACAACTCTCTTACGCTCAGCTGGACAAAGGCCAAGGACAATCTGTTTGCCGATGAGGACTTGGATTATACGGTTATGTATAAAGAGCCATCAAGTGGCCGCTATTCAAGAGACGGTGCAGAGCAAGGAAAGAACATAAGTTCAAGTCACATTTCCAGTCTCAAACCAAACACGACATACGAATTCTATGTGCGTGTAAAGGACGGAGCGGGCAATCGTGCCACTTACGACATCCTCACCTACACAACATCTAACACTCAGGACAGGACTGCGCCAACAATTTCAAACAAGACGGTTACTGCAACTGGCGCGACTTACGGCAGCGTGACTCTCAATTGGAACAAGGCTACAGACAACGTTACCAAGCAGGAGAACCTGCAATACTCTGTCTATCGTGATGGCGTATTGTGCAAGAAGATGAAGAACGAAACTTCCTACATCGTTGGCGACCTCAAACCTTCAACAAAATACACATTCGAGGTTCGCGTGGAAGACGAAGCTGGCAACATAAGCAAGTACAACACCGTTCAGGCAACTACAACGGCTAAGCCTGTGACTGTAACTAAGTACCCTCTCTTCATCGAAGGCACACAGGTAACTTCAGCTAACGCCAATGACTTCTGGGGTGATGGTGGAACTATCAAGTACGACCCGACGACAAAGACTCTCCATCTCAATTGGGCTGATTTGTATAGCACAAGCAATACCCTCGAAATCAATGACGACATCACCATCAACCTCGTTGGTTGGACCACTATCTCTGGTAATATCAATGCCGCTTCAAGCAGCAAGGTTACTATCAAGGCTGATGACAACAATGGCGAAAACGCTCAGCTGAAAATACAAAACGGATACTTCTACGGCAATTGCGACCTCACTATCAAGAACGAATGTACCGTAGAGATTGATGCTACAAGCAAAGGCAATACTTCCGGTTTGATTCTGAACAGCCACCAGCTTTCTGTCTATGGCTCTACGCTTAAGGTAAAGGGCGACGGCAAGAACGCTACTGTCTCTGGCATTAGTGCTCTCTCAATGACAGACTGCCATATCACTTCCGACCACAAGTACGCTGCGGCAAGCAAGACTTTCTTGAATGCATCGGGCGGCGTGGCAAAGGACGATGTAGTTATCAGCACAGAGATTATCAGAGTTCCGGTGCTTGTAAACGATGAAATCGAGGTGGAAGGTGTTACAGAGGAAGGTGCTCTGCTCTCATGGATACCAGCAACTGACGACAACACTCCACAGTCAGACCTCGATTACACGCTCTACACAATGAGAAGATACGGCGACACTGACTACACTGGCTATACAAGCGGCAGAAACCTCACTTCATGCAAACTCTATAACTTGCAGCCTAATACAGAATATTATGCAATAGTTCGCGTAGCAGATAAGGACCGTAACTTTACTTTCTATAAGGAGACTTCGTTCAAGACTCTTCCAGAGTCTGACAAGAAAGCTCCAACTCTCTCTAACAGCGCCATCAACGTCACAGATGTTACAGACAACAGCGTATCAATATCATGGGCTAAGGCAAGCGACGACCGCACAGCGCAGGACAAGCTTTATTACATTGCCGGATACAAGAAATCTTCTGATCCGGAGTCAAGTTTGCAGCTTAATGTGTATAATGCTGTAGCCAGCGGAAACGACATGACAAGCTGCACGATAGATAACCTTGAGCCAGAAACATCATACGACTTCTACGTGGTTGTTTATGACGAGGCAAGCAATGGCGCTGCCTATACAAAGGAAACCGTCACTACAAAGGCTCTCCCTGACGTGACTGCTCCTTCATTGGGTGAAGTAACAATCAGTGTGGACGAGGTGACAGAGAAGAGCATCGCATTGACTTGGAGCCCTGCAACCGACGACCGCACTCCTCAGGGCGATCTCGTTTACACAGTGGAATACAAGAAGGCAAGCGAGTCTGTTTGGAACACTCGCAACACAGGCAACTCTACTTCATACACCATCGACGGTCTCACAAAGGGAACTGATTACGATATCTGCATCTCAGTTGCTGACGAGGCTGGCAATGCAATGAGCTACGGTCAGTTCACTGTGACAACTACTGCTCCTTCTGCCATCGACGAAGTAACTACCGAAAGCGTTGACGGCAAGATGTACAGCACATCGGGCATCCGCGTTGACAAGAACTTCCGCGGCATCATCATCAAGAATGGCAAAAAGGTGATGGTTAAGTGAGAGCAATAACAAGCTCGCTTGATTATTGCCGAACGTGAATAAACCCAAATCTGGCGCAAGTCTTTACATTAATATAAATGTAGGGATTTGCGCCAGATTCGGCTTAGAATTTGTAGGGATTTTCAGTATCCCTTAGGATTGCTTTCCGTCTCCCCAAGGGTGTTTTTTCGTCTCCCTTAGGATTGCTTTTTCGTATCCCTTTGGGGGAAGTAGCATTTTCTTTTTAAAAACAAAACTTTTTCTTAAAGAAAACCTGTCGTCCGACCAAGGATTTTGAAGTGTTTTCCTAAGGATTTCAGGTCGTTTCTCCAAGGATTTCAAAGCGTTTCCTAGAAATTGTGACAAATACACCAAGGGCTGCAACGGTGAATGTGCCATTGCAGCCCTTTATTAGTCGTTCTTATTTATCTGACAAGAATCTATACAACCGTGTGAATCCTGCTATCAGAAGCAAGAAGTTCCAACTCCGATTTGTGGCACTAACCAGTTCATTACTTCCAAAGAAGTGGAAGGGCGAAGTAGAGATACTGGTTTACGTCGCCGTAGAAATGCTTTCCGCCTTGACGCATTGAGAAGAAGAGGTTGGCGTCCGGCTTGTTGTAGCGGAATACCGGTGCGTAGGCGTTGAGGGCAGCTACGATGTTGCGCTCTGGTGTGCCTGCGATATCGTCAGTTCCTGTATAGCCGAAGACTTTGAAGGAATTCTTGTAGAGGGACTTTGATATTTCAGAGTTCACCCATTCTGCCACCTGCTTGTACGAATCGCGCTTGCCGTCGGCAGAGAAATGCCAGATATCGCCTGAGAGAGGGATGTAGTATTTCACGGCAGCACAGTCGAAGATAAGCTGATACCAAGTGGTGAGAGCGCCCATGGAGAAGCCTCCGAAGGCACGGTGAGGACGAGTGGTATTGATTCTGTCGTTAATGTTCTTCATCGACTTGTGGAGGAGGAAATAAGTGTTGTACTTGCTCTCAACGGCAGGGATGAGGAACTCACGAAGTTCCTTATGGAAGTTCATTGTGCGCTGAGTGGCATCGTCCATAGAGTTTGCACCGATGTTCTCGTCATCGTCATAGAATGTAGGCGTAACAACGATGAGTGGAGCAATCTGATGATCCTGGATCATGTGGTCGAGAACATCCCAGAGACGGAGCCAGTCCTGTGGAGGAGTGAGGAAGGAAGTAGTGTTGTCGCCACCACCGTGCATGAGGTAGAGCACATTGTACGGTCTGTCCTTGTCCTTTGCATTGTAGCCATAAGGAAGATAGACACGAGCATGCTTCTTTAGTGTCTTGCCGTCGCGCTTCACTTCGTAGTTGAACACTTCCACAGTGCCCTGCTTCTCAGCCTTTGTCCACATCTTCTGTGGAATGGCAGGAATATCGGCAGGTGTGATGTCAGGAGCCTCTGTAGGAGCATCAGCAAGTGGCTGGGCATTGGCTCCGAGAAATATTGCCATGAAGGCAAGGAGGATAAGGTTAATGCGAGTCATAATAGACCCCCCATCCCCCCAAGGGGGAGTTTTTAATTGACTTGGAGGGTAGAGTCATTTATTGATGGGAGGTGTCTTGCCCTCAAGACACCATCCGCGCAGTAAATATTGATCTAGTGGGTGTTGATGCGTTGAGGGCAACGCACCTCCCGTTATGCTAAAAGCTATTAAGAGTTCCCCCTTGGGGGGCTAGGGGGTCTTTTACTTAAACACCATAGTAGCGAACTTCGATAGATAGATGCGCCAGTTCTTCCAAATATGGCCTTCGCCTGTCTCAAAGTATTCGAAAGGATAGTTATTTTCTGTGAGATACTGACGGTAAGTCTTGTTCTGATCATAGAGGAAGTCTGTCTTACCGATAGCTATCCAATAGAGCTTTGGCTTTGCAGCGAAGAGTGCCTTGAGCTGTGCGGCAGTCTTGTCGTCAGCCTTCAGGGCAGAGTTGATGTCGTTGCCGTGATTGCTCTGTCCCATCTGTATTGCAGCAGAGAAGAGACCGATGTAGCCGAACTTGCCAGGATTGAGTTTAGAGATGGCGTATGTGTGATAACCACCCATAGAAAGTCCGCAGATTGCAGTGTTGTTCTGACCTTTGAGCACGCGGTAGTGGTTCTCCACATACTTCATAACGTCCTTGTAAGCCTCTTCGGTAGTAGCCTTTGGCTGAGCGCCTTCGTTATGTCCCATGAAAGAAGGAGTATAGAAGCCCTTGTGCCATTCGCCTGGAGCAGCGTCGCAGTTGGCATTGCCGTTTGTCATAACGACAATCATTGGCTTAGCCTTGCCTGAGGCGATGAGATTGTCGAGAATCTGAGCCTGACGACCGAGAGCAGGCCATGCCTCTTCGTCGCCACCGGCACCATGAAGAAGGTAGAGCACCGGATACTTTCCGCCAGCTTCGTATGTTGGCGGAGTATAGATAGTCATACGGCGCTTTGTGCCAAGTGTTGGAGAATCGTACCATACGCGGTTGACATTTCCGTGAGGAACATTGTTCACTGAATAGAGATCACCACAGTCGCCCTTCTCATTAGTGATAATGAAGATGTTAACGAACGAAGTGATGTCGCGTGTGCGATAGACGTTTGAAGGATCGAGGAGTTCCATTCCGTTCACCTTGAACTTATAGCTGTAGAGCTCTGGTGCAAGGGCGTTTGGCGTAGTGTATGTCCAAACACCGTTTTCTTCCTTCATGTCTGCAACACCGTCTGCCTCCTGCACGCCAAAAGGTGTCTGAACAGTGGTCTTAGGAAGGAAGTCGCCCGTAACCTGAACGGTAACAGCCTTTGGAGCATAGAGACGGAAAGTAACTGTCTTGTCGGCATTGATCTCTGGAGAAACAAGAGGCTTATTGCCGAAAAGAGCCTGCTGGGCAAATGTGTTTGCTATTGAGAGAACAGCAAACAGCATTATTAATGAGATTCTTTTCATAGTTTTTTATGTTAAGTTTGTGTAACTACTTCAGTTTGCGCTTGTCGTTGACATGCTTAGCCTTGCCCTGAGAGCGCTCGATGGCATTAGGCTCAACGATATGGATAGAAGGCTTGATGCCGATGACGCTGAGAAGGCGGTCGCGGAGCTTCTTCTTGTAGTCGAGCATAGCGGTAGTATCGTCAGAATAGTATTCCGGACGGAGCTCAACATCAATATCGAAGGTATCAACATTGTTCACGCGGTCAACAGTGATAAAGTACTGTGCCTGGAACTCAGGGAACTCAAGCAGGACGCTCTCCACCTGTGAAGGGAACACGTTGACACCACGAATGATGAGCATGTCGTCTGTACGACCGAGGATGCGGCCCATGCGGACAGCAGTACGACCGCAACGGCACTTTTCGTAGTTGAGATGGGTGAGGTCGCGTGTGCGATAGCGGATCATCGGCATGCCCCACTTGTCGAGAGTAGTGAACACGAGCTCGCCTTCAGTGCCTTCAGGAAGTTGCTCGCCGGTAGCAGGGTCAATGATTTCTGGATAGAACATGTCTTCCCAAAGGTGTGTACCGTCCTGATACTCACACTCGCCACCAACACCAGGACCAGAGATTTCGGTAAGTCCATAGAGGTCGTAAGCCTTTATGCCAAGCTTTTCCTCGAGTTCCTTGCGCATATTCTCTGTCCAAGGTTCAGCGCCGAAACCGCCAAACCTCAGCTTGATATTGTCGCGTACGCCGAGTTTCTCTATTTCCTCAGCAAGGAAGAGTGCGTATGAAGGTGTGCAGCATAGTCCAGTTGTCTGAATGTCCTGCATGAGCATGATCTGCTTTGCTGTATTGCCGGCACTTGTAGGAAGAACCGTAGCACCAAGGAGTGAAGCGCCATCGTGAGCACCGAGACCGCCGGTGAAGAGGCCGTAGCCGTAGCTCACCTGGATAGTATCGTCGGCAGAACCGCCCCAAGCTACCATACAGCGTGCAACGCCTTCAGCCCAATTGTCAACATCATGCTTTGTGTAGCCGGCAACGATAGGCTTTCCTGTAGTGCCAGAAGAAGCGTGGAGACGAACGATTTCCTTACGAGGTACGGCGAAAAGTCCGTCAGGATAGTTATCGCGGAGGTCCTGCTTCGTAGTGAAAGGCAGCTTCACGATATCATCAATCGACTTGATGTCCTCCGGCTTTACACCCGCCTTATCCATGCGCTCGCGATAGAAAGGCACATTGTCGTAAGTATGCTTTACGATCTTTACAAGTTGTTCACTCTGGAGTTTCTTTAGGTTTTCGCGAGACATGCACTCGCGTTCTTCATTAAAATACATGGTATTCTTTAGTTTTTTGGATTTTGAGTTTTTCCGTCTGCAAAGATAACACATTATTATAATATAAGGAAAGAAAGAAGGCTTTCAATTTACTCTCTTTTGATAATTATCAAACAAACACAAGTTATAAGAACTTTTTCTTGGAAATGTTTTGCCAGTTTCCAAAATAGTCATACCTTTGCACCCGCATTCAGAGGAATGCTGCTTACTAAAAGCATAAAAAAGATGCGGAAATAGCTCAGTTGGTAGAGCACAACCTTGCCAAGGTTGGGGTCGCGGGTCCGAGTCCCGTTTTCCGCTCTTGCTTGAAAAGACTAACAAAGAACTTGCGTTCTTGAAAAAATTTGCCCAGGTGGCGGAATTGGTAGACGCGCACGTTTCAGGTGCGTGTATCGCAAGATGTGCAGGTTCGAGTCCTGTTCTGGGCACAAAACTTATTGTAATGGAGAGGTGGCGGAATTGGTAGACGCGCTACTTTGAGGGGGTAGTGTCAATTGTGACGTGGGAGTTCGAGTCTCCTCCTCTTCACTACAAAAAGAAAAGAAAAGCGGAATTTTCAACAGCGAGGGTAACCCAAGAGTTACTTGAAACTGGAAGAAAATCTCGCATTTTTTTTCAAAACATAATGCGGAAATAGCTCAGTTGGTAGAGCACAACCTTGCCAAGGTTGGGGTCGCGGGTCCGAGTCCCGTTTTCCGCTCTACATTAGTAAAGAAAGGTTTTAAGGTTAAAATTGGTAGAAATCTGAGTGACTTTCACAACTAAAGTGAAGCACTGAGATTTTTTTGTTTTATTACACTTCTTACCCAAATATAACTTTTTAGTGCATAAAAGCACACGGTAAAACACAAAAGATGAACTTATACATTAGATATTTCGACTACGAAGCACTAACGACATCCTTTGATCAGGCATTCGATTTCCTCTACTCCATTGACGAAATCGGCATGAACCCTCGTATCGAACAGGACATCCGTGACTACATGAGCAGCAATGTGCTGTTCCCTAAGCGCTACAAGGTACGCGCAAAGGTGTACTTCATCATGATCAAGACTACCGCCCGCACAATGGAGGAGTTCAAGAATCATAAGAAAGGACAGGAAAACGGAGAGGAATTCGTCTCTGCGGCTAAACAGCAGCAGAACGAGATTATGCAGCACATCAATGAGCAGAAATTCGGTTGGTACGAAGGTGTCATCGACTTCAAGCGCGTCGTTGTCAACCCAAATACAGGCAAATGCGTATATATTGACACTCGCTTCATAGCACAGTGCAAGGCAATATCTGCCGCTGACTGCTACAACCGCCTCGTCGACCACCTGCAACAGAAGGTTGACTCACGCAGCCAGTTCCCTTCCATAAAGGGAAAGAACTTCCAGTATCGTTTCCTCGGAGACCAGCCTGAGGTATAAAACTGCCCGAAAAGACTATGAACAAAGTAATGCTTATCGGCAATGTCGGACGCGAACCGGAGGTACGCTATTTTGACCACGACCAGGCCGTTGCCAGAATATCATTGGCTACAACAGAGCGAGGCTACACACTTGCAAACGGAACAGAGGTGCCAGAACATACTGACTGGCACACCGTTATCCTATACCGCAAACTCGCCAAGACCGTGGAGGAGTTCGTGCATACCGGCGACAAGCTGTACATAGAAGGCAGAATACGATACCGCAGCTATGTTGACCAGTCGGGACAGCGCAAGGACGTAACGGAAATCCAGGCAGACAGCATGGAAATGCTTACGCCCAAGAAATTGAAAAACGAAAACTGATTTTTCATTTTTAGTTTTTAATTTACAATTAATAAATGGACGACTATATATCGAGTATATCAACAATAATCAACAACACCTTTAGCGGAGTAACTTTCTACTCCCCAACCACAGGCGTTGTCATCACCATTATCCTTATCGCCTTCCTTCTGCTGCTATCGGGTTTTGCCAGCGGCAGCGAGATAGCCTTCTTCAGCCTTTCGCCGAAAGACATTGACAAACTGGAGGACGAGAAGACAGCGACGGACATACTCATAAACAAACTGAGAGAGGACAGCGAGCGCACACTTGCTACAATACTCATTACCAACAACTTTGTCAATGTAACGATAATCATGCTGTGCAACTATGTCTTTGCGCAACTGATAGACTTTGGCGACAATATTGTGCTTGAGTTTATTGTACTTACCGTACTGCTCACCTTCATTCTCCTTCTTTTCGGAGAGATTCTTCCAAAGATTTTTGCACGCCAATCAACCTTGAGTTTCTGCCGCATGGCAGCAAAGGGCATTTCTTTCTTCCGCACACTGTTCTGGCCACTGGAGAACCTTCTCCTGAAATCAAGCATCGTGGCAGAGAAAATAGTCACTGAAGACAATCATGTAATGAGTGTTGACGAGCTAGAACAGGCTCTGGAACTGACTGACAAGAAGGACATTGCAGAGGAAAAGAAGATTCTTGAAGGCATTATCCGCTTCGGCGACGAGACGGCAAAAGAGATCATGACTTCAAGAAAGGACATCGTTGACATCAACATAAAGGCGAACTTCGGCGATGTTATTTCATGCATCGTGGAGAACAACTACAGCCGAATCCCTGTTTATCAGGACAACGGCGACAACATCCGCGGCATCCTTTACATCAAAGACCTCCTACCCCACCTCGGAAAACCAGACAGTTTCCGCTGGCAATCGCTTATCCGTCCGCCATATTTCGTGCCGGAAACAAAGAAGATTGACGCTCTCCTTCAGGAATTCCAAGAGAACAAAGTGCATATTGCCATCGTTGTTGACGAGTTCGGAGGCACATCCGGCCTTGTAACAATGGAAGACATTCTCGAGGAAATCGTTGGCGAGATAAACGACGAATACGACGAGGAGACTAAGCAATACACTCGCCTGAACAAGAACACTTACCTCTTCGAAGGCAAGATTCTGCTTACCGATATGCAGAAAGTGCTGGAAATTGACGACGAGGAGTTTGAAGAAATCCAAGGCGAGGCAGACACACTTGCCGGACTTCTCCTCGAGATAAAAGGCGATTTCCCAAAGCCTCACGAGGTCTTCAGCTACAAACGCTACCGCTTCGAGGTAATGAAAATAGAAGAACGCCGCGTGGCATCCGTGAAGTTGACCATAACAAGCCACGAAAGCAAAGAAGAATAGAACAATAGAAGAAAGCAATAGAAGAATAACCCTTACTGCGCAAGGCAGCAAAGCTTTTAGCTTTAACATAAAGATGACACTCAGGATACAGAGCGAGACTAAGCAAAAGCTCGCAAAACTTACACTCCCTATATTCATTGATATCGCACTCGTAATGATGCTCGGTACGGTCGATATCATGATGCTCAGCCAGCATAGCGACAATGCCGTGGCTGCCGTTGGCGTTGACAACCAACTGTTCTCACTCATATTCCTTGTCTATCAGTTTATCTCCATGGGCGCAGCCATTCTCTGCGCACAATATATCGGAGCAAAGCTGCAGAAAAGATTGGTTCAAGTGGTGGGCATAGCCATACTGCTTAACATCTTCATCGGACTGACTGTCAGCGCAATACTTTGGTTTCAGGCAGAAAACATACTGAGACTTATGGGCTTGAGCGACGCCCTTATGCCAGACGGTTTGGTATATATGAAGATAACTGGCTTGTTCTCTTTCACCCAAGCCGTTTCCTTTGCTCTCTCGGCTTCTCTGCGCAGTGCGGACAAAACGGTTTATCCGATGATTGTTACCTTGGTGAGCAACATACTGAACTTCATCGGAAACTATGCACTCATCTTCGGTAAGTTCGGTTTTCCTGCTCTCGGAGTGGAAGGTGCTGCAATCTCTACATCGTTCAGCCGCTGTGTGGCAATGCTGTTGCTTGCTGCATTCCATACCAGGAAGCATATCCGCAAATTCCCTCTCGAATATTTTAGGCCATTCCCTGTCAGGGAACTGAAGAATCTGCTTTTCGTCGGCATTCCTGCCATGAGCGAGGAACTGAGCTATTGTCTCACACAGGTTGTGGGCATCTATATGATAAACAAACTCGGCGACGCAGCCCTTGCCACCCGAGCTTATTGCTGGAACATACTTGCCTACTGCGTGCTTTTCTCTGCCAGTTTTACTCAGGGCGGCAGCATTCTCATAGGTCATTTCGTAGGCCAGGGACGCAATCGCGCTGCATATATTCTGGGCAATTACATGCTGCGAATAGAACTGATCTGCTGCGTTTCAATGGCAGCTTTCCTGGCTTGCCTTGGCAGACCGATTCTCAGTTTCTTCACTGACAACGAGGAAATCCTGCGTCTTGGCACATGGATTTTCATCATAAATATAGCACTGGAGATTGGTCGTACGCGCAACATCTTCTCATGCGGAAGCCTTCGCGCCACAGGAGATACAATCTATCCCGTAGTCATCGGCATTATTTTCCAATGGCTCATTGCCGTTGGCGTAGCCTATATTTTCGGTTTCGGATTCGGTTTCGGACTTCTTGGTATCTGGTGCGCTTTCGCCCTTGACGAAAACACTCGCGGCATTATCCTTACCCGCCGCTGGCATAGCAAGAAATGGGCGGGCAAGAGCTTTGCCGTATAAAATCTGTAGGGCGAGGATTTCCGAGCCGTTTCATGCAACAAAACCAGAATCGCGGCTCGAAAATTCTCGCCCTACATTATCATCTCTCTGCAACTCTCAAGGATGCCAATAAGTTCATCGGCTGTTTCTGCGCGGAGCATGGCAATACGCGTCTGTCGGAAGTTTGGAATGCCTTTGAACACAGGCGTTGAAGCAAGATGACGGCGCGTGTGTATTATGCCGCGCTTCTCGTCTATACGCTCCATGTTTATGCGCAACTGCTCTTCCAGGACATCAATCTTCTGGTCGGCAGTCAGTTCCTCTGGCGAGAAAAACCACGGGCAACCGAATGTAGCCCTGCCCACCATGACAGCATCCACGCCATAACGCTCAAAAGCCAGTTTTGCCTGTTCGCGCGATGTTATGTCGCCGTTACCGATAATAGGAATGTGAATGCGAGGATTTGCCTTCACGCGACCAATAGGTTCCCAATCTGCTTCGCCTGTGTACATCTGCGAACGAGTGCGGCCGTGAATGGTAAGTCCGGCAATTCCGCAGTCTTGGAGTTGCTCAGCAAGTTCCTCAATAATAATGTTGTTATGATCCCAGCCAAGGCGAGTCTTCACCGTAACAGGCAAATTGACTGCCTCAACCACCTTTTTTGTTATGTCCAGAAGTTTCGGAATGTTCTGAAGCATACCGGCACCAGCACCTTTGCCAGCCACTTTCTTCACCGGACAGCCAAAGTTCAGGTCGATGACATCTGGCTTTGCCTGCTCAACGATCTTGGCAGCCTCCACCATAGCGTCAACATCACGACCGTAAATCTGTATGCCTACAGGTCGCTCGTCATCACTGATTGTCAGCTTGGAAACCGTTGACTTCACATCGCGAACGAGTGCTTCAGCGCTGACGAACTCAGTATAAACCATCGCAGCACCGAAACGCTTGCAGAGCATACGGAAACCGATGTCAGTAACATCCTCCATTGGAGCAAGGAACAAAGCGCCCCCTACTCCACCTTTTTCAGTAGCCTCTGCCACTGATACCGATTCTATTATTTCCTTGAACTTTCTGTACATATATTTATTAGAAGTCAATACCTACGTGAGCATTGAATGAGGTGAGTGTCTGGCCATCATGTTTTTTCATATCATAATCTTCATCAAAGCCAATGCCATTAAACTTAAGACCAGCACCAACACGCACCTTGTTGTTAAGCTTTATACCACCCTGGATCTCAAACGTAGGCGATTTGAATGTTACTTCTCCTGAACTCAGCTCTGCATTGCCGAGGACAACTCCGAGGTCGGCAGCTGCGTAAGGACGGATAGCAGCATTCTTATCCAAGAATGTACCTTCAGCACGGACAGTCAGAGGAACATAGAGAGTCTGATCTGAGTTGTATTCTGGATCGTCTTCTGACCCCCTATAAAAAGTACTTGTAGTGACATGATAAGCACCAATACCAGGACCTATAGCAACATGGTCGCCAAGAGGGAACATCCAGTGAAAATCGAGACCGCCGTTGAGAGTAACCCTTGTTTTTTTGTCTTCATCATGGTTATAGTCATATTCATAGTAAGCAGTCTGGAATGTAGGACCAGCAGCTGCCTCAAGAGTGAGGTAAGAGCTCTTGAACACCTTGTAGCTCTTAGGACGGTCGCCCATCTTGACACCGAGCTTAAGATTTACGTAGTTCACGAACTTAGCCTCGGAAACAGGCAGAATCTCACCGAGGTAACCAACGGCAGCATAAACCTGACCGAAGTAAGCACCTACGGAAGGATTAAGTCGGATAGGACATTTTTCAAAGTCCAAATCTTCAAAATCGCTGCTAAGGACATAGCCCAAATCCAGGTTCAGGAAAGGAGTGATGTCAGTCATAGTTGGCACGTTTACCTGACCGCGAAGGAATACAGGAAGGGTTTCATGTGGGCTGCTATTGAAACGGAAGTCGCCTCTGAAACCGAGACCGAAACCCAAACGGAAGTTTTCGCTTACCTTACGAAGATAACCAAAGTCTATCTCATACAAGTGGTTTGCAACCGGTCCGCCGTTGACATCGAAGATAGCCTGGAACTCAGCGAACATTGCGTTCTTAGACTCTGCTGGTTTCTGGCTCAACGAAGATTTGAAGTCAGAAAAGAAATTTGAAGAGCTAGAGTTATTGGCAGTTTTGCTGTTGTCTGTTTGTGTAGTAGCATCTTTTGTGCCGACGCCATTTCTCTGAGCAGCGCGAAGTCCAGCCTCAAAGCCTTCATTGTATCCTTCCTTGTACTCCTGCTTAGCCGAACTGTTGCTTGCTGACGGAGCTGTCGTTGTAGTAACAGGTTTTGCAGTTGTAGCAGGAGCCTTCTTGGTCGTAGTTGTCGTTGACTTCTTGCTTGTAGAAGTAGTTGCAGGCTTCTTGGCAGTACTCTTTTTTGCAGTACTTTTAGACGCAGTCTTTGCAGTAGTAGTCGTCTTTTTGCCTGTTGTCTTTCGGCTTTGAGCAGACATGCCCAATGAAAGTGAGAAAGCCAAAAGCACGATTAAAAATCTTAGCTTGTCCATAAGGTATTATGTTTTAGTATATAAAATAGAGGTTATATTTCATCTTTGCAAATGCAGTTTTGACAAGACAAAAGTACAAACTATTCAAGAACTACACAACAAATTCCCGGAAAATATTGCAGAAATCACCCACTATTTGACTTTGGACATATCAACAGACAGCGATATACTCTATGCCTCCCAAATATAAAACTGGGGAAAAACATGTAGGGCGAGGATTTCCGAGCCGTTAGCGCGAATAAAAATATCACGCAGGCGGCTCGGAAATCCTCGCCCTACAAAATATAGAACACTAGTTTTTTACTTCTTGAAGAGCATTGGAGCGAGCTCGTGGAGGCTACGACGCCATGTGAGGAATTCGTGAGCTGTGCCTTCTGAGATGTAAGCCTCAGCATTGAAGCCAGCGCCCTTGAGTTCTTCTACGGCAGCCTTTACGCGGTCTGGACCTTCCTTGCTACCGCAAGTGATGAACATGAGCTTAGGAGCCTGCTTGCCTTCGAGTTCCTTTGGACTGTAAGTGCCGCCTGAGAAGAGTCCCCAGTAGCCGAACACTTCCGGACGATCGAGAGTGATGGCATGAGTTTCCATACCACCCATTGAGAGACCTGCCATAGCGCGGTTGTCGCGGTTTGCCTTTGTGCGGAAGTGTGAGTCGATGTAAGGGATGAGTTCGTCAACGAGAACTGTCTCGAAGTCCTTTGCAGAGAATGAGCCAATAGAGCCGAAGCGAGCCTCGTTAGTCATACCGTAAGTCATAACGACGATGAAAGGAACGCACTCCTTGTTTGCGATGAGGTTGTCCATGATGAGGTCAGCCTTACCCTGGATATTCCAAGAAGTCTCGTTCTCACCCCAACCGTGCTGGAGGTAGAGTACTGGGTACTTCTGCTTAGACTTGTCGTATCCTGCTGGAGTGTAAACCCAAGCGTCCTTCATCATGTTTGTGCTCTGAGAGAAGAAGCGAACCTTCTGGAGGTTACCGTGCTCGATGTCTGTGCGGTTAGCATAGAACTCACCGTCGTGAGCAGGAACCTCTGTACCACTCTGCCAACGGCTACCACCGTAGAAGCTTGCAGTACCTGGGTCGAGAACCTGAGCGCCGTCGATAGAAAGAGTATAGTAGTGGAAACCTTCGTCCTCTGGAGTAAGAGTAGTTCCAACGAAAGTGCCGTCCTTCTGCTTCTTGAGAACAGTACCTGCCATACCGCCACCGAGACCAGCAGAAGCGATAACATAAGTAGCAGCAGGAGCATTTACCTTGAAGCGGATGTAGCCCTCAGAGTTTACCTGTGGATATTCCTGACCTGGCTGACAAGTAGCACAAGGCTTGAAGTCCTCCTTTGGCTGAGCGTTGTCAATCTTAGGATCGAAGCTTACGAGCACCTTGTAGAGGTTCTTCTTCTTGTATTCCTTATCGAATGGGAGTGGGTAGTTGTTCTCGCCGAGCCATGAGTCGCGGTCAGAGAGGTTCCAGAAAGTAACGCAGTCTATCTTCTCGTGATACTTGCGGAGAAGACGGAAGAACTTGTTGTACTGATACTCCTGGAGAGTCTTCTGGTCGTTAGTAACCTTGGCACCCTCGTTGCGAGAGAACTGAAGCTGACCACCCATTTCCTGGTTTACGCGGATGTCGAGCTCTGTAACATGGATATGGTCAACGATCTCGCTGTACTTCTTGATAGCAGCTTCCATATCTTCCTCTGAAGGACCGTAGATGTTGTAGTGAGCCTGCATACCGATACCGTCAACAGGAATGCCGTCTTCCTTCATCTTCTTGATCATGTTGTAGATGCGGTCGCGCTTAGTAGGGTCGCACTCATTATAATCATTATAGAAGAGGAGAGCCTTAGGGTCTGCCTCGTGAGCGAAGATGAATGCCTTGCGGATATATTCGTCGTTGCCAACGATCTTGAAGAAGTGAGAGTCACGGAGTGGCTCGCCCCACTTAGAGTCGCTAATAGCCTCGTTGAACACATCCCAGCAGTAAATAACATCGCTATAACGCTTAACGACAACATCGATGTGCTCCTTCATACGCTGGTAGAGAACTTCCTTGCTAACATACTTCAAGCCTGCGTATGGGCTAGCAGGACGCATGCCGCGCTGACCTGGCTGACCGCCCTGTGGACGCTGGCGTGGCTGAGTAGCGAGCTCGTTGAGTTCCTTTTCCTTCTTCTTGTCATAGTCGTAGAACATCCATTCAGCCATCTGTGAGTGCCACATGAGGTTGTGACCACGGAGCTTGATGCCGTTCTTACGACAGAAATCAGCAATCTTGTCAGCACGCTCGAAGTTCCAAACGCCTGGAGCTGGGTGCATTTCGCCCGGCTTCATGTCGTTCTCGGCAGTGATGCTGTTGAACTCTGTCTTGATGAGCTGAACCTGCTCGTCTGTAGAGATGTTGCGCTGGTTTACGGCAACACCAATAAGGAAGTAGTCTTTGTAAGCCTCCTGAAGAGTCTTGAGTCCAGCAAATGGATCTCTACGCTGGAATTGTGCGCTTGCTGTGAGACAGAACATGCACAGCAATGCAAAAGAAATAAATCTTAGTTTCATAGGTATGTTTAATAGTTGGTAATATACTGTTCCGAAAAGTAATAATACATTGTATTAGAAAGGAAAAACACTAAAGTGTAAAAAGAATCCGAGTGCGAAGTTACTAAAACCGCCGCACTTATTATTAAATAATGTACATCAACAATCGGGAATGTTTCCTTAGCAAAGGTTTTTGGTCATGATTATACTGTTGGAACGAAAATAATGCGCGGAATATTATCCGCAATTTATTATGAAAATAAAAAAATTAGGAAAGAAAGCAATTGGGCACAAAGATGATTATAAAACAAAAACAATAAAAACCCTTTTTGAAGTCTTCAGTTGAAACTCTCTGGAGTTTCGTGTCTTTCTGTTCGTCATTTTCTCCTGAGAGCTAGCTCTCGTATAAAATGCCAAACAGAAACCCACCAGACTTCAAAAAGCGATAAACAAGAAATAAACACAATTTCGCCAAACGTCCGCGAATGTTTTTCTTCGGTTTATCGCCTTGAAGAGTATGAAAGCCTTCGTTAAGAAGGTGATGTTATGCTTTCGGTTTGGGCGTTAAGAGCTCGCTCTTATAAGAACAAAGCGGAAGCATGACATCAGGTGCTGACAAGCACCCATACTCTTCAAGGGGGTTATCTTGGTTTTTTTTTATAATCAGCGTTGTGCCAAATAGTATATTACTTCCTTGTTTTTTCTGGTTTTTGTCTAAAATTTCGAGTATATCATTCCCATAATTATTACACCCCTGTCAATAATATCAAGTACTTGTTGAGACTTAGTCCTATTAGGCTGCTGCAATAATGCATCCAGGATAATATTTGTATCAAGTCTATGGAGGTGCGCTGCCCTCAGCGCACTAAGCGGGATTCCCAAGGCTAAATACTTACTTCTCCAAGGCTCACGATTCGTTTCGCCAAGGGGCGCGATTCGTTTCGCCAAGGGGCGCAGTTTCATTTCTTATAAGAAAACGAAAAATTTCTTATAAGAAAACGACCCATTTTCTTACTAGAAAAAATATTTTTTCTTATAAGAAAATGAGTCGTCCGACCAAGGGAAAGTTTTGTCCGACCAAGGGAAAGTTTTGTCCGACCAAGGGAAAGTTTTCGTCCGACCAAGGGGGAGCTTCTGTCCGCTTAGGAGACAGCTCAAAGAAACAGGATATTTGCCTCTTGATAAGGGACGGCTTTAATGCAGGGATTATCCAAAATTTCTTTACTTTCTTAGCTTTTTCTTCGAGCAAAGACACCGTATTTTTATTTTGGCAACTATTTGTCTTTGGGACAAATGCCGTTGACATCTCTATAAAAAGCAGCCGCAGGATATTCCTCTCGGAACCCTGCGGCACTTTCATCATATATAATAAACAAACAATTGTGTATTCTTTCGTTATTGCATTAGTTTTAGAAGTCAGAACCGTCACCACCTCCAAGATTGGTATCTATACCATCATTATCAGGATTAGGATTATCTTTGTCGAAATCTTCAGTTTCCACACTTCCTGGAGAACCTGCAGCAAGAGCAGATTCGAAGAAGAGTTTGTGATTTTTTACGCTTGGTTGTATATATTGTTTTTTCATTGTTACATTCTTTTTTAGGAATTAAACTTAATAAGTATTCTTTGTGTGTTGCCATCCCATCGCTCCCCCGCAAGGGGGGAGCTAGAGGGAATTGCTATTATTTCACATACTTTTTACCGTTAACAATATATACACCAGAAGGGAGGTTGCTGATATCTGTACCGTTAGCAACTACACGTCCGTTAAGGTCGTAAACCTTAGTTTGCTTCGTAACAACCATCACGTTCTCGCCGAATTCCTCTGAGATAAGAGTCTCTATGCCAGTGGCTTCTTCCGAATCAGAGTCATCAAAGTTCAAGAACACAGCTTTAGCACCTTCTGTAGAACCTGTACCTGGCTTAGAAGGGTCATAGCCAGCAGGACTCTTTATGAACGAACGAAGACCAGGGTAAGTCTTAGTTGCCACAGTCAAGTACTTGATAGCGTTTGCATTGTTCATGTAGAGGTCATTCTGATTCATTGTTGAGTTATCGTATGAAGCGAAGAATGTGAAGCCGTTATCCGTAACAGTGTTAGTAACCTCCTTTGCAGAAAGAGTTACGTCCTTGATGACAGGATTTGTAACACTGTTTGCTGGGCAGATAAATACAGGACGACCAGCAACAATCATGTTATAGAAGTGGTGAGTGAGGTGTACTGTATTAGTAGTCTTATCAACGTCAGTGAAGTGGATACATCTTGTACCTTCGCCGAATACCTCCTCAAGCTTCTTCTCGTTCATAGAGAATGGAAGTACAAGAGAAGCCCAGTTGCCAGCAGTGAATGTGCGTATGAGAGTTACAGACTTCGCATAGCGGCCAGTGCGAGACATTGCTGTATTAATAGCTGAAGAGTTATCAAAACCATCAGCCAATGTCAACTCACCATCAGTCTCGATAGTAGGAACCTTATCAATTCGCCAAGCAAGTGACTCAAGGCGAGCAAGTGAGAGAGCGCCATTGTTTGCACAGATGAAGAACTCCTTACCTGCAGGAGCAATGATATCTATACGGAATGCCTCGCCATTAGTAGTGTACACACCGTTGCTTTCAGAAAGGCCTACAATGTTAGATACACATCCACGCATTCTTGCTTCAGTAGTAAACTTACCGAGGTTAGTCTCGTTGAATGTGTCAGCACCTGAGCAGTATGGAACAAGCTTACCTGTCTCATCCATTACATATACAGTAGGGGTACCGCCATTTTCTCTGCTCTGTACGAAGTGAGCTACGATGTAGCTGTTCTTCATAGCACAGATACGGAGGAAAGAACCAGAGATAGGAGAACCAAACTCAAGTTTGTTGTTAGCGTCACCAGAAACATATTCGTTACCAGTGAAGTTCTTCTGGCCATTTGCATAAGCAGCCTCTGTATGGGCATTAGTACATGCAGGAGCAGCTGTATTCCATTGATAGCCAGCACCCTTGCCACCATTGCTGTTTGTGTTAGAAGGCTTGCCGTATGTTGACTCCTGACCACTCTTCTCTGGAGTCTGGTCATTAATATCATAAGTATCTACGTCATTCTCCTTAAGTGAAGTACCCATCTGCCAGTAGAAGTCTGGATTAGCATCCTTGCTTGACTTCTGCATAGTTGTAAGCAATGCTGGGTTCTCCTCACGCTGGAAGTTATAGATTACAGGCTCTTCGTTCAACCATGACATCTTGTGGATATTGAGCTGTGGATAAGTTCCATTTGAGAACTTACCATCTGTAAGAACGCTACCGTCAGCAGCCTCAAATACTACATAGAGAGACATTTTCTGAGCTTCAGGATCACCTGTAGCATCTACTGCATCATAAGTGTTGTCATGAGTAACCTGAGCCTTAAGGTATGCTGTATATGGCTGGAAGTCAACCTCACGCTCGGCGTCAGAACCCTTATCGCTTGCAACAGTAAATTCCTTAAGTACACGAATCTTTGACATACCACCGTTAGTAGAAGTAAGGAACTTCATCTTGACAGCACCGTTAGGAGCAGAAGCCCAAACCTTAAACCAACCAGAACCTGTTACGTTAACCTTGAGGCCGTTTGACTTGATAGGGTTGAACAAATCAGCGTTACCATTGTTAGCAGCCATTACAGTAGGACGTACGAGCTCAAGGTGAGATTTCTCGTTTCTACTTGAACGGCCATCAAATTCAGGACGCTCTTCAGCAGCCACCTTACCAGGTTCATCTTCATTGTCGCAATATACGAGGAGGTGGTCACACTGCTCACCGCAGATATATGTACGGCCATCAAACTCGTTAGTCTTCTTCGTATCTGTTGTAGAGGCAGGACGGAAACCTACAGCATCATGGCCATTTTTATGATTCTGTTCGTTAGAATGTCCTGTTGTTTTAGGCTCAAACGACCAAACGTACGGAGTGTTTGCTGTTGCCACACACTGACCTGTCAACTCACTGTTCCTTGTTTCAGAGTATTTAGCGTCAGTTCTACCAATTGACGGAGTGAGGTCAGGACGCTGAATCATGAAGCCTTTAATCCACAAGTCGTGGTCTGTGTCGTTGGCGTCAGTCTCATAAGTAAAGAAGAGTGTTGTCTTACCGTCAGTACCAAGCTGTGGGAGACGGATGTGCAGACGGAGTTCCGCACCATTACCGCCATTAGCATAATTTCCTTCTGCACGATTACCAAGAATACCCCAAGACTTAAGTTCTATAGGCTTACCGTCTGTACACTGGTCATTCAAGTACGATACCTTAATATATCGACGGTCTGACTCATTACCTGAATTCTGGCTGCTGTTGTAAGTGTTTTCTGCAAAAAGAACAATATCCATAGTTCCAGCTACGTCCATATAGAAGGCAGCTGTCTTTGGAAGATATTTTCTGTTCGGGTCAGAGCTGTCACCTGTCCAAGCCCACTGAGCCTTACCATTACGGCTGATACATACACCCTTGTCAGCCTTGTCTACAGGATATGCGTTATCGTTTCCAAGCAAGTAGCCCATTGTATAATTAGTGATAGCGCCTTCACCTTTCACAACACCTTCTGGCCACTGAGACTCCAGTGGTGTAAGTGTTCCGCCATTAAGTTCACTAATCACTCCTATAGGAATATATCGCTTAGCATTACCATTCTTATAACGAGGCTGCATCATGAGAGATATTGCAGGAAGGTGAGAAGCTTCACCCATCACATACGGAATCATGTCAGAGGCAACGTAAGTCCATTCAGTAGCATCGCTTGGATACTTGAAGCGAACGACTGACTGAGCATAGATTCGCTTGCCAGGTGCAATACCAGTAGCAGTATATGTTCCATTGTCTGATGTACCAAAACCAACCTGTGTGCGATGATTGTCGTCAAAGCCATCAATGAAATACTGAAGGTAAGCTTCTACATCACCATAATCCTTCTCGTAAGTGAAATGTACACCACTAGCATCCTCGGTGATTGTAGGAACAGTAACAGGCTTTACGGTAATACCGCCAACATTAGCCTGCTCATATCCTCTTTCTGCAGAACCGTTGAAGTAACTGTCATTAGAAGAGAACTTAAGGTTTACAGAGATAGGAGAAGATGTAGGAGCCTTTGCAACAAATGTGTGTGATGGATCATCAGCACCTGAAGCCTGAGTCTCTGTAATAGGGTCACTATAGCCATAGAGGCTTGTCTTGGCGTTGTCAGAGAGAGTCCATGTGTATTGTGGATTGCTGAAACCTCTGTCACGAGTTACGCCAAGAGTAACTTTCTCACCAACACGTACTGTCTTAGAGCTTGGAGTTACTGTGATATTTGGTTTTGCTACAGGGAGGATGTTTACATCAAATTCACATGAGCCTGCAGTGTATGTACCATCGGTTGGAGTAGCAGTTACCCTAACTTTAGCGGTTTTATTAGTATCTTTATTATATGCGCTTGTAACAGTAGCATTTTTGCTCGTACCATCAAGTTGTAAAGGACCATTAACAACCTCATACTCGAGTGTATACTTAGATGCATCAACATCAGCACCATTAGCTTTTACCGTAACTGTGGTAAGACCCCATCCTGCTGCGTTAGCAGGAATGATTGGTTGCCAATTGGCAGTAACAGTGAGAGGCTTAGCCACAGATTCGAACTTTGCCCAACGGTTAAGTTCACCTGTCTTCCTTAAGATATTAGTATCGTCTGCAGGGTCGTTATCCTTATAAGTAAGCGTGGTCTCAGTTGTTACGAGGTTCGTCATTTCTACATTAGAATACCAGCCAACAAACTTTGCTCCTGCATTAGGGGTAGCAGTAAAAGTTACTGTTCCAGGGTAAGGCGTCACATGAATGCTAGTTCCGCTTTGTCCACCACCTGTGATGTTTATAGAACCCAATGTTCCGTTATTAGGGTATGCATTAATCTTGATACCAGGTGTGAAGTTTGCTTCAACCTTTACATCCTCGGTAACAGTATATGGATTAGGGAATCCCCAATTACGAGTTCCGTTAACATCCCACCCCCAGTGGAGATTATCTGATGATGGAGTTGCTGTAAACTGAATCTTTGTACCGTTTGGAACCCTGTCACCAGAGTTAATCGCAGCATTAGTGTCTGTACGCTTTGCTGTCACTGTACCCATACCAGCACTTGCAGTGTTAGGACCAAAAGTTACAGCAAAGCCTGCAGGACGGGTAATAGTTATCGTTCCAATATAAGTATTTTTATAAGGAAGTTTACCTATACGGATATACTGATTTGCTCCATCAGTAATAATCTCACTTGCAGTGAGAGTGTGGCTCAAGGTATTTACACTTTGATTGTTTACCGTTTTCTGAACGTCAGTATTGCTGCCTCCTACACGATAACCAATCTGCACCTCGTCACCACTAGTGAAAGCATCAGCACAATCTACAGATATCACGTCACCAACTTTCACTAAGCCAGAAGCAAACTGCATCTTGATGAATGAACCAGTATCGCCTTCACCCATGTCCAAAGGGAGAAACACAAATTGTACACCATTGATGTTCTTTTGTGATATCACGTCATTATTAACCCAATTCCATGCTCCATTATTTTTTAAGCCGAGAGCATAAAAAGTAACTCCGTTATTTTCGGCAAGGTAATACCTATCATCACTAGCCGCGGCGTATTCCGTAGTTCTTTTGAACTGCGCAATCTGCGTCTGTGCCCACGACGCACTACTTCCCGTCAGCACCATGGCCAACAGGAACAACATCCTCAGGAGGAGGACGTTCGATTTTTGTTTAATAATTGTCATGATTTAATTTATTGTTTGTTTTAATTATTGTTTATCCTAATTCCGGAAAATACTCTATTGACGTAAAGGTTAAATCAAAATCTTTAATGAAATCGTATCTATGTTGTTTGCCGAATAAGCGGCTGCAAAGTTACATATATTTTTGTACGCGCCCGCAAACAATAATAATATATTTTTCACCGACTACCGCCTATAACCATACTCGGAAGAATTAACTTTCTCTTTACAAGAAACATTGTAATTTCATATCTCTTTGTATTTCAACGAATTAGAAAAAACAACAAATCTTTTGCCAAGAAACAAAACAAGGATTTCCCCTTTACTTCCGCAATTTGCAAAATGCAGTTTGCAAAATGCACAAACAATCTAAGATTATAGGTGGCTCAAAGAAAAAGGATAAGAAACAAAAGAAACTAAACTTGGCGACGGAAATTTCTTTCTTTTCTTATCCAGTTTCTTCGAGCAAAATCA
>JAKSLJ010000025.1 GCA_024401275.1 Bacteroidaceae bacterium | reverse complement strand
ATTTCATCAGATGTCCGCAATGTTTATGGAGGTGTCCTGCCCTCAGGACACCAAGTGGGATAAAGGGTAGTATATCCTGACTTCATCACTTTTTTGTGCCATTAGATAGCGCAGAATGAAAATCAACGAGTTACGCAAAATAATTGGGTGTTTTTGGGTGGCGCAAGCGAAAAAATGTGTACCTTTGCACCATGTACGTACGTAAGAAACATAACCGTTCAGGCTCTACAAGTGTGGTAGTGGTCAGCAAAGCGAGTGGAAAGTATAAAGAAATAAAGTCATTTGGCTCCTCTACATCCGAAGAGGAGATAAATTCATTGTGCGATAAGGCAGCAACATGGATACGTTCATTCGGCGGTCAGCAAGAACTAGACTTCGGTGACCGCAAGGGAAAGGAAGTCGAGGAGACGGAGCGTTTCCTAAGCTATATAGATAATGTGTTGATAAACGGCACCCAGTTTCTGCTTGATCAAGTCTATGACAGCATCGGCTTCAACCGCATTCCCGATGAGATTCTGCGTCATCTGGTGATAGCAAGGGTGTCACAGCCCAAGAGTAAGCTTGCCACCGTGGATTACCTGAAGTCATATTACGACGAGGATGTTGACCTCAACCACATCTACCGCTACATGGACAAGCTCTACAATACCCAGATGGAGCTTGCACAGCAGATCAGCGTGGAGCACACCAGGAAACTGTTCGGTGGCAAGATTGGCCTGATGTTCTACGATGTGACGACGCTCTACTTTGAGACAGCACAGACGGATGTACTGCGTGAGCCTGGCTTTTCAAAGGATGGCAAGACGGCAGAGTCACAGGTCGTACTCGGCCTGCTGGTGTCAGAAGGAGGCTATCCGCTTTCATACTCTCTGTTCAACGGCAGTCAGTACGAAGGTTTCACCATGATACCGATGATAGATGACTTCAAGCAGCGTTTCAATCTGGGTAAAGACTTTGTCGTTGTGGCAGACTCGGGATTGATGAACAAGAACAATGTCACTTTGCTACAGGAGGCTAGTTACAAATACATTCTTGGAGCTCGCATCAAGAGCGAGAGTGCAGGTGTGAAGCAATGGATACTCTCGCTAGAGAAGGTTGACAAAGCCTGCTACAACTACAAGCGTGAGAATGGAGAACGGCTTATCGTCAGTTATTCGGACAAACGTGCGAAGAAGGATGCCTACAACCGTGACCGAGGAATTGCCTGGTTGAGGAAAGCCTACAAGAGCGGACGAATTACGAAGAATCAGGTGAACAAGCGCGGCTACAACAAGTTTCTTGAAATCAGCAAGGACATAGAAGTCGTCATCAGCGAGGATAAGATAGCAGAGGACTGCAAGTGGGATGGCCTAAAGGGCTCATAACCAATACGGATCTTGACGCAGAGCGTGTCATTGCTGAGTATCATGGACTTTGGGTAGTGGAACGTGCATTCCGTGTTTCAAAGGGAACTCTGGAGATGCGTCCGATGTTTCACTTTACGGAACGAAGGATTGAGGCGCATGTCTGCATATGCTTCATCGCTTACAAGATATATAAGGAATTAGAGCGGCTCATTGCCATAAACAAAATTGGGATGAGTGTCGATAAGGTGCTTGAGGCTGCAAAGACCATCACGACAATAAGAGTAAGATTGCCAGAGAACGGGACTTACTTCACCAAGACACTCTTCTTGCCGGAGAAGCACCTCGCAGTCAAGCCACTTTTCGACCTATCTGACAGCGATTCTTAATTTGGGTGGCGCATTGACGAAGTCGGGTGTGTGCGCACACACCCGTTGATAATTGTCAAAAAAGGCATATATTTCCGATTATTTATGGCTTAAATGTTTTGCCATATTGCAGAAACATCCTACCTTTGCATCGTCAAACAACGAATAAAGAGTTATTTAGAATTTGACGCAAACCCTTATCGGGGTAAAAAGATTAGGATAAAAATTTTCATTAGGTTAGTATAAGGTTAGTTATTAATTTTTGATAGGTTAGTTTTATTTAAGGTAAACAAAAGATTGTGATAACAAGAAATTGGTCACCGTGAGGCCGCCAATTTTCCTCTTTTGATAGTTTTTTTGTTTAGATAGCAGTGCGTTACAGCTCGTGAGAGATGTGGCGCATTTTTATTATTATATACAATTGGGCATTTCTTTAGACAAAAAACAGAAAAAACCTTTTTGAAGTCCTTTTATAGAAACTCTCAGGAGTTTCGTGTCTTTCTGTTCGTCATTTTCTCCTGAGAGCCCTTCGACAAGCTCAGGGTAAACTGAGCTCTCGTATAAAATGCCAAACAGAAACCCACCAGACTTCAAAAAGCGATAAACATAAAAAACAATTTCATCAGATGTCCGCAATGTTTATGGAGGTGTCCTGCCCTCAGGACACCAAGCGGGATAAAGGGTAGTATTTTACTTTTGCGGCAGATGGTGCGGTGAGGGCACCGCACCTCCATAACAGGTTCGCAATGTTTTTCCTGTTTATCGGCATAAAAGAGAAGAAAGCCCGATAGGGTGATGGTTTGTTCTCGGGATTTTGTCTGTGAGCTCGCTCACAAGGAAAATAACGAGGGCAAACCATCAATGGCTTGATAGAGCCATCTTCTCTTTTATGCGGTTTTTATGGTTTTTGTTTTATAATCATCTTTGTACCAAATATACTTACCTTTTTATTTATCCCTCAAGGCTTCGATAGCGGATGCGCTTTGGCTCTTCGCCACCGAGACGCATCTTCTTGTTCTCTTCGTATTCTGAGTAGCTGCCTTGGAAGAAGAACACCTCGCTATTGCCTTCGAAGGCGAGAATATGAGTGCAGATACGGTCGAGGAACCAGCGGTCGTGGGAAATGACTACGGCACAGCCTGCGAACTCCTCTAGACCTTCCTCAAGAGCGCGGAGAGTGTTTACGTCGATATCATTGGTTGGCTCGTCGAGAAGGAGCACGTTGCCTTCTTCCTTCAGTGCGAGAGCGAGCTGGAGGCGGTTACGCTCACCACCAGAGAGAACCTTGCATTTCTTCTCCTGATCAGCACCGGCGAAGTTGAACTTGCTGAGATAAGCGCGGGCGTTGACATCCCTTCCGCCCATGCGCATCAGTTCAGTACCGCCAGAGATAACCTCATAGACGGACTTCTCCGGGTCGATGCTCTTGTGCTGCTGGTCAACATAAGCGATCTTTACAGTAGAACCAACCTCGAAAGTACCGCCGTCTGCCTGTTCCAAGCCCATGATGAGGCGGAAGAGTGTTGTCTTACCAGCGCCGTTAGGTCCGATAACGCCCACGATACCGTTTGGCGGAAGCATGAAGTTGAGCTTATCGTAGAGGAGCTTGTTGCCGTAAGCTTTCTTGACATCGATGGCCTCGATGACCTTGTTGCCGAGACGAGGACCGTTAGGAATGAAGATTTCAAGCTTCTCTTCCTTCTGCTTGACATCCTCGTTGAGGAGAGCTTCGTAAGAGTTCAAACGTGCCTTACCCTTAGCCTGACGAGCCTTTGGAGCCATGCGAACCCACTCAAGCTCGCGTTCGAGAGTCTTGCGGCGCTTGCTTGCCACCTTCTCTTCCATTGCCATGCGCTTTGTCTTCTGGTCGAGCCATGAAGAGTAGTTGCCTTCCCATGGAATACCCTCGCCACGGTCGAGTTCAAGAATCCAGCCTGCCACATTGTCAAGGAAGTAGCGGTCGTGAGTAACGGCGATTACTGTGCCTTGGTACTGGCGCAGATGCTGCTCGAGCCAGTCGATAGACTCTGCGTCGAGGTGGTTGGTAGGCTCGTCGAGAAGAAGCACGTCTGGCTTCTGGAGAAGCAGACGGCAGAGAGCAACGCGGCGGCGCTCACCACCGGAAAGGTGTTTTACCGAAGCTTCCTCAGGAGGACAACGGAGAGCATCCATAGCGCGCTCAAGGCGAGAGTCAAGGTTCCATGCGTCGGTAGCATCGATGATGTCCTGAAGTTCTGCCTGACGAGCGAAGAGCTTGTCCATCTTGTCCGCATCCTCGTAATACTCAGGAAGACACATCTTCTGGTTGATCTCCTCGTATTCAGCGAGGGCATCAACAACATGCTGCACGCCTTCCATAACGACTTCCTTCACGGTCTTGTCGTCATTGAGGAGAGGATCCTGCTCCAGATAGCCCACGCTGTAGCCTGGAGAGAACACGACCTCGCCCTGATAGTCCTTGTCGATGCCGGCAATGACCTTCATGAGAGTTGACTTACCCGCACCGTTGAGACCGATGATACCAATCTTTGCGCCGTAGAAGAACGAGAGGTAGATGTTCTTCAGCACCTGCTTGTTTGTCTGGCGGATAGTCTTTGAGACACCCACCATAGAGAAAATTATCTTTTTGTCGTCTGCCATAAAAACATTTACGATTTACTATTTATAATATTGAACTACAGTTTACAATTTCTGCAAAGTTAATGTTTTTTATTGAATATATGTGTGATTTTGAAGAAAAATGCCTGAATTTGCATAGAAAAAACATAAATTGCTGTGCCTGTAAAGGAAAAATGCCGATTTTGGGGCAAGTGATAGATACATACTCATTCCAAAAAAATCAGCCGCCACAGACACAAGTGATGATTTCACAAGCATCTGCGGCGGTGGTTTGTCGATAGAAGAGAAGGCTTTGAAGACATAAAAAGGTTCCCAATTATTTGTTTTTCACAGAAATATATGGTCATGACATTTTTTTTTGTAAAAAAGTTTGTTTGATTGAATCTTTTATCGTAATTTTGCGCCATCATACATATTTATCATAACACTTGTCTATGCAAATAATATACGACAAAGAATATCTGGAAGAATTGTATGTAAAGGGTAAGTGTAAGAACAAGAAATATCGTTTTGCTCCACCTGTGGTTACAAAGTATCAAAAAAGAATAGATACTTTGATGGCTGCAACGAGAATAGAAGATCTTTTCGTCTTTAACTCCTTGAACTTTGAAGCGCTGGAAGGCAGACAGGATACATTCTCCATAAGAATAGACTATCACTATCGCTTGGTGTTTAAAGTCCAAAAGCAGGAAGATGGAAACAACTCATTAACATTATGTACAATTGAAGATATTACAAACCACTATAAATAAGACTTATATGAACACAATAGATAGACTACCCACTCATCCAGGTGATGTGCTGAAAGAAGAATTGGAAAGCAGGAACATAACCCAGAAGAGTTTCTCTGAAGCTTTGAATATCTCGTATTCTACCCTTAATGAAGTGCTGAATGGTAAACGTGCCGTGTCAAGTGATTTAGCATTAATGGTGGAAGCGTCTTTAGGCATCAACCCTGAACTCCTGCTGAATATGCAGATGCGCTATGATATGGCGTTGACACGTCGTAAGCCTTCTCTAATAAAACATTTGCAGAATATCCGCAAGATTTCGGCTGTTTTCTAAAGTGAATGTCCCTCATAAAAGATTTCTCATAAAACACCAACCGCCGCATGATAATGATTTTTTATGTAATTTTGCCATCAGATTCCGAAATTGCATAAATTATGGCAGCTCTGTCGCCAACGGATGAGCAACATTTAGCATTCTAAAATGTAATAAGATGTACGGACTTTCGGATAAGACGATATCAGTTCTTAAGAGTGTGTTTATGCGTTACCCACAGATAGACCAGGCGATTATCTATGGGGCGAAGGCTCGTGGTGACAATCGTCGTGGAGCGGACATTGATATAACATTGAAAGGATAGGGACTGACTTTGCAGACTTTGTCAAAATGGATTGCGATATTGATTACTTATTGCTACCTTATTTCCTGGACATAAATGTTTTCGATAAATTGAATAATCTTTTGCTCATCGAGAATATTTTGCGAGATGGTAAAGTGCTGTACCAGAGCAAGAATGATTAAACGAATGGGCCGTGTCAAGAGAAGTGATAGGTATTAATATGAAAAGTAGGAAGAAAACTACTTCGTTTTCCTCCTACTCTATATACAAGAAAAAGTCTTGAAATTATGTATGATGGGATTTCTTAAAAATTAAATCCTAAACCAACAAAGAAAGCATTGGTTTTAAGTTCACCATTGCTATACTCAGCATCTCCGCTTACCGGCATGATATCTCCCTTGTAGCCAACTTGTATGTTAAGAGCCTTGTAGCCAACGTTAAGACCTACCTGATAACCTACCTGGAAGAATTTCTGGTCTTCCATCCAATCTGCTACATCATCAATGAATGCGCTCTTCAGGTTAATACCAGCGAAAGGAGCTCCATAAAGATCGTTCCAAGAATACTTATAAGTTAAACTTAACGGAATAGAAACTTCAATATGCTTGAAGTTTTTATCATCATATCCAACGCTAGCGTCTGCCGAATTGTATTGTGCATGCAAACCAACCTCCAGATATATTGGCTGTTTCTTATTGGCAACGTTATAACCATGGTCCCATGCCAATTCAACTCCAGGGAAGGTCGGCTCTACAGTCTTTTCGTCACCATATCCAAGTGAGGTGTAGTTGACAGAAAGACGGTCATAGTTTTCATAACCTTCGGTAACAACAACGGTTTGCGCCGTAGTGTGAGATGTGATAGTCTTACTTTCAGATCTCACAATCTGAGCCTCAGAACTGATAGAGGCAGACAAAGCCACAAGGGCAATAATAAGTTTCTTCATTGTTTAAACCTTTTGTAATATTTTTAGTGATTATTTCTTAACGATTGGAGTAATAGTCTGGTTTCCTGCACCTTCTGCGCCTGTAATCCTCATCCATTCGTAGTCCGAATTAGTAGCAGTGTGCCAGTTCTTGAACTTTGCAGGGAATCCCTTTATTTCAAGTACATAGTCACCATCGTCTGTTGAGTATAGATGGTATGTTGCAGCAACAATCATGTCTGTCTGTGTAGCTTCTGTGTACTTGAAGATACCATAGTTGTGTACATTCGTAAGATTACCCTCAAGATCCTTTTCAACCTTTGTCTTTGTAAGGTTTAACTTGAAACTTGTTGGCTTTGAAGGTACTACTTCCACCTCACACACCAACGGCTTTACCAATGGTTGTACAAGTACCTGTGCCATACGTGACTCAGCATTATCGTATGCTTGGGTATAAGTTGTTGTGTACTTTGTTTGAGTTGTTTGCTTTTGAGCACTTATGCTGAGCGTAAGCGCAAAGACCATTGTTAAGATAGAAATAAATCTTTTCATCGTAACATTTTAGATATAACCTCAAGAAGCCCCAATAAGGTAGTTAATTAACAAATGAATATTAACTACAAAATACAAAAACGCAGGCTTCCATCTCTACTTGTTCGCTATGTCGGTCCTAGGAAAACCTTGCTTGCTAACTTGTAGAGTGTCTGCCTACGCTTAGTTATAGTGCATATCCAAGAAAGTGTGCGTGAGGATATAAATACCCTCGCAACACACTTTCAGGATATGGTTATAGCATACCCGTAGCAACCACTTCAGACAATGTTCTCGGCAAGCAATATGAATTTCCTAGGTTCACATAGCCATAGAACAAAGCATCAATGACGCTTTTACATAATGTAGTGCCTCGCCCAGCCGCACATCTATAGAGATGGCAAAGCGTAGGTTAGACGGTGCAAAGTTAGTGATTTATTTTTTAAGTACAAAGAAATATGGGAAAAATATTTTATGGCAAGAAAAAAATATGCTTATAAGTGTCAATCGCCGCAGATGAAAGTAGTGAACTAATGCGTCTGCGACGGTAAGTGTTTGAAAATAGACAATTGGGTTGCGCGGCAGTTTTGTCGCCAATTCCCCATTCTCCATTTAAGGCTTTAACAGAGTTTTTGAAAAATAAGTAGCACTATAGCACTAAGGCTGTCTAAACCGTTGAGAACTAGGACTTTGCTTAGTGCTACATAAATGGGGGTATGTAGCACTGCGCAATGTGCTGATATTCAGTATTATGAATCTGTCTAGTGCTTCAGTGCTACTTATTTTAAAAAAACAAAGGTAAGAGTGGCAACAAAGACGTCTGAAGGACGTCGACACCTTAGCCTAGTGCAACGCCCTAGGAACTGATTTATAGGGATTTAGCATCGCTGCAACGCAGCAACAACAATCTTGGGCAACGCCCTTTAACTTAACCCAAATATCGCGAGAACATTAGTCGTGTAGAAAGCTGCGTTGCAGCATATTGTCGTTGCTGCGTTGCAGCGAGTTTCCATTGTTAAAATCATATACCTATGGCGTTGCCATAGGCTAAAATGTTGACGTCCTTCAGACGTAATTCGCCTATATGTTGCCTAAAGTGACGCAGAACCAAAACAAAGCCTCAAGTTTCAAATGAAGCTTGAGGCTTTTGGATTGTTAAAGTATTAGGAAAATCAGCAAAGCGAGTAATGCTAGCGCTGCAATGAGATAGATGGCTATGTTGTTGCTGGTCTGATCTTTCTTCTCTTGGAGATAGGTTGGGGTGTTAGCCGCTTTCTGTGTGTTGTCATACAGATAAGTGCTTGCCTTAGGTCGAATTATTTCGTAGCTACTATCCTCCAATATATCATTGATGTCTATGTTAGATGCATCCTGTCTTGAGAAGATAAAGGTCACTGGTAGAGCTGATGATAGATCCAACACGTTTATCCCAAGGTTGTCCTGGACATTATGGCGTGCTGGTTGGCGGCACCCCCATGCGTTGTAGTTCCTGCTGTTCGGGGAGAACAGGTAGGCTGCCATGGTCTGCTTTGGAGAAAAGCCACGGGAGGATGACGCATTGTTGTCCATTGTCATTATGTAGAACTCGGGAGCCGTAGCGAATTGCTCCTTGGTGAGTCGCTTCAGTGAATCCGGCAACTCTAAATCCAAAGCGTCGTATGCCTCAAGAATGTTGCAGATGTCGGTACACATGCCGTCGTAATAATCTATGCGAGTGCCATTGTGCGTGCTGCCTTCCTTGAGCGTCTTGAAGTCTTGTATATGCTTCATCACGCCAGCACTTCCGTCGAGCGACTTGCTTCCGTACTTGAGTTCTATGACAGCTACCCGATGAGGCGCTTCCTTTGAGATCGCTATGATGTCCATACGAGAAGACATGCACGAATCCTTTTCCGCCTGATTGTTGAAAGAGCGTGCCCACTCAACATCTACACAGAACCATTTAGAAGAAGGACTGGCGTTGTTCTGCATGACAAGCTTCTGCTGCGAGACCTTTTCCAACGTAGTGTTTTTTTTGTTCTCTGCAAGATGCTTTATTTCTTCGTAACGGTCAACTATCTGTCGTTGTATTTCTTGTCCAGTAAGAACGACATTGTGCTTCTCGTTTCTTCTGAGAAAATACGGATGTATGCCGCAACTGATTTCACCATTGCCTACAAGACGTACTTCTGCGATGTTATTCAAACGATAATATACATTAATGTAATTGTTGCGAATGCAGATCATCAGCTCGTCAGTATGCTGCTTATAGAGTGCATAGATAGGACTGTCTTTGAATGCAACTATCAGTGCCAGGGAAACACCACGATTGAGTGTTTTCGCTACCGGCATGGCAGTTGTCTTGCCTATGAAATCCGTTTTTATGTTTGCAGAAAGGAAACCATCCTTCGCAACTTCACTTGCTGCTATCGGAGTGACCTTTGGCATTTCCGCGCCGAAGAGGTAGCGCTTGTATAGATAGTCAATCCATGAGAGGTGCTCTGCGGTACGGAAATGGCGGGTAAGGATCTCAAACATCTTCTCGTAGGTGACGGTAAGGAATGTTGACAAGCCTTGGTCCGTCAGTACATTGCGATACTCCGCTGTTGCTTCGTGGAAGTGCGGATTAGCATCAGGGAAGATGGTTACGGAAGAGAAATGGCGAATGTCACCATGCAATACCATAGACGCTCCAAGGATATGGTTGCGCCAGATCTGCCTGAGATTGTCAGTGACGAGTAGTGCGTCGCTGTTCGGAACGTAATAGCCAGAACCACGCGTTGCTCGTTCATAATGATGGCAAAGCCTTACGTTCCCGGATTCGTCATGAGTGTTCATGTATTCCGTATTGCCAATAGCGTATTCGCGCTCGGTGTATTTCACCTCTATGCCAATGGCTCCCTTGCTGCCGTCCTTGTGCTTGTAGTGTACGAAAGCGTCAAACGATGTTCCGTCGTTCAGGTAGTTTCTTGGAGGCTTTGGCGCGTGCTCTATCTTGACATCAAGGATTTCGGCTATGCAGTCAGTGCCAAGCAGCTCGTTGAAGAAACCTTTTGTGGCAAGCTTGTTCTGGCTCTTCATCATCGGGAAGAACAAGTTGTACGGGATATGCTCGCTTCTAAGGGCATTGTTGAGCAGGTTCATGCCGATCTTTGTATGACCGGCACGATACAAACCCATTATCTCGTCACGAAAGCCCTCATAGAAGACAAGTCCTTTCAGAGCGTACTCATCCTTCAACCACACGCCATGGTTAGGTCGCTCGTCCCAGATGCATTCGCCGCCGAACTGCTTGCTCCACTGACGGACAATGGATTCTTGATATTTCCTGGCAGCATCCATGAATGCTTTGTGAGAGTTTGCCCCACTGGTGTTTGAACTACTATGCTTGGGACTTTGTGACTTCATTTCTTCAAAATTCATGCTACTGATTGCCGCTCTTCATTCCTCTTCGCTCTTGCCCTCGCAGATGGCGGTGATCAGTTCCTCTGCGATATAGCGATAGTGCTGGTCGATGAGCGTTACTCTGTGCCACTTGCCGCCTCGCTTCAGTTCTTCAGGGAACGTCCAAGTGTCAGTGTTTATCCATTCCACCTTGCGGCAATGATTGAACAGTGGCTGCTCTTCGTCGTAGTAATAGTCGCTTGTGACGATGCCGATGCCAACGATTGTGTCGAAGCCGTTGCGTGCAATGATGAAGTCGCCAATGTCAACTTTTGCGTAGATGTCTGTCATTAGCTTTACAGCCGCAGGATTAGGCTTTCCGTACTCAGCATCAACGGTAGCCTCTATTCTTCTGACACCGATTAGGTCAAGGTCGCCAAGGTCGATGTCTGCATCAGGAAGACCGCATGCCATGAAGCCCTTTTCTACATTCTCCTTGAACATTCTTGCGTTGTCGTCTGGCCAATACATCCAGATACCCTTGCCATCAAACTCAGGCTTGAAAACTTTTTCCATAATTAAGATTTTGTTTAGAGGTTATGTTTATCGATTATTTGTCTTGCGAGTTCCTTTACCTTTTTGCGAAGTGAGATAGGCTCTATTATCTCGCTTCTTACTGCATGTCTCAGTAATGCGAAGGCTAGTTCTTCTGTTATCTTCAGGCGATACTCCATGAATACGAAGTCTCCTTCCTTTCTTGTTTCCCGTTGTGAGGGATGGAAAGGCAATGCCCTGAGATATGGTGCAGCCGATGCCGGCACTTTCAATATAACGGTTTCCGTCGGAACGTCGGACATGACCGTAATGCCGTAGCTGTCATTGAAATACGTCTTTGCATCAAAGTTCTCGGGCATGGTGTAGGATGTGTGTTGCAGTTCTATATGAACAATCCTGTCCAACGCCATGATGCGGCGGTAGTTCTCCTTTTCGGCAAAGTCAACAAGCACATACCATCGCCTGTCGGACAGTTTCACGCAGAGAGGATTCACCAGAGCCGGAGGATTGGCTTCCTCGCGATGGAAATTGTGATATGTAACCATAAGCTGCTTACCATATTTAATGGCATCGAGAATAGTTCCCAGATGCGATTCGCCAGAAGGAACCTTCTCCAGGATGATAGAGTCGTTCAGCCCCTTGTACTCTTCCAAAAGGTTGCTGACAGTCATGGTGTGAAGCAGCCAGTTTGTTACCTCATCATTGCTGTTTCTCTTGATGCGGTATCTGTATTGACCCTGTGAACAGACGCACTCTATGTCAACGGAAAACAAGTCTTCAGCAGCTTCTTTCCAACGATGGAAGTTGCGTGAGTCCAAAGGCTTGCCATAGCTGAGGGTGCTGTTTTGCCAAAGACGGTCAAAATCCTTTTGTGTCAGTTCTCCGTATTGTTGGAGTTTCTGTAGGAGCCAGATATATTTTTTGATGACGTTCATCTTTGAATTTTACGATTTACTGATTTGCGATTTACGATTTTCTGGGTGCAAAGGTACGACTAAGGGTGTGACAAATCGTGTCATACCTATGAAAAAAGTGAGTTTGCAGTGAAATTTTTATGTAAAAGGCTACAAGAATGACTCTTTTATACAAAAAACTCCCGAATCGGAGTTGTTTTCTCTGATTCGGGGAGTTTTTATTAGTGAATAATCTACAGCCCTACAAAACTATTAAACATCCCTTCCCTTCGGGAGGGCTTGGGTGGGCTTTTGGGTGGTCTTTATTCCACCGTTATCATGCAGTCCTTGACGTTCACGCTGCTGTTGCCGACCATAATCTTGAACTCTCCTGGCTCGAATACCTTTCCAAATTAAGATTGATTCATAAATGGGAATTTAGGAGTCAACCTTATTTACAAAAAGACAGAAGTCAATGGAATCTGAACATCAGCGAAGTGCTGAGTTCGAACGAATGTGAACTGACGCGCTCGAAGCTCTTGTATCGGGTAGTGCGATAATAATAAGCGCCATCCAAAAGCCACGTCATATTCATGCAAATATCTTGCGAGAAGGTCAATCGTGCAATGTCCATCAAAGTGTTGCTCCGATTGCCTTGTGAATTAAGAAAGTGCAAGTCGCTGCCTGAATCAATGTACGACTCGTCGTAGTCCTTCCATGTGAACAGGTGGTAGTGATTCAGGCTTGCGCCTATTCCCGTGCCTTTGCCCATTTGCAACATGCTGCCAAGCTTGATGCTGTAACCGCTACCGAGGTTGTAGCGACGGTCGAGAACGCTGTAATGGTCACTCTTCACTGCACCGAGAGCCACGCCTGAGAGATGGGCAGAATGCAGTAAGTAGCTGTTTTGCGACAATGGAGCCTTGAGCATCACGCCAGGACCGAAAGAAGCTGTCTCGCTGACAAGATAAGGGATGTGAGCATCGTCGTCATTACCCTCAATGTCGTTGCTGTCGTAGTAGTTGAAATGCTGATACACACCATATTGCACCTGATTTCCCTTGCGTGTAGTTATCTTCCTGCCGTAGATGCGACCGACCGCACTAAACTGCTCTATGATCGGCTGATTGCCAAAGAATCCGCACTTCGTTTCCATTAGGAAATAATCGTACGGACGAGTATCCTCTTCGCTGAAAGCATCCCCATATTCCAAACCGAGATGAAGTTGAAGATTGTTCGCTCCGTTGGCAATGTCAAATCTGTTGCTTAGATGACGGAAACCAGTTCCCACGGCAAATTTTACGGGAAATGCCACCTTGTCGTGGTATTTGTAGTAGCTGGAACGATGACGCCAGGCTTCACCATAGAATATGCGGTTGATGCCTCGCATTGGGTTGATAACAAATGCTGCCGCCTCACGCCAAAAGCGCTGGAAACCACGCTTGCTATCGTCAAGCACAAGGTCAGACAGACGCCATGTTACTTCTCCGAGAGCCGCACCTCCAATCGGAGTTGTGATAATGTCGTTTATGGCAGGAGGGTCGCTCTCGCAGAGAAATTCCCACGACAACGAACCTAACACGGTAAAAGGAAGCGACTGCCAATAGTTCAAACCATTTGCACGCGACACACTATAATAGAAACTGCCCTGATAAGGATGTCCGATTTGGTTTATTACGAAATCGTCATTATCCCACACAAACCCGTGCTTGAGGTTGTTCTTGATGGTGGAACAGCTGATGTGCGAAAAATCGAAGTTGAAAATATACCGGTTGATTAGTATGTTCCCTACATTAACCGCCATGACCTCAGCACCTGCCACCCACCATCGTTTAGGGTGTTGAGCAGAGTACTGAGGGTTATGGTAATAAAGAATGGAATCCGTTGTCTCCACCTCATTCACCATGCTATCTTCCACAAACTCAGTAGCGTCGTTCAAATCGACGCTATCCGTCCTCTCTGGCGAAAGGGCTGTCAGACAGCATAGCAGAGTCAACGAGGGGAGTGTCATACTATCATTCCACAGTAATCATGCAGTCCTTGACATTTACGCTGCTGTTTCCAACCATGATCTTGAACTCTCCTGGTTCGAAGACCTTCTCGAGGGTAGAGTCGTAGTACATGAGGTCGTTCTTGCAGAGTGTGAACTCAACATCCTTTGATTCGCCAGCCTTGAGGTAAACCTTCTGGAAACCGCGCATTTCCTTTACTGGGCGAACGCTGTTTGAAAGTTCATCGTGGATGTAGAGCTGAACAACTTCAGCACCATCCTTGCTGGATGTGTTCTTTACGTTGCAAGTAACCTTAATTTCCTCATCAGCAGAATACTTCTGCTTGCTTGCTGATGGTGCAGAAACTTCGAAAGTAGAGTAGCTCTTGCCGTAGCCGAAAGGATAGAGACAGTGCTCGTCAACCTCTGTTGGCTCGTAGATGTAAGAGCGGAAGCGGTTTGGCTTGCGGTTGTAGTAGCAAGGAAGCGAACCTGTAGAGCGTGGCATTGAAACAGAGAGCTTGCCTTCGAAGTTCTTCTCGCCGAAGAGAAGGTCTGCAGCTGCATTACCACCTTCCTCGCCGATGTAGAAGCACTGAACGAGAGCGTTTGAGTTTGCCTTTGCGTTGTTGAGGAGAAGAGGACGACCGCCAGTAACCATTGTCACAACAGGCTTGCCAACCTTCTTGATAGCCTCGATGAACTCATCCTGATAGCCGAGCATGTGGAGATCGTCACGGTCGCCTACGTGGAAGATTTCGCCCCAAGCCTCACGGCAGAAGCTTTCGTTTTCGCCTACGCAGAGAACAACCACGTCAGCCTTCTTCGCAACCTCGATAGCCTCCTTAAGAAGCTGGTCGTTGACTTCCTTTGTCTGAAGGTCGTTATTGTTGTTGCCCCACCACTGACCAGGAGTCATACTGTACTGGCAACCGAGAGAGTAGAGAACCTCAATGTTCTTGCCCTTGGCATAGTTCTTGATACCGTCAAGAATTGTCACGCCAGGGAACTTTGGTTCTGCTGTGTAACCGCCGTAAGGGAGCTCTGTAGCATTCTGTCCCATGACAGCTATTGTAAGCTTCTTGCTGCCATCGAGTGGGAGAATGCCGTCGTTTTCAAGGAGAACCATTGTCTTCTGTGCTGCCTCACGAGCAACAGCCTTGTGAGCTGCGCAGTTGTTAACCGACTGCATATACTTGATGTCTGCTGGCTTGTCTTCGTCAAAGAGTCCGAGGCGATACTTCACCATGAAGACATTGTAGAGAGCGTTGTCGATGACTGACATTGGTACGCGACCAGATTCAACTGATTCCTTGAGCATCTGGTATGTTCCCTCAGAACCGATGATGTCAACATCGATACCAGCCTTGATAGCCATTTCGGCAGCTGCCTGGAGAGAAGGTGCGATGTGGTTAACAGTGTTTACCACGTCAACTGCGTTCTGGTCGGAGATTACTGCACCCTTGAAACCAAGCTTGCCGCGGAGAATGTCCAGAAGCATGAACTTGTTGACGGTTACAGGAATGTCGCAAACATCGTTGTAAGCAGGCATCACGCAAGCAGTTCCAGCCTTGATAGCCATCTCGAAAGGAAGGGCGTGATTGTTGAGAAGGTCGTTGTAGTTGCCAGGATAAGCAGCTACGTTGCGTCCACCTTCCACCTGACCGTGACCCATATAGTGCTTGAGCGTTGCTGCCATGTAGAGTTCGCCGTTGCTACCCATCTTCTGGAAAGAACGAACTGCCTGAGAACCAAGTGCTCCACAGAGGTAAGGGTCTTCCGAGTACATCTCTTCGATACGGCCGAAACGAGGTTCGCGAGCGAGGTCGAGAATAGGAGAGAAGAACATGTTGATACCGCGAGAGTGAGCTTCGAGAGCTGTAACGTCGTAAACCTTCTTCACCATCGCTGTATCGAACGAACAACCGAGCGAAATTGCCTGTGGGAAGACTGTGGCGTTGTTGCCCATAAGTCCGTGGAGACCTTCACCGATGAAGAGGATTGGAATAGAGTGGGGAAGTGAAGCGTTGTAAGCCTTGAGCGAGTTGAGCTGACGGACATAGCGCTCCTGAGTCTTGCTCAAAGCGAAGTCAATGTTCATGAGTCCCAAACCGTTAGGGTAATACTTCTTGAGAGAGTCTGTAGAGAGGTTACCTTCTGCGTCAGACATCTGCTCGATAAGGTAGATTGAACCCGACTGGAGCTGTGCAAGTTTCTCTGCGAGAGTGAGCTTGCCAATGGCTTCCTTTACAATCTGTTCGCCGCGAGCGTTGTACTCAGCCTGAGTGAGGACAGGCTTTGCGGCAGTCTGCTTTTTCTTCTTTGCTGCGAATGCGCCAGGGCAGAGCATTGCTGCAACGAGAATCAATAAGATTTTCTTCATGTTTTGTTTTAGGTTAGTTTTATTATTTGGGCGCAAAGTTACACTTTTTTTGCAGAAATAAGACAAGTCGGTAAGGAAAGTTGTATGTATAATAGATAATTGTTAAGGGTTAATTGATAATTGATAATTGAAAAATGATAATTAGTGTATTGGAATATTATTAAAAATGTTCAAAAATTTGTGAGTTTTGTTGAAAAGTGTTACCTTTGCAGCGCAACACTATGCAAAACAAGCTTCCCGTAGAGGAAGAAATTATTAACTCAAAACACAATTAACAATGAAAACTAGAACTCTCAAAGTGGCTGTTCTCATCATGGCAGCCTCACTCACAATGACATCATGCATCGGTTCGTTCAAACTCTTCAATGGTCTTGCAGCATGGAACAAGAAGGCTACAGGCAACAAGTTCCTGAACGAAATCATCTACATCGTTATATCTCCAGCTTACGGCATCTGTATGCTTGCTGACTCTCTCGTACTCAACACTATCGAATTCTGGACAGGCGAGAATCCTATGGCAAGCAATATTGGCAAGACAAAGATGGTAGAGGGCGAAGACGGCTTGATGTATGCTGTGAAGACTCTCAAGAACGGTTATGAGGTAACAAAGCCAAACGGCGAGATCGTTTACTTCAACTACGACAAGAAAACTAAGACTTGGTCACAGTCTGCTGACGGCGTGGAACTCAAGCTCTTCAGCTTCAACGACAATGGCTCTGTAAAGGCTTACCTCCCATCAGGTGGCTCTTGCGACCTTACTCTTGACGAGGCTGGCGTTATGAAGGCTCAGGAACTCGTGGGCATCAGCTTTGCACAGAGATAGGGGAGCCCACCCAAGCCCTCCCAAAGGGAGGGATGTTTAATTGTCTTGTGGGTATATATACTGAAACAAGGTAATGTCAATTAGCAATCTGAAAAAAGGTAAGGACTTCGAAGTCCTTACCTTTTTTTCTATCTGAACGAATCTGTTAGCAATTTTATTTCTATGCGTGGCGATATCTTCTCGTAGAGGATGTTATATACGGCGTCGAGGATCGGCATGTTTACATGGACATAACGGTTGATGTCCTTCATGCACTTTGCACCATAGAAACCTTCCGCTACCATTTCCATCTCTATCTGCGCTGACTTCACGCTGTAGCCCTTGCCTATCATCATTCCGAAGGTGCGGTTGCGCGAGAAGTTGCTGTATCCGGTAACGAGCAGGTCGCCCATATAGACGCTGTCTGTTACGTCACGCTCCATCGGGTTGATAGTTTGAAGGAAACGGTTCATCTCTTGAACGGCATTTGATATGAGTACCGACTGGAAGTTGTCGCCGTACTTCATGCCGTTACAGATGCCGGCTGCTATGGCATAGACATTTTTCAGCACGGCTGCATATTCAATGCCCTCGACATCGTTTGATGTCTTGGTCTTGATGAACTCATTGGCAAGAACATCTGAGAGGGCTTCTGCCTTCTCCTTGTCGGCGCAACCGACGGTGAGGTAGCTGAGTCGTTCAAGCGCCACTTCCTCTGCGTGCGAAGGACCACCAATGCAAGCAAGGTTCTCGTAAGGAACATTGTATGCCTGGTTGAAGTACATCGAGCAGGTGATGTTGTCATCAGGAATGATACCTTTGATGGCTGTGACGATGAACTTGTTGTTCAGTTTTGCGCGAACTCTTTTGAGATGATTCTTTAGATATGGCGACGGCACAACGAATATGAGTGTGTCGTATTCGTTGCAAATAGTGTTCAAATCGGAAGAGAAACGTATCTCGTCGGTGTCGAAATGTGCACCGGTAAGATAGGAAGGATTGTGATGCAGTCGCTTGAAATCAGCTATCTGGTCGTCGCGACGCATGTACCATCCGATGTGGTGAGTGCTTTTCACCACAATCTTCGCGATGGCAGTTGCCCAGCTTCCGCCTCCGATTATCGCTATTTTTCCACAGTCGAACATTATATAATATTTTAATTGATAATTGATAATGGATAATTGAAAATTTTGTCGCGCAGACTAATTATTCATTATCAATTTTCAATTATCAATTAACACTATTGATCCAAGATTCCACATCTGCAACTGATGGTTTCTGCATGTCAAGCTTGTATTTCTTGAACACTTCGCCAATCTGCTGCTGTACGCCCTGAGCCTTCTTTTCCTTGAGGTCTGAGAGAAGGTAGTAGCCACACTTGTTGAGAACTGGTACGAGTTCTTCTGCCACACCAATTGCTGTCCAAGCAGAAACAGGATCCTTTGGAGCCTTCTTCTCTGGCTTCATCTGTGGGAAGAGCATAACCTCACCGATGGCAAACTTGCCAGTCATGAGCATAACGAGACGGTCTATGCCGATACCGATGCCGAATGTTGGAGGCATACCGTACTGGAGAGCACGGAGGAAGTCCTGGTCGATGATCATAGCTTCGTCGTCGCCCTTGTCGGCAAGACGCATCTGCTCGATGAAACGCTCTTCCTGGTCGATTGGGTCGTTGAGCTCTGAATAAGCATTTGCAAGTTCCTTGCCATTTACCATAAGCTCGAAACGCTCTGTAAGACCTGGCTTTGAACGGTGCATCTTTGTGAGTGGAGACATCTCTACAGGATAGTCGCAGATGAATGTTGGCTGGATGAAGTCGCCTTCGCAAGTCTCGCCGAAGATTTCGTCGATAAGCTTGCCCTTGCCCATTGTTTCATCTACTTCAATGCCGAGCTTCTTAGCGCACTCGCGAATTTCTTCTTCGCTCATAGGATAGAGGTCGTAGCCTGTCTTCTCCTTGATGGCATCGAGGATAGGAAGACGACGGAACGGAGCCTTGAAAGAGATGAGCTTGCCGTCAATCTCAACTTCTGGCTTGCCGTTCACAGCGATACAAATCTGCTCGAGCATCTTCTCTGTGAAGTCCATACCCCAGTTGAGGTCCTTGTAAGAAACATAAAGTTCCATGCAAGTGAACTCTGGGTTGTGAGTGCGGTCCATTCCTTCGTTGCGGAAGTTCTTGCCCATCTCGTAAACGCCCTCGAAACCGCCCACGATGAGGCGCTTGAGGTAAAGCTCTGTAGCGATACGCATGTACATATCCTGATTGAGCGCGTTGAAGTGTGTGATGAATGGACGAGCCGAAGCACCACCTGCAATGTTTTGGAGGATAGGAGTGTCAACCTCAGTATAGCCTGCGCCATCGAGGATACTGCGCATAGTGCGGATGATAGTTGCACGCTTGAGGAATGTTTCCTTCACGCCTTCGTTCACTACGAGGTCAACATAGCGCTGACGGTAGCGAAGCTCTGGGTCTTCAAACTTGTCGTATACATTGCCGTCTGCGTCAGTCTTAACGATAGGCAGTGGTTTGAGAGACTTTGAGAGAAGTGTGAGCTCCTGCGCATGAACAGAGATTTCGCCTGTCTTTGTGCGGAAAACGAAACCCTTTACGCCGATGAAGTCACCGATGTCAAGGAGCTTCTTGAAGACTTTGTTGTAGAGGTCTTTATTCTCGTCTGGACAAATGTCGTCGCGCTTTACATAAACCTGAATGCGGCCCTTTGAGTCCTGTATCTCGGCAAAACCTGCCTTACCCATGATACGGCGTCCCATCATACGACCGGCGATGGTTACGCAGCGTGAGTTTTCTGGAGAAGGAGTTTCTGTTATGTCGTTGCCATTTTCGTCCTTGCCGATGACAGGAAGGTCAACAAACTGCTCACGGATATCATCGCTCCATGCATTTACAGGAAATTCTGCAGCAGGATATGGCTCAATGCCCATGTTGCGCAATTCTTGCAGACTTTCGCGTCTGCCTATTTCTTGTTCACTGAGTTCAAGTATGTTCATAAAAGCCCCACCCCGCCCTCCCCGGGGGAGGGAGATAAAACTACCCGAGGTGGCTGAGGTATTTTAATTGGTTATTATTTCAAATGAATGTTAGTCAATTAGAATGGAAGATCGTCGCTTGAAGAGCCGTCGCCAGCAGCGATGTCGCTAGACAATGAAGCCTGAACGGTAGAGGTTGTTGGGGCTGCGAATGGATCTGCGTTCTGAGCCTGTGGCTGAGCAAAAGATGCAACCTGCTGAGGTGCTGGCTGAGCAACTGGTGCGCCAACAGGAGTGCGGTCAACCTTCCAAGCGCGAATGTCGTTGAACCAACGACCGTTGTACTCGTGAGCATCAATGTCGAAGCTAACTGTGAGTTGTTCGCCTACCTGAATGTTCATGTTTGCCAATCTGTCTTCACCGAATACAGTGAACACGCAACGGCGTGGGTATTGTTCGTTTGCACCTGGTACCTCGATTACGAATTCCTGAGAAGCCCAAGTGTTACCTGTTCTTGCGCTTGTGCCAGAACGCTTGTCAAGCGCGGCAATGATTTTTCCTGTTAATTCCATGTTATGTTAGTTTTTATTTTTGTTCAATGCTGTGTTTGGGCAGACATAGTCCACCCTACCTTAAAAAACACTGCAAAGTTATAGTTTTTTTTTGTTAAAACTGAACGAAAACGGGAAAAAGTTACACATTATTAAATTAAATTAGATTTTTCTTTGCTGTTTTAATTTATTTAACTAACTTTGTCCGCAAAATACAAAAAACTACGAAGAAATGAGAATAAAACTATCCAGTGACACTCTGAACAATCGATTGAGTGCTCTTTCAAAAACACTCGGAGCTGGCAATAAGAATAGCTCCAACATCTTGAACTGCTTCCTTTTCCAAGCAAGCGAGGCGTCTTTGATAATCACAGCTTCTGACAGTGAGAACACAATGACTACAACAATGCCTATCATTGAGAGCGATTCTAACGAAATGTTCGCCATCAACGCGCAGCTTATCATGAATGCCGTGAGAGATCTTGCTGACCAACCTATCGAGATTGTTGTAGATAATGATACTCGTGCTGTACAGATGGTGTATGCTAATGGTACTTGCGACTTTATCGCTGATGATCCGTATGCCTATCCACAGCCACAGGTGCTAGACGAGAATAACCTTACAGTCGTGACAATGCCTTCAAAGGTTCTTGCGGAGAATCTTGAGCGCACAATATTCGCTACTGGTGATGATCAGCTTCGTCTTGTGATGAACGGTGTTTATTTTGACCTTACTCCTGACTTTGCCGTTATCGTGGCAAGTGACGGTCATAAGCTCGTTCGCAATCAGATTCAGACAATAAAGACTGAAAATCCAGTTTCATTCATTCTTCCTAAGAAGCCTTCTTTGCTTCTCAAGAACAGCTTGAACAAGGACGAAACCGAGGTTACAATTCAGTTTGACGGCAAGAACGCTGTGTTCACTTTTGATGCTGGCGTGCTCAACTGCCGCCTCATTGAAGGTCGTTATCCAAACTATAACTCAGTGATTCCTAAGGATAACCCTTATCTCGTGGCTGTTGACAAGAAACTTCTTCTTGGTGCACTGAAGCGTGTTCTTCCTTTCGCAAGCGACAGCAGTCAACTTGTACGCCTTGATGTAGAGGAAAACCGAATCACCATCAAATCAGAAGATCTTGAGTTTGCAACAAAGGCTATTGAGAATGTTCCTTGCGGATATGTTGGAAACAAAGTTTCTATCGGTTTCAAGGGCTCGGCTCTCCAGGCAGTCCTCTCTAATCTCAATTTCGATGAAGTGACACTTTGCATCGGCGACCCAAGTCGTCCATGCCTTGTCCTTCCGTCTGAGCAGCCAGAGAATCAGGATGTACTCATGCTCTTGATGCCTATGCTCTTGAATGACTAATTCGCGCGAGGCACGAGGCTGTTGGCTAAAGGCTTTTCTATGGGATTAAAAAATAAGAAAATTGTTTTAGGCATTACCGGCTCAATAGCTGCGTATAAGGCTTGCTTGCTCATCCGTCTTCTCATAAAGGAGGGGGCGGAGGTGCAGGTAGTCATTACGCCTGCCGGTAAGGAGTTTATCACTCCGCTTACGCTCTCAACACTTACGCGTAAACCGGTTGTCAGCGAGTTCTTTGACCGTAGAGACGGATCATGGCATTCGCATGTTGACCTCGGTTTGTGGGCAGATGCTATGGTCATCGCTCCTTGCACGGCTTCTACGTTGGGCAAGATGGCTAATGGCGTGGCAGACAATATGCTTATCACGACTTACATGTCAATGAAAGCACCTGTGTTCATCGCTCCTGCCATGGATCTTGATATGTTCAAGCATCCTGCAAACCAGAAGAATATCGCAACTTTGCAGAGCTATGGCAACCACTTCATCGATGCTGGCACAGGCTTCCTTGCTTCCGGTCTTGAAGGTAAGGGCAGAATGGCAGAGCCAGAGGAAATTGTTGCTGCGCTTAAGTCGTATTTCGTTGGTAAGTCAGTGTCGGAGTCTGAGTCAAAGTCAATCCTCATAACAGCCGGTCCTACACACGAGAAGATTGACCCTGTGCGCTTTATTGGCAACTACTCTTCTGGCAAGATGGGCTTCGCACTGGCAGAGGAATGTGCAGCTCGTGGTCATAAGGTTACGCTTATTGCAGGTCCAGTGAACTTGAAATGTTCACCTTATATCAATCGCATTGACGTGGAATCTGCTCTGGAGATGTACGACGCTGCCACAAAAGCTTTCCCTGAAATGGATGCAGCCATACTGTGTGCTGCCGTTGCCGACTATCGTCCTGTCAATCAGGCAGATGAGAAGATAAAGCGTGAAGATAAGTCGGATATGTCTATTGAACTGACTGCAAATCCGGACATCGCTGCTAAGCTCGGCGAGATGAAGACCAAAGACCAGGTTCTTGTTGGCTTTGCTCTTGAGACAAACGACGAGCAAGCCAACGCACAGAAGAAACTGAAGAAGAAGAATCTTGATTTCATCGTACTCAATTCCACTCGCAACGAAGGCACCACCTTCGGATATGATGATAACCAAATTACCATCATTGATAACGAGAATCAGTATGATTACGAGAAGAAGCCAAAGTCTGAGGTGGCTAAAGATATTGTTGACCATCTTGAATTCTACGGCTTCAACTTCCTTCCGTTTTAGAAAATACCTTGTTTATGCGTAAACTGCTATTTATATTCCTTGTAATGTTTGTTACCATCAATTCCAATGCTCAGGAATTGCTGGCTAAGGTTACTATTAACCATAACCAGATACAAGGAACAGATGCTAGTGTGTTTGATAACCTGAAAGAAACTCTTGAGCAGTTTATCAACGATAAGCAGTGGACGCAGTATCAGTTCCAGCAGAATGAGCGCATAAACTGTAATTTCAACATCACGGTTACGAAGTACGATCAGGGCAGTGGTCTGTTTACTTGTACGGCTCTTATTCAGGCAAATCGCCCGGTTTACAATTCTGCTTATAACTCCACATTATATAATAATAAGGACAATAACTTCAATTTCACTTTTGCACAGTTTGACCAACTGAATTTCAATGAGGAGAATGTCGATAACCAACTTACCGCTCTCCTGGCTTACTATGCTTATTTGATAATTGGTCTTGACCTTGACTCTTTCTCTCCGATGGGTGGAGAGGAGGTGTTGCAGAAGTGTATGTATCTGACTAACAACGCTCAGAACCTTGAGTATGTGGGATGGAAAGCTTTTGAAAACGATCGCAACAGATTTGCCTTCATAAATGATTATCTTGAAGCTGCAATGAAGCCTTTCCGCCAACTCCAGTACGACTACTATCGCAAAGGACTTGACGAGATGGCGACAAATGCAGAACGCGGTAGGACGAACATCACTACTGCTCTTGAAGAATGTCTGAAGAAAGCTAAGGAAGATCGTCCGCTAAGCACTCTTCCTTCAATATGGACAGACTATAAAAAGGACGAACTTGCCAATATTTACAAAGGTAAGGGAACTCCAAAAGAGAAGGAGAGTGTTTACGATATTCTCTTCTCCATAAATGCTTCGCAAAACTCCACTTGGGAAAAAATTAAGCAGTAAACAAAGCTTTCTCAAGCAGTAACGTTAATTATGCAACAATATTTGAATCTCCTTAACCGCATCATCACTGAAGGAACAGTGAAGACTGACCGCACTGGCACAGGTACCAAGTCTGTGTTCGGTCATCAGATGCGTTTCAATATGGCAGACGGTTTCCCTTTGCTTACAACAAAGAAACTCCATCTGAAGTCCATCATCCATGAACTTTTGTGGTTCTTGGCAGGCGATACCAATGTTAAGTATCTGCAAGACAATGGGGTACGCATCTGGAATGAATGGGCTGATGAGAATGGCGACCTTGGTCCTGTATATGGTCATCAGTGGCGTTCGTGGCCTGATCATGACGGCGGAACAATTGACCAGATAAGCAATGTGATGGACTTAATAAAGAATCATCCTGACTCACGCCGAATGGTTGTCAGCGCATGGAATGTGGCAGACATCGACCAGATGAAGCTTCCTCCATGCCATTGTCTTTTTCAGTTCTATGTGGCTGATGGCAAGCTTTCGCTCCAACTCTATCAGCGCTCGGCAGACACTTTCCTCGGTGTGCCGTTCAACATCGCGTCTTATGCACTTTTGCTTCAAATGATGGCTCAGTGTGCCGGATTGGAGTGTGGCGAATTTATTCATACTACTGGTGATACTCACCTGTATCTCAACCACTTGGAGCAGGCGCAGCTTCAGCTTACACGCGAACCTCGTCCGCTGCCAAAGATGCTGATTAATCCTGATGTGAAGGATATCTTCTCTTTCAAGTATGAGGATTTCCAGCTTGTAGATTATGATCCACACCCACATATTAAAGCGGAGGTTAGCGTATGATAAGCATTATAGCAGCCGTTGCCAAGAACAATGCCATCGGCTTTCAGAACAAACTTATATACTGGTTGCCTAATGACTTGAAACGTTTCAAGGCATTAACTACCGGCAATACGATTATAATGGGCAGAAAGACCTTTGAGTCGCTGCCAAAGGGAGCTTTGCCAAATCGCAGGAATGTCGTTATTTCGCGAAATTCCGAATATGTGGCAGAAGGGGCAGAAGTGTATGCTTCAATTGATGCAGCTCTTGCTGCTTGCAACGGTGATGAAATATTCATCATCGGTGGTGAGCAGTTGTACAAGGCAATGCTTGACAAGGCTGATCGTCTCTGCTTGACAGAGATTGATGATGAGCCTGAAAATGCAGATGCGTTCTTCCCTGAGTTTGATAAAGCTGTATGGAAAGAAAGTATGAGGGAAAATCATGAAACAGACGAGAAGCATGCTTATCGCTATTCGTTTGTGGATTATGATTATTCTGGACAGGAGAAGCGTTGATTTCCCTGTTTCTTTATGCGTGAAGATGTTCTAGGTGAAATGGCAGGAAGAAAGGACTTTTTTCAGTTTAAGCAGTTTGCTATCCATCAGTCCAATGCAGGAATGAAAGTTGGTACTGACAGCGATTTACTGGGCGCATTGGCAGCAGAAGGTCGTTGTATTTTGGATGTGGGAACTGGCACAGGCGTACTTTCTCTGATGATGGCTCAGCGTTGTCCTGAAGCGAGAATTACTGCCATTGAGATAGACGATGATGCTGTTAAGGATGCTTCCCTAAATTTCTCAGAATCAAAGTTTTCTGATAGAATTACCCTTCATCATTGCTCATTCCAGGACTATCTATTAAAGAGTGGCGAAAGCACGGATGCTATCCTGTTTGATAGTGTCGTTTGCAATCCTCCTTATTTCCATAACAGTATGGAGTGTCCTGATGTGCGTCGATTGAGAGCCCGTCACACTTCAAGTCTTCCTTTTGAAGTGCTCATAGGTGGAGTTTATGAACTGCTTGTTGATGGCGGGTTATTTTCCGTATGTATTCCACCCGAAGTGTTGTTGGCTTTTTGTGAAGAATGTCAGCGTGTAGGTTTCACACTACGCGATATTTACAGTATAAAAAGCGTGCCGGAACAACCGACAAAACGCTATATTCTGGTGCATCGTAAGGGCGTGCAGGGAGAGGTTCAACGCCATGAGTATTGTATGCGCAATTCTGATCGTTCAGTGTCAGATTGGTATAAGGAACTGATGCGCGATTTTCTTATTCATGTTTAGTTTTTCCTGTGGTGTATAGTGCCGAAAGTCGCTAACATGTGTCGTTTATGTTAAGATATTGGCGTTATATTGTCCCAAAAGGCAAAAAAGTATAAGATTATTCCGCAGATTCGTTATTTTTTTATAATTTTGCGCACGTATTATGTCCTTTTGATTAAACGAAAAAATACAAAAACTAGATAATAAAGATGTTAAGAATTGCTATTCAGAGCAAGGGCAGACTTTATGAAGACACAATGAATCTGCTCTCGGAATCAGACATTAAGGTCGGTTCTTCAAAGCGTACACTGCTTGTGCAGTCGTCTAATTTCCCACTTGAAGTGTTGTATCTTCGCGATGATGATATTCCACAGAGTGTGGCTTCAGGTGTTGCCGACGTAGGTATTGTTGGCGAAAATGAGTTCTGCGAGAAAGCGGAAGATGCGGAAATCATCAAGCGTCTTGGTTTCTCAAAGTGCCGTCTTTCACTTGCTATTCCAAAAGCTATAGACTATAAGGGACTTGAATGGTTTAACGGTAAGAAGATTGCAACATCTTATCCTGTTATCCTTAAAAAGTTCTTGGCAGAGAAAAATATCTGTGCTGATGTTCATGTTATCACCGGTTCTGTGGAGATTGCTCCTGGCATCGGATTAGCAGATGCAATTTTTGATATCGTAAGTAGTGGTTCTACTCTCGTAAGCAACAATCTTCGCGAGGTTGAGGTCGTCATGAAGAGCGAGGCTTTGCTCATTGGCAATAAGAATCTTTCTCAGGAGAAGAAGGATATTCTAGCACAGATTCTCTTCCGTATGGAGGCTGTTCGTCAGGCAGAAGACAAGAAGTACGTTCGCATGAACGCTCCTAAGGAGAAGATGCAGGAGATCATCGATGTTCTTCCAGGCTTGAAGAGTCCTACAATCATTCCACTTGCTGATCCAGATTGGTGTTCAGTTCACGCCGTTCTTGACCAGAAAACTTTCTGGGACATCATCGGTAAGCTCAAGGAACTCGGCGCTCAGGGCATCCTCGTCACTCCTATTGAAAAGATGATACTCTAGTTCGCCCTTGAGCGAGGGTAAAAGGCTAAAGGCTAAAAGCTAAAGGCCTTTTCTCGCGCATATTAGCCACTATGCCCAGCGGTTTTCCGCTGGGATAAATCCTCCACAATGAAAATAATAAAGAACCCACAAACTTCCGACTACGCTGCCATCTGCGCTCGTCCGGTCATTGACCTTGCTTCGCTCAACGAGACGGTCTCTACTGTCCTCGCTGACATCAAGGCTCGTGGCGATGAGGCTGTGAAGGAGTATGAGAAGAAGTTTGATAAGGCGGAGCTTTCTGCGCTGCTTGTCTCTCAGGAAGAGATTGACGCGGCAATGAAGGAAGTCTCTGCCGAACTGCTTGACGCCATTCGTCTTGCCCATTCAAACATCTCGAAGTTTCACGAGAGCCAAAAGTTTGAAGGACAGGTCGTAGAGACTTGCGCAGGCGTTCGCTGCTGGCAGAAGAGTGTTGCCATCGAGAAGGTAGGACTCTACATACCAGGCGGCACGGCACCTCTCTTCTCTACCGTTCTCATGCTTGCCATTCCTGCCAAGATTGCCGGTTGCAAGGAGATTGTTCTATGCACACCACCTAACGCGGAAGGTAAGGTCAATCCTGCCATTCTCGCTGCTGCTGAGATTGCCGGAGTTAGCAAGATATACAAGATTGGCGGCGTTCAGGCTATCGGAGCAATGGCTTACGGAACGGAATCTGTGCCAAAAGTTTACAAGATTTTCGGTCCTGGCAACCGCTTCGTGATGGCAGCAAAGCAGGCAGTTTCTCTTGGCGATGTGGCTATCGATATGCCAGCAGGTCCAAGTGAGGTTTGTGTTGTTGCCGATGAAACAAGCAATCCAGTATTCGTTGCTGCCGACCTTCTCTCACAGGCAGAGCACGGCATCGACTCTCAGGTCATCCTTATCTCTACCGATGAGGACATGCTCCAGAAGGTTAAAGCTGAGGTAGAGCGCCAGGTGGAATTGCTTCCTCGTATGGAAATGGCGAAGAAGACTCTCGAAAACTCCACTCTCGTTCTCGTGAAAGACTACGAAGAGGCTATGACTCTCAGCAATGCTTACGCTCCAGAGCATCTCATCCTCGCATCAGACAAGTACGAAATGCTTGCTGAGAAGGTTGTCAATGCAGGTTCCGTATTCCTCGGAAACTATGCATGCGAGAGTGCTGGCGACTATGCTTCAGGTACAAACCACACACTCCCAACCCACGGTTGGGCAACTTGTTATAGCGGCGTGAACTTAGACTCCTATATGCGCAAGGTCACTTTCCAGCATCTTTCTGCGGATGGCGTGCGCTCTATAGGTCGTGCGGTGGAGCTTATGGCTGCAGCGGAAAGCCTTGATGCACATAAGAACGCCATGACAGTTCGTTTGAATAGTATAAAATAGTAAATACAATACACACATAATATTAACAACATCAATCTATTTGAAACTATGAAAAAGCTATTCTATTCAATCCTTGCACTCGCATTATCTCTCACTGCTTATGCACAGAAACAGCAGATGCCAGAGAAGACCGTTTATGTCGTTCATGGACAGGAAGTTTCCATTGAGAGTGTTGACCTCGGCTTGCCTTCTGGTACGCTTTGGGCTTCATGCAATTTGGGCGCAGCTTCACCAGAGGCTTTCGGAGATTACTTCGCTTGGGCAGAACTGTTGCCAAAGTCACATTATGATTCAAAGACATATATGCACTTGAAGCCGGAAGGAATGAATGCTCCAGCGCAAAGCTATCAAATTGACGGTCGTTTTGGCTCAATCTATAAGCCACTCCCTTTGGACATTGCCGGCAACGCCGATTACGATGCTGTCACTTCCCATCTCGGAGGCAATTGGAAAATCCCTAACATGGGACAGTTCAACGAACTCCGTAAGCATTGTGTCTGGGAGCAGTTTACGCTTAATGGCGTGAAGGGATTCAAGGTGAAGAGCAAGCAGAAAGGTAACAGCAATTGGATTTTCCTTCCTGCAGCTAACTATAAATTTGAAGGCAATCAGTCACCTAACACAGAGTGGCTGGGCTACTATTGGACTTCCACACAGCATTCCGAGAACGATGCTTGGGCAGTGAAGTTCAATGAAGGCAGAAAGACCATACAGAACAAGATGACTTCATTCTATTACGGATTGTCAATCCGCCCTGTCTATATGGTCAAGAGAAACAAGAAGAATAAAAAATAAAGGCGGATTTTTTTTGTCTTCGTCTTATACTGATAATGAAAAGTTTACAAGAACTTACACGCCCAAATATTTGGGCACTCAAACCTTACAGCTCTGCTCGTGATGAATATTCGGGCAAGGAGGCTCATGTTTTTCTCGATGCTAACGAGAATCCTTACAACGGTCCTTATAATCGCTATCCGGATCCGCTTCAGCGTGAACTGAAGTCTGTGATTGAAAAGGTAAAAGGCGTTTTTGCACAGTGCATTTTCCTCGGAAATGGCTCTGATGAAGCTATTGACCTTGTCTATCGTTGCTTTACAGAACCGGGAAAGGACAATGTGGTAGCTATTGAACCAACCTACGGAATGTACAAGGTTTGTGCTGATATCAATGGTGTGGAATATCGCCCTGTGGAATTGGAGGAAGGCTTCCAACTGAACGCTGACAAACTTCTCGCAGCTTGCGATGAGAATACAAAAGTGATTTGGATTTGTTCTCCAAATAACCCTTCGGGTAACGATTTGAGTCGTACTGAGATGGAGCGTGTCCTCAAAGAATTTGATGGACTTGTAGTTATCGACGAGGCTTACAGTGATTTCTCTAAGCAAAAGCCGTTCCGCGAGGATATTGCAGAATATCCTAACATCATCGTGCTAAACACTATGAGTAAGGCGTGGGGCGCGGCTGCAATGCGACTTGGCATGGCATTCGCTCATCCTGATATTATCGGCATTTTCAATAAGGTGAAGTATCCGTATAATGTAAACTTACTTACGCAGGAGAAGGCGCTGAGCCTGCTTTCTGACCATTATCAGGTAGAAGAGTGGGTGAAGATTATTCTTCATGAGCGTGCAAAGATGAAGGAGGCACTTCAGGTACTTCCGTTCTGCGTTGAGCTTTATCCTACAAACGCAAACTTCTTCCTCATGAAAGTTACTGATGCGCAGGCTATTTATGATTATCTAGTCGGCCTTGGCGTTATCGTACGTAATCGTCATAAGATAACTCTTTGTAATAACTGTCTCCGCATAACCATTGGTTCAAAGTCGGAGAACGAGGAGCTATTGAAAGCTCTCAGAAATTACGAAGGATGATAGGACAGCTTCTTACTTACGAAAGATAACTTATTGTGGCTCCGCTAGCAAATGCTTGCGGAGCTTGTTGCACATAGGGACTAAGATTACTACCGAAACAAGTCCTGAGATTATTGCACATGTGATAGGAACGAGGGCATCAAAAGCGAGGGTGAGGTTTTCCTTTGTAACAATGACGGAAAGCCATTTTACGGTCTGTCGGCGAATGGCAATAAACGCATAGCGGGAAACCTTTGCCACGAGTTGTGGACCTATGCGCCTGACAATCTGCTTGCCTACCCAGCCCACTACAGACTTCATCTTCTGAAGGAGCGGATATTTACCCATCATAAGTCCGCTACTGTCAATGGCTATGATACGCTGTATGCTATTCTTCTCGTCGCTATGAATATCAAACTCGCTTCCTCCATAGAGTATCATAATTTTCTGCATTGCCACATATAGGACGCTCTGGAAGATGGCGAGATCTGCTACTGCGGCAAGAATGTTTACCCAAATGATGTCCGGAACGAGAGTAAGTGCAAAAGAGGCAAAGAATACAATCCAACCGCTCTTTACGATAATGCTGCGATAAGACTTGCGGCATTGTTCCTCGCTAAGGACAGAGAGTGGCGATTCTTTGACTGCTTGTTCAAGTAAAGTGCCGTCATCATCGGGATGGTATCGCTTGACGAGTTTCTCAATATATTTGTGCCTGTTCACTTTGTTTAAGCGAATACGGAGCAGTACCGCCAGAAGTTTTATGTAGCGGTCGGTTAGGTCGTCTGCGATTTTTTTGATAAATGACAGCATACTTGAAAAAGAAACGGCGAATAAGCTTTTTGTGCCTATTCGCCGTTTATAATTGAATATATTTATTTTACAGTTACGAGGAAATAGTTCTTCTTGCCACGCTGTACGAGGATGTACTTACCCTCGATGAGGTCTTCCTCTGTAATAGCACGGTCGAACTGCTGGAGCTTCTCTTTGTTTACAGAAACGCCACCGCCCTGAACCATCTTGCGCATCTCGCCCTTTGAAGGGAATATTGCTGCGTCCTGAGTGAAGAGCTCTACTGCTGGCTGACCGAGACGCTCCTTTGAAATCTCAAACTGTGGTACGCCATCGAAGATGTCGAGGAATGTCTGCTCGTCAAGCTTTGCGAGAGAATCCTTTGTTGCCTTTCCGAAGAGAATGCCAGAAGCTTCAATTGCAGCATCGAGAGCCTCCTTTGAGTGAACCATTGTAGTAACTTCCTCTGCAAGACGCTTCTGGAGTACGCGGCGACCTGGGTCCTGCTTGTGCTCCTCAACGAGTGCATCGATAACATCCTTCTCAAGAGAAGTGAAGATCTTGATGTACTTCTCAGCATCGTCATCGCTGACATTGAGCCAGAACTGATAGAACTTGTATGGAGTTGTACGCTTTGGATCGAGCCAGATGTTTCCGCTTTCTGTCTTACCGAACTTCTTGCCGTCAGCCTTCGTGATAAGTGGACAAGTGAGAGCGTATGCCTCGTTGTCGTTGCCGAGAGTACGACGGATAAGCTCTGTACCAGTTGTCATGTTACCCCACTGGTCGTTGCCACCAAGCTGCATCTTGCAGTTCTTGGCGCGATAGAGGTGGAGGAAGTCGTAGCCCTGGAGGAGCTGGTAAGTGAACTCTGTGAAAGAAAGACCGTCGCGAGCAGTACCGTTAAGACGCTGCTGAACAGAATCCTTTGCCATCATGTAGTTTACTGTGATGTGCTTGCCGACAGTACGAGCGAAGTCAAGGAAAGTGAAATCCTTCATCCAGTCGTAGTTGTTCACCATCTCAGCAGCATTAGGACCTTCTGCTTCGAAATCAAGGAACTTGGCAACCTGAGCCTTGATGCACTCCTGGTTGTGATAGAGAGTCTCTGTATCAAGGAGGTTGCGCTCCTGGCTCTTGCCTGAAGGGTCGCCGATCATGCCAGTAGCACCACCAACGAGGATGATAGGCTTATGGCCGCAACGCTGGAGATGACGGAGCATCATTATACCACAAAGGTGACCGATATGGAGAGAATCGGCTGTTGGGTCTGTGCCGAGGTAAGCTGTAACCATCTCCTTCTGAAGGAGTTCTTCTGCACCTGGCATTATCTGCGCGAGCATTCCGCGCCATTTGAGTTCTTCTACGAAATTTTTCATTTTCTTATGGTACTGGGTCATATCCTGAGCCTCCCCAGGGATGACATCTTAATATTCTTTTTATTGCTAGCCAAAGGCCTTTGAACGGACCGTGCTTTATGATGGCTTCCTTTGCATACTGCGAGCATGTTGGGGTAAATCGACATGCAGGCGGAGTGAATGGCGATATGCAAGTCTGATAGAATGCTATCGGAGCGAGGAGTATGGCAGTGAGAAGCCGTTTCATTTACGGATTTACAGATTTACAATTTACAATTTGCTCAGCAGATTCTTGATCTTCTCATGAACTACGCTCGATTCCTGCGGTTTGTCGGCAAGCCAGATGAAGGCTATGTTTGCAGCCTTTGTGCCGTTGGGCTTGTTCAGGCGGTAGGCTTCTCGCATCTGTCTTTTGGCACGGACACGGTCAACAGCGTGGTGCAGTCGCTTCTTTGCTACGCTGACGAGTACCTTCACACGCGGTTCCGTCTCGTTTTCCCTTGTAACATATCGAAAGACCATGCGGATCGGATAGTCCGTGATGGCCTTTGAATTTCCTGGTGTAAAGAGATCGTCAATCTCCTTCTGTAGGTATATTCGCTCTGTTTTTGGGAATTTCTGGTTCATGTTTCTACTCGTCGTCCTCTTCGTCTTCGAGGTCACGCAGGTATTTGTTGAGAGCGCCTGTCATTGAAGGCTGCTTCTCTGTAGGTGCTTCTACTACGACATTCAGACCTGCCTCGTGTGCTGCCTTTGATGTAGCAGGACCGAAGGTTGCCACTACAACCTTGTGCTGCAACTCTTCCGGTACATTCTTCTTGAAAGAGGCAATTCCTGAAGGAGAGAAGAATACGCACATTTCATAGTCGAAGTTCTTGATTTCTTCTTCAGTGAAATCGTTGCTGAGAGTGCGGTACATCACACACTCCTTGTGCTTAAGCTTCTTGCCATCGAGAAGAGTCTTGATGGTTGAGTCGTGTACGTCTGAGAGTGGTACGAGGTACAGTTCTGACTTGTGCTTCTGCATGAGGACAACGAGATCTTCCATCTTTCCTGTTGGTGAGAAGAATACCTTGCGCTTACGGTAAGGAATGTACTTCTGGATGTAGAGTGAGATGGTTTCTGTGACACAGAAGAACTTCATGTCCTCAGGAATATTCTGATGGTTTTCCTTTGCAATCTGGAAATAACTGTCGATAGCATGGCGTGATGTGAACACTACCGCAGTGTAGTTTAGAATATTTACTTTCTGCTTTCTGAATTCCAATGATGGAATTTTCTCAACCTTGATGAATGGGCGGAATACGATTTCCACCTCATAGCGCTCAGCGATGTCGTAGTATGGCGACTTTTCGCTGCTCGGTTTCGGTTGTGAAACAAGGATCTTTTTAATCATCTTTTACCCTAGTGTTGTGTTGGCAAGTAGTTTGAAACTGACTTGATATTTTTACGTTTACCTATACTCTTAAAACTGTAATTACATGTGCCAAAATGCCATAGAAAGCAAGCAAAGGCACTATTTCGAGCGTGCAAAAGTACAAAAAAATCTGCAGATAGGGGCGATTTTTGCGGAAAAAGATTGAATAACAGCGGTAAAACGTAAGTATTTTGACAAAAATCACCACCATAACTGTCAGTACGATAGCCGCTTTGAAGGTCATGGAGAAATAACAGAGCAGCAAAACGATAGGAAGAAGCGGTAGTCCTTCTATTGCCATTAGAAAGAGTTGCGACTTCTGCCAGCGGCGGTTTTCCTGAGGTTCAAAATATACCCAGCCAACCAATGCTTGCAATAGACTCTTAATGACAAAATATCCAATGTAGCAGCCTACCAGGATCAGAATGAAGTTATGCTGTGCAGTACTTGTCGTCTTGCCCGGAAGATAGTGAGTGGAGAATAGGAATGTGGCGAGAGCCAGCATAAGGCAGGTGTGGAATCCGAGGAAGAACTGGAAGCGCACCTCAACTGCTGTCTCTGTGTAATACTCAAAATCCCGTCGTGTGTCGCGGAAGAATAGCTTGAATTCACGGTGCAAAAAGTCGCGCGACTGTGCTATTGCTACAATGGCAATAAGCACAGTTGCGTAAAGTGTTGCAGTAATGAAATCGTCACTCTGCAGATTGTACGGCACGGGAATGCCTTCTATGAGAGAGTCTGTATTCAGAGCTGAATCTTATAATAATTGCCCCGCATTTGGCATGCGAGGCATAGTAAATAAATTAAGCTAATCCAAATTCTTTCTTTATCTTTTCGACATAGTCGAGAGCCTCCCAAGTGAAAAGCTCCACTTCGATTTCCTTGGTCTCATGATAACGGGAAGAGAATACCTTTGTAACTTTCTTGTACTCCTGTCCCATATGACCGTAAGCAGCTGTTTCTGAGTAGATTGGCTGGCGAAGCTTCAAACGGTTTTCTATTGCCTTCGGACGCATGTCGAAGATTTCTGCAATCTTCTCTGCAATCTGTCCGTCAGTAAGGTTAACATTGCTCTTTCCGTAAGTGTTTACGCAGATGCTGACAGGCTTTGCCACACCGATGGCGTAAGCTACCTGAACGAGCATTTCGTCAGCGACTCCGGCTGCCACCATGTTCTTTGCTATGTGGCGTGCAGCATATGCGGCAGAACGGTCAACCTTCGATGGGTCTTTTCCCGAGAATGCGCCGCCGCCATGAGCGCCTTTGCCTCCGTAAGTGTCAACGATGATCTTGCGACCGGTAAGGCCAGTGTCGCCATGAGGACCGCCGATAACGAACTTTCCTGTTGGGTTCACGAGGAGTTTTCCGTCAGTGTCGAAGCTGTCGAAGAGAGCGAGAACCTTCTCGTTCTTGATCTTTGCCTTTGTGCGAGGGAGAAGAATGTCGCGTACATCCTTGCGGATAACGGCTAGCATCTGCTCGTCTGCAACAAGCTGAGCCTCAGGAGTATTGTCGGTAGGCTCGATGAACTCGTCGTGCTGTGTGGAGATGACGATGGTGTCAATGCGCTGAGGAATATTGTCGTCGCTGTATTCCACGGTAACCTGGCTCTTTGAGTCAGGGCGCAAGTAGGTCATTACCTCTCCTTCCTTGCGTATCTCAGCAAGGGTTTTCATGAGCATGTGAGCAAGATCCAGAGTGACAGGCATATAGTTGTCGGTCTCGTTTGTAGCGTAACCGAACATCATGCCCTGGTCTCCAGCGCCTTGTTCTTCTTCCACTTCGCGGCTTACGCCACGGTTAATGTCACCACTCTGCTCGTGAATGCAACTCAGAATACCGCAAGAGTTTCCGTCGAACTGGTATTCTGACTTTGTGTATCCAATCTTGTTGATGGTTTCGCGAGCGAGAGTCTGCAGGTCAACGTAAGCTTCTGATGTTACTTCACCTGCCACCACTACCTGTCCGGTAGTGACCAGAGTCTCTACTGCTACGTGCGACTTGTTGTCGTAGGCAAGCAGTTGGTCGAGGATTCGGTCTGAAATCTGATCAGCCACCTTGTCTGGATGGCCCTCAGATACTGATTCTGATGAGAATAGATACATATAATTAATTAAAAGAAAATAATACGGCTGCAAAGTTACGCTTTTCTAATGAAATAGCCAAGGAAAAACAAAGAAATCATATCTATGCTTTGATTTTTGAAATAAAAGATGTAACTTTGCGCCCAAATAATCAGATTAACTTTACTACCTATGAAAAAAGCCCTATTACTTTTCTCTCTGTTTTTCTCTGCCCTCACTATGTCGGCAAACACCGTTGACGTTACTTCTCCTAACGGCAATATAAAGGTTACAGTCTCTGACGATGGTGGCAAGCTAACTTACTCAGTATCACTTGGTGACAGCGAGTTTGTCGCTCCTTCTCCACTTGGTCTCTTGCTCTCTTATTACAGCGAGCGCGATGCTTCCAAACCTCGTGAGATCAACCTTCACGAAGGCCTTGCAATAAAGAATGTTGACACGAAAGTTATTGACGAAACTTACAGCGTGCGCTCCTTGAAGAAGAACAGCGTGCATTATGTTGCAAAGTCTGCAACTATCTCCCTAACTCGCAACGACAAGAAGGCTATGGACATCGAGTTCCGCGTCTCTGACACCGATGTCGCTTTCCGTTATTATATCCACCAGCCTGGCAAGGACCGCATGTCGGCTGTTGTGCAGAAGGAGTTCACTGGCTTCAATGTTGCCGAGACTTCTACATCTTACCTCGCACCACAGATGCAGCCAATGACAGGCTTCGCAGCAACTGCTCCAAGCTACGAGACTCACCCTGAGATTGGTGGTCCTCTCGGCAAGAATGGTTGGGGCGACGGCTATGTTTTCCCTGCTCTTTTCAAGAATGCCGATAAGGGATGGATGCTCATTTCCGAGACTGGTACAACAGGAAACTACTGCGGTTGCCATCTCCAGAATCTTGGCGACAACAAGTATGCCATTGCTTTCCCTAACCCAAAGGAGGCTAACGGCAACGGCACTTCTCAGCCTGGTCTTTCTCTTCCTTGTGCAACTCCTTGGCGCACAATCACTCTCGGCACTACTCCGCAGGCGCTCGTTGAGACTACTGTCAGCAACGACCTCGTGGAGCCTGTCTATGAAGCAAGCAAGCAATACACATACGGCAAGGGAACATGGAGCTGGATTCAGTGGATGGATGGCAGCTGCAACTATGACGACCAGAAGACTTACATCGACTTCGCTGCCGACATGGGCTACAAGACTGTGCTTATTGACGCTTTCTGGGACAGCAATATCGGTCACGAGAAGATGGAGGAACTTGCAAAATATGCCGCATCAAAGGGCGTAGGCATCTTCCTTTGGTACAACTCAAACGGCTATTGGAACCATGCTCCTCAGGGACCTTTCGCAATTATGCACCGCGCAGTTACCCGTACTCGCGAGTTCCGCTGGATGAAGAAGATTGGCATTCGTGGCATCAAGGTTGACTTTTTCGGTGGCGACAAGCAGCAGCAGATGCAGCTTTACGAAGACATTCTCAACGACGCTAACGATGCTGGCGTGATGGTCATCTTCCACGGTTGCACGCTTCCTCGCGGTTGGGAGCGCATGTATCCTAACTTCGTGGCTTGCGAGGCTGTTCGTGCCAGCGAGAACCTCCACTTCGGTCAGAACGAGTGCGACAATGAGGCTCTCTACGCTACTGTTCATCCTTTCTGCCGCAATTCTCTTGGCAATATGGACTGGGGTGGCTCTGCTCTCAACAAGTTCTACGGTCGCAACAATCAGCGTGGCACTCAGCGCAAGACTTCCGATGTCTTCGCTTTGGCTGCTGCCGTACTTCTCCAGTCGCCAGTTCAGCACTTCGCTCTCGCACCAAACAACCTCACCGATGCTCCTGCTTGGGCTATCGACTTCATGAAGCGCGTGCCAACAGAGTGGAATGATGTTAAGTATATTGCCGGCGAACCAGGAAAATATGTCATTCTCGCTCGTCGCACTGGCAACGATTGGTATGTTTGCGGTGTCAACGCCATGAAGGAAACTCTCAACACAACAATCTCTCTCGACGGCATCTTCGAGGCAGGTCAGACTGTGAAGCTCTATGCTGACGATGCAAACCTCGTTGGTGGTGTGAAGGACGTGAAACTCAATAAGAAGAAGCAACTCAAGATATCCATCCCTAACAATGGTGGACTGGTTGTTGAGAAATAAAATAAACTAACATATAAAGAATACACCCCTATTCTATGCAAAATAGAGTAGGGGTGTTTTAGTTTTTTTGGGGGGGAATCGATTTATTTGTCGTATTCGCTATAATAATCCTTCAGGTCGTCGTCCACTTCAGAAAGCATACCCATATATCTTGAGAAGTATTTTGTGAAATCTCCAGAAGCATAGCAGTAAGAATCAATAACAAACAGAATAGACTGTTCAGAATCAGTTATGTAAGCCTTAGCGAGTTTGAATTCGCCATTAACCTTGTTTACAGCTTTTCGTACAGCATCAAGGTTGGTGTCCTCGCAACTCATAGAGCTTGCAAGACGAACAAAGTAGTAGCCTTCTTCTTCCTCTGCAACTGTAATCCAATAAGTGTCACCTTCCTTCTTGAAAGCCAAGTCATTGTCCTCATCAATCTCTGGTCGGTAACCTTCTTTACTGAGATAGCTCTTCAGACTGTTCATGAAAGAACGCTCTTTCTGTGTTAACGATTGAGTTGACGATGATTGTGCATTGGCTGCCAATGAACCAACAATGCAAAACAATAGCAATAAAATCTTTTTCATGTTTATGAGTTTTTGGTAAATATTATAGTTTTTCGTCCAGTACAATAACCCTACGGTATCATTCCTTTGAGTTTTTTGCTGATTTTTTCAGTGCAAAGTTAGTGCTTTATTTATAATTAGCAAAACAATTGATGTTTTTTTCTTTTCTCAACAAAGAAATGTGATACAAGAAAGCGCTCTAAGCATTGTTGTCCACACAAATATCCACTTTTACCGGCGAAACAATCTTGTCTAATAAACCGTTTCCACAAAATCTGTATCTGTTCATACCACAACACAATTATTTATCGTATGAACAACATTAAGGCTGCCTGGCACACATTTATGCAACAGAAAATTGCCAGCTCCAAAGTGCTGTATGCCAAAACGATATCCTTCTTTTGGCGAAACAAAAGGATACACTTGAAATGTATCAGAGATTACAAGATGCTTTCCCTGATACTGCTTCAGCAACTCTGACTCGTGAGTTCTGTAATAGTTGTACTGAGATTCCAATAACAATGCCATAGCCAAAATGTTTTATATTTTGCGGCAAAGTTAGTATTTTATTTATAATCAACAAAACAATTGGCAGTTTTTCTTCTTTTCAACCAGGAAACATGATATAAAGAAGTGCGTTATACATGGTTGAACATTCAAATAAATGACCTTTCTTCATAACACAGCAGGAGGCAAGTGCTTTGAGATTAGCACTTGCCTCCTGTCGTTTTTATGATTACGTTTTAATCAAACATTACTTCTCCAAAACCTTCTTGCCATTCTTGATGTAGATGCCGGCAGTGAGGTTGTTGGTGTCTGCCTTTGTGTATAGATTCTTGTATTATTGGTGTTTGTATCTCTATTCAATCTTTAGGCCTTCAAGTAATTTCTCGTTGAAGTACTTTATCCATGCTTCGTAAACATCTTATGCCGACTGCATGGTGCCTATGAGAAATCCTGGAGTCTGTTTGAATTCTGCAAGTCCACGGTAATAGAACATCTTGTGTTCATTGTCTATGACGAAAGGCATAACGTTGTGGCGGAGGCATTCACGGAACAGTATCAAACGACCTACACGGCCATTACCATCCTGGAACGGATCCTCCTTTGCGATGCGCCTGTTGCTCATCTAAAAGAAACGAAGTGAGTTTGTTCATATTGCAGTTGGAGATTAGCGATTTTACAACTTTTACTTGCTCAATTCCTGGCAGGCAGTTTCTATTATCGTGTCTATTCCGCGGGCGGAGTCTGCGGCAGTGATGTCAACCTTTATGTCTGGCTCGATGCCGAATTCCGTCGACTGCTTGTCTTTGTCGTAGATAGGACAGGCGGAGAAACGGATGCTCCAACCGTTAGGTAGTTCGCTGGAGTAGGGCATTCCTGCACCGCCACCCGTCTTGTCGCCGATGATAACGGCTTTTGGACAACACTTCATATACTTGACGAACTCGTTTGCAGCGCTGAAGACGGAACGATTGGTAAGCACTGCCACCTTCTTCTGCCAACGGATGCCGGTGGAAGGTTTCAGTTTCTGCGGCTGCATTTCAGAGAAATCGTTATGACCAGTGCCTGTTTTGTGCTGCATATAGCCTACAAGAAGTTCGTCGTTGGTAAAGCGCCCTGCTAGTTGCTCTGCGCGGGAAAGATCGCCGCCGCCATTGTCGCGTACGTCGATAATAAGACCGTTGCAAGTGGACAGTTCGTTAAGCACTGCGTCAAGATTGCCGTCGCCGAAATTACTTGAGAAGGAGCCGTAGTAGATATAGCCTATGTTGCAAGGCAGAATCTTGTAGATAAGTGAAGAAGAGATGCGATAATCGGTGCCGAGATAGTTGCGTTGCAGAGCGTCAGAGAAGTTCTGAGGATAGTCTTCCTTCCAAGACCAGTAGCGTCCGTAGTCGAAAGAAGTGGTGAGGTTCACATGACCGTCTCGCAGTTCGCCAAGCATGGAGGTGAGCAGTTCGTACGACTGCATGGTAGTAAGCTTCTGATTCTCAAACTGCTTGGCGTATCTGCGGTGTACCTCATTCCAGTCAAGTCCGTACTCCTTTTGTTTATAGTCGAAGAAGCAGTAGTGCTCGTCAATGATTTTCCATAGTGCTTCAAAGCATCCTTTCGGATTCATGGATTGCTGCTCCTCACGAATGCAAGAAGAGAAAATAATGCAAAAGAAAAAGAGCCAACCTGAGAGCCCAAGCCCACCCAAGCCCTCCCGAAGGGAGGGATGTTTAATACCTAATAAGGATGATAAAAACTTCATGAATGAGCTGAGAAATTTATGGATTTACAAATTGCAATTATTATGTTAATAGTATTTCTTATTAAATAATCTTAGCTTGCAAGACTATTGAACATCCCTCTCTTCGGGAGGGCTTGGCTGGGCTTCATCCTCTCTTGTCACATATCGTTGATAGTAAGCCATGAGGATGGTAGTCAGCGGAAGGGCTATGATAAGTCCGATGAAGCCGAGTAAGCTGCCCCAAACAGAAAGTGAAAGGAGCAGTATGGCAGGGTTCATACCCATTGCTTCGCCCATGATTTTCGGTGTAACCCACATGTCGATAATCACCTGAACGATGCAGAAAACGAGCACCGCAAGTCCGAAGACGAGGAAGAAATTCTGTCCCGTATCGGCTGCTTTCATGAGGGCAAGGAAGGCTGTCGGTATGAGGGCAAAGGTGTGGAGATAAGGTACGAGGTCCATTATTCCGATAAGAATGCCCAAGCCGATAGCCATAGGGAAGTCGATTATGGTGAAGCCGATGCAGAAGAGTATGCCCATTGTCAGTGCAACAAGGCTCTGACCGCGGACATAATTGTTCATCGCCTTCTCAACATCCACTGCCACATTTGACCAGAATGGGCGTACGCTCTTTGGGAAAATCTTTACCCAATGAGTTGTAAGGTACTCATAATCAAGCAGAATGAAGAATGTGTAGAGTAGGGTGATAAGCACAACGCCGAAGCCGATGATCACGCTGTATGTCTGGCTGATGACCATCCAGAGCTGCGGAAGAGCCGATTTCAGCGTGCCTGTGATGTCATTCTCCTTGACGAATTGCTCTATCTCGTGGCGGTTGCTGCTCAGCCATTCCTTGATGTACATTGACACGCTGTCGCTCTCTGTGTGCTGCTGTACGAAGACGTCTATATAGTCGCCGAGCTGTTTCATCTGCGAGATTATTTCTCCGCTGATGAGGGCGATAAAGCCGCCTAGCACGATAATGATGAGCAACAGTGAGACAATGATGGACAGCGAGCGGTTCTTGAACTTCATTCTGTACTGCACGAACTTCACCAATGGATAGGTGAGGTAGGCTAAAGCCCAGGCAATAAAGAAGGGCATAAGAACATTGCTGAGATAGTTCAGAAGAGCTATCACAGCAATGACTACCGCCGTAATGGTTGCCCAATGGATAAAGCGGTCAAATGTTATGGGTTTATGCATCACTACATTTACAATTTACAGATTTACAATTTACATCACCATTGTAAATGAAACTACTTGACTTGCACCACGAGATATTTGCTTGCTGACCAGAAGCGTTGTGGATCAGTGATTTTAAGAATGAGCTGATCGTTCATGTCCTTCTGGAGAGTGTATGTTCCTGCTGGGTGTGAAGTGAGCAACTCTGCCTTCTTTGAGTAGAGCTTTACCTCCTTCATGTTGCGGATGTCAATTTGTGTGAAGTAGCTCTTGTTGAAGTTTCCGTTGAGCACCTTTCCACCATCGAGAATGCCCTGCTCCTTGAGTTCAGCCTTTGTGCCGAAAACATAGAACGCAGTGTTCATTGACTTAACCTGAGCGTCGATAGTCTCCTGCTTGCGAGTGTTCTCAGCAGCCTGCTCGTCAACCTTGTTGTTGAGGCTTGTGATGTTCTGGTTCTGCTCAGAGATGGTGTTTTCCTGCTGAGTGATTCGTGTGCTCTGAGCCTGGATATGCTCGTCCAGAGCAGCGATGGTAGTGTTCTTTTCTTCGATGAGAAGCGCAAGTTCTGCCATCTCCTTGTCCTTCTTCTTGAGCTGTGCGACGAGGCTTTCGAGAGAGCGCTTCATCTCGTCGCCCTTGAAAGTGCTTTCGCGGAGCTTCTGCTCAAGCTGCTCAATCTGCTCGCGGTTCTGGCGCATCTTCTCCTTGATGAAGTTGAAGTTCTCGCGTATTACTGCAGCTGAATTGCCACGCTCGCCGTTCTTGGCAAGGATAATGCGGTCTTCAGCCTCATTGATTTCATTGAAACTCTGCTGAACATCGTTGAAGACTGTGAGCAAGTCGTTTATCTCTGCATCACGAAGGTCAACAATGTGCTGGAGAGAGTCGCTGAGGTGCATGTCCTTGAGATTTTCCTTTTCCTTCTTCTGTGTGCATGATGCAACGGAAAGAACAAGGATAGACACTAATAAATAACAAATCTTTTTCATATTTTTATTTTGTGGATTTGATTTTTTTAAACTTCTTGGGGAATGTGATTTTTATTATTCTCTTGGGGAAGGTGTGGAATATGTGGAAGTTTTAACATTGATTAGTTTCCCCATGTTCCACATTTTCCCCAAGAGATAAAATTAACTTTCGCTTTCCCCACGAGAAAACAACTATCACGTTCAGTATGAGGTTTACTCGTCGTAGGCATGGAGCTTATAGTCCGTAGTGAAGTGCAGTCCTCGGCACTCCTTGCGCTCAATGGCAAAGCGAGTGATGAGGTAAGCCGTATTGATCATGTTGCGGAGTTCGCATATGTCCTTTGTAGCATGCACGCGCTTGAAGAGGGCTTCCGTCTCTTCGTAGAGTACGTCGAGGCGTGTCCATGCGCGCTTAAGACGGAGGTCTGAACGGACTATTCCGACATAGTTTGCCATGATTTCACCCACTTCCTTCACGCTCTGGGTGATGAGGACCTTCTCTTCGTTGGTCATTGTGCCTTCATCGTTCCACTCCGGCACCTCATGGTTGAACTCATACTCGCCGATATGCTTCATTGAGTGCTGAGCCGCAGTTTCGGCATATACAACAGCCTCGATGAGAGAGTTAGAGGCGAGTCGGTTGCCGCCGTGGAGTCCTGTGCAAGAACATTCGCCGAGGGCGTAGAGGCGTTTGATGGAAGAGCAACCGTCAGTATCTACCAGAATACCGCCACACATATAGTGAGCCGCAGGACGAACTGGGATGTATTCCTTTGTGATGTCAATGCCTATAGAAAGACATTTCTTATAGATGTTAGGGAAGTGGCGCTTTGTCTCCTCTGGATCCTTGTGTGTGACGTCAAGGCAGACATGGTCGATGCCGTGCTTCTTCATCTCCTTGTCAATGGCGCGAGCCACGATGTCGCGTGGAGCGAGGGAGAGTCTCTTGTCGTATTTCTCCATGAACGACGATCCGTCAGGAAGTCTCAGTATGCCGCCGTATCCGCGCATTGCCTCGGTGATGAGGTAAGCTGGGTGTGTCTCGCCCTGATGGTAAAGAGCAGTAGGGTGGAATTGCACGAACTCCATGTCCTTGACTGTTCCTTTTGCACGATATACCATAGCCTCGCCGTCGCCAGTGGCAATGATTGGGTTGGTAGTTGTCTCATAGACAGCGCCGCAGCCGCCGGTACACATTACCGTTACCTTGCTCAGGTAAGTATCTACCTTCTTGGTCTTTGGATTGAGCACGTATGCACCGTAACATTCTATGTCTGGAGTGCGTCGGGTAACCTCAACTCCAAGATGATGCTGAGTGATAATCTCAACAGCGAAGTGGTTTTCCTTTATGTCAATATAAGGATTCTGACGAACAGCCTCCATCAATCCGCGCTGAATCTCACGGCCAGTATCGTCGGCATGGTGGAGAATGCGGAACTCAGAGTGACCGCCTTCGCGGTGAAGGTCGAACATTCCGGAAGGCTTCTTGTCGAACTTTACGCCCCATTCCACCAACTCCTTTATCTGCGATGGTGCCATTTCCACCACCTGCTTCACTGCTGCCGGGTCGCTGATGTAGTCGCCGGCAATCATTGTGTCTTCAATGTGCTTGTCGAAATTGTCAACAATAGTGTCGGTAACGCTTGCGATACCGCCCTGAGCAAACTTCGTGTTCGCCTCATCAAGGGTTGTTTTGCAGATGATGCAAATCTTGCCCGTATGCTTTCTTGCCACCTTTAGCGCGTAGCTCATTCCTGCCACACCGCTACCAATGATGAGATAATCGTATTCGAAAATCATGGTTTTAATTATAATTCTGCATTCTGAATTAGTTTTAATCGCTGCAAATTTACTCTAAAACAATCAAACAGCAAAACTTTTTGTTGAAAAACAGCCTTTTATTAATGATTTTTATACAAAATGACCGCTTATTGCATTAATAAAGACTAACATACATCGCTTTTTTACTTCCTTTTTCGAAGGTAAGTATATACTCTAAGTTTGCAGAAGCTTGCGGCAATTTGGCACAAAGCTGTTAATAAATCAAAAAAAAGAAAAACCGCATAAAAGAGAAGATGGCTCTGATAAACCATTGATGCTTTGCTCTCGTGACTTTCCTTGTGAGTGAACTCGCAGATAAAATCCCAAGAACAAAGCATCACCCTATTTATAGCCTATCGGCTAGAACTAACAAGTGAGTTCGGCCGTCGAGCTACGCTCAACGCTTGCGATGCTCTGCCTTTAGTGCTGAGAACTTTCTTGCGCAAGCAATAAAATTAAATACATGCTTTTTTCCCGGTGCGAAAGTCATTGTCAGAACTTCACACCAGCCGAGAGGCAGATACCATTCTGAAGTACCTTCGTTTTTTCAGGATAGTAATGTTTCCTGTGTATGTTGTAGTCATAGATATAGTCCAGATCACAAATCAATGAGAACTTCTTCAGGGGAATTTCCAATCCTGCCCCAGCATACAAACCAAACTGCTCATCAAACTTAAAATCCAGACCAGGATAGTTTCCCCATGGGTAGGCGAAATCACGCGAGAAGGCTCTGTAGATGGCACCACACTTCACTCGTGTCTTCAGCGCGCCAACCTGGAATTGGTATCCCGGACCTAACATCAGATCCAACTGGTTGAACTTCACGCGCAGATACTTTTCTTTATCACTCGTAGCTTTTGCTGACTCGTAGGCAATACCAACGTTGACCATCAGACCCTTGAACAATCTATCCCAATGAATATCTGCACCCGCCGACACCTGTGGGGCATAGCCCGTAACGGTCTTGTCATTATAGAACTTATATTGGGTTGCCTTATAGCCTACCTTCACCCATGGGTGCACTGCGCGGTCTTCCTCTGGCGTGTTTTTTGCTCGATACTCAAACACTTCGCAATGACCGTCCGTGCAGACATCATCTATGTACGTCATGACTGTCTTCTTCGTATTGTCGCGAGACTTGTTGAGCGCCCATATCATATTGCCTGCTTTCTCGCTCTTGCTGAGCATCTTCCACACATCGCCCATCTCTTCGCGGAGAGCGTCCTGAGACTTTGCACTTCGTGCTTTGGTAACGGAGAAAGATGCTTCGTTTCCGTCCTCATCAACGAGTAGCATCTCGTATGAGCCTATTTGATAAAGGTTCATGTTACCACGGATAACATATTCCGCAAAGACCATTTCGCGAGTGTTGTCTTCCTTCAGAACATTCTTGCTCACATAGTAGATGCCGTTGTGCAGGAAACGGTAGCTGTCAATCTCGCCAGGGAGATAAGTCTTGAACTCAGTCGCACCATTCTCCTTGAACACGCATCGCTTTGCGTTCATCGCTGATGTGCGGAAGTCTATCATGCCGTGCAGCGTATCGCCCTCAAGGGTGATGACGTAACCCTCACGCAGGTTCTGCTGCGCCATAGCCATTGTGGCTACGAAAAGGAAAGAAAAGATAAAAGATAGCTTTTTCATATATTATGTTTTATAGTTTTACATTACGTTTATTTCTCTGTTGTTCCCTTATTTTACGAGAAATTTCTTTCCGTTCTTGATGTAAATGTGATTAGGTGTCAATCGGTTAACCTTTTGACCGTCAAGGGTATAAATACTGCCATTGCTTCCCTTTGCGCTTTCTGTTATGCCCTGGAGAGCATTAGGAGAGAAAGGAGAGTAGTGATATGTGTAAGTTTCGTCGCTACCAATAATTGTATGTGATATGAGCTTATTTGGTGATTGTTGCAATCCAGCTACTGCTTCACCAGATGATGCATAATCATAGGTATAGACGTACTCTGATGACTTTTGCATAGTGTCACTGTTCCAAGGAGTAAAATAGCTTATATTTGAAGTCATATTTCCATTTTCATCGTAAGCAAACTCTGACTTGGAATCACATCTCCAATCATTTTTATTATAATTCTAGTAGCAGATGGCATAGAAAGTGATTAGTCCTTTTTCGTTGTAATCAGAATCATATTTATAGATACCTATCCATTTTCCTAGACTTGTTGTTGCAAATAGCAGCAACATGAACGAAGAAAATAAATGTTTCATTGTTAAAAACAAGATAATTATTTTGTGCAAAATTACTAAAAAGATAATATAACGACCAAATAATTCCGAACATTTCTTATAGAGAGACGAATTACCCCCCCCCTATTGAGGTATGTCAAGAAGGTCGTGGAGACAGGTACCGTGACCCCACTGCATTCTATGTTGATGGGATGTTCTCATTCTTGGCTGCAAAACTTTCCCAAGAGCTTTCTGTTCTTTGAAGCCTTTTGTGGAATGTGTGGAAAGCATTGTGGAGTAGAAGCTGTTGGTACCGTGACCCGTTGTGGCTTATGTTGGTGGAGCGTTGTCATTCTGGTTGCAAAATTATAGTATTTTATGTTGCGGAAAGTGACGCAGAACCGTCTCCTGTTAACAATTAAACATCACTTCACTCGAACCTTCTTTCCATTTTTGATATAGATACCGATAGGGAGGTGGTTGGCGTTCATGACTTTCTCGCCTGAAATGGTAAAGATGCTTGCACCGTTGCTATTCGTATTAGGCATTACAGCAGGATCTATTGCATTCACTTCTTCCTCTACAATGTTGTAGAAATCTTTCCATCCATTTGCGGAAGCATAATCCTCTTTTGCTCCTTTTGGAACATAAATGACACATTGTGTAGTGTTGATACCTGAAAAGATATTGTTGTCATCAATAGTTGGAGGAGTTGGATTATTAGAGTGAATGTCTTGTATGTTAAGACATCCGTAGAACGCATAACTTTCGATGTTCTTAACGGAATTCGGGATAGTCACTGAGATGAGACCACAGCGAGAGAACGTAGCTTCTTTGATACTCGTTATGGAATTCGAGATGGTAATGGAGGTGAGACGGGAACAACCCGAGAACGCACCCTCTCCAAGATTCGTTACTGAATTCGGGATGTCTATAGATGTGAGGCTGGAACAATACTGGAACGCACCGTTTCCAAGACTGGTTACTGAATTCGGGATGTTCACAGAGGTGAGGCTAGAACAAAACTCAAACGCATGATCTCCAATATTCGTTACGGAATTCGGGATAGTCACAGAGGTGAGCCAAAGGCAAGTCTCGAACGCATGACTACCAATATATCGTGTTCCTTCTTTTACGTTAACAGATGTGCATTTATGATCTATGACTTCTACTAAATATGTATCAGCGTACCTAATATTATCTATAACGGGTAATGAAGAACAACCTTCAAACGCATTTTCTCCAATACTTGTTATGGAGGTCGGGATCGTCACGGAGGTTAGACTAGAACACCCCATGAACGCACTTTCTCCAAGACTTGTTATGGAGGTCGGGATCGTCACGGAGGTTAGACTAGAACAGTTATAGTTTGTGGCACATACTGATAATCAGCGAGTTGCACGTAATACGGTAGAAAAGTCCTATCGAGGATGTTTTGAGAATGTAAAATCGTGCAGATTTAACGATTTTAACTTTATTTAAGG
>JAKSLJ010000024.1 GCA_024401275.1 Bacteroidaceae bacterium | reverse complement strand
AACACTTTCCCTAAGGAACCTAAACACTTTCCCTAAGGAACCTAAACACTTTCCCAAAGAAGAAGATTCACTTCGCAGGGAGTTACATCCCATTTTCTTATAAGAAACCATAAAATTTCTTACTAGAAAAAATATATTTTCTTACTAGAAAAATTTCTTTTTCTTATAAGAAAACACACCATAATCCTTAGGGAGAAGAATCATAACCCACGGAGAATAGAATCGTAACCCACGGCGAAAAGAATCGTAACCCTTAGGAAGATGATTCGCAACCACAACAAAGATGATTCGCAACCACAACAAAGATGATTCGCAACCACAACAAAGATGATTCGCAACCATACTAAAGAACAATCAGAATGCTAGAAGCAGTAATTCTCGCAAACGGTAATTTCCCGAATTCTCCTGAGACATTGGAGACATTAAGCCATGCCTCATATGTCTGCTGTTGCGACGGTGCGGCAGAAAAACTCATTGCCTACGGTCGCATTCCGAATGCCATTGTCGGCGATGGAGACTCATTGTCTGAAGAAATCAGAAAGGAATACAAGGATATTATCCATATAATTAAAGAACAGGAGTTTAACGATTTGACCAAAGCAACCCGCTTCTGCATTTCACAAGGCGCGAAGAAAATCACCTATCTCGGTGCTACAGGGCAGCGAGAAGATCATACTCTCGGCAACATTTCGCTCCTTTCGTTCTATCATGAAGAGTTCGGTATTGAGGTTTCAATGCTCACAGATTATGGTGTTTTCCAGACAGGAAATAGCGGTTTTACGGAGTTTTGCTCATTCCCAGGACAGCAAATCAGCATCTTCAATATATCTTGCTCTACAATCATTTCTGAAGGATTGCGTTGGCAAACTTACGCTTATAAACAGTTGTGGCAAGGTACTCTCAACGAAGCAACAGGGCATTCTTTTACGCTGAAGACTGACGGAAACTATATTGTATATTCGACATACAAGGCAAAATAATTTATGAAAAGAAGGTTTTATATGCAGATTTTACGCATAACCTTCTTTTCTTTTTTTATTATTTCGTAACTTTGCCACCATAAAAACACCCTTTTCATGAAAAAAAACATTCTCACATTTTTCTTAGCAGTGGCTTCTTTCCTGCCAACAATGGCACAGCACTTTGTGGGCGGCGACATTTCTCTTCTCACCAAATATGAGGAGCATGGAGCAAAATATCTTGACAACAATGGAAATCCTTGTGGCGACTTGCTCAGTTTCTTCAAGCAAAACGGACATAATGCCATGCGCGTCAGGCTGTTCGTCACCCCTAGCAACGCCTCTACAACAGATAAAGGACAAGGAGTTTGCCAGGATCTAGACTATGTCATAAAACTGGCAAAACGCATAAAAGACAATGGCTTTGCGCTAATACTTGACTTTCATTACAGCGATTCATGGGCTGATCCAGCAAAGCAATTCACACCGAAGGAGTGGCTCTCACTCTCTGATAATGAGTTATATACAAAGATTTACGACTACACTAAAGACTGTCTGTCAAAATTAAATGAGGTTGGAGCCACACCAGACTTCATTCAGCCTGGCAACGAAATAAGTTACGGCATGCTTTGGGGCGCAGAAGGCGGCTCATACAAGAAGTATTACGCCGGACAGGAAAGCAATCGCGAGCGCTTTACCACCCTACTGAAAAATGCCATAAAAGCTTGTCGTGAAGAATGTCCACGAGCAAAGATTATCCTTCACACAGAGCGTGTTCCTAACACAACTTATCTGGGCAACTTTTACAGCGACATGAATACTGCGGGTGTTGATTACGACATTGTGGGCTTGAGTTACTATCCTTACTGGCACAAAGACCTCACGCAACTTGACATTGCCATCAAGAAAATGGAGCGAGACTTTGCGGACAAAAAGATCATGATTGTAGAGACTGGTTATTACCACCATTGGCAACCAAGTGATGTAAGCTACGACTACTCATCCACTTGGCCTATTTCCGATGACGGACAAAACCAGTTCACAGCAGATTTAATCGAAAAGCTTAAGACTCACGAAAGCGTCATCGGGCTTTTCTGGTGGTCTATGGAATCCAATGAATTTGGACTTGATTGGAACACAAAACGCGTTACCGACAACTGGTACAACGCAGGACTTTTTGACAATCAGACAGGCAGAGCGAACAAGGCTTTATCTACTCTAAAGACATTCCTCACCGACGAACAGCTTGCAATCAAAAATGCCGAAGAATCGAGATCTTCATGCAAAAAACTCTACAACTTACTTGGGCAAAACATTAATGAAAAGCATCGTGGAATAGTAATAAAAGAGGGGAAAAAGTACATAAAGAGCGAAAATAAATAGTTATATCGCAAGATTATTGCATCTTTTTCTATCAATATTTGCCACAAAGCGAAAAAATCATTAACTTTGCGGAGTTTTATATGAAATATAAACAAGCAGACAGAGCAAATAAATAAACACTAAATACAAAATTACATCATGAGAAAAGTTCTTTTATCAGCAATTGCAGCTCTCTCCATCGCTGCTCAGGCTAACGCACAACAAGAAATTTCAATAAGTGGCACACAGCTCACTGACAACTGGAGCATTACTCTCCAGGGTGGCGCAAACGCCCCTCTCGGCGGCAAACTCCCTGTTTTCCCTAACAGCCGCGGAGTTGTCGGTCTCGCAATCAATAAGGAATTCACTCCAAACTATGGTCTTACACTTGAAAGCAACTGGGGCATCAACACTTCTTCATGGTGTCGTGATATGAAGAGTACTTCTCCTGCAGGAACTATAACAAGCAAGAGCTCAACTATGTTTGACTACTGCTCAGTTTCTCTCCTCAACCGTTTCAACATTCTCAACCTCCTTGGTCAGTGGAACGGAACTAAGAATCCTGTTGACATCGAAGCCGTAGCCGGTGGTGGCTGGTACCGTTATATATTTAACAAGGATGGAGGTATGGACTACAATACTGTAGCTGCGAAGTTCGGCCTCAACTTCAACTTCAACTTCGGTTCTGAGAAGGAATGGACTATTTCTCTCAAGCCTGCAGCAGTTTTCGACCTCATCCACAACGGCGAAATCCACAACGCAGAACTTGACAAGCGCAACCTCATGGGCGAAGTTACTGCTGGTATTACTTACCACTTCAAGAGCAGCAACGGCAAGCGCTACCAGACTGTAGTTGCAGTAATGGAGCAGGACGCTCTCAACGCTCTCAATGCTCGTCTCAAGGTTGCAGCTGACGCTAAGGCTCGTCTTGAGAGACAGAACGACGAACTCATGGCAGAGAATGCTCGCCTCAAGAACTCACTCGCAGAGTGTGAAGCTCGTGGAACAAAGGTTATCACTGGCAAGAAGACTCTTGAAAGCACTGTAAACTTCGCAGTAAACTCTACAGTTATCGAGCCTTCTCAGCAGCCTAATGTAGAGCGTATCGCTACATACCTCAAGAATCATGTTGAGGCAACAATCGTTATCAACGGTTATGCTTCACAGGATGGTCCAGAAGATGTAAACATCCGTCTCGCAAACGATCGTGCAAAGGCAGTTAAGGATATGCTCGTAAACAAGTACGGTATTCCTGCAAGCCGTATCGTTGCTGGCGGTCAGGGTATTGGTAACATGTTCGAAGAGAACGATTGGAACCGTGTTTCTATCTGTACTATCGGCGAATAAGCGATATTAAAACAAGCAGAAAATAACGTCGAGAATATTTGACAATAAGCGACTGTTCCCCGCGGGTATCCGCGGGGCTTTATAATAAAATCAAAACTACTATATGAACATTTCCTACAAATGGCTTAAAGACTACGTTGATTTCTCGCTCTCGCCAGATGAGGTAGCAGCAGCTCTCACATCAGGCGGCTTGGAAGTTGGCGGCGTTGAAGAAGTCCAGACTATAAAAGGCGGTCTGAAAGGTTTGTATGTTGGCCAGGTACTTACTTGCGAAGTACATCCTAACTCAGACCACATGCACATCACTACCGTTGACCTCGGCCAGGGCGAACCACAGCAAATTGTCTGTGGTGCTCCTAATGTTGCCGCTGGTCAGAAGGTTATCGTTGCCGCTCTTGGCTGCAAGCTCTATGATGGCGACAAGGAGTTTACCATCAAGAAGTCAAAGCTTCGTGGCGTGGAGAGCTGCGGTATGATTTGCGCTGAGGATGAAATCGGCGTTGGCACAAGCCACGACGGAATCATCGTTCTCCCAGAAGACGCAGTTGTCGGCACACCTGCTGCTGAGTATTACAACCTTGAGAGCGACTACATCATTGAGGTTGACATCACTGCAAACCGCGCTGATGCCATCTCTCATTGGGGTGTTGCTCGCGACCTCTACGCTTGGCTCGTTCAGAACGGCTATGAGACTAAGCTCCATCGCCCTTCTTGCGACGACTTCAAGGTTGACAACAACGACCTTCCTGTAAAGGTAACTATCGAGAACACAGAGGCTTGCAAGCGCTATGCTTGTGTCAGCCTTACCGATTGTGAGGTCAAGGAGTCGCCAGAATGGTTGAAGAACCGCTTGAATGTCATCGGTCTTCGTCCTATAAACAACATCGTTGACATCACAAACTATATCATGATGGCTTACGGTCAGCCTCTCCACTGCTTCGACGCAGACATGGTTGACGGCCATGAGATCATCGTTAAGACAATGCCGGAAGGCACTCCTTTCGTCACTCTCGACGGCGAGGAGCACAAGCTTTCTGACCGCGACCTCGCTATCTGCAACGTCAACGACGCAATGTGTATCGCAGGCGTATTCGGCGGCAAGGGTTCCGGCACATACGACACAACAAAGAACGTAGTCCTTGAGTCGGCTTATTTCCATCCAACATGGATTCGCAAGTCGGCTCGTCGTCATGGTCTTTCTACTGACGCTTCCTTCCGTTTCGAGCGCGGTATCGACCCTAATGGCACAATCTATGCTCTCCAGCAGGCTGCTCTCATGGCTAAGGAACTCGCTGGCGCAAAGGTTTCAATGGAAATCGTGGATGTCTATCCAGAGCCAATAAAGGATTTCTCTGTTGACCTCAAGTACGACTATGTGAACAACCTCATCGGTAAGGTTATTCCTGCAGAGACAGTCAAGAGCATCGTCACTTCGCTTGAGATGAAGATCGTGGAGGAAACTGCTGAAGGCTTGAAGCTTGAGGTTCCTGCTTATCGCGTTGACGTTCAGCGTCCTTGCGATGTTGTGGAAGACATCCTCCGCATCTACGGCTACAATAATGTTGAGATTCCTACTTCCCTCAAGTCTTCACTCGTCATCAAGGGCGCTGAGGACGAGAAGCACAAGATGCAGAACCTCGTTTCGGAGCAGCTCATCGGTGCTGGCTTCAACGAGATCATGAACAACTCTCTCACAAAGCTCGCTTACTACGAAGGTGCAGAGCTCAACGAGTATCCGGCAGAGCAGAGCGTTCGCATCATGAACCCTCTCAGCAACGACCTCGCTTTCATGCGTCAGACATTGCTCTTCGGTGGTCTTGAGACCATCGCCCACAATGTAAACCGCAAGATGCCAAACCTCCATATCTTCGAGTTTGGTAACACATATACATTTAATAAGGAGCGTCAGACAGAGGATAATCCTCAGCGTGGCTACCAGGAAGAGCAGCACCTCGGCATGTGGATCTCAGGTAAGCGTGTCCAGGGCTCTTGGGCACATGCCGACGAAGAAGCTACATTCTATGAGCTCAAGGCAAATGTCCAGAACGTCTTCGCTCGCCTCGGCGTACAGATTGGCGGTGCACTCGTTGTAAAGCAAGGTCAGAACAACATCTTCGCGAAGTCTCTCAATATTGAGAACCGTGGCGGCAAGGTCATCGCACAGATGGGTATCGTTGCAGGCAAGCAGTTGAAGAAGTTCGGCATCGAGCAGCCAGTGTTCTACGCCGACATCAACTGGAACGCCCTCACAAAGCTCGCACTCTCTGCAAAGCTTCAGTTCAAGGAGGCATCAAAGTTCCCAGCCGTTTCTCGCGACCTCGCTCTGCTTCTCGACAAGAACATCGAGTTCTCACAGATTGAGCAGATTGCAAAGCAGACAGAGAAGAAGCTCCTCAAGAGCGTAGAACTCTTCGACGTCTATGAAGGCAAGAACCTCCCAGAAGGCAAGAAGTCATACGCTGTCAACTTCATCCTCCAGGACATAGAGAAGACAATGAACGACAAGCAGATTGACGCCATCATGAAGAAACTCATCGCGAATTTAACTAAGCAGCTCAACGCAGAGCTACGCTAAAGTCATCATTTCTCGCTAAACAAGACTATGCCCAGCGGTTTTCCGCTGGGTCTCACCATAAACCGAAAACTAAAAACTTAAAACCAAATATGGGAAGAGCATTTGAATATCGTAAGGCCACCAAGCTCAAGCGTTGGGGCCACATGGCAAAAACATTTACTCGTCTTGGCAAGCAGATTGCCATCGCTGTTAAGGCTGGCGGTCCAGACGCTGACACAAACCCAGCACTCCGTTCTGTTATCGCTACTTGTAAGCGTGAGAACATGCCTAAGGATAACATTGAGCGCGCTATCAAGAACGCAATGGGTAAGGACCAGAGCGACTACAAGTCAGTTACTTACGAAGGATACGGACCTCACGGAATCGCTATCTTCGTGGACACTCTTACTGACAACACCACTCGTACTGTAGGTGACGTACGCTCAGTCTTCAACAAGTTCTCAGGTACTCTCGGTACTACAGGTTCACTCTCGTTCCTCTTCGACCACAAGTGCGTGTTCACTTTCAAGAAGCCTGCTGAACTCGACATGGACGAACTCGTTCTCGAACTCATCGATGTTAACGCAGAAGACGAATACGACGAGGATGAGGAAGAAGGCACAATCACTATCTACGGTGATCCTAAGAGCTACGCAGCTATCCAGAAGTTCCTTGAGGACAAGGGCTTTGAGGACATCGGTGGTGAGTTCACTTACATCCCTAACGACCTCAAGGGCGACCTTAACGAAGAGCAGCGCGCTACTATCGACAAGATGGTTGAGAAGCTCGAGGACTTTGATGACGTTCAGAACGTTTACACAAACCTCAAGCCTGCCGAGGAATAAAAAGAAATTTTTCATCCAAAGGCGAGTATCAACCACAATGATACTCGCCTTTTTATTCCCACTTCCTTCTTGTATGTTTACTCTGCAAACATCATATAGTTCGGCAGAATAATAAAGAATGAGAACATGCAAGAAGTATTCGGTAGTCAAAAGTAAAGAATATGAAAAGAATAGTATTTACAGCAATTATGGCAATTGCATCACTTGCAGCAAATGCACAAGTAAAAGTATCAGCAATCGTTGGTCCAGAGGTTAATCTCAGCCTCGGCATCAGGGCAGGTGCCGACATTGACATCCCCATTTCTGATCAGCTAAGCATTGTGCCAGGTGCATATTGGCAACTACGCCACAGACCCACAGAAGAAGAAGCTGAACATTTTCTTGACGGAAGTGTGAAGGATAGCGAGATTGACACACAGGCGCATTTCATCACTATCCCTGTACGACTTGGAATAAAGGTATATGAAAGCGAAAATGGAAAAGTCAAATACAATGTGCTACCTGGATTATACGCTGCGTACGGAATTGGCGGAACTACCCAAACGACGACGACAGAACAAGGAATAAAAACCGAAACTTCTTGCGATGCTTTCGGAAAGGGAAAACGATACGTTAGCCGCCTCGACTATGGTATGACCATTGGAGCAGAGGCAATCTTCAATGATCACTACATTGTTGGATTAAATGCCGAATGCGGTTTCAAGCGCATCTATGACCCACAGGCGGGATTGATAGGTGCCATTGCTTCAATTTTCCCAGGAGTAAGTACTAACCTGTCTTTGGGAATCACATTAGGCTATCAGTTCTAAAGAAGGAAAAAGTTAGGGCGAAGATTTCCGAACCGTTTGCAAGCATAATATTTGCTTATTGAAACGGCTCGGAAATCCTCGCCCTACATTTATCAGATTGGAGCTCCTTGCAAATACTTTTTTTCAATTGGAGTTCCTCGCTTAAATCTTTTCTACAAATGTTCAGGAAGTTTGAACAACTTCTGTGAGTTAGAGCCTTTCACGAGGATAAGCTTATTCTCAAGCGGTTCTAATTGCAGATGTGCGATGACTTCGTCAACGGTCTCGAAATCGTACTTGCCCCACTGCTTGCCAACAAGCCAGACATGCTTAACGCCAATCTCCTGAATTTTCTCGCGAATCTTCTGATGTTCCTCGTCTGAACCAGGTCCAAGTTCGCCCATTCCGCCGAGGATAACCATCTTTTCTTGCTCAGAAGGAATAGTCTGGAAATTGTCAAGGGCAGCAGCCATTGAAGTAGGATTAGCATTGTATGCGTCAACGATGAGAGTATTCTTCTCCGTCTTCATCAGCTGCGAACGATTGTTAGTAGGAGTATATTCAGAGAGAGCGGCATTTATATCCTCACAGCTTACTCCGAAATAGTTGCCTACAGTAACTGCTGCAAGGAGATTCACAATGTTGTAGTTGCCGATAAGTTGTGTCTGCACATATTCTGTTGCATCAGGAGAAACGCTATAGTGGAACTTCACTAATGCAGAATGCAGAATGCTGGATGCAGAATTTGGCTGCGCGGTATTTGATTCAGCATTCTGCATTCTGCATTCTGCATTATCAATAACCCCACCGGTAACATATGGAATCTGCTCCATGCCTTCTGCTATTGGAACGAGATATTCGTTTTCCTTATTGAGGAAGACCTTTCCGCCGTGAGCGCGAAGGTAATCGTAGAGCTCACCCTTTGTCTTAATGACGCCTTCAAAGCTGCCGAAACCTTCAAGATGCGCACGACCGACGGAAGTGATCAAGCCCCACGAAGGTTCTGCAATGTTCACAAGGTCGCGAATCTCGCCAGGATGATTTGCTCCCATCTCGATGACAGCTATCTCATGCTCATCGCGAATGCGGAGAATGGTCAACGGCACACCAAGATGGTTATTGAAATTGCCTTGAGTATAAAGCACATTAAACTTCTTCTGAAGCACAGTCGAGACGAGTTCCTTGGTCGTAGTCTTGCCGTTAGTGCCGGTAATGCCGATAACCTTCAAGCCCTTTGCTTTCATCTGCTTCATATGGTAGTTAGCCAAATCCTGCAGAGTCTTCAAAGTATCGCCTTCAGTAACAGCGTATGCAGCTCCATTCTGGAGAGCAGCATCGCCAAACTTAGTGCCGTCAAAACGCTCGCCCTTTATGCCGAAGAAGATAGAATTAGGCGGGCAGTTGCGGCTGTCGGTTGTTATATTAGGATTTTCAAGATAAATCTTGTAAAGTTCTTCGATGTTCATCATTGTAATTTACAATTTATAGATTGACAATTTACAATTTTATATGAAAGCAAAACTATTAAAAGTTCCCCCTTCGGGGGCTATGGGGCCTTTTAGTTAGCATTCTCGGAGATGAACTTGATGCGCACGAGACGCACTTCGTCATCCTCATAGTAATCCTTGAGTTCCTTCATTGCTTCCTTCATGCTGTCGGTTTTGCTTTCAAGGAAATAATCGTAGATATCATCTATCTGCTCATCGTCAAGGATGTCTTCTATATAATAATCAATATTCAGCTTCGTTCCGCTATAGACAATTGAATCAAGATCGTTAAGCAATGCCTCGAAACTCATGCCTTGAGCCTTGGCAACTTCATCAAGCGGAGTCTCATTGTCAATAAGCTGAATAATCTTAACCTTAGAAGCCGACTTCTTTGCTACAGTCTTGAAGCGCAGGTCGTCTGGACGCTCAATGTCATTTTCCTCACAGTAAACCTTTATCATGTCGAGGAAAGGCTGACCGAAACGCTTAGCCTTACCAGCACCAACACCGTTGATGTTCTGCAGTTCATCCATCGTATGTGGATAAACAGTCGCCATCTGGTCGAGCGAAATATCCTGGAATACGACATACGGAGGAAGTCCGACATTTCCATTCGCATCCTTTGATGTCTTGGCAACCTTCTTGCGCAAGTCTTTCAGCATCTTGAGCAAAATAGGGTCAAGTGCCTCAATCTTTGCCTCATCTTCAGCGTCACCAATTGCCTCATTAAAGATGCCATCAAGCATTACTTCCATCTGTGGCGGATTCTCCATCGCCTCGCGTCCTTTATCCGTAAGCTTCAGAAGACCATAACTCTCAACATCCTTATAGAGATAATCCTCGAGAAGAGCCTGACGAATTACTGGCTTAAGGAGTTCGGCATACTTCTTTCCCTTACCGAAAAGCGGAGAATTTTCGTGATGGTGAGTAACAATATCGTGCGTTTCCTTTCCTGCAAGGAGATCAACTATATGAGTAGTGTCAAAGTCTTCCTTCAGTTTATCGATTGTGCTGAGCACAAGAGTAAGAACCTTAGAGGCTTCATGCTTCTCATGAGGATGCTTGCAGTTGTCGCAGTTGTGGCAGTTTTCTTCAGTATATTTTTCGCCGAAGTAGTTGAGAATCATTCGTCTGCGGCAGACGGAAGTCTCTGCATACGACTCAGTTTCACGAAGAAGCTGACGACCAATATCCTGCTCAGAGACAGGCTTTCCGTCCATGAACTTCTCCAATTTCTGAAGGTCTTTCTTAGCATAGAAGGCAATACACTTGCCCTCGCCGCCGTCTCGACCGGCACGACCAGTTTCCTGATAGTAGCCGTCCAAGCTCTTTGGGATGTCGTAGTGTATTACGAAGCGAACATCCGGCTTGTCAATACCCATACCGAAGGCAATTGTTGCCACGATGACATCAATATCTTCCTGAAGGAAATTGTCCTGCGTCTCAGAGCGCTGCTTTGTATCCATTCCGGCATGATAAGCGGCAGCCTTTATGTCATTGGCACGAAGCACTTCAGCAAGTTCCTCCACCTTCTTACGCGAAAGACAATAAATAATACCACTCTTGCCTGAGTTCTGCTTGATAATCTTAACAATCTGCTTGTCAATATCCTTTCCTTTCGGACGAACCTCATAGTAAAGATTGGCACGATTGAACGAACTCTTGAATTCAACAGCATCTGTTATGCCAAGGTTTTTCTTTATATCCGTACGCACCTTGTCAGTAGCAGTTGCAGTAAGGGCAATGACCGGAGCGTTGCCTATCTCATTGATAATAGGACGAATGCGGCGATATTCCGGGCGGAAATCATGTCCCCATTCCGAGATACAGTGAGCCTCGTCTATAGCATAGAAAGAAATCTTTACGCTCTTCAGGAAGGTTATGTATTCCTCCTTTGTGAGCGATTCCGGTGCCACATAAAGCAGTTTGCAGCGACCTTCCGTGATGTCCTTCTTAATGCCATCGACAACAGCCTTGGTAAGCGAAGAGTTTATATAGTGTGCTATGCCGTCATACTCTGCATTTCCGTTTATCACATCCACCTGATTCTTCATCAAGGCGATAAGCGGAGAAATGACTATTGCCGTGCCTTCCATAATAAGTGCAGGCAACTGGTAGCAAAGCGACTTGCCACCGCCCGTCGGCATTAGTACAAAAACATTTTTCTCGTCAAGCACATTGCGTATAATCTGCTCCTGATGGCCCTTGAAAGAATCAAAGCCAAAAAACTGTTTCAGAGTGTCATATATGCGATTTGTCATACTTCAAGATTTGCTTTGTTCAACTGATTTTCAGCGTATTCCTTTGTTACTTCAAACGACTTCTTGCGTTTTGAAGGCATTTCAAACATTGCGTCAATAAGGATTGCTTCAACGATAGAGCGAAGTCCACGAGCGCCAAGCTTGTACTCAACGGCTTTGTCAACAATGAAGTCAAGCGCTTCCTCTGTGAATGTAAGCTTTATATCGTCCATGCCGAAGAGCTTTGTATACTGCTTTACGAGCGAGTTCTTCGGTTCTGTCAGAATAGACTTCAGCGCATCGCGATCAAGCGGATCAAGATGAGTGAGGACAGGCAGACGACCGATGATTTCAGGAATCAAGCCGAACGACTTCAAATCCTGTGGAAGGATATACTTCAAGAGGTCGTTCTTGTCAATCTGCTTTATATTCTTAACAGAGTTATAACCCACGACATGAGTGTTCATGCGCTGCGCAATCTTTGTCTCAATTCCGTCGAAAGCACCACCACAGATGAAGAGAATGTTGTTCGTGTTTACCTTGACATAATCCTGATCCGGATGCTTTCTGCCGCCCTTTGGTGGAACGTTCACGATAGTTCCTTCAAGGAGTTTGAGCAAGCCTTGCTGAACACCTTCGCCACTAACATCGCGAGTTATCGACGGATTATCGCTCTTTCTGGCAATCTTGTCTATCTCATCTATGAAGACAATGCCTCGTTCTGCCTTCTTCACATTATAGTCAGACACCTGGAGCAAACGCGAGAGAATACTCTCAACATCCTCGCCCACATATCCTGCCTCTGTAAACACAGTTGCATCAACTATAGTGAAAGGCACATCAAGAAGTCGGGCAATGGTCTTGGCAAGGAGAGTCTTACCAGTACCTGTACGACCTACGATGATGATGTTGCTCTTTTCAATCTCCACCTCATCGTCGGCCTTTTTCTGACCGAGTCGCTTGTAGTGGTTGTAAACCGACACAGAAAGATAGCGTTTTGCCTCATCCTGTCCGATTACATATTGGTCGAGATATTCCTTTATCTTCGCCGGTTTTGGGAGCTTCTTTCCTTTACCTTTTCCTTCAGTATCAAAGTTGAAGTCATCCCCGTCTTCCTGAGCTGCCTCTGAGCCGAGCTGCACATCAACAAGCTCAGCCGCTCTCTTTGAGCAGTCGTCACATATAAATGCGTTCAGACCTGAGATAAGCAGACGAACTTGACGCTCATTCTGACCGCAAAAACTACATTTATTCATCTTGATTACTTCTTAGCCAACACTTGGTCAATCATTCCATACTCCTTAGCCTCGTCAGCTGTCATCCAATAGTTGCGGTCACAATCAGCAAACACCTTGTCGAAGTCTGTATGCGAATGTGTTGCGATGATGTTGTAAAGCTCAGTACGGAGCTTCTGGATTTCAGCCACCTGAATTTCCATATCGCGTGCCTGACCTTCCATTCCGCCGAGAGGCTGATGGATCATAACACGAGAATGTGGCAAAGCAGAGCGCTTTCCTTCCTGACCTGCCACGAGGAGGACAGCACCCATAGAAGCTGCCATACCTGTACAGATTGTGGCAACATCAGAGTTGATGAACTGCATTGTGTCATAGATACCAAGACCTGCAGTAACGCTACCGCCAGGAGAGTTAATGTAGATTGAGATATCCTTGCCTGGGTCAACAGAGTCAAGATAGAGCAACTGCGCCTGGAGAGTGTTGGCAGTATAGTCGTCTATCTGAGTGCCGAGGAAGATGATGCGGTCCATCATCAGGCGTGAGAAAACATCCATCTGAGTAACATTCAGCTGGCGCTCCTCAAGGATATAAGGGTTGAGATACTGATTCTGTGCTGAGATTACGCTGTCGAGCGTCATCGATGAAATGCCTCTGTCGAGGCGAGCGAACTTTTTGAAATCGTTAATCATAGTTTTTTTTCGTCATGGAAAGTTTACGGCTGAGAGCCGATATACTCTCAAATGTTCATTTGTTTATGGCGGATTTACTTTTTTGCCGCCTATTATAATATTAATGTGTAAGAGCTGGAAAATCTGTGGTTCTTTCTATTTATTTCCGGATTTTCTTTTCATAAAAAGCCACATTTTCTGCGCTTCTGTAACACAAAATTACGCATTTTTTTTCTAACACCAAAGGAATTTGCCAAAAAAAATCATAAAAAATGAAAAAAAGTCATATTTGTTAATAAAAGCAAGGCAAAGCAAAGGAAATATTCACGCAAAGGATTACGAATCATAACACCAAGGAAAGCAAAACATAAGCCTTAGGATTGCATATCATTTTCTTATAAGAAAATTTATTTTTTCTAGTAAGAAAACTTTTCATTTCTAGTAAGAAAATTTTATTTTTCTTATAAGAAAATGAGTCGTCCCACCAAGGAAAAGCATTAAAAACGCCAAGGAAAAGCATTCGTAATGCAAGGGAAAAGAATTTGTGCCGCCAAGCTTCATTTACAATGAATACTGAAAAAATCATCCATTTCCTTTGAGTTTTCCAATAATTTTGCTAACTTTGCCCGCGAAATAAAGAATAAATCCTAAACAAACTAACACTGAATGAAGAAAATTCTGCTTTTAGGCTCAGGCGAACTCGGCAAGGAGTTTGTTATTGCAGCACAGAGAAAAGGCTGCCATGTTGTAGCTTGCGACCGTTATGATAACGCCCCCGCAATGCAGGTTGCAGACGAACGCGAAGTGTTCTCCATGCTCGATGGAGATGCGCTTACTGCCGTTGTAAACAAGCATAAGCCAGACATTATCGTGCCTGAAATAGAAGCAATTCGCACAGAGCGCCTGTTCGATTTTGAGAAACAGGGCATAAAGGTTGTACCTTCTGCACGCGCCGTAAACTACACAATGAACCGTAAGGCAATCCGCGACCTTGCAGCAAAGGAACTCGGTTTGCGCACGGCAAAGTATTACTACGCTACAACTTTTGAGCAGCTTGAAGAAGCATCAAAGAGCATCGGCTTCCCTTGTGTCATCAAGCCACTCATGTCTTCTTCCGGCCACGGTCAGAGTTTGGTAAAAGAGGCTTCGCAGCTTCGCAAGGCTTTCGACGACGCAATGGAAGGTAGCCGCGGAGATGTAAAGGAAATCATCATTGAGGAGTTCATCCACTTCGACTCTGAATTCACACTCCTTACCGTAACTCAGGAGAGCGGCCCTACCCTCTTCTGCCCACCTATCGGCCATGTTCAGAAGGGCGGCGACTACCGCGAGAGCTGGCAGCCATACGCCATTTCAGACAAGGATTTGAAGGATGCTCAGGACATGGCAGCAAAGGTTACAGCATCGCTCACAGGTGCCGGCATCTGGGGCGTTGAGTTCTTCTTGGCAAAAGATGGCGTAATCTTCAGCGAACTTTCACCTCGTCCACATGACACAGGTATGGTTACGCTCGGTCATACTACGAATCTCTCTGAATTTGAACTGCATTGCCGCGCCGTACTCGGTTTGCCAATCCACGACATAAAGCTTGAGCATGCTGGTGCTTCAGCAGTTGTTCTTTCTAAGGAAGAAAGCGACAAGCCACTTGATTACAACCTGAAAGACGTACTTTCAGAGGAGAATACGCGCATCCGTATCTTCGGAAAGCCAGAAGCTCATGTTGGCAGAAGAATGGCAGTCGTGCTTGCTTACGGCGACACAGATGCAGACATAGACGCTCTTCGCGACAAAGCAAAGCGACTGGCAGACACGGTGCTGTAAAAGTCAAAATGGTAAATGCCTAAGGCGAATGCCAAATGGTAAATTGTAAATGGTAAATTGTAAATGAAAAAGATATTAATCCTTAACGGCCCGAACCTCAATCTCCTCGGTGTTCGCGAACCTGGCATCTATGGTTCAAACTCATTCGAAAGCTATCTTCCAGAACTTCGCACAAAGTTTCCTGAGGCAGAGATTGAGTACTTCCAGAGCAACATCGAGGGCGAGATGATAAACAAAATCCACGAGGTTGGCTTCTCTTACGAAGGCATCGTGCTTAATGCTGGTGCCTATACCCACACTTCCGTAGCCCTTCACGACGCCATTGCTGCCATCAAGACTCCGGTAATTGAGGTTCACATCAGCAATGTCCATAAGCGCGAAGAGTTCCGCCATCATTCCTACATCTCGTCAGTTGCTGCAGGAATCATAATCGGTTTCGGTCTCAAAGGCTACGAGATGGCAGTTGCCTCGCTCTGCGAATAATTGAAAATTGTAAATCCGTAAATTGTAAATAAGTAGGTTTCTTGAATTTCCCTCTATTCATATCCCGCCGCTATCTCTTCTCTAAAAAGAGTACGCACGCCATCAATCTGATAAGTCTTGTCAGCATGCTTGGCGTGGCTGTGGCTACCATGGCACTCATTGTCACGATGAGTGTCTTCAATGGTTTCCACGACCTTGTGGCTACTCTCTTCACTTCTTTCGACCCGCAGGTACAGATTACTCCTGCCAAAGGTAAGTCAATGCCTGTTGACGACGAGAAGCTCTTGAAGGTAAAGAAACTTGAGGCTGTTGAAGTTGCCACGGAAGTTGTTACGGAGAAAGCACTCGCCGCATACAAGGGCAAGCAGGCTATGGTAACCGTGATGGGAGTGGAAGACAATTTCAACAAACTCACGAACATCAACAGCATACTCTACGGCGACGGCGATTTCACTCTTCAAGCAGCAAACCTTGAGTTCGGAATACTCGGAATAAGACTGGCAGACGCTCTTGGCGCATCGGCTCATTACTCTGACTATCTGCAACTTTACGCTCCACAGCGTGAAGGTCAGCTGATAGATTTGGAAGATCCGAGTGAAGCTTTCGTGGTTGATTCGGTTCTCTCGCCAGGAGTAATCTTCAGCGTTCAGCAGGCAAAATACGACAAAAGCCACATCATAACATCAATAGATTTCGCAAGAAACCTTTTCGGAATGCAGAATATGATGTCGGCTCTTGACCTACGACTGAAGCCTGGCTCGGACATTGATGCCGTAAAGAAGGAAATAAAGCAAACTCTCGGCGAGGGTTATGTCATAAAAGACCGATACGAACAGCAGGCGGAAACATTCAATATCATGGAGATAGAGAAGCTCCTTGCCTATGTTTTCCTCTCGTTCATTCTCATCGTTGCTTCGTTCAACATCATCGGTTCGCTGTCGATGCTTATGATTGACAAGAAGGAAGACACGGAGACTCTCCGAAAACTCGGTGCAAAAGACAAGCAGATTGCAAAGATTTTCCTTTACGAAGGTCGCATGATAGCCTGCATCGGTGCCATCATAGGACTTCTCGTCGGTCTCCTTCTCTGTTGGCTCCAGCAGACATTCGGTCTTGTTGCCCTCGGGCAGTCGGAAGGAACATTCATCGTGAATGCCTACCCTGTCAGCGTCCATCCTTCGGACATCCTCATCGTATTCATCACCGTTGTTGTTGTGTCTTGGATTGCCACTTGGTATCCGGTACGCTACTTCAGCAAGAAGAGTGAAAAATGAAAAAATGTAGGGCGTCTCTGATGTAGGGCGAGGATTTCCGAGCCGTTGCGCCGCGAAAGAAAACCTGAATCGCGGCTCACAAATGTTCGCCCTACAAACAACCAAAAACCCAAAAAACAAAAACCAACTTGTAAATCCGTAAATTCCACTGTGTCAGACTTCGATATAAGAAAATCAGCCACCAATAGCGATCGTGACTACGAGAAAGCCCTCCGCCCGCTATGCTTCGACGACTTCAGCGGTCAGCCGGATGTCGTTGACAACCTTCGCGTCTTTGTAAAAGGCGCCTTGAAGCGTGGCGAACCACTCGACCATACCCTGCTCCACGGTCCTCCAGGACTTGGAAAAACCACTCTGTCGAACATCATTGCCAACGAACTTGGCTCTGGTTTCAAGCTCACAAGCGGTCCTATCCTCGACAAACCGGGTGACCTGGCAGGTATTCTCACATCGCTTGAGCCGAACGATGTCCTCTTCATTGATGAGATTCACCGCCTTTCTCCTGTGGTGGAAGAGTATCTCTACTCTGCCATGGAAGACTATCGTATCGACATCATGATAGACAAAGGTCCGTCGGCTCGCAGCATTCAGATAGACCTTTCGCCGTTCACCCTCGTTGGAGCAACGACTCGCAGCGGACTTCTCACAGCTCCGCTTCGTGCCCGTTTCGGCATAAACATGCACCTTGAGTACTACGACCCAGAGACTCTTTCCAAGATTATCACTCGTTCGGCTTCGCTGCTCAATGTGCCAATATCTCCTGATGCTGCCTACGAGATTGCTTCTCGCTCACGCGGAACACCTCGTATTGCCAACTCTCTGCTTCGCCGTGTGCGCGACTTTGCTCAGGTTCTCGGCGACGGAACGATAAATCTCACCATCACGAAGAAAGCGCTTGAGTCGCTGAAGATTGACCGTTACGGGCTTGACGAGATTGACAACAAGATACTTCTCACCATCATCGACAAGTTTGCCGGTGGTCCTGTTGGAGTTTCTACCATAGCGACAGCCATTGGAGAAGACGCAGGAACCGTAGAGGAAGTTTATGAGCCTTTCCTCATCATGGAAGGTTTCATCAACAGAACCTCACGAGGCAGAATGGCAACACAACTCGCTTACGAACATTTCGGCCGCAATCCGTACAAGGGAAACATCATGTCCCCAGGTCTCTTTGATTAGCCACCGTTCCAGCCAAGCCACCGTCCCCGAAAGTTCCGCTTTCGGCCCATCAGCCACCGTTCCCGACGGTTTTCCGTCGGGCAAAATAAAAAGAAACACCCATGAACATTGCCCTTTTCTCCGGCTCCTTTGATCCGTTCACTATCGGCCATGCCGACATCGTGAAGCGCTTCCTGCCGCTGTTTGACAAGATTGTCATTGGCGTGGGATACAACGAGCACAAGCCATCAGCCATGCTCACTCCCGACGAGCGCGTACAGCAAATAGCCGCAATATACAAAGATGAGCCGAAGGTTGAAGTGGAAAAATATTCCGACATGACCGTAGATTTCGCATCTCGCGTGGGCGCACGTTATATAATAAAAGGTGTACGCTCCACAAAAGACTTCGAATACGAGCGCGAACAGGCAGAAATAAACAAACTTCTCGCTCCAGAGATTGAAACCATCGTTCTCTTCGCTTCGCCGGAAAAAGCAGCTATCAGCAGCTCCATGGTACGCGAACTGAAACATTTCGGCAGAGACATCTCCAAGTTCCTGCCATAAAAAGCCTCGAGCTAAAAAAGAAAAAACCATTGAGCTAAAAAGAAAAAGCCATCAAGCTAAAAACATCGAGCTAAAAAAGCCCCCGTGCCCTGCAATTCATTGCAGGGAAAAAAGAAATATGATTACCTACAACTCCGAAAATACCCCCTTCCCAAAGATCAAGCGCCGCGAGACAACGGCGTGGATAAAGCGCGTTGCTGCTGCCCACGGAAAGAAAGTGGGCGAGATAGGCTATCTCTTCTGCGACGACGAGAAAATCCTCGAAGTGAACCGTGAGTTCCTGCAGCACGACTATTACACAGACATCATCACCTTCGACTACTGCGAAGGCAATGTCCTCAATGGAGATCTTGTTATCTCCCTCGATACGATATTCACAAATGCCCAGCAGGAAGGCACCCCTTACGACGAAGAACTCCATCGCGTCATCATCCACGGCATACTGCACCTCTGCGGAATAAACGACAAAGGGCCGGGCGAACGCGAAATCATGGAAGCTGAGGAAAACCAAGCTCTCGCCATGCGCTAAAAACGCAAAAGTCCAGATTATCCCCCAGCAGTTCTCTGCTGGGCAAAAAAGAATAGAACAAAAGCCCAAAACCTAAAGACAGACAGCATGATAGCAAACCTTGATGAACTACTCAAGATAGAAGGAACTGTACATATCGGCGACGACCTCATCCTTCTTAGCGATATGAGTAAACTGCCTATTATCTCCGAGCCACGACGCTCTGAGCACATCATTGTTGCCCTTTGCCTGCAAGGAGAAGCAGAGTTTACAGTTGACACAAAAGAACGAACAGTCAAGCCTGGCGACCTCATCATTATCCATAAAGACCGCGTTACGGCAAACTTCAGTTTTTCAGAAAACCTGCAAGGAATGGCAATGATTTGGTCGAAAGACTATTTCGACGAATTGGTTCGCGACATAAAAGAACTCAATAGCCTTTTCCTTTTCTCCCGAATGCGCTCAGTAGTAAACCTTGAACCTGCGGAGATAAAGGATGTGCAGACTTTCTGCAATCTGATAAAAGAGAAGATTGAAGACACGAGCAACTACTTCCGTGACGACATTGTCCAGACGCTCATCATGTCGCTCATCTATATTGTCAGCAACGCTATTCGCAGACAGCAGACAACTTATCCAGAAAACTTCAACCGCTCTCACGACGCCTTCTTCCGCTTCATCAATCTTGTGGAGGAGCATTACAAGACAGAGCGCCGCGTCGGATGGTATGCAGAGCAGCTAAAGATTACGCCGAAGTATCTCTCAGAGACCATCAAAGCCGTCTCACAGCGAACTCCAAACGAGTGGATTGACAACTATGTCATTCGTGAGATTCGCGTCCAGTTACGCAACTCTTCACGCTCCATCAAGGAGATTACCGAAGAACTTCATTTCCCTTCTCAGTCATTCCTCGGCAAATTCTTCAAGGAACGCACGGGAATGTCTCCACGCGAATATAGAAACAAATAAATAAACATAAACCATAAAACCAAACTACTATGATGCCATTCATCTTTCTTATTGTAGCCATAGTGTTATTGGCACTCTGGCTCGTGAGCATTTACAACAGTCTTGTAAAGCTCCGCAACAATCGCGAACAAGCATTCGCAGACATCGACGTTCAGCTCCAGCAGCGTCACGATCTTATTCCTAACCTCGTAGCAACCGTAAAGGGCTATGCGGCTCACGAATCAGAAACCCTTGAAAAGGTTACTATGGCTCGCGCAGCTGCTATGGGCGCAACTTCCATCAACGAAAAGATTCAGGCAGAGCAACAGCTCGGTCAGGCTCTCGCAAACCTTAAGGTTTCTGTAGAAGCTTACCCAGAGCTGAAGGCTAACCAGAACTTCCTTGAGCTTCAGGAAGAACTTTCCGACATTGAGAACAAGCTCGCTGCAGCTCGTCGTTTCTTCAACTCTGTTACAAAGGACTACAATACTCAGGTGCAGTCATTCCCAGCAAACCTCATCGCAGGTTCATTCGGCTTCCACAAGGAGTCTATGTTCGAAATCTCTGCTGAGGAGCGTGCTACAGTGACTAAAGCTCCAGAAGTAAAGTTCTAATGCAGTACGTTGGTATTCATACACAAATAAGGCGCAACAACATGTACAGCGTGTTGTTGCTCCTTTCTTTTCCTTGTATCATACTGGGAATGATATGGATGTTCCTCACCATCATGAGTAGTCTTACCGATGGCTACTACGACCAATATGGCGAATACGTTGCCCAGGTTGACTTCAATGCCGTTGGCAACCAGTTTCTCGCTACCCTGCCGTGGGTAGTGGGAGGTGTAGGCATTTGGTTTACGATAGCCTACTTCTTCAACGCATCAATAGTACGCGCTGCCACTGGCGCAGAGCCTTTGGAACGAAGAGAGAACAAAAGAGTTTACAATATTGTGGAGAATCTCTGCATAAGCTGCGGCATGAAGATGCCAAAGCTTTATGTAGTTCGTGATCCGCAACTCAATGCATTTGCTTCCGGCATAGACGATGGCAGTTATGCCGTTACGCTTACTTCAGGAATAATAGAAGTTCTTGACGACGAGGAACTTGCCGGTGTCGTTGCACACGAGCTCACTCATATCAGAAACCGCGACACCCGACTTCTCATCACATCCATCATTTTCGTAGGAATCGTTTCCACAGCCCTCTCTCTCATCTGGGAAATTTTCAAGCGCGTCCTATGGTATGGCGACAGCGGCCGCCGCATCAGCAGTTTCAGCAGCGAAAACCGAAACAACAAGAACGGCGGTGTTGCCATAATAGTAGCTCTAATCATCGGCTTGGTCTGCATAGCCATTGCCTACGTATTTATGCTCGCCACCCGTTTCGCAATTTCCCGCAAACGCGAGTATATGGCAGATGCCGGCGGCGCAGAGCTTACACGCAATCCGCTAGCACTCGCCTCAGCACTCCGCAAGATTTCCGACAATCCTGGACTTCAAGGCTGTAAGCGCGACGACATTGCCCAGCTCTTCATCGCACATCCGCAAAGTCTCAACGGTTCAAGTTTCTTCTCCAGCATGTTCGCCACTCATCCCGACATCAAAAACAGAATAGAGATCCTCGAACAATTCTAAACTATTGCCCCAATGCAGAATGACTATATACTTTTGCAAGAAAAAGTAGAAACCTTTATTGGCTACAAGATGCAGACGCGCAGGCATTTTGACATGCTTGCAGAGATTGTATTCACATATACCAAGAACATGGTTTCAGCCACTACACTCCGTCGCTTTTGGGGCTATCAAGAGAAGGAAGGCGGTGTGTCGCAGAACACGCTTAATATCCTTTCCAGACTTGTCGGCTATGCAGACTTCACTGATTTCAGCAACGCGAAAGGCAGTTCTGATGAGTCTTCCAGCGAGCTATTGGGCGAACAAAACATCCTTCTATCGTCCACGCTAAGCATAGGAAATCAAATCCATGTAACGTGGAGTCCAGACCGCAAAGTCACACTTGAATATATCGGCACAGAAACTTTCCGCGTTCTGGAGTCGCATAACAGCAAGCTCCAAAAAGACGACACCTTCTATTGCAGCCAATTTGTCTCAGGAATGCCACTCTACTGCAACAGATTACTTCGACCAGGCATCCCTACCATGAGCTATGTTTGCGGTAAGAATGGCGGAATAAACGTAAAAGTGATAAATTAAAAGTAAAAAGAGCTCAGGCGCAGCATTTTTCAATTAACAAAAAAACAATGTCAATTGGCTCTAGCGAAATGATACCATCGCAGGAACTTCCTTACGAGGGAGTTGATGCCATGCGACTGGAAAAATACGACAGCAGCACCTGTCTGGCATGGGAGGCATACGATGCTGAACATGGCGGGCAGCGACTCTTCATCAAGCAACTCCGTCCAGAGCTGTATGCAGACAAGCGTATGCGCAACAGTTTCATCAAGGAATACAGCATCGGATCTGAACTTTCCTCAGATTATTTTCCACGCTATCGTTCGTTCAACAATGACGGCGAGCACCTTTCCATAACCCTAAACTACATAGATGGCGACACACTCGAGACAAGATTAGAACAGTCTCCAGACTATTTCCGCAACAAAGCTAACCTTAGACGCTTCATCTATCAGATGCTAGAAGCTCTTTGCGACCTGCATTCAGCCGGCATTATCCATCTTGACCTTAAGCCGCAAAACATCATCATCACGCGCCGTTCAGACAATGTCCGCATCATAGATTTCGGCTACAGTTGCAGCGACGATTGGGTTTCGTCGCTCGGAAAAACCACGTCTTTTGCTGCGCCTGAACTGAAAAGCGGAAACACTAATGCCCTCTGTGCCGCTTCAGACATCTATTCCTTCGGCATTATTGTTCAGCATATAGTTGCAAAAAGCGGAGTGCGACTACCTAAGCCTCTTCGTCGTATTATTAATAAATGTACACAAGAGGACATTGAAAACCGCTATTCCAATGCACAACAGATTATTGAAGACACCGACGCATTCTACAATAGCAAGAAGACAAATGTCTGGCAAATAACAGCCACCAGCGTAGCTGCAACCCTAATCCTTGTTATCTGTAGCATAAGTTTCTATCGGTTCTGGTACGCAGAAAAATTCACGGTTGACGGTTTCAGCTATAAGGTGTATGACTATCATGGTGTCAACGGCGTAATGATAACAAATGCTGACGCAGAAGTTGTAAAGGACAGCATGCTTAGATTCCCAGAACAAGTTACGTTCCACACTCGCACATACAACGTCATAGCCATAAACGAGAAAGCTTTCTCTGGGCAAAAGGACATCAGGAACATAGAATTCAACTCTTGGATGCACGAAATCGGAAACAACGCATTCTTCAATTGTCCGTCACTTAAGTCTGTTTACTTCGCGGGAAACGTGCGCAGCGTAGGCAACGGAGCCTTTGCCTCATGCGAGTCATTGGACACCTTCATCGTCAACAAGACAAATCCTTGGCTATTTGTCAAGGACAGCGTTCTCTTCTCCAACGAGGGCAAGATACTCCGCCAATGCCCCGCAACAAAGAAAGGCGAATACACCATTCCCGACAGTATAATGCGCGTTTACAACTGCGCATTCCAAGGTTGCCGCCAGCTCACCCACATCACCATTCCTAGCAGCGTAATCCATCTTGATTCCAATGTCTTTCAGGACTGCACGTCCCTCAAAAGCGTCAATATACCGCCTTCCACACCGGAACTGCCAAACGCGGCATTCTGTGGCTGCACCTCCTTGGAGAGCATCAAGCTGCCCGAAGGCGTGAAGCAGATCAGCTGGTACGTCTTCAAAGGATGCACCTCACTCTCCTCTATATCCATTCCTTCAACCTGCATAAACATCGGCCCTTCATTCCAAGGCTGCGACGCCCTTGCCGACATCTACAACCACCGCCCTACCCCGCAGGACATCAGCGATGACACCTTCACCCACTACGGCACGCTCCATGTCCCTACCCAAAGCATCCCCGCCTACCGCAAACATCCCGTATGGCGGAAGTTCAAGATTGTAGCTATGCAATAAACCATGGAGGTGCCGTGCCCTCACGACACCAATTCCCCCGACATCTCCCCACGAATGTCGGGCTTTTTTATGCCATTACAAAGGAAAAGCGCCCCCCAACCGAAATTGGAACAAAATGGAACAAGCATATTTGCTAATTATTGCTTATCTTTGCCGCGTCAAAACAATACTATGCGAACACTTCTTTTACAAGCCCCACGAGATTTTGTCGATGCAGGTATTCCCAAGGGATACATGCTTCAGGTCATCACATCCAGCACAGGAACTCCCCGTCCTTCAGAGGTAAGGGAGGCATTGTGTCGTGCCGGATTCTCTTCACGCGCAGACCGTTATGATTCTGCCGGCAACTGGATTATCACGGAATTATAATGGGACGGGAGAAAAAAGTCACCCCAAATATGGAATTTTGAGCAAACAAGTACTATATTAAACGCGTAAAGAAAAAAATTAGATATTATGGCAAATTACTGTTTTACAAAGTATGCTATTGAGGGCAAGAAGGAAGTCCTCGAGCAAGTTGCTGATGCCATCAACCGTGGCGAAGGCTGGATGGTGAAGTCTATCGAGAACCTCGGATTGGAGGTTGACATGGACGAGTATGAATATGCTTATCGTGCAGAATGGTATACTGGCGCACGAGTTGAAGAGCGTGACGGTGTGAGCGTTCTGTTCTTCACTCAGGCATATCCTTGGGAAGAAATCCACATTGTTGCTGATGTTCTTGCACAACTCGGAGATAAAGAAGCAAAGATCTATTACTTCATTGAATGCTCTGAGGATTGGGAACCTCAGACAAGCGACTTTGAGCGTAAGTACTTCCCTGAGAACTATCGTGTATGGACAGAGGAAGATGAAGACGATGTCTATTTCATCACCGAAGAAGAAGCACTCGCCCATATCCGCAAGCAGTACAAACTCTCTGATGAATATGACACCATTGAGAAAATCCAAGAGTACTGCGACGAAAAAGACCTTGCCTGCGGCTTCAACGAGATTGAACGCTATAGGGACAACATTGAGATTGGCGGATGTGAAGAGTAAACTGAAATAGACATGTAAAAACAACCTCTACATTGCAGAGATAGTTGTGGTGGGGGGGGAAAGGCAAATATGTCCGACTAATTGAAATCTGAACCGAACATTACTATATTACACACATAATCAAAAACAAACAAAAGACAATATACCATGGTTGATTATTTCAAATCTTTCGTACTTACATCACGCAATGTGATTCTCAATGGTGCAATAGGCACAGGTAAGACACTTCTCGCAAAGGAACTTGCAGAGGCAATAACAGGCGACACCGACAAACTCAACCATCCGCATTGGGAGTTGATGGTCTTTACTCCCTCAACCTGTTATGAGGACTTCATGGAGGGACTGCGTCCTGTGAGAGATGTCAAGGGTAATATCGGTTCAGAACGCAAGGATGGTCCATTCAAGGCGTTCTGCAAGAAGGCTCTGAATGACCCAGAGCAGAACTATGTATTCATCATCGACAATATCAACCATTGCAACCTGACAGAAGTGTTTGGTGAACTGGTTTATGCTATTGAACCTGCTCTCCGCGGTGTTGAAGGCAAGGTGAGAACACGTTATCAATATCTTGATGAAGAAGGTGAGTTCAAAGACGGCTTCTTCGTTCCTGAGAATGTCTTTATCATCGGTACGATGAACGAAATTGACCACAGCGCAGTTCCTATGGATTACTCTATGCGTCGTCGCTTCGCTTTCAAAGAGGTTACAGCCGTGTCTCGCATTGACATGTGGGATGGCAATATTGACAATTTGAAAGATGTCGCCTTGTCGAAGATGAATGCGATAAACGCAGCCATCGAGCAGATTCCTGGATTAAACAGCGCATACCACATCGGCCCTTCTTATTTCCTAAAGATACAGGACCTACATGGCGACTGGTCAGAACTCTGGCATTCGACCCTTATAGGACTTGTAGCAGAATACCTACGAGGTATGCCTGATGCACAGGAAAGAATGCAAGAAGTTGTAGACGCATACAATATGGCATAATAACTACAGATTTTAAAGAATTAAAATAATGTAAAACAGACCTCCCCATTACAGAGATGGTTGTGGTGGGGAGGGAAATAAAAAAAGAAAATGAGAAAAAAAGGATTTCCATACGAGTATTTTGATGATTTTATACGAGATCTACTTATTGGGGGAAAGTCATATATTACAAAAGGAGAAGAAATATCAGAAATCAAATCTGCAATTGATAATGTATATAAAGCATTGTGTCAGAAGACAAAAGAAGGGAAAGACCTTCCGTTTACTGATGCGGTAAAAGATATAACCAAAAGAAGCGAGTTATTAGTACTTAATCATGCTTTGTGGCTTTGGTGTTTTCCTAATAGCAGAAAAACACAATATGAACTTTGTGTCAAGAACTCCAAAGGTTTGTCAAAGGAACAAAAAGAAAAGCAAAAAAAAGAAAACTCAGAATACGACTTCATTCCATTTGTAAATGTAGCAGGTGCCGGCTCAGGATATGTTCAAACAAAGACAAATGGAATCCGTTTTATAGTCTATCTTTTCAAACAGTGTTTTGAATCTTGCTTTAATTCATTTGGAGCGAAAAAAGATATAGTAATACAAGAGTGCAAATCTTCCACATCTTACGAATTTAAAGTCCCTGATGGAGTAAAGAACCTACTCCTTCATCTATGTAATCCAGACGAATACGAACCAATAGCGTCAACTGCAGATAAACAACGTATCATTAAGAAATGCGAGGAGATTGGATGCGTAATAGCTGGCGATGACGATGACAAAAAACTAAAATCCTTGCGAAAGGACATCTTCATTAAGAGTATTATCGAAACAGAAGGTACATTCTATTCAAAACACTTCCCATTATTATGGAAGGGGGAAAGTGTGAGTTCTACACTTAGCAGAGTACAACTTCTTGAATACAAGCAAGCAATGGTGTTATATGGACCTCCAGGAACAGGAAAAACCTATACTGCCATGGAACTTGCAAAGGAGATACTTGTAAGATCTGTCATGAAGTCATACAAAAAAGCGAGTGATAAGCAAAAGTGCAAGGATTGCATAAGGGATATCATAAATGCAGAAAACGCAACCGAAAAACTGTGTGATAAAGATAACATCCTGAGTAAGTATATTTATTACCTTCAGTTCCATATAAACTATAATTACGAGGACTTCATCGCAGGGCAGACGATGGGGAAAGAAGGCATTGAGACAAAAGAAGGATTCATTTTTAACATTATAAAGAAAGCAAAGGAAGATTCGTCAATGCCCTACATCGTCATTCTTGATGAAATGAATCGTGTGGATGTGTCTCGTGTTTTTGGTGAATTGTTTACCGCTATAGAAAAAAGAAATACCGATGTTCGACTTACACTAAAGAAAAATGTAGACAAGTCTGAGGGAAAGGAAGAAGGAACTAAGGACAATGAGGAGGAATATCTTGTACTTAATGTTCCTGATAATGTATATTTCATTGGTACAATGAACGAGATTGACTTCTCTCTTGAACGCATAGACTTTGCACTTCGTCGCCGTTTTATATGGGAAAGACATGATTATAGTGAGGATTCCTTGGAGTCGATTATAAATAGCAGATTGGAAAACATCGGAGATGACAAGAATGTAAATATCGATGATTTCATTACTTGCAGCTCTGCTGTGAATAAGCTGATTGACAAGGAAGATAGTTTAGGACCTAATTATCATATTGGTCATGCATTCTTTGCTGAAGTTGCAGATATTTACAAGAACTTGAAAGAATCCTCGTCTGGAGCAAATAACTGGAACCAAGCAAGGAACATCCTTTGGGAAATTAGTATTCTTCCAACACTTGATGCTTATTGCGGTTCAATGGATAAGACAGAAAAGAAGACATTCATAGATAACTGTAAAAAAGCATACAATGGAAATAGTTCCGAATTGGGCAATGAAGAAGCCCAAGTAGAAGAGTCTGATTCTTAACCTTGTGATAATTTATGGCACTTAGAGTTATTGCCAAAGACAATATGCCATTCTTTATCAGCAGCAGAAAAAATGATAAAGAAGAGGATATCTCCTATGCTGAAAATGCCATAGGAGATGTATCTTCATTGGCAAAGAGTGATAAACGCCACAAAGCATCTGACGCTTTGGTGCAGATGTTGGAATCTGTGGCACCTATTCCTATTGATGATAAGCATTATAGGGATGAAGATAGCAGATTGGCATATCCTTATTTCGATAAGGAAGGTTTTCTTTTCCGTCGTTCTAAGGATGATGAGACAACATGGGTACGTCAGCGAGCGTGGCATGCTGGTCGATATATAGGAGAAATTGTAATCAATGATATCCAAATATCCATAAAACCAAGATTTGGAGAATCATGCCTCTTTGCTATGCTTGGTGAACTATATCATTTCAATCTACTAAAGTCTGATAGTAGCAAAAGCAAAATTCAGAAAAAAGATTGGAATGAACTCATGCATTTGATAATGAATCACTTATGGATTCGTAAATTCGCATTGGCCAATAAGTATGGTTTGCCTCGCAAAACAGTGTTGCACTCGCAAAAGGGTTTGCAAGTAAGAGGGCACATCAATATCCACAAATCTATTAGTTCCTATATTGCTACGAAACAAATCGTTTCTGAATATCGAGAAAAGGAACTTGATTATTTGGTGTGTTCTATCGTCTATCGGGCTTACAAGGTGCTATCAAAGATAAGCATCAGCAAATCCAGCATTCCGCAAAATGTACAAGATGCTATCAATACACTCGTGACGAAATGTAAAGGTCAAGATTTCAATATATCCAAAGAAGACTACAAGAATATTGAATACAAAAGCATATACCAGAGTTGGAAACCGTTGGTTGATCTTTCATGGCAGATTATACATGGCAAATCTCTTAGTATCGAAAACGTGAAAGACGGTAGTGGCATGTGCTTGTTTCTCGATATGGCAGAGATATGGGAAGCATATCTGAGAAAAGTATTGGGAGTTGCCCTTGGTACTGACAATTGGGAGGTTTTGCCACAATATGATTGTGAAACAGAAGTATACAATGGTATGTTTTATGGTCGCACTATAATTCCTGACATTGTATTGAAACGTGAACTGAATGGCAAGAGTCAGTACATGGTGTTTGATGCCAAATATAAACGTATGACAGGAAATAAAAACGATGTTGATCGTAGTGATTTCTTTCAAATACATTCATACATTCAGTACTATTCAAATCTTCCAAATTCAGAAGTGTTAGTAGGTGGCTTATTATATCCTCTTGATGAGAATTTTTCTTTGGACGATTCATGTTCCGATTCTCTATTTGGACTTCCGTATAACAACACCTCTTTTATGGTTGACGGACTCTATTTGTCAAATAATGAAGAAGAAATCGATTCTGAATATCTGAAAACACAGATTTCGGGATTAGTCGAGCGAATAAGAAAACTTGTTGATTCGTAATGCATCTATTGTATGTCTGAATATTGTATTTCCTAAAAATTGATTTTTCAGAAAGACTGATGATATTAATTTAACGAATAATTGAAACGATGGCAAATTCAACAGATAATAATATGTTGTGGTTCTTGAATCCAACCCCTGAGCATATCGAAGCAGCAAGGGCTGCAGACAGGGACATGCAGCTTAGTATTATAGGCAACATGAGTTATGAAGATTTCAAGTCTTCCGACATCACATGGTTGGCTCCATTGGTAGAAGACAACAACTGGGATGCCATGCGAATCGTCATCGTCGGTGCAACTACTCTGGGATTCAAGTCATGGAAAGAAGCGTGCGATATAAAAGCGCTGAAAGATAAGCTGATAAGCGACTGCAACAAGATGGATAAAAGCGACATCATATCCATCTGTGATGATGAGGAACTGGTGATGAACAAGAAGTGCTTCTTTGAAAGAGCACGCGAACTCAAAGAGGCACCCCAGATCTATAACTATGCCTTATATTGTACACAGGGCTATCCTCGTATGGGTATCAAGCAGGAAATTCCCTTTGCGCTTCTTCTTTTCAAGGAGGCTGCTGCATTGGGGGACGAATCTGCCAAAGAAGTTGTTGAGCGTGCCGAGTTTCAAGACGATTGGTATCTGGATGTGTAGCGAGAGGAAATGAATCACTTCCGTTAAAAGAACCTAAAAGACGACCCGAATATTGAATTCTCAGAAAAGTTGATGATATTAATAGTGTAATCAAAAACGTAACAACTTATGCAGACAATCACGAAATTCCAGATCGGACGAAAGTATTATCCTAATGAGAAGAGTATCCTGCTCCAGATTCTTGAGCGCAATGGCAAAGAACTGAAAGTAGCGCACCTTCGTCAAAGTGATAAAGACGTGTTCACCGTCACCACCAGCCTTACCGCCAACGAGAAAGGGGCGTATGAGTATTTCCTCTACGAAGGCGTGCGCATCCCTGCCACAAATCTTCTGCCAATAGGCCGACCTGTATCTACATTGTCTCCCGAAAGACAGGAAATCATCAACGATGCCATTATGCGTGACGTTGAGCACCGCAAAGCAAAGAACCTCGACCGTGCCGACATTCTGACTGAACACACCACCGATGCCGACGACAAAGTCGCCATCACGCACCGGGCCATTATAGAGAAATAAATTATAAAACACTCCTATAACATATATTTAGTATGGCAAATTGGATTCCTGTATATTATGCCTTGACTGGCAGTAAAGAAGAACTCTTGGATATCGAGAGTAAGATAAACCAAGTAGAACAGACAGCTCGCGAAAAACAGAAAGCAGAAGGCTCTGATTGGACAGGATGCGAGATCGAGCACTTTGCTCGTCTGATTGGTAGCGAACTGACCTACGCTGACCTCGGAGGTTATTGGAACTATGACAGCAATGCACTTGAATGGAAACAGACGGACGATGGCGAAGAATACCTACTCTGGATCTTCATCAACAAGCATTGGGAGAATCCCAGGATGCGCGAGATGATAGAGGGGGCATATTCGTCTGTCAAGATATTCTACGAAGCTCCTGCCGGCGACACAAACGACAAGGAGGAACGTTATTTCGTGCCACGCATTAAACTGACGAATGTGGATGGTCTGAATTATGTTTTGGGAAAGGATGGGACAGCCATACTCAATTGTGATAACTGCATCAAGGGTAAAGTGCTGAGGATACCTGAACAGATAGAATACAATGGCACAACCTATCAGGTAACCAGTTTTGGAGATGTGTTTGCAGATCCACAGTATGGAAGTAATACTATTGATCCTGAGGAGCTTGAAGAGGTGTTCTTTCCTGCCAGCATAAAGAGCATATATGATTTTGCTGTTTGCCTCCCAACGCTAAAAGCCATTCACTTTGCCGGGGATATAGACGTTATAGATGATTATGCATTTGCTAGTTGCAGGCAACTTTCCATTGTTGAGTTTGCAGGCAAAGTCAATAGTATAGGTGTATGTGCATTTGAAGATACAGCCATAGAGGACATACAGATACCGGAAGGAACGAGAGTCGATCCCGACGCTTTTGAGGACTCTCCATTTGGCAACAAGAATTCCCAAGACTGATGACCTACCAGTCTGTATAGTATGTTAGCAAAGAAATTGTCGATAGATTCAAAAAAAGTGGCACGAAATATTGAATTTTCAGAAAAGTTGACTATATTGTGTGTGTAATCAAAAAATGAAATAGCTATGAATAAAGAAACTGAAATGCGCTTGAAAGCGTTTGCAGAAGAAATTGCTGCCGAGAAGAACATCCCTGTTGAGTTCGTAAAGACATACGTTGAAGACTTTACTGACGAAGAGACAGGCGAGACAGTACAACTTGACCGCCATAACATCGACTACACGATGAACAGCCCTAAGCTCGTGCCTACGTTACTCAATCGTGTCGCAGAACTCCTTGACCGCGTCAATGCTTCAGAAAACGTTGATATTGAGATTATTTTCACTCACGAAGACATCGCCAAGTCCAACATCAAGTGCGAAGATGCAACCGTCGCCCCTGAGCTCCTTCACCGCTTCATCATCACCATCGTCAACGAAGAGAGTCGCCGCGACGAAGTGCTCGAAGCCCTCAAAGAACGCTTTCCTGAGCAGAAATGGTCAATACAGAACATTGACGGGATGAGTGCGATACACAACTATTAGTTCTAAAAAAGTCGCCTGAAATATTGAATTTCGGGCGACTTTTTACTATATTGTATGTGAAACCAAAAACATAATAATCTGAAAAGATTGAAGATACCAAAGACTATTGTCAAGCATATTACTACAAAATCAGAAAACAAGAACGACGAAGGTGAGATCACTATGCCTCACATGAGTTTTGAGGATTTCGAGAAAGTGATGAAGAAAATGAATTCGCCGAAAAATTGAATTTTGGACGCAATGTGACTATATTATATGCGTAGTTTCATTTCTTGCGCTCCAGTAGGTGCTCAGGCGCAAGCGGAATCCAATTTACAGATTTACCATTTACAATTTATATTATTTTAGATTCGTTATGACAATCAAAGAAACAAAACTCCCAGTTACCCTTCACCTCGTGTTTGACAATGATCCTGAGCTCTACTCTTGCGAGTTAGTCGCCATCGAGAACATTGACACCGAGAACGACACCAGCAAACTTGTTTGCGAAGACCTCATGCCTCAGACCTGCCGATTGACAGCACCGTACTCTATGCTTGACACCAGTGCCGTGCACTTCGAGAGTGGCGTTCACCTCTTCCTCGATGAGAATGAAGCAATGGCGCTGGCAGAGACTTTCAAATAATGACATCTGTTTTGTGATTTATGCCAGATAGAAAAAGATATTGTGAATTGGGTGGTATGTTCTGCAGACATGCATACACCATGAACGACGAACCTTCATGCCGATTGATTGGAGCATCGCTCCGTGGTAAGGAGGAGTGCATAAAAGTTGCCCACCAGCGTGAAAAGCAACGCGTTGCACTGTGGTTCGAAGAGAATGGTTGGCAGAAGCGCATCCTCTTCATGCGTGGGGTCAGCTATCAGAAGGATGACAACGAACTCATCATAGATTCGCGCAGTGTTATCTTCAATGGCAAAAGATTGAATACGGAGGATGAGATAAAAAACACGCTAACTTTACTCCTGCCGAACTGGTTGATTGAAATGTTAATAGAACGTAAAAAGGAATCCGGATTTTGAGTTTCCGGAACAAGTTTATTCGGCTTTGCCTCAGGCGCAAGCGGAGTCCTATAATAATAGCGTACTAAAAAATAAATAGAATATGATGAAAGAGACAAAGATTTTTGTGGACATGGACGGTGTGTTGGTAAATTTCCAAAGTGGTATTGATAAGCTTGATGAGGCAACAAAGCGAGAGTATGCCGATGATGGTAAGGGCAAAGCACACTACGACGATGTGCCAGGCATCTTCTCGATGATGGAACCAATGTCTGGATCAATACATGGTGTACGTGCATTGAAGGACATGGGCTACGACCTTTACATCCTCTCCACTGCTCCATGGGGCAATCCTTCTGCATGGTCAGACAAATTGACATGGGTGACGAAACATCTTGATGATGTCTTCCACAAGAAGGTGATCATCACACACTGCAAAGGATTGCTTGCTGCACAAAAAGGCGCTTATCTTATTGATGATCGTACTGGGCATGGTGCAAGCGACTTCGGCGAGCGTCACATACAATTCGGCACATCAGAGTTCCCTGACTGGAATACTGTTATTGACTATTTCCTTGACGAAATAAAATGGGCAGAATTGGAGGACGAAGAAAAAAGTTGCCCTGAAAATTGAATTTTCTTCCATTTGTTACTATATTATGCGTGTTCTACTTATGGAGCACGCATTTTTTTTGTAAAACATAAAAAAGGAAAAGGCAATATGGAAAAGAATTCAACAATGATGAAGAAGATGAATGTTCTTGAGGTCATCGAGATGATTGTGGAAATGACCAACGACCAGGGTATCACTACCGAGATGAAAAGAGGCAAGCAACAGTTAGTTACGCCTGCGAAGCCTTATATCAAGGAACTGATGGCGCGACTTGGCATAGAGAACGAGATGGAGGCGCTGTTCCTTGCCGTTTTCATTGACCAGTGCAATGACACGCGCATAAACATGAAGGATATCGCGCGCCACTTCGATGTTCGTATGGTAAAGATTCTCTCAATGGCAGAGCACATTGACAGCCTTGTGCATCAAGGCATCATCATGCGCAAGAAGGATGGAGATGGCGACATCACCTATCGTGTACCAAACAAGACGATAGAATGTCTGCGAAACGGAACATTGCCTGAGAAAGAGCGCATTGACGGCCTTACCCCACTGGAGTTCTATGACCATCTTGACCGTCTGCTCGTGAGACGAGAGAACGATGAGATAGAGGACTCAGAACTATATCAGTGCATCGATGAACTCATCAACAGCAATCCTCAGATCGAACTCACGGGACGTCTGCGCTCCTTCGGTCTCAACAACGACAACCTAAAACTCTATCTCGTGCTGTGTCGCATCTTCATCAAAGATCACGATGACAGGATTTGCCGTAGTGACATCAGGTATTATTTCGAAAATTCTTCACTTCGCCGCCATGTGGCTGACCTTACTGCCGGAACGCATACATTGATGAAGCAAAAGCTTGTCGAGCACTCGTTTGAAGACGGTCAGGCTGATACGGAGTGCTGGCGACTAACGGACTACTCAAAGCGCGAGGTGCTTAGCGAACTGAAGCTGAATGTCAAGAAAGAGAATCGTTCAAACCTTACTCGTCATGAGGACATAACACCGAAGACTCTGTACTACAATGATAATGTGACCAAGCAGGTCAATCAGTTGCAGTCGCTCCTCGGAAAGGTACGCATGGCTCGCGTACAGCAGCGACTGAAGGAGAAGGGTATGCGCACCGGCTTCACCTGTCTCTTCTACGGAGGTCCAGGCACTGGCAAGACAGAAACGGCGCAGCAGTTGGCACGACTGACAGGCAGGGACATCATGCTCGTTGAGGTTCCGAATGTCCGCTCAAAATGGGTGGGCGAAACGGAGAAGAACATCAAGGAAATCTTCGACCGCTACAAGCGTCTTGCGAAGAACAACGACATAGCCCCTATCCTACTCTTCAACGAGGCTGACGCTGTCCTAAACAAGCGCGCAGAGGGTGCAACAGGCAGTGTCGATAAGATGGAGAACGCCATGCAGAACATCATCCTTCAGGAGATGGAACAGCTGGAGGGCATCATGATTGCCACGACAAACCTCACGGGTTCGCTGGACAGTGCCTTTGAACGCCGTTTCCTCTACAAGATAGAATTCGAGAAGCCAACGCCGAACGAGAGTCGCCATATATGGAAATCAATGCTTCCGGAACTCACTGACGACGAAGCGTTGAGCCTTGCGAAGTCATACGACTTCAGCGGTGGACAGATAGAGAACATCGCCCGCAAGCAGCTCATCGACAATGTGCTTTCGGAGAGCGACAGCATGAATATCGAAGCCATTCATGATGCATGCAAGAGCGAAAGTCTGAGCAAGCACAAAGCGCAAAGAATAGGTTTTTGATTTACTTATTCCTCGGATGATGGTTGAGGATCTCTTCTCTCAGGGTGTGGGTGTCAATGTGCGTGTAGATTTCCGTCGTTCCGATGCTTTCGTGTCCGAGCATGGCCTGGATGACGCGCAAGTCGGCACCACCCTCAAGAAGACTCGTGGCAAAGGAATGGCGGAGAGTGTGTGGAGAAATGGTCTTCTTTATTCCAGCCTTTACGCCGAGATCTTTTATCATTATAAGAATCATGGTGCGAGTAAGTCTGGCACCACGACGGTTCAGGAAAACATACGGTTCCTCGTCTTTCTTTATGTTAGTCATGAGGTTGCGATCCATGAACCACAGCTGCAACTGCTTTATCGCTGCCTTTGAGATTGGCACGAGTCGTTCCTTTCTGCCTTTTCCGAAAACGCGGATGAAACCTTCCTCAAGATAGAGCGAAGAGAGCTCAAGGTTTACGAGTTCCGACACTCGCAAGCCGCAAGAGAACAGCACCTCCACGATAGCCTTGTTGCGCTGACCTTCCCACTTCGAAAGGTCTATGGCAGCCTCCATCATGTCAATCTCCTCTACGGAGAGAACTTCCGGCAGATGGTCGCCAAGGCGTGGTGACTCAAGGAGTTCCGTAGGATTCTTGTCGGTATATTCATCGAGCAAGAGAAACTTATGGAACGAGCGAACGCCAGACAATATCCTGCACTGCGAACGCGGACCAATGCCCACATCGCGCAAAGATGCAGAGAACATTTCCACATCCTTCAGTTCCGCATCCACAGGACTCTCAATGCCGGCTTGTCGCAGAAAGACTACATATCTCTCCACATCGCGCATATAGGCTTCGATGGTATTCTCGGTGAAGTTGCGTTCCAGTTTTAAGTATCGTCTGTATTTCTTTAACACCGCGGGGATTTACAATTTACAAATTACAATTTACAATTGAAATTTTCTGCAAAATTACGAATAAAAGGGAAAAATAAAAAGGATTTCTTGCCGTTTCTCTCAAAAAAGTGTAACTTTGCGTTATGAAATGGGAAAAACTTATCACAAACAAGCGTCTCGGACAGGAGGATCGCCATCCTGAACGCCATGACGACCGCTCAGAATTCAAGCGCGACTACGACCGTCTAATCTTCTCGGCACCTTTCCGCCGCATGCAGAACAAAACGCAGGTCTTTCCGCTGCCAGGCAGCATTTTCGTGCATAACCGCCTCACCCACAGCCTTGAGGTGGCAAGTGTTGGTCAGTCGCTCGGCACTGATGTTGCACGCGCCATTTTGAAGAAGCGCCCTGAACTCTCAGAAACACTTTTTCCAGAGATTGGCACCATCGTCTCAGCCGCTTGTCTTGCTCACGACATGGGCAATCCGCCATTCGGTCATTCCGGCGAAAAAGCCATACAGACTTTCTTCACCGAAGGCAAGGGAAACTACCTTAGAGACCGCGTCTCTCCGACTTTCTGGAGCGACATAACGCATTTCGAGGGTAATGCCAACGCCTTCCGCATCCTCGCCCACCGCTTCAAAGGTCGCCGCGAGGGAGGTTTTGCCATGACCTACTCCACTCTCGCCAGCATAGTCAAATATCCTTACGCATCGGTTCTTGCCGACCAGAAGAAGCAGAAGTTTGGTTTCTTCCAGTCAGAGGCAAAGGCTTTCGCAAAGATTGCCGAGGAGCTTGGGCTGCCATCAGAACCTCGCACACAAGGCAGCATGGAACCAGCCCTTCCGGGATTCGAGGCAGCGCTCAGTTACCGCCGCTATCCGCTGGTTTACCTCGTGGAAGCTGCTGACGACATCTGCTATGAGATAATGGACATAGAAGATGCCCACAAGCTCCGAATCATCTCGTTTGAGGACACAAAGCGTCTGATGTTCGACTTCCTTCCTGAGCAGATGCAGCAGACCATAGAAAAACGTCTTGAAGAAGAAGGCGTAGAAGACACTTCAGAGCAGATAGCTTATTTCCGCGCCTGCGTTATCGGAGTGCTTGAACGAGCTTGCGTAGAGACTTTCGTGGAGAACGAAGAAGCCATTCTGAACGGCACTTTCATTGGTTCGCTGACCGACAATATGCCAAAACGAGAACGCGAAGCATACAAAAGATGCTGCGAGTTCTCGTATAAGAACATCTATGTGAGCAAGCCGGTTCTCGATGTGGAGTTCGGCGGATTCAAGATTATGGACACTCTGCTCGATGTGATGATAGAGGCTGTCGTCAATCCTTACCGCTTCTACTCTCGCCGACTCATCGGTAGCGTGAGCAGTCAGTATGACATTGACTCACCAGACCTTGAGACGCGCATCATGGCAGTCATCGACTACATCAGCGGCATGACTGATGTCTATGCGCTCGACAAATACCAAAAGATTACCGGACTCAGTTTGCCGAAAGTTTGATTGCTTTGCAATAATTGAAAATGGATAATTGAGAATTGAGAATATCTTGTCCCCAAACTGTAGGGCGAGGATTTCCGAGCCGTTTAGCGCATAAAACAGAATCGCGGCTCGGAAATCCTCGCCCTACTATTATCAATTATCCATTTTCCATTATCCATTATTGATTATCAATTATCAATTGAACTTGTTCCGCTATCGCCTTCATGCCCTTGATGGAAGGATGTCCCCACTGCTTTTCAATGTCGTGGAGCGTGATTACTGGCACATGGTATGTCTTGCAGAGAGTGTAGATAGACTCGTTTATTTCCTCGCGAAGTTCGCTGTTCAGGATGTAATAAATCTGAGCCTTTGGATAGTACATCTGCACATTCTGCAAGAGCTGCGCAAGGGCAGGACGGAAGAACCAAAGGTCTTGCTTCGTGAAGTTAGCATACTGATAATCACCCACTTCTGCGCCAGCCCAGCTGTCGTTTGTAGCGCCGAAGATGAGAATGATGTCAGGATTGCCAAGATTCACGCAGCGAGTATTGTATGAGCGGTAGCAATAGTCTTCAGGCTTTCCCGACTGATCCTTGTAGCCGTGGCAAGAGATTGTAGCACCAGAGTAGGAATTGTTCTTCTCAAGCACATATTTGTCCTTGTTATTGTCGAGCAGCACGCGCCACCAAGTCTGTTCCACCTTCTGCACATCGTTCTGCAACTTTCCGTCCTTGTCCCTTGCAGTCTGCGGATACCAAGGCTCATTGACATCAGGCTGAATGTGGCCCTTGAAAGTAGAATACGAATCGCCGAGAATGGAAACCTTCTTCTGTGCGTTTGCCGTCATAGCAATCACAGCGAAAAAAAGAATAAATAGAGATAACTTTTTCATAGTGAACCGAAATATTGATTATTTTCGGTTGCAAATTTACCAATTTATTATGATAAAAATAACGAAAGATTGTTTTTTTTGAGTGATTATCATGCTTTTGCGACAAATAATCGTAACTTTGCGCTCTCAAAAGTAACAAATAACATTTATTTTATATTGATGAAACAAATCTCATTACTAATCATTACATTCCTCATCGCCTTGCCAGTATCGCTTTCGGCACAGACGGAAATGAAGGAGAGAACACTCGACGAAATCATTGTCAGCGGACTGGCGAAATCCACTCAGTCCATAGAGAATCAGGGGGTAAGCTACACCATTCTTGACAGCACACTGCTTGAGAAAAACAATATCCGCGACCTCCAGGAACTTGCAAAATATGTTCCAGCTCTTGAGATTCCGCAGTACGGTTCGCGCCTTACATCTTCCATGTATATCCGTGGCATCGGTTCGCGCGTCAATTCCCCTTCAGTCGGCGTTTATTACGAAAACATTCCTCTGCTCTTCAAGAGCGGAATGAACCGCCATTTCTACGACATAGACAAGATGGCTGTGCTTCGCGGTCCTCAAGGCACGCTTTATGGTTTGAACACTGAGGGCGGACTCATGATAATAGAAGGTCAGAATCCGCTGGAAGCAGTGCGCCGAGGTGCTCCACGCTTCAAGGCTCATGCGGGTGTGGAAAACCATGGCGGCAGAATCGTCGAAGGCGGTTTCACATTCCCTATCATTGATAATTTGGCAGCTTCCGTACAGGGTTTCTATCGCGGCTCTCATGGTTATCAGTGGAACACAAACCTCAACCGTCGTGCCGATGACATTGAGGAAGGCGGTGGAAAGGTTCGCATAGCATGGAATGCAAGCGACAAGCTCCAGCTCTCGCTCTTTGGCGACATCCAGCGCGTTGAGCAGCGCGGCTTTGCCTATGGCTTGCTCCGTCAGGGCGGACTCGATGGCGAAAACATCATTCCAGACAGCATCAGCTCGCCAGCGACAAACTATATCGGCCGCTACTATCGCACCACTTTCGATGCCGGACTCAACCTTGCTTACTACGCTGGCAAATGGCGCCTTCAGTCAACAACATCGTTCCAGTATCTGAACGACAACATGGAGATGGACCAGGACTACACTGCCGTCAATCTCATGCATCTCACTCAGCATCAGCGAGGTAAGGCTATCACGGAAGAGCTCAATCTCAAGGGAAACATCACAGACAGATGGCGCACATCAAGCGGAATCTATGCTGCCCATAAGTGGCTCACAGCCTTCTCTCCGGTTTACTTCGACAAGGAGTTTACCGGCAATATTGCCAACATCATCTACAAGGCAATGACAGCAGCCATGCCACCTGCTATGGCAGCTGCCGTAAGCGTAGGCGTTGACATGAAGAATCCGGGCGAATATCGCACTCCGATGATGAATCTCGGTGTATTCCATGAAAGCTCATTCCGCTTCACTGACGATTTCTCTGCCACACTCGGACTTCGCTACGACTTCAACCGCCAGGAGCTCAAGTACAGCACTTCGTCGGTTACTGACGCCATGATAAAGGTTCTCGCTACGGAGATGCCACGCAATGTAACTTCCACCTATAGCGACCACCTCCACAAGACTTCAAACATGATTCTGCCAAAAGCTTCGCTCAAGTTCAAGGATTGGTACATCTCAGCCGCAGAAGGTTATCGCGCAGGCGGTTTCAATTTCCAGATGTTCTCCGACATTCTTCAGGCAGAACTTATGCAGACTATGCAAAGTCGTCTTTCTGAAATCCGTCAGGGCGACATTACCATCGAGCACGACGCAGCGGCTTACGCTCAGGTTACGGACCGCATCGGCTACGATCCTGAGATTTCGTGGAACTTTGAGTTTGGCGGAAACCACACATTCGGAAGCGGCAGCAGAAGCTCTCTCAATCTCCGCTACTCCGCGTTCTACTCTAAGGTCAAGGACCTCCAGCTCTCAGTCATGGCTACCGAGTACGGCTACGGTCGCATGATGAAGAATGCCGGCGAGAGCACTTCCATCGGTGGCGAAATAAACCTCAGCGGCCATACTCAGCTCTCCGACAAGATTTACAAATCAAGTTTCCCATCATACTTTGACACAAAGCTCATCCCGGGCAGACTCACATGGTTGCTGAACTACTCGTTCACGCACACCGATTTCCTTGAAAGCAAGAAGGTGCCATTCATTCCGCAGCACACCGTAAACGCAAATATCGGCTACGAATGGAACCGCTATTCCGTGCAGCTCAACATGCTCGGTCGTGGAAAGATTTATTGGGATGAAGAAAACACTCTCGCACAGCCTTTCTACACGCAGTTCGGCATTCGTGCAGCAGCTGATTTCGGCTTCTTCAGGGCTTCTCTTTGGGCAAACAATCTGCTCAACTATCAGCCTACCACATTCGCCTTCACCAGCACTTCAAACGGCACTAAGCTCATCATCGCTCAGAAAGGCGAACCTTTCATGATGGGTGCTAGCCTTGACGTCAGGTTTTGATAAATTGATAATTGAAAATTGAAAATTGATAATATTTTGTCGCGCAGCCTAATTTTCAATTTTCAATTTTCATTTTTCACTTTTCTCTGGATTTTTATAAAGATTTTGGTTTGGATGTCGAGCGAAGCGATCCTTCTAAAGGCCTTCATAAAGCGAAGAATTTGAGCGCATTTTCAGTTGAGATTTTATTTTGAGATTTTTTATCCTTACTAAAATCTTCAACAAAAATCTTAACTTAAAATACGCTCCAGTACGTCGCTCTTAGGGACGATTTTATTTTGGATCGCATCGAAGATGCTCGAAATCTAAACTAAAATCCTAATAAACATCTTAAAATCAACAACTTGAGCACTTGCGAAAGTTGAATAAATTGAAAATGGATAATTGATAATTTTGTCGCGCATCCTAATTATCAATTATCCATTATCAATTCTCAATTAAATTATTACATTCTGCCTCTCTCGTCAAGATAAGAATCCTTGAAGCCGAGGAAATAAAGCACTCCGTCGAGTCCGATTGAAGAGATTGCCTGCTTGGCATTTGCCACGACACGAGGCTTTGCATGGAAGGCTATTCCGAGACCAGCGAGAGCGAGCATCGGAAGGTCATTGGCACCATCACCGACGGCTATAGTCTGCGCCAAATCCACTTTCTCCACCTGAGCAATAAGTCGGAGAAGCTCTGCCTTGCGATGACCGTCAACAATCTCGCCTACATAGCGACCGGTAAGATGACCTGTCTCGTCAACCTCAAGCTCGTTGGCATATACATAGTCGATGCCGTACTTCTTCTGGATATATTCGCCGAAGAAAGTGAATCCACCGCTGAGGATGGCTATCTTGTAGCCGTACTTCTTGAGCACATACATCAGTCGGTCAACACCTTCCGTGAAAGGAAGATTCTCGGCAATGTCCTGCATCACCTTCACATCGAGTCCCTTGAGCAGAGAGCAACGCTTAGTGAACGACTCCTTGAAGTCAATCTCACCGCGCATGGCACTCTCCGTGATGGCTGCCACCTGGTCGTAAACACCATGGCGGCGTGCCAGCTCGTCTATTACCTCCGCCTGAATGAGCGTAGAGTCCATATCGAAGCAGATTAGTCGGCGCATACGGCGGTACATATCGTCCACCTGGAAAGAGCAGTCAACAGCCTCGCCATCGCCTCCCATCTCGCTGCACAGGCTCATCAGTTCCTTCTGCAAATTTGCCTTGTCAGGAATGAGACCGCGCACGGAAAACTCAATGCAGGAGCGCTCCGTATGCTTTGGATGCATTATGGACTCACGACCGGTAAGACGGCGGATGGAGTCGATGTTCAGTCCATGCTTTGCGATGAACTTCGTAACCTCCTCTATCTGATGCGCAGAAAGCCTTCTGCCAAGTAGGGTAAGGATATAGCGGTTCTTTCCCTGACGGCTTACCCAGTCCTCGTATTCCTCGAGAGTGACGGGATAAAACCTAATGGAAATGCCCAATTCGCTCGCCTTGAACAGCAGGTCCTTCATCACGCGACCGGAGTTCTCCTCATCTACTTGGATAAGGATTCCCAGTGAAAGTGTGGAGTGGATGTCTGCCTGTCCTATATCCTGAATGTTTGCGCCATACTTTGCCAAAACATTCATCACAGAAGCTGTAAGACCAGGTCGGTCTTCGCCGGTAATTCTCAACAGTATTAATTCTTTGTTCATAACAAGATTACTTTTGGATTTGCAAAGATAAACATACCTAATGTATTATACAAATTTTCCGCAGAAAAAGAGCCAAAAGAGTGGAAATTAACCACGAAAAACATTAGTTTTGCTTATTCTTGCCACAGATTTTCCTTATATTTGCAGTTGAAAAACCGTAAATTACAATTGTGAAACTAATTTTATAGCCTACGGCTTGCGTAAGCAATAAAAATACAAAAAAAAGTAAATCATAAATGAAACCGTTTTTTATTCTCCTCTCTCTGCTCGCCAGCGTTTCCATGTTCGGAAAGCCAAAGAAAAGTCCCACAGCACCACTTCGGGTGGAATGGCGCGGCACACTCAAGATGGACAGCGCCTACCATAACCCGATGCTCGACTTCATCTATACTGCCGATCCTACTGCGGTGGAATATCAGGGCAGGCTCTATGTCTATGGCACCAACGACCAGCAGCAGCACGACGAGACGCGACCGGATAGCGCCAACACATACGAAAGAATAAACACGCTGGCAATGATCTCAACGAACGACATGGTAAACTGGACTTTCCACGGTCTTATTCCGACCAAGAAACTCGCGCCATGGATTATCGCCTCATGGGCTCCGACCATCTGCTCGCGAGTGGAAGAAGACGGCAAGACGCACTTCTACCTCTACTTTTCCAATAGCGGCTTCGGCACGGGAGTGCTTACGGCGACATCGCCAGTCGGTCCTTGGAAGAGTCCACTGGAAAAAAGCATCGTCGATGCGAAGACTCCCGGCGTGGGCATGGATGTCTGCTTCGATCCGGGCGTGGCAATTGACGACGACGGAACGGGATGGCTCGTCTTCGGCGGTGCTCAGTCGCGACTGGCACGCTTGGGCAAGGATATGCTCTCTTTCGACAGTCCCTTCGTACCACTTCCCGCACAGCACCATTTTGAGGCTAACGAGCTGAATTTCATCGGCGGACGAATGGTTTACACATACAATCTTGACTGGCAGCCAAAAGACGATTGGAAGATGGGAGGACCTACTCCGTCAATCTGTTCCATGGCTTACATGCTGCCAGAAGGCGACCCGCTAAAGACGGAGAGTTGGAAGTATCAGCACCATTATATGCGAAATCCGGGCGAAGACGGCTTTGAATACTGCAACAACCACACCCACCTGCATAAGTACCAGGGCAAATGGTATGTCTTCGGCCACACTATGGACCTCAAGCGCAACAAGGGCATTAAAGGCGGCTTCCGCAACATCGTGGTCGAGAACATCGAGGTCGATGAATCGGTTCCGTCAATTGCCATGTCGCACTATACCCGCCAAGGTGTCAGCCAAACCCATGCGCTGAATCCTTTTGAGAGACAGGAGATGGAAACCACCTTCGCCACCGTCGGCATCCGTTTCTTGCCTACAGAGACACCGGGCAACATGCTGGCGGCAACTGACAGTGTGGGCGCAATAAAAGTGGCCGGAGTAGATTTCAGTAAGAAGGTTCGCCAGCTCATTCTCTTTGCTCAGGGCAAAGGTCAGCTCGATGTGCGCCTTGACTCTCCTGAGGGCGAGCTTATTGCCACCACTCTCATTGATAATCAGTCCATTAGCGCTTTCGCCACCTCGCTCAAAAAATCTCCGAAAGGCAAGCACGACCTTGTCTTCCTGCTCAGTGGCGAAACGCTTCGCATAGATGGTTGGCAGATGAAATAAGTGCCAAGAATAACTACCTTGACTTTCTGAACTGCTTTATGACATCACATTTCGAGATGAAACTCTTCTCGAAGCCCACTTCGCGAGTGTAGCTGTCGAGTGCCTTCAGGCTCGCATACTGCTTGGATCCGCGCTGAATATGCGGCACGAGGTCGTAGTTCTCGTCATAGTCATAAGTAACCCACTCGTCAGGAGCCATGCTCACCTGCGCGAACAAGGCAGTCATCTTGAGGTTTGCGTCAGTAGAAGTAGCCGCCTCAGCAAGATATTTGCGAGCCAACTCAGGGAAGTTCGCCTCCTTAGGATTCTGCTCGTCCGTCACGCTCTGGCCGTAGTGGGTAATGTACCAGCAGCGACCTTTGTACGAAGCCTGGTAGTAGCAATTGGCAAGCTGATAGGCAATGTTCTTGCGCGCATCATTGTTTGCTATGCAATATTGGTTAAGCAGAGCGATAACCTCATTGCAGAAGTCCACCTTCACATTGCTCTTGAGCGAATTCTTCCTCAATTCCCCATTATCGTCCCACATAGGAGCGCCTATCAGCTGCAAGCCCTCCCAGTAAGGTTTCTTGAAGTTTCTGTGGGCAGCGAAATAGCTGATTGCCTGACTCTCAAGGTACTTCATATCGACCTTCTTCAGATAAGGCAGCGCATCTGCCAGACGATTCTCGGCTAAAAGTTTCGTGCCGATTAGGTCGTTGCGGAAATTTGCATTATAGCGAGGAGAGAGTTTCTCTGAGAGATACTGCGCAAGCGGATCGGCAGCACCGTCTATCATGGCAAAATATTGCCCAATCTCCTTTGCGGTCATCTTGTCCATAAGGCGGAACGAAGGAGAAGAGTAGTCGAATCTTCCGCCATACCACTCGCTGTTCCTGTCGTAGCCGTGGAAGTCAGTAACGGCACAGAGCGCAATGTGCAGGTTCTCGTCGCCGCGACTCTTGTACAACTCGGCAAGACCATGTCTGATTATTCTCTCGCGAGCCTCAGCCTCAGCACTGCTTTCATCGCCTTTTACTTGAGAGTCAAGCCAGCGCAGTTCAGTGGCCATGAAGCTCTTGAAACTTTCCGACTTGATGTCGGCCACCATTGGCTCCACCAGCATGCGGATGCGGCGGGCATTGTTCTTCATAGCCTCAGTGCCTTTCATGCCCATCGCCTTGTCTATGCAAGACTTCGCCTCCTTATAGTCTTCCATGAAGTAGTTCACGAGCGACGCAGCACTCATCCACATACATGACACATTCGTCTTTCCGCCGTTAGCCATTTGCTTGGCAAAGGCAATGAAGTCGCTGAACTCCTTCTTCTGGTTTGCAGAAACCTGGGCATAAGCTTTTCCCCAAATCACATTCCTGAAGTCCAGGTATGGCATAACCTCATATCCTTCCTCCACATTTCCGCCCGAGCTTTCCTCTATGAGCGCCTGGATGCGGTTCACATAAGTCTGCACAAGGAAGTTCAGTACCGGAGCGTTGGCATCCTCTGCGCAGATGGTCTTTATGCCGGCAAGGTTAGTGAACTTTCTCACGCTCCAGAGCAGACTCTGCTGGTCGTTCTGCTCGGCATAGATGTTCCATGCCTCCTGCTTCTTGCCAGTAAGGAGAAGGTCGCGGGCATAGATGTTGCGCATCATGTCCTTGTAGCAGTCGTTGGCATACTGCTTGACATTCTTGTTGTAGAAGGCGATGTTTGCCTGATGGTCGTTCAGGCACATGTTGGCGCGCATCAGGAGCAGAGCCCAGCGGTTGCCGTACTTGCCCTTGAGGTTCATGGCAGCAGTGCTCACTATGCTCCTCAGTTCCTTCTTGCTCTGTGCTATCTGGGCTTCCGTAGGATAGTCCCACCTGTCGCCCAAGACAGTCTGCACATCGTCATATTTCTTAAGGTATTGCAAGTATATCTTCATCGGCGTGTCGTTCTTTCGGGTAGCCGTCTTGATGAGTTCCTCTATGCCTGGGCAGTAGTCCCTCTTGCAGTAATCCTGCCAGAACTTGTTCATGGCATTGGAGTAGTTGGCAGAGAAGGAGTTGTCGCAGTAACTGAACATGTAGTAGCTCATCGACTGGTCTTCATAGCCGCACGCCTTTGCCGTAGTTGTGGCGAGGGCAAGGATAGCAGCAATGCTAATTAAAAATCTTTTCATAATCAGCTTGTTTATAGCGGTTAATATTGTAGTTATTCAAATCAAAGAGAATTATCTCGCTCATGCAGTCGGGACAGGCTTTTGCCACGGCCTCCTTGCATTCCAGGATGTCCTGCAGCGTAGGCTCTCGCGTAACGATGGTGTCGGTCTCGAGCATTGGAATCTCGCCCTCCTCGTGCTGGATGTCCACGAACTTGCCGTTGCGGAATACCAGGTCCCACTTGTATATCGGGAAAGCCGCCGCCATCCTGAGGTCGTACTTTTTCAGCTGGCCGAGATATGGCTTCACATCGTTCAGGTCCAGAATGGGCTTCTCCACCTCCATCTTGCGCAGGTCGCCAGTGTTATAGACCATCAGCACGCCGCAGTCCACCGGTGGAACAGGCTGTGAGAGCTGGTGCAGACGGATTGTTGCCGAGAGCGTGATGCCCTTCTGCTGCGTCATGGCGTGGAGTTCCTCGAGGAAGGCGAAGAAGTTCTGCCTTGTCGATTGTGTCCAGTCGCAGTCCATCTGTATCTCGTTCACCTTGCCCATGTGGTGCGTTTCGCTCATCTGCAGCAGGCGCTTCAGAATCTTTTCCGCCAGCCCGTCATGGCGTTTCCTCATGCAGTCGTTATGCACATACACCGTCGGGATAATCTCCAGCTTGAAATCTTTCCCTTTGCGGAGATTTCCCTCCCCCTCGTGGGGGAGTCGGAGGGAGTCGTGGGGGAGGTCTATCGTAGCGTTCGGCATGGGTTCGCCGCTCTCGTTCTCCACCACATCGAAGTAGCGCACATAGAGTCGCTCCACCTTATGTTCAGCCAAGAATCTCTCCTTCTGCGCGTCAATCCTGAACGCCGTGTTCCAGTAATACATCGCCCTCGTCTTCACCTCCGCAGTCTTGTCGGCACACGAGGTGAGTAAGAGGAGAATAAGAAGGGAGAGAACTTTTATATGTTTTACTACTTTATACATTCAGCGGAGTACAGTTTTTTTTACGATGGCAAAGTAACACTTTTCTTTTAATGTTACAAAGAAAAATTCGGTTTTCCGTATCACGGAAAATAAATACATCAAGAAATCCATAGGACTTAAAAACAGAAAACAAGTTTTGTCTCCCATTTTTTGTTTGTTTGTTTGCGGTTGTTTGCGGTTTGCGTGTTTTTCGAAAATAAGGAATCGGTGAGTCCGCGTTTCAAGGAGTCATCTTTTCGGCCCCGTTTTTGTTCGCCAAGGATCATGTTTTGTTTCGCATAGCATTTCGATGTGTTTTTGCGCCTTGAAACGATGCGTTTCGCCAAGCATTTTGTTTTTGGGGTTCCCGTGTGCCGCTGCACACCTATGCGTGTATATATACAACTGGCGTGCCAAAAATAACACTATTTCGACACAAATAGTATCAATACCATCAGCACTTATACCTGCTCCGTAGATCACGGATGGAGTTTGTTGGGATTTTAACATTTATTCACAATCGCAAACAAACGCAAACAAACAAACAAACAACTTTTCTCTCTCTTACTATGGGCCCGGCAAAAGGTCGCTGAGCAGTCATGATAATATAATATATATATATACTTATAGTTTTATGTATAAATATATATTTATATATATATACTAATAGTTTTATGTATAAGTATATATATTATATTATCATGAGCACTTTTTCGGCTTTCCAAAATTCCCAAAGTAGGGGCAGATTTCGTTTGTTTGTTTGTTTGTTTGCGTTTTTGGGGATTTTTTGGGATGAGCTGATGTACCAAATCGGTAC
>JAKSLJ010000023.1 GCA_024401275.1 Bacteroidaceae bacterium | reverse complement strand
AAGCTCGGCTACACAGCAGAGAACGTTTACAACCAGGTAAAGAGCATGCTCTAAGATGACCTTCCCCCAACCCCTTCCTTTCAGGACGGGGAGTAGTTACCATTACTGTTCCCCGCACTGAATTAAGCAGTTGGGGGAGTCATCATATTAATAACCATTTTAGAACTCCAAATACCCCCGCGGAGTATAAACATTTTACTCCCCGTCCTGAAAGGAAGGGGTCGGGGGAAGGTCTATGATCGGTTTAGCTTCAGATCACGCTGCTTTTCCTCTCAAGCAGTTCGTAAAGAGCTACTTGGAGGAGAAGGGCGTTGAATATAAAGACTACGGCACATACACCGAAGACTCATGCAACTACGCCACTTACGGACATGCTCTTGCTGAGGGCATCGAGAAGGGCGAGGTTGAATGTGGTATCGCAATGTGCGGCTCAGGCGAAGGTATCTCCATGACTCTCAACAAGCACCAGCAGATTCGTGCCGGTCTTGTTTGGCAGCCAGAGATTGCCCACCTTATCCGTGAGCACAACAATGCGAATGTCATCGTCTTCCCAGGTCGCTTCATCACAGAGGAAGTGTGCCGCCAGTGTCTCGATGAGTTCTTCAATACAGAGTTTGCAGGTGGTCGCCATCAGCAGCGTATTGAGGACATACCTGTAAAGTGATTTTTTTTAATTGATAATGGATAATGGATAATTGATAATTAAGCGTTCGCCGCTAAATAATTGTCAATTCTCAATTATCCATTTTTCAATTCTATTAATGATGGAGCTAATCTACATCGTCATAGCAGCACTCCTGCCAGTAGTCCTTCTGTTCGGCTACATTTGCAAGAAAGACAGCGAGCAGCCAGAGCCTACAGGATGGTTGATGAAAGCATTCTTCTATGGCATCCTGTCAACCTTTCTGTCCTTCTGTTTTTCAACCCCGTTAAGTGCGATATTCGGAACCGAGGTTGCGAACGAGCAGTATTCTTCCGTTTTTGACGCTTTCGTCGATGCGTTCTGCTCGGCAGCTATTCCTGAGGAATTGGCAAAGCTCATTATGCTATGGCTACTCCTGAAGAAGAATCCCCATTTCGACGAGCAGTTTGATGGCATTGTCTATGCTGTTTGTGTCGGTCTAGGATTCGCAGGACTGGAGAATGTGCTGTATTTGTTTGAGAGCGACGATTGGGTGAGTCTCGGCATCACTCGTGCCATGTTCTCTGTTCCGGGCCATATGCTCTTCGGAGTGCTCATGGGATATTACTACTCCGTCTATCATTTTGATGTAAATCGAAGTTTTGTGACGAAGCTGATGATACTTCTGGCTCCGATCACAGCCCACGGCATTTACGACGGCTTACTCTTCTCAATGAGTGTTGATGACGGACTTGCCGCAATACTCATGCTCCTCTTCTGCTTCTTCTGCTACAAGCTGATGAAGAAAGGAAAAAGCAGAATCAAGGAACTGCAGGGTAAATAACCCCGCTAATCATCAATTCCATTATCCATTATCTCTAGTATTCAAATTATGAAGAACTTACTCTTTACCCTCCTGCTCGCATTCGGTGCAAGCAACATTCATGCAGCGAACACAGAGTCTGTAAGAAACAACACTGAGCAGCAGACTCCAAAGAAGAAGACTACCAAAAAGACCACTGCTGCCAAGAAGACTGCAGTGAAGAAGTCTTTTGAAGGCAACCACATGTTCTCCCTCCAGTGGATTTCATGGAAGAAGTTCGGCAAAGTCGTTATCACAAAGGGAGCTGATGCCAACACATACAACATCAGCGGTCGCCAAGGCACTGAATGTTGCGATGAGTACAAAGGACGAGACAATGGCGACTTCGTTTCCATTGAGGGAACCATCCGCAAGGAAGACGACAAGACCCTCATCTTCAATGGCACCATTATCACCCGCGTTTACCACATCAATGGCGGTGAGAACGTAGTGCGCGAAGGCGAATTCGTGTTCCTCTCTACACAAGGCAGAAAGTTCTGGCGCCTCCAGGACATGCAGAATCCTGTTGACGAATGCGTTGATTACGTTGACATCTACTTCTAAGGTGGGGGAGGGGGAGCTTCCATAAAGAGCGAAATACTTACTTACTGACTTACTTACTTATCCTTTTTGCACGCTTTTTCGCACCAATTACCTATTGCCAACTTACCCTTTTGGGGGATATTTTGGGTAAATAAGTAAGTCAGTAAGTAAGTTTCTCGCACAACTTTCTTACGCTTACACATCTATTATATATATAATATAATTAAGGAAATACTTATTATAAGGAATAGGGTAGGGGCGGAGAGCGAAATACTTACTTACTGACTTACTTACCCGCAGCCTTTCAAACCGTAAGTTCAGCCTTTGTCAGCTTTTTCCCTCAGATAATTCTCCGCACCCTTTATTTTTTAATTTTTAGTCTTTAATCTAGCCCTTCAGTCTTTTATTTTAATTTTAATCTTTAATTTCAGGCCAATTTGGGCACCCTATGCAAAACTCCCTACGAAACGATTCGTCTCCTTTGGCGTTTCAATGCGAAACTGCCGCCGTTTTAATGCAAAACTGACCGCCTTTTTCCGCTGTATGGCGCATTGTAGGGCGAGGATTTCCGAGCCGTTTGCGCCGCAAAGCTATAACCTTCCGCCCCACCCCTCCTAACCCCTTGATAATCAGCACATCCCCAATCTCTCTCTCCTTTCCATATTTCCCGCCAAATATCTTCACCCCCGAAATACGCCCTTCTCACGCACATACGCGAAAGCAAAGTGTAAGCAAATCCCCCATTTTAGTTACAAAAAGGAGCTACGAGTCGCCGCATTGGAAACGACGCCTCATAGCGTCGTTAAACCGCCGCAAAAGCTCGCCGTAAGAGCCCACCGCAACAACTCGCCGCAAAGCCATATTCGCCCCATTGAAGAAGCCATGAGGCTTCTTCTCCAAACTCGCCGCATTGGAAACGACGCCCCATGTCGTTAAGCCACCGCTAAAGCTCTGGAATTGGTGGGCGACAAGTTTACTCGCAATGAACTTTATGACGCTATTAAGATGTGTGGTAAAAAGACTAAAGGAGCGCCTTTGGTTAGATACTACGAGAAAGAAGGTAAAATAAGACGCATTGACAAAAACAACTTTGAAAAGATAAGTAAGTAAGTCAGTAAGTAAGTATTTTGCGCTCTTCATCTTTTTATTCTTTTTTATTATTTTTTTCGCCAACTTTCTATCTGTAAGTCTTTTGGGCAATATGGCTTTCGGATAGTAAGTTGGCGAAAAATGTTTTTTGAAAGTGTGTCTCTGGTGCTGAAAGTGTGAAAGGAAAGCTGTAATTTTGCAGTCGAAAACAAAAAGATTGTTTCGACTTAAACAACACAAAAACTAAACTACAACTTAAAAAAGATGAAAAAAAGATGGCTTATCCTTATGTCGGCAATGACTCTGATAGCTATAGCCGGCTTGTTTGCGAAAGAACCAACTTTCGAGTGTGACTGGAGCGTGATAGATCGCGCTGACGTTGCGTGGCTTATCACGGCAACGATTTTCGTGCTTATGATGACTCCTGGTCTTTCATTCTTCTATGGCGGTATGGTTGGTGCCAAGAATGTTATCAGCACCATGCTGCAGAGCTTTATTGCAATGGGTATTATCTGCGTGATGTGGATGGCGTTCGGCTTCAGTCTTGCTTTCGGCGACGACATTGGCGGCATCATTGGCGATCCTACGACATTCCTCATGCTGGAGAACGTTGGTGCTGAAGTTTATACGGCTCCTACAGGCAACATTGTAGGCGGTGCAACTATTCCGCTCGCCTTGTTCTGTCTTTTCCAGATGAAGTTTGCCATCATCACTCCGTCGCTTATCACTGGTAGCTTTGCTGAGCGCGTGCGTTTTTCAGGCTATCTGTTTTTCATGATTTTCTTCTTTATCGTTATTTATTGTCCGCTCGCGCACATGACATGGCATCCGGACGGACTTTTCCTGAAATGGGGTGTCGTTGACTTTGCCGGTGGTATCGTGGTACATGCTTCTTCTGGTGTTGCAGCCCTTGCCGGTGCCATTTTCCTTGGAAGAAGAACGACGAAGAAATCTGAACCTGCAAATATTCCGTTTGTCCTCCTCGGTGCTGCCATGCTCTGGCTCGGATGGTTCGGCTTCAACGCTGGTAGTTCGCTCCATGCTGACGGCATGGCTGTAAAGGCTTTCCTCAACACGACTGTTGCCAGCGGAACGGCGATGATGACTTGGATTTTCTTTGACTGTTTGCGCGGCAGAAAGCCTTCGGCAATGGGTGCTTCAGTGGGTTGCGTTGTCGGTCTTGTTGCTATCACTCCTTCTGCTGCCTATGTTACTGTAGGTCAGGCTACTTTCATCTCTTTCGTAATCGCTATCTGCTGTAACATTGCTGTTTATTGGCGTGAGAAGAAGACGAATGTTGACGATGCTCTCGATGTGTTCCCAACACACGGTACTGGTGGTATTCTCGGAACAGTACTCACGGGTATCTTCATTCAGGAAGGTCTTATCTCTGGCACTTCTGAAGGTGTCGTAGTCTTCCTCTACCACATTCTTGCTGTTGTTATTGTATTTATCTATACATTTGTTGTCAGCTACTTTGGTTACTGGCTGATAGACAAGATGATACCGATGCGCGTAAGCCATGAGAGTGAGGTTGTCGGCCTTGACTTCTCACAGCATGACGAACATTACGGACTTGCTCACGTAGGCGAAAGGGAAATTGCCGAATACGAGGAGCATATTAAGTCAAAAGGATAAGCATCAGCACGAATGCTTCTCAATTAGCTGGCAGATTCTTGTGAAAGAACCTGCCAGTTTTTTGGTTCGGCTTAATCTTTCGTGCGTGGATAGTACATCTCCATCAGGTCGTGCATCCTGAGCTGGTCCTCACCGCTGTAGAGCATGAGGTTGTAGTATTCTTCAACGCCATGGTTGTCGTATGAGGCAGCTGCGGCAGCAGATTCGTAATATGTGATGCGAAGGTTGTCATATCCCACTACATTAGGTTCCCATATCTCCTTGTCTGCCTCGTCCGACCTTACGTGTGGCTTCATGCCCCAGGTGATAACATGTTCCTTGGGTATGACAAGTTCGTCTCCATCACTCTTGTGTATGACAATCTCCTTCTCCGTAATTGATACACTACCTTCCACCGAGTCTGTCATAGAGACAAGGCTGTAAATTGTGATGAAGGCGAACAGGACACCAAAGCCGCCGAGAACCGCCTTCTGCCATCCCTCCAGGTTTCTGTGGTCCTTGCGCAACTTCTGGACAACGCATCCAGTAGCAAATGCAAATACGACTGCAAATATAATGCCATAGAGGTATGATCCGAATTGACTCTCATAAAAAATTTCTGCCATATATACTTACCATTTTAATTTTGTTGGGTGGCTGATTTTTATGCGCTGACGTTTGCGCTTTGGCTGTTCTGGATTAGCGGCTGTTTCTGAAGCGGCAACGGTTTTTGGAGTGAAAGATGTTTCAGGGAAAGGTTCCGGTTTTGACGGAATTGACCTGGTTGGTGCAGGTGCTATTGCCTTTTTTGCTTTTTCTGCTGCGGCTTGTTGTGCTGCCAGAGCTCTAGCCTCTGCCTTAGCAGCCTTTCTAGCCACGGCTTCCAGATGCATGCGCTCTTGCTCTTGAATGTTTTTCTGCTTGCGCTCTCTTTTCAGGCGAAGATATTCCTGCTTCTCGGCTTCTCTTCTAGCTTGCGCCTCTGCTTGCCTTTGGCGTTTATGCTCAAGATAGACTTCCTCAGGTTCTTCGTAATCAGAGATGCGGATGTCAACGATGTTGTGATCTGCAACAAAGCATTTTTCGTATTCCTCGGAAAAGAGCAGAAGGAATCTGCCATGGCTCTTGGTTCCCTTTACTTCATACTCCTTGCCATTTTCCAATCTGACAATGTTGCCACGATGCCAGTTAATGTTGTAGAATTCTTCTTGTGTCATCTTTTTTTATTTATTGATTTATTTATTTATTGATTTACTAGTTTAGTTTTAGTTTTTGAAATTACTGATATCGCCATTGCCAATATTGCCATGCCCGCACCTGCTGCAACAGTTCCAAACCAGCCGAATTGGCTCCAGAGTGATCCTGCAAGGAAAGTACCGAGCGAACCGCCAATGAAATAGGTTGTCATGTAGATGGTGTTCATGCGGCTAGAAGCTTCTGGCGAAAGCTGTATTGTCGCAGTTTGGTTGGAAAGCTGCACGCATTGCATTCCGATGTCTATGATGATAACTCCAGCTATGATTCCTGCGTAAGTGTTGTGAAATACTGCCATTATAATCCATGCCATCAAGACGAGGATAATGCCAAATATGTTTATTCGTTCTACGCCAAAACGAGGAACATAGCGTCCTACATTTGATGCTGTCAAAGCTCCCGCAACTCCGCAGAGTCCGAGTAGTCCGACTGTGTCGCTGCCCTGATGGAACGGCGCTTCTGCCATAAGGAAGGCAAGGCATGCCCACATGCCGAGTATAGAACCGAAAGTCAATGCGGAACGGACGGAATAGAGTAGGGCGCGAGGATGCTGTTTGCCTAATGCTACTATGGAAGTCATCAGGGTGTGGAACTTTCCTTTATATGTCGGCTCTACATTTGGGAAGAATCGTAGCGTCAGTAATGCAGAGATGAATATTGCCATAGCTGCTACATAGTAAATTATTCGCCATCCAAATAAGTTTCCAACATATCCGCTGACAACTCGGGAACCTAATATTCCGCAGAGCAATCCTGTAAGAATGAAACCCGCCTTCTTTGCCTTCTCATGAGGCTTAGAATAGAGCGTGACAAAAGGAATGAACACTTGTGGCGCAACAGAACAGAAACCGGTTATCAGCGATGCCAAAAGTAGCAACAAGACATTGTGGGTGAGCGCAATGTCGCAGAGCGACACTATAAGGCAGAGAAAGCAAGCTGTTATCGTGGTGCGACGGTTGTAGAGGTCGCCCATCGGAATGATGAAAAGCAAACCGAGAGCATAGCCAACCTGTGTACAAACCGGCATGAGATTTACCTGAAACTCCGTCAATCCCATGTCTTCTCGTATTAGGTTCAGCAATGGCTGGCAGTAGTATAAGTTAGCTACTGACACTCCTGCCATGATAGCGAGCAGAAGAACCAGCCATGACGCTATTCCTTCGTTCGGTTTCATGCAATTCCTGCTTTCCACTTTATGCTTTTCGTTTTTCCACTTTAAGCTTTTCTCTTTTCATTTTTCACTTCTATGTATCACACTTCCGCTAGCTTGGTGAGTTGCAAGGATAAGCACTTCCGCTATCTGCACATGCTTAGGAGCGCTGGCAGCATAGAACGCCACATCCGCGATGTCTTCTCCTGTGAGAGGTTTGATGCCTTTGTAAACATTGTCCGCACGTTCGTCATCTCCGCGGAAACGCACATTGCTGAAATGAGTCTCAACGAGTCCTGGCTTAAGGTTTGTTACGCGAACCGCAGATTCTGCCACATCTATTCGCAGTCCGTCTGTTATTGCCTTGACAGCCGCTTTTGTGGCACAATAAACATTGCCGCCAGCATAAGCCGCATCACCAGCCACGCTACCAACATTTATCACATGGCCTTCGTTGCGTTCTATCATGCGAGGAACGATGAGTCGTGTCATGGTAAGCAGTCCCTTGATGTTTGTGTCAATCATTGTGCTCCATTCATCCAGGTCGCCCTCGTACTCTTTTTCAAGACCTAGAGCAAGTCCCGCGTTGTTGATGAGAACATCAATGTTCTGCCATTCTTCTTCAAGTGACTCCACTGCCTTCTTTGCAGCTTCTGCATCGCGAACATCAAACACAAGATTCTTGACCTTTGCGCCTGTAGCCTCAAGCTCAGCCTTTAAGTTTTCTAGCAATTCGCCGCGTCGTGCTGTGAGAATCAGATTGTATCCGCCTTCTGCAAACTTTCTTGCGCAAGCTTCTCCGATGCCACTTGTGGCACCTGTTATCAGGGCTATCTTTTTCATTGTATTTCAGTTTTATTCTTTGTTTCTGGTTTTTGTTTTTCTTTCGGCAAATTTACGATTTTTCTTTTATAATGAGCAAGAAACGCTGATTTTTTTTTCGCTTTTTCCTAAAATCTCGTTATAATTATATAAAATGTCGTACCTTTGCATCGTTTTATCTCCTATGCCATAACGATTTATTCAGTCAAACCATAGCATGAAAAAAGAAAATATCAGTATATTCCAACGCCCTTTCTGGGTGGCTCTTTTCGCCCTTACCGCAGCCGTGGTTTGGGGATGGGCATATCCTCTCATAAAACTCGGTTTCGGGGAATTTCAGATTACTCAGGACATGACTGGCAGCAAGATGCTGTTTGCGGGTATAAGATTCTGCATATCAGGACTTATCATCTTGGCTATGGCGCAGACGAAAGGCAAGTCACTGGCTTTTGATTTTAAGCGCCATTGGTGGTATGTTCTGCTGTTTTCGCTTCTGAATACCACACTCCATTACCTCTTCTTTTATATCGGCTTGTCTCACGCAGAAGGTTCACGCTCTGCGATTCTCAACTCCATGAGCGTTTTCTCTGTTGTCATTCTTGCCTGTATTTTCTTCAAAAGCGACAAGATGACTATGCGAAAAATCATTGGTTGTTTGCTTGGTTTCATTGGAATTCTTGCCCTTAATCTTGGTGGCAAGGAGAGTGGACAATTCACTCTTTTGGGCGATGGCTTTATCATCCTCAATGCTTTGTGCAGTGCTGCCGCCTCACTTATGACTCGTGGTTTGAGCAAACGAATAGATGTTTTTGTCGGCACTGGCTATGCGCTCGCAGTAGGAGGAGCTTTGCTCATTGTTCCAGGATTGCTGATTGGCGGCTCTTTGCCGAATGTTACCGTTCGCGGAATCATCTATTTGTTGCTGCTTATCGGAATCTCTACAACCGGTTTTGGGCTTTATAATAAGCTACTTAGCTGTAATCCTGTCGGAAAGGTAACCATCTTCAATTCGCTTATTCCTGTTGTTGGAGCAGTTACTTCCTGCCTCTGCTTAGGAGAAACTTTCTATTGGAAATATGTCATAGCAGGAACACTTGCCGCCGTTGGAATTTATGTGATTAATAAAGGTAAGAAATAGGAGACTATATACTCTTTGCCCTACAACCGCACATCTCCAAGATAATATGTAGCTCAAAGAAATTGGATAAGAAACAAAAGAAACTTATTTGGCGATAAAATTTCTTTCTTTTCTTTAGTTTTCTTTGAGTAAAAAAACAAAGAAAAACTTTGAGACATGTATTGCGGCGGTTTAACGATGCCATGGGGCATCGTTTCCATTAAAACAGAAAAAGGCTGCAGCCAAATCGGTTGCAGCCTTTAATTTTATCTGTTTGAATAATGATTATTCAGCGTTTGACCAGTCTTCGTTAGCCTTACGAACGTAAGAGTTGTAACGGATCTGAGCCATCTTCTTAGCCTCTGCGAAGAGTTCAGCAGCCTCTGTTGGGTATGCCTTCTTCACTGAGAGGTAACGAACCTCACCGTCGAGGAAGTCCTGGAACTTATCCCACTGTGGCTCCTTAGAGTCGAGTGTGAATGGGTTCTTGCCTTCTTCAGCGAGCTGTGGGTTGTAACGCCAGAGGTGCCAGTAACCGCACTCAACAGCCTTAGCCTCTTCTGCCTGGCTCTTACCCATACCGCCCTTAGCCTTAAGACCGTGGTTGATACATGGAGCGTAAGCGATAACGAGTGATGGTCCTGGGTAAGCCTCTGCCTCACGGAATGCCTTGAGAGTCTGAGCCTGGTCAGCACCCATAGCGATCTGAGCTACGTAAACATAACCGTAAGTAGTAGCGATCATACCGAGGTCCTTCTTGCGAACGCGCTTACCCTGAGCAGCGAACTGAGCGATAGCGCCGAGAGGAGTAGCCTTAGAAGCCTGACCACCAGTGTTAGAGTAAACCTCTGTATCGATAACGAATACGTTTACATCCTCGCCAGAAGCGATAACGTGGTCGAGACCGCCGTAACCGATGTCGTAAGAAGCACCGTCACCACCGATGATCCACTGTGAACGCTTGATGAGGTAGTGGTCGAGAGTCTTGAGTTCTGTGCATACAGGGCAACCCTTAGCAGCGCAGTCAGCGATCATTGGCTTGAGGATAGCAGCGAGACGCTTTGTTTCAGCAGCATCGTTGCACTTCTCAATCCATTCAGCAGCTGCAGCCTTGAACTCTGCAGATGGCTCGTCCATCTCGATAACCTTCTGGAGGAGGATAGCTACGCGCTCCTTCATCTTCTTGTTACCGATGTGCATACCGAGACCGAACTCGCAGAAGTCCTCGAAGAGTGAGTTGTCGAATGCAGGACCCTGTCCCTTTTCGTTAGTAGTGTATGGAGTTGATGGGATAGAAGCAGAGTAGATTGAAGAACAACCTGTAGCGTTAGCTACCATCTGACGATCACCGAAGAGCTGAGAGATGAGCTTAACGTAAGGAGTCTCACCACAACCAGAGCAAGCGCCTGAGAACTCGAAGAGTGGAGTAGCGAACTGAGAGTTCTTTACGTTAGAAGTGATGTCGATGAGATCCTGCTTAGTCTTAACGTTCTTAACGCAGTATTCCCAGTTCTGAGCTTCCTTAACGTCCTTCTCTGAAGTTGGGTCGTATGCAACCATCTTGAGAGCCTTAGTGAGAACGCGGTTACCCTCAGCATCCTTAGAAGGCTTGCCAGGACAAACGTCAACACAGTTACCGCAACCGAGACAGTCGAGAACGCCTACCTGCATACGGAAGAACATGCCCTTGAGAGCAGCAGGAGCCTTCATTTCGCGTGAAGGAGCGCCGAGAGCAGCGTTCTCTTCAGCAGTCATTGCGAATGGACGGATACAAGCGTGAGGACAAACGTAAGCACACTTGTTACACTCGATACAGTTCTCTGCATCCCATTCTGGAACGAATGCTGCAACACCACGCTTCTCGTAAGCAGCAGTACCGTTCATCCAAGTACCGTCAACAGTGTTGTGCTTAACGAAGTCAGAAACCTTGAGGAGGTCGCCTGCCTGAGCGTTGATAGGACGAACGAGTTCCTTAACGAATGCTGGAGCGTCGTCTTCCTTCTCTGGATCTGCTGGGAGGTTAGCCCATGCTGGATCAACTTCGAGAGTCTTGTACTCACCACCGCGGTCGATAGCAGCCCAGTTCATGTTAACAACATCATCACCCTTCTTGCCGTAAGACTTCTTAGCGAATGCCTTCATCTGCTCGATAGCGAGATCTACAGGGATAACCTCTGAGATGCGGAAGAATGCTGACTGGAGGATAGTATTTGTACGGTTACCGAGACCGATTTCCTGAGCAATCTTAGTAGCGTTGATGTAGTAAACCTTGATGTTCTTCTCAGCGAATACCTTCTTTACCTTGTTAGGGATGAAGTTAACGAGTTCGTCGCCTTCGAAGATTGTGTTGAGGAGGAATGAACCGTTCTCGCGGATACCACGAGTTACGTCATACATGTTGAGGTATGCCTGAACATGGCAAGCTACGAAGTTAGGAGTAGTGATCTGGTATGTAGAGCGGATAGGCTCGTCACCGAAGCGGAGGTGTGAACAAGTGAAACCACCTGACTTCTTAGAGTCGTAAGAGAAGTATGCCTGGCAGTACTTGTCTGTTGACTCACCGATGATCTTAACTGAGTTCTTGTTAGCACCAACAGTACCGTCAGCACCAAGACCGAAGAACTTACACTCCTGGATAGAAGCGCCACCGAGAGCCATTTCCTCTACTACAGGGAGTGAGAGGTTAGTAACGTCGTCAACGATACCAACTGTGAAGTGGTTCTTAGGCTCGTCGAGCTCGAGGTTGTTGAATACAGAGATAACCTTAGCAGGAGTAACCTCAGCAGAACCAAGACCGTAGCGACCGCCAACGATCAATGGACGGTTCTCTACGTCATAGAATGCAGACTTAACGTCGAGGTAGAGGGGTTCGCCCTCTGCACCTGGCTCCTTAGTACGGTCGAGAACAGCGATCTTCTTAGCTGTCTTAGGTACTGCAGCGAGGAGGTACTTAACTGAGAATGGACGATAGAGGTGAACGTTAACCATACCAACCTTCTTGCCTTCAGCTACGAGGTGGTCGATAGCTTCCTTAGCAGCCTCACAAGCAGAACCCATGAGGATGATTACGTTCTCAGCGTCCTGAGCTCCGTAGTAGTTGAAACAGTGGTACTCGCGGCCAGTGATCTCAGAAATCTTCTGGCAGTACTTCTCAACTACATCTGGGATAGCGTCATAGTATGTGTTGCAAGCCTCACGGTGAGTGAAGAACTCGTTAGGGTTCTCAGCAGTACCGCGTGTTACAGGGCGCTCTGGAGTAAGAGCACGGTTACGGAAGTCCTCAACATACTCCATTGGGGTGATAGCCTTGATGTCTTCCATATCCATAACCTCTACCTTATGATACTCGTGAGAAGTACGGAAACCGTCGAAGAAGTTCACGAAAGGAACCTTTGTCTCGAGAGTAGCGAGGTGAGGAACAGCTGTAAGGTCCATAACCTCCTGTACTGATGAAGAAGCGAACATAGCGAAACCTGTCTGACGACAAGCCATTACGTCCTGATGGTCACCGAAGATACAGAGAGAGTGTGAAGCCAATGTACGAGCTGAAACATTGAATACACATGGGAGAAGCTCACCAGCGATCTTGTACATGTTAGGAATCATGAGGAGAAGACCCTGAGAAGCTGTGTAAGTTGTTGTCAAAGCACCAGCCTGAAGAGAACCGTGAACTGCACCAGCAGCACCACCTTCAGACTGCATTTCCTGAACGAGAACTTTCTGTCCCCACATGTTGACACGACCACGAGCTGCCCAGTCGTCAGTGTGCTCTGCCATTGGAGACGATGGAGTGATAGGATAGATAGCAGCTACTTCTGTGAACATATAGCTCACGTGAGCAGCAGCCTCGTTACCATCACAAGTGATAAACTTTTTTTCTTTAGCCATTTTAAATTTAAATTTATAATGTTGGTTTTTAGTTTTGTTTTTTGGTTTGTAGTTTTTGGTTTTTGGTTTAATCACCGTAAAACTATAAAACATCCTTCCCGGGTTTTAATACATAAAGCCCAAGAGCCAGATTGGAATCTGATTGCCGGCACCCACTTCCGTGTTGTATCTGAAATAGATGGTGTTGGCGTCTGTCCTTGTCTTTGTCTGGCGTTTTGCATCGATGACGCGGCTCTTTATCTCCTCGTCTATGATGAAGTGCTTGTCGTGGGCAGCCTGGTTTACCTTATGGTCTTTCCAGAGGCAGTTGACGGCGAAAGTCTCCATCACGTCATGCAGCTCGACATTTATCGGGTAGATGGCGTACATGAGGTTTGAGTTGTGGAGCATTATCTTCGTAGGCTTCTTCGGATGAACCTCGCCTACAGGATGAATGATGTTTATGAGACGCGCGTCGGCAAGGTTCTTGATGTAGTTCATTACCGTTGCTCTTGATGTATCCACATCCACGGCAAGCTTGCTGATGTTTGGCGCCTTGCCTGCGTTGATGGCAAGTTCGTAGAACAGTTTCTTTATGCGAGTAAGATACTTCAGCTCTATCTGCTTGATTACAAGAATGTCCACCTCTATCATCATGCTCATCGTTGCAAGCAGGTTCTCAGAGTAGTTGCGCTTCTCCATGAAGAATGGGTAGAAGCCGTGGTGCAGATAGTTCTTGAAGTGAACGGATGGAGTAACCTTCTGCAGTATCTGGCGCACTATGAGCTCATGATTGCTGATAATGTCCTGCAAAGAGAATACTGGGAAGGTGATGCCTGTCTGCAGCGTAAGATATTCGCGGAAAGAAAGGCCGCGAAGATTGTAGCTCTTTACGATGCCGCCGATTTCCGTGTTCTCTTCTTTCAGGCGCATCACGCTTGAACCGGTAAATACAATCTGCAGTGCTGGATAACTGTCGTAGCAAGCACGAAGTTGCTGACTCCAATTTGGCATCTTGAACACCTGGTCAATGAGAAGAACCTGACCGCCATCTTCAACAAACTTTCCGGCAAATTCCACGAGAGTGTGGCCCTGGAAGTAGAAATTGTTGAGGTTGACATACAGACAGTGACGGTTGGAAGGACCATAGTTCTCCTTGGCATATTGAAGGAGGAAAGTGGTTTTTCCAACGCCTCTTGTTCCCTTGATACCGATGAGACGGGCACTCCAGTCTATCTCGTCGTTCAAGTAGCGTCTCAGCGGGGCATTTACATGCTCCACTAAGTATTTATGTGTTCTATAGAATGCTTCCATCATAATAAAATCGTGTGCAAAGTTATAAAAAAAATCACATATTGCAAACTATAGTTTACAAAAAATGACAAAAAAGGCAAATATTTTTGATTTTTGTTCTATGTTCATCATTTTTTTGCTAATTTTGCACCGATATAATCATAACACAACCATTTTTTCTCCATGAAACTTCACATTTTCAATCCAGAACACGAGATTGCTTTGGCAATGAACAAAGACTGTTTCACCCCATCTCATAATGTGGTGAAGATGCGTCGTGAGTTAGCCTTCATGCCTGTTCTTTGGGCAGATGATGGTGACATGGTGCTCGTTGAGGATATTGAATATGCGTATAAGGCGGCAGACAAGCTCGCTCCATATATATATAAAGATGTAAGATTCGTTGGTTTCAACAGGATGCGATCTATCATCAGAGAGAAAATCCAGCGTCGTCATTTTGACCTCATGCCTGCTCCTTGGGGATGGGACAAGACCGTATTGCACCTCTTCAAGTCTCTCGGATGGCCGGCAGAGCGACTTCCTTCTGAGGAATTTATTGACCAGGTAAGGGAAATCTCTCACCGTCGTACGGCAAAGCAGTTCCTCGAGCATGTCGCTTCTGACTTTGTTGCCTTCGAGATTACCACCATCAACGAACTTCTCCAGCTTATTGAGAAGTATGGCGAGGTGGTGCTGAAAGCGCCATGGAGTTGTAGCGGACGCGGAATAAGGTTTGTTACTAAGGAGAATTGTGCGCCTTCGCTTCTTCGTTGGATTGATAATGTCATCAATCAGCAAGGCTCGCTCATGGTTGAACCAAAGTACGATAAGCTGCGCGACTTCGCCATGGAGTTCGAAGCTGTCGGTGGAGTAGTGCATTTCTGCGGTTTCTCCATCTTCGACACTTGCTACACGGCATATTCTTCTTCGCTCATAACCACAGAAGAACATAAGCGCGAGATTCTTGAGCAGTATATCTTCCCAAGTCAGATTGACGAGACCGTTTCTTGTCTTGAAGACTATCTCGCCTCGATCATTCCTGATGGTTACGAGGGCGGCATCGGCGTTGATATGATGATTGTGAAGAACGGAGCTGGCTTCCTCTTGCATCCTTGCGTAGAGATAAACTTCCGTCGCACCATGGGACATGTAGCCCTCAACTTCCATTCCGATGACCTCACCCCAGACCGCAATATGATTATTGACTTCGCCCGCAATTTCGAATTGAAGGTAAAGTAGCGGCCACAGTTCCCGAAAGTTTGCTTTCGGTCTCTAGCCACAGTTCCCGGCGCTTTTCCGCCGGGTTATTTTAATATTAAGGATGAAAAAAACTCTCTTACTCGCAGCCTTTGCCGTCCTGACCCTTACTGTCTCGGCTCAATACAAGTCGCAGGTATGGTGTCCCGACAATGGCGACGGCACCTTCACTAACCCTGTCATCAACGCCGACTACTCCGACCCTGACGTCTGTGTAGGCGCTTCCGGCGAAGACTTCTATCTTACGGCTTCCTCATTCTCGCATCTTCCTGGTCTTCCTATTCTTCATTCAAAAGACCTCGTCAACTGGGAGATAATCAACCACGCCGTGAAGGCATTGCCGCCTTACGATCGCTACAACGTTCCTCAACACGGCAACGGCGTTTGGGCTCCTTGCATCCGATACAACAAGTACAACCAGCTCTACTACATCTACTGGGGCGACCCTGACCTTGGCGTTTTCGTCGTTACGGCAAAGGATCCTGCCGGAGAATGGACTGAGCCAAAGTGCATAATCGAAGGCAAGGGCATGATTGATACTTCTCCTCTCTGGGATGAGGATGGCAAGTGCTATCTCGTGAATGGCTGGGCCAATTCCCGCTGTCAGTTCAATTCCGTTCTTACTGTTCGTGAGATGTCAGCTGATGGCATGAAGGCTATCGGAAATCCGGTAATTGTATTCGACGGCAACGGCACTCCGCATCGCACAGCTGAAGGTCCGAAGTTCTATAAGCGTGACGGCTGGTATTGGGTGATGTTCCCTGCTGGTGGCGTTCCTACTGGTCATCAGGTGGCAATGCGCTCGAAGTCGCCTTACGGTCCTTACGAATATAAGGTTGTTCTTGCCAAGGGTGATACTGGCATCAATGGTCCTCATCAGGGCGGCTGGGTTCATACTGCTCAGGGCGAAGACTGGTTCTTGCATTTCCAGGACAAGGAGGCTTACGGTCGCGTGGTATGGCTCGAGCCTGTAAAATGGGTTGACAACTGGCCTGTCATGGGTGAACCTCTCAAGCCTTCAAAGCAGAACAAGATGTATAATCCTAATCTGCCAACTCTCGATAAGTATTGCGGACAGCCGGTTATGACATACAAGAAGCCTAATGTCGGCAAGACTTACGCTATAAACAATCCTGTTGAGAACGACGAGTTCAGTTCCGTTAAGCTCGGCAAGCAGTGGCAGTGGAATGCCAACTACGACCAGACTTTCGGCATGCCTACTTCCGACGGCTATTTCCGTCTTTTCTGTCATCGTCAGAGTGCCGATTTCAAGAACCTTTGGGAAGCGGGCAATCTCCTTCTTCAAAAGACTCCTGCCGACAACTTCACCGCAACAGCCAAGGTTACAGTGTCAGCCAAGGACGAAGGTCAGTACGGCGGTCTCATCTGTTTCGGCATGGATTACAGCAGCATCGTTCTCCGTAGAGTGGGGGATGAGTTCAAGCTTCAACAGATTTCGTGCAAGTCAGCCGACAAGGATAAGGCAGAGAAGATCACCGACATTGCAACCTTCAAGCCAACTTCGGTTGATAAGGTCAACTACCAGCCTTCAATCCATTGCGACATGTACTTCCGTCTGAAGGTTGAATACATCGGTGGAACTACTGACGAAGGTGACAACAAGCACGAGGCGAAGGTTACCTTCTTCTATTCGCAGGACGGCAAGAAGTTCAAGCCATGCGGCGAACCTCTCACCATGCGTCAAGGCAAGTGGGTAGGAGCCAAGGTCGGTTTCTGCGCTGCTGAGCCTGCCGGTAAGAAAGTCCGCGGTTGGATGGACATCGACTGGTTCCGGATAACGAAGTAAGTAGGATATAATCAAAGGGCATGTCAAAACAAACTGACATGCCCTTACTTTATTTTATTTATTTATTAATTTATTTATTTTAACTTCTTGAATTCATCTTTGCCGACTCTCTTGACAACACCATGCTTTTCGTAGTAATTCAAAAGAGAGGCACCTGGCGATGTCCTGCCACACTGACGGAAAGCTTCATAGATTTGCTTTCGTGTAAACTCTTCGCTAACAAGTTCCAATGGACTTCTCGTCCATACATTAGCCACGATGTTTTCTTCTCCGAACGCTTCGGAAGCCTTTTCGTAGAAGAGGTTCATCTTCACCCACATTGCGTAGTAGAATGACCACCAGCAGAAAGGTTCGAACGACTCTTCCCACTTGCCGCCGTTGGCAATATACAAGACGATGATCTTCTTGAGGGCGTTTAGCTTCGTGCGCCAAGCAAAGTTGCGCCAAGTGTCGTCTGGCATCAGCTTTGAGTATTCGCGGATGTAGTCGTCCATTTCTTCCTCTATGCGCACGAGCTGTTCAAGTCGGAACGGAACAAGTCTGCCCCTTTTGTCATGCTCGCAGCGGAAGTTGCGAAGGTTCTGGATGTAAGGCTCCAGAGCTTGCTCGAAGGCTTCGTCGTAGTCGCCATAGACAAACTTGATGTCTTCCTCAGCTGAGATGATCGTTGCGAAATCAACGCGCGAGAGTGTTCCATCAACGAGTACACGCTTGAAGAATGCTTTTGCCTTGTCGGGAGTACAAGCCGTAACCCAGTTCCATCGCAGTACAGTAGTGTAGTTGGCAGCGGAGGAAGTATAGCGCTCCGAACCAATGCGACCACGGTCGTAGGTCTTCTTGATGAGCTGCGCAATCTTGGAACGTCCTGAAGTCGGAGACATGTCGTACAATTCCTCAATCTCTTCGCTCTTGGTGAAGCAGCAGAGGTTCTTGGCGTAACCGAAATGCTCTGCATTATAGAGGTTTGCAAGCAGCGCAGCAGGAGTCGTGTCAGTGTTGAATATTCGGATAGGCTTCTCCGGGCGTTTTGTTCCCTTGTCGTTTGAAGCCTTGCTTTGCTGACTCTCTGACCATGCTCGTAGTTCCTCGCGTGCCTGTTCGTCCTCATCAATGATGCTCTGGATGATGCATTCTGTAGGTGCGTCTATGCAGCCTTTTCCGACTGATTGCATGCCTACGACAACTCCCATGAGCGCGAGTTCGAATTTCTTGTTCTCGTTGTTGATGAAGATGCTGTCAGCCACATGAGCCGCGAGAGGTGGGAATATCATCTGTGCCACGGCAGGCTTCTGAAACGGCATGACCTTTGATGTTAGCAGCTCTACGAGTTTTGGAAGCTTTTCGGGCATCTGCGGAATAGCTTTGAGGGCTTCGCTCTTGCGGTTATCTTCTGCCTCTTCATCAAGGTCATTGATTTCCTCCTCTAATGCCTGTTCTGGAGTAAACTTTTTTCCGTTCTGCAGCCAATCAAGGACAGCAGCCAGCGCCTTAGTCCTGCGAAGAGAGTTGTGCTGAACAGCCCAAGTGACAGCATCACGCTTCTCATAGTCAGGCTTATCGAAGTTAGGAATGAGCGATACGAGCCAATCGACGTTGGAGTCTGTGATGGAGCGGAGATCGTTGGCGAGAGCGATGATTGTGTGGTGACGTTCTCCGACTTCTGGCGTGCCGCCGTGGTACTGGATGAGCGCTTCAACGATTTTTTCGTACGAAATGCCGCGGTAGGTTGAGGGAAATAGCCCCCCTCCGGCTCCCCCCCCAGTGGGGGAGAGATTATCAATGGAATTTGACTGGGAGTTTTCGTTGGCCGTTTGCGTTTTGTTTGCATAAGCCCTGGCGTAAGGGTTGACATCCGCAGAGTCATTTTTTACTCCCCCTCCCCCTGGGGGGAGGGTTGGGGTGGGGCTAAAAAGTATTTTAGGGTTAATAAATAGGATGTCTTTGGCTTGTGGAACGAAAGACCAGCGTGAGAGGTCTTTTGTGCATACATCGTGCTTCACGCCAAGTTCTCTTGCAAGAATCTCTTGGTCGGCAGCGATAGGGCCGCCGGCAAGAGGTTTCATCACGATTCGGAGTCCTTCGCCCGATGGTGTGATGTGGACGAGTGCGACGACCCCCTCAATCCCCCCGAGGGGGAGGTTGTTATTACCTTCTGCGGTGCTGTTCGCCTTGGAACTATTAAGAGTTCCCCCTTGGGGGGGTAGGGGGTTGAGTCTCTGCTTGAACTTTTCCCAAACGGCTTTTGGGTTATCAATGTGGTCAATATCAAGCATGAAGAGTCCAGTAGGTAGCATGTCTGCTTGCTTTCGTGAGCCTTCAAGTCCTTTGAGGACTTTAGGGTCATAGCCCTGGAAGTTGACTGCTGGCAGTCGTTGCTTCATGTCCAGATTTCCACTCTTGCGGAATTCTGTGATGTAGAGCTGCGTCTGTGGAGAGGTTGTGAGGCTCTCCCAAATCTCGGGAGTCAGACGCTGCGTCTTGGTGTCTTTGATTGTTTGTAGATAGGTTATCATAGGACCCCCTCCTAACCTCCCCCTTTTTAGGGGAGGAAGAATATGTCTTGCGGCTGAGGGGTTAAGCCGTTTTAATAGGTTAATAATTAGATGTGGTTTTAGGGGCGTTTATGGCTGAAGGCCATTGCTGCGGGCTTTGCGGCGGTTTAACGACGCCATGGGGCGTCGTTTCCAATGCGCGACTTTGGAGAAGAAGCCCCATGGCTTCTTCAAGGGGCGAGTATGGCTTTGCGGACCTGTACGGCTGAAGGCCGTTAACATTGTAGCCTAGGGCAACGCCCTAGGACCATGATTGCGGTGGCGGAACATTCGCCGCAACGCGGCAATAAGATGATTGCCTAGCCCGAACTGGCGACAATTGGTTTGGGCTATGGCATAATGTCATTGCTGCGTTGCAGCGAGTTCCAACCGGCTACGATTCAATAACCTAGGGCGATGCCCTAGGCTAGAGTGTTTAAGGCTTTCAGCCTTTTTGTTTGCTCAGGGGTGGGCTTTAGCGGCAGTTTCATGTTCGCTTCCTAACGACGCCATGGGGCGTCGTTTCCAATGCGGTGATTTGGAGAAGAAGCCCCATGGCTTCTTCAAGGGGGGAAATTTGTTTTGCGGCGAGTAGTTGCGGTGGGCTTTAGTGGCAGTTTCATGTTCGCTTCCTAACGACGCCATGGGGCGTCGTTTCCAATGCGGCGACTTGTTGCTCCTTTCTGCGGGTTGAAGTATTTAACATCCTTCCCTTTGGGAAGGCTTGGTTAGGCTCCCCTTTTGTAACTAAAAAGCCGATTTTGCTTACACTTTGCTTTCTCGTATGTGCGTGAGAAGGGCGTATTTTGGGGGTGAAGATGTTTGGCGGGGAATATGGAAAGGAGAAAGGGGATGTGAATAGAGTTGATAATCAAGGGGTTAGGAGGGGTGGGGCGGAAGATTATAGCTTTGCGGCGCAAACGGCTCACAAATGTTCGCCCTACAATGCGCCATACAGCTGAAAAAGGCGGTCAGTTTGGCACTAAAACGGCGGCAGTTTCGCATTGAAAGGCATAGGGAAACGAATCGTTTTGCAGGGAGTTTTGCATAGGGTGCCCAAATTGGGCTTAAATTAAAGACAAAAAGCCAATAATTAAAGACTGAAGGGCATGGAATTAAAGATTAAAAATTAAAAATTAAAGGGTGGGATAGAGAGGCTGGAATTATCTGAGGGAAAATCCTGACAAAGAGCAAAGTGACAATCTGTAAGGGGAATCAATAAATAAATAAATAAATAAAATAATATATACTCCACACACGGGGCTATTCCTATTAGTAAGTAATTCCTTAATTAAATATAATATATAATAGATGTGTAAGCCAAAATATGTATGTGAAATTTTTTATTTATTTACTTATTTATTTTATTGTTGGGGAGGGGAAAAATCAATAAATCAATAAATAAATAAAAAAAGTGCGCTACATTTCTGTAACGCACCTTTGTATGTGTGCTGTTGTTTATTCAACAACGATTTGCTGTCTTACGATACTTACATTCTTGAATCCCGCATTGATGAACTCCTTCTTGATAGGTTCTGCTTCCTTGTGAGTTCTGAAATTTCCGCACTTTGTCATCCAGCGTGGTGAATAGAAGTGGACATAGATAGGCATGCCTGGGAACTTCTTCTTCGCCAATTTCGCCAATCGCTCTGCTTCCTGTCTGTCCTGACGCTTGTTTCCGCCATTGTAGATCTGGATTCTCCATCCGGCAGCCTTGTGAGCACCCTTGACAATCTTCGGACCCTTGACATGGTCTGGCGTGTGATAGTCAACGCCATGCGACTGTAGCATTTCTCCGTCTGGGTTGCCGTCAGCGTCCAACTTCAGCTTTTTAGGAGCTGTGTAAGTGTGAACCTGAGTAGGACGAGGAGCAGCGCTTGTCGCTGGTGCTGCTGCGCCATCTGTTGCTGCTGCGCTATTTGTCTCAGCTGTTGCAGCTGGCTGCTGTGGCTGAGCCTGTACCTGAGGCTGTGGCTGTGCCGGAGTCTGAGGCTTGGCAGGTGCCTGTGTCTGAGGCTTGGCAGGTGCTTGTGTCTGAGGCTTGGCAGGTGCTTGTGTCTGAGGCTTGGCAGGAGCCTGAGTCTGAGTCTTTGGCTTGGCTGTATTGTTGTTTACAATATCAGTGATTGCCGACGACTGTGTAACCGTTACGGAACCCTGCGCAAAGGATGCGAGGGCTATGCAGAATGTAACGAGTAGAGCGGATATTCTTTTCATTTGGGAATCTAGATTAATGCAGAATCTAAGTTAAATGCAGAATTTTGAATGCAGAATGCAGAATCTAAGTTAATGCAGAATGCAGAATTGTGCTGCGGTTCAGTTAATTCTGCATTCTGAATTCTGCATTCAGCATTATTATAGGATTACTTCCAAGCGTCGATGATGCCCTGGAAATCAGCAGCCTTGAGAGAAGCGCCACCGATGAGACCACCGTCGATGTCTGGCTTAGCGAAGAGCTCAGGAGCGTTAGAAGCCTTGCAAGAACCACCGTAGAGGATAGAAGTGTTGTCAGCAACTTCCTGACCGTACTTCTCAGCTACGATAGAACGGATGTAAGCGTGGATTTCCTCTGCCTGGTCTGAAGTAGCAGTCTTACCTGTACCGATAGCCCAGATTGGCTCGTAAGCGATAACGATGTTAGCGAACTGCTCTGCTGTGAGGTGGAATACAGAACCTTCGAGCTCAGCCTTGCAAACAGCCTCCTGCTCGTTAGCCTCACGCTGCTCGAGTGACTCACCGATGCAGAAGAGGATCTTAAGACCGTTAGCGAGAGCGAGGTCAACCTTCTCCTTGAGGATCTCTGGAGTCTCGTTGTAGTACTCGCGACGCTCTGAGTGGCCGAGGATAACATACTGAGCACCAGTTGACTTAACCATCTCAGCAGATACTTCGCCAGTGTAAGCACCCTTAGCCTTGTCAGCGCAGTTCTCAGCACCAAGAGCAACGTTCTCGTTCATCATTGGAGCTACTGTTGCGAGGTGAATGAATGGAGTACAAACGATAACGTCGCAGTTTGGCTTCTCTGCGTTGTTAGCTACTACTTCTTTTACGAGGCTAATGCCTTCCTGCAGGTTCATGTTCATTTTCCAGTTGCCTGCTACAATCTTTTTTCTCATAGTTGTAATACTTATTTTTGGTTTTTGGTTTTTGGTTTTGTTTTTTGGGGTTTTTGGTTTTCGGTTTTTGGTTTTCGGCTATTAGTTCGCTTGGGTAGCAACTAAAAACTTAAAACTAAAAACTTAAAACCTCTTGTCGTTTTGGGCTATTAGCTTTCGGTTTTTGGTGTAACCTTCTTCCTTCTGAGCATTTTCACCAAGGCGATGATGCCGGCTACGAGACGGTCGAAGAGGGTGAGGATTAGGAGCGGAATGCAGTACCAAGCAATGGTTTTTGCCGTTGAATCCCTGTTTTCGTCGAGAGCCATGATGCCGTAAGGTGTCTCTTCAAGAGCTGGCGATTTCTCGTCAAGCTTTGGGAGGAAGTTGTGGCTCCACTTCTGATAGATTGTGCCTTTGTTCAGAAGGAGGAGTCCCGGTGAGGAACGGATAATGGTCTTGAGCGTAGTCTCGTCAGTCTTGGCGAAGAGGTATTCAGCGCCCGTGATGTCAGCCCATTCCTGAATGGCTTTCTCGTTGCTTGCCGTGAGGCAGACGAAGCGATAGCCGTTGCGCTTGGCATATTCGGCTATGATGTTTATCTTTCCGAACTGCGACTGGTCGGCAGTCTCCAGATGAGGTGCTACCATTAGAAACGTGTAGTTATCGTCTTGAAGAATGTCCTCAGTGATGTCGTCGCCGTTGTATGATATTTCGAAATCGTGGATAGGCGGAACATAGCCTTCGCTTATCTGCTCTGATTTTGAATCGACAAAGGTCCATGTGGAATCCGGTAGATTCTCCATCGTAAACTCCTTCTTCTCGCCGTCTTTCTCATAGATGAGCGTGGTCTTGAACTGTGGCTGTTCGGCATCTTCTGGAATCTGCATTCCCTCATGAATGTTTGTGCCGATGCTGTATGGGCGGAAGTCCATGATAGGCAGTTTTGCAAGGCAGTAAACACTGACTCCAAGTATGTAGAGTGCCGAATAGTTGGAGACTATCCACTGGTTTGTCTTGCTTATCAGTCGGACCATCAGTGTCGGTTGCCATGCTATGATGCCCGAAAGCGTGAGGAGTACGATGTTCTTCAGCAGCGTTTGTCCGTTGGTGAGAACGAGGGCATCGCCGAAACAGCCGCAGTCGCTGACAGGGTCAGCTGCGTAGATCCACACCGTCACGCAGGTCATCACGATCATGAAGAGGAGGACAATCTTCGATGTCAGTCGGCGACGGATGGCAAAGAGCAGATTGATGCCAAGCACGAACTCGAATGCCGCCAGGAGAACGGCAGCGATGAGCGTTCCCCAATCGTGGATGAAGCCGGTGTTGTAAGCGTCGGTGACAGCCGCCACATAGTCTTGTATCTTGTACTGGACTCCAAGCGGGTCAACGGCTTTTACGAATCCTGAAAAGATGAAGGTCAGGGCGAGAATCAGGCGCGATATGTTAACAAGAGCTGTTTTCAAAGATCTGAGTTTTCGCTTATTATTCAGTCAACTTGATGACGCCGAAGGTAGCGTAGTTGATGATGTCCATGTAGTTTGAGTCAATTCCTTCGCTGACGATGGTCTGTCCGTTGGAATTCTCTATTTCCTTGATGCGTTGCAGCTTGGTGAGGATGAGGTCCGTATAGCTGCTTACGCGCATTCCTCGCCATGCCTCGTTGTAGTCGTGATTCTTACGGAGCATGAGTTGCAGAGACTTGTCGGCATAAGTGTCGTAGAGCTGGAGCGCCTCTTCGGGATTCATGTCAACCTCGTCAACAAAACCCTTGTCGAGCTGTATGAGTCCGACGATGCCGTAGTTGATGAGCGCGATGAACTCCGGCAGAATGCCTTCTTCCACCCACGCTTCCTTCTGTATCTCAAGACTGCGGATGCGCTTTGCTTTGATGTAGAGCTGGTCTGTGAGCGATGATGCGCGCAAGATGCGCCACGAAGCTCCATAGTCCTGCAGTTTCTTTGAGAAAATGTCTCGGCATGAAGCCATTGCGTCGCGAAACTGCTGTTCTGTATGTAATAGACTTTGTTCCATAATCGCGGCAAAGTTACGAAAATATAGTGGAAAACGGGCTGAAAAGGCAGAAAAATGCTATTATGTGCACTTTTTATTATTTATATTAAGCGATTTTTACAACTGTACTTTCCATTTTTTTGTATTTTTGCACGGCGTAAGATGCGTCATGGCCCGGTAGCTCAGTTGAATAGAGCGTCAGATTCCGGTTCTGCAGGTCGCGGGTTTGAGCCCCGCCCGGGTCACAATTTTAGCCCATTGTGGCTGATAGGTAGAAGAAAACCCTATAGAAAAAACTTAATTATGTACTACATCACAAAACGAATGGAGATTGCTGGTTGCCACAGTCTCAAATTGTCTTACCCAAGCAAGTGCAGTCAGCTGCACGGCCATAACTGGGTTGTAACTGTTCATTGCAAGTCGCGCGAACTTAATGCCGACGGCATGGTGGTGGATTTCACTGAAGTGAAGAATCGCATCCATGGTTATCTTGACCACGGAAACTTCAACGAGCTTTTGCCTTTCAATCCGACAGCAGAGAACATTGCGCGCTGGATTTGCGAGCAGATTCCGACTTGCTGGCGAGTGGAAGTGCAGGAGAGCGAAGGTAATCTTGCTGTTTATGAGGAAGATTAAAGGGTAATTCAGAATTCAGAATTGTAAAAAATGAGAGTAAACGAAATCTTCTATTCACTACAGGGCGAGGGCTTGCACACAGGCACTCCCGCTGTTTTCCTGCGTCTTTCCGGCTGTAACCTTAAATGCCCGTTTTGTGATACTCAGCATGAGGAATTTACGGAAATGACGGAGCAGGAAATCGTTGAGCAGGTTTCTGCTTTCCCAGCCCGCGTGGTGGTTGTAACTGGCGGCGAACCTTTGCTGCAATTGACAGCATCGCTCACGCAGCTTCTTCACTCTGCCGGCTTCGCCATACATATCGAGACAAACGGCAGTCGCAAGCTTCCTGAGGGTGCTGAGTTAGACTGGATAACATGTTCGCCGAAAGAGGGTGGGGCAGTGATTATCCAGCGCATTGACGAACTGAAAGTGGTCTTCATGGGACAAGATATGTCGCAGTATGACAGCCTAAATGCAACGGAATATCGCCTGCAACCGCTAGACTCCGGAAACGAGCAGCAGAATAGGCTGAATGTGGAAAGCACGATAGATTATATCCTGAAACATCCGAAATGGAAACTCTCTCTTCAAACGCATAAGATATTGAATGTGAGATAGAAAAATGTAGGGCGAGGAAATCCTCGCCCTACAACTTTGTTTATAGTTATGTGAGTGCCTTTACTTTACCTTCTTACCCCAGAGAGTAGTCTTCTTGTCGGTACTGAGACCGGCATAAACTATTGTTGGAACGCGTGGGTTTACCTCCCAGTCGAGTTCGCGCTTGAGGTAGAGCTTTATGCCGTTGACGGTGAGGATGTTCTTCGTAGCGTCGAAATTCCAAGGCTGGCCAGCGCTCCACTTTGAGTCAGCTGTAACCTTATGGTCTGAACCGAGTTCGAAGTCAACGGAAGTAGCCATCTTGCAGTTTGCATCCCAGATGTCAGTACAGCCACCGAGAGAGATGTTCTGCCACTTTCCTACGAGGTCAGCTTCCTTGATGGCAGTCTGTGGTACAGCACCATAGCGCTCAGGAAGAACGAGTGGCCAACCGTCCTCAGTCCAAATGATAGAACGAACACCGCCAAGCATGATAGCGTTGCTGTATTGGTTACCATTGTAGTTTGCAGGATAACGCTGCTGAGAAGCGTAGAAGTAGTTGCCCTTCTGGTCATCCCAAACAGCGCAGTGGCTGATACCTACCCAACCGTGGTCGTTGCCAAACTTGTAGGCGTGAGTAACGATAGGATAAGCGTTTCCGCCAGTCTGACCATTTGTGAAGTCCTTGCCGAGAATGTCCTTGTATGGACCGTCAGGACTTGTGGCACGAACAACGCGAGTGTTGTATGCAACGGCGAGCTGTCCGTAAGCAATGAACATGTAGTAGTAGCCGTCGCGATAGACAACTTCCGGTCCTTCACTTCCCTGCCAGCGGTCGCCATTGATTCGAGTGAAGACGCGCTTGCCGTAAGCAGCTTCGTTTGCTGCGCCCCAAGGTTCGCCGAGAGTGGCCTTAGTCTTACCAGTAGCAGGATCAATCTCAACAGCAGCGAAACCGCTGTGCCAAGAACCGTAGATGAGCCAGTGCTTGCCTTCCTTTGTCTCTATGTAAGTAGGGTCGATGGCGTTGTACTTCCAGTACCCGCCCCAAACACTCTTGCCGTTGTAGTTCTTGCCTTGGTCAGAGTATTGGCTGATGACAAAGCCCTTATCAACCCATGAAGTGACCTTGTCTGGAGTAGTGGTCTCCATCATACCGATGACGTTAGGATTGAAGCCGTTTGCAGTCATCTTATCATTGTCAACGGCAGGCATGTTTATTGAGTAGTACATGCGATAGACATTACCTACCTTACGAACAACAGGAGCCCAGTAGCCGAAGCCTGAGTCAGCGCCATCCTTTGTGTAGTTGAGAGAAGACTCGCCAAGTCCCATGGCTGCGCGAATCTCGTTGTGCTTATCCTTGATCCAAGCTGGAAGTCCGCGCATGGTAGGGCCAAGGAACTCCCAATCGACGAGGTTCTTAGAGCGGCGGCAGTAGAAGTGACCGTGCTTGTTATTTACAACGTCCTGGTCGTGTGGATTTCCGTAGCCAGCATCTGTCTGATACATATAGTAATAGCCATCATCAGCAAGCATTACGCTAGGGTCATGGACATTGCCAAGGTTCCATTTGAAGCGCAGTGGCCATGTGCTGACACTTGTGTAGTCGTCAGGATAGGTAGGAGCCTTGTATGTGTCAGGCGTTGGATCTGGAGTTGGGTCTGGTTCAGGATCCGGTTGAGGCTGTGGCTGTGGCTGTGGCGTTGGATCCGTAGGGTCATCGTCTCCACAAGCGGTGAAGGCTAAACCTGCCAGAAGAAAGATTGCAAGAGAGGTTAGTTTGTGTTTCATATTTTCGTTAAAAAAATTGTAGGGCGAGGATTTCCGAGCCGCGATTCAGGTTTTATCCCCCGCAAAACGGCTCGGAAATCCTCGCCCTACATGTTATTAAATTGATTATTACTTGCGACGAGAAGACTTTCTCTTAGCAAAGCTCTTATCTGCACCGTTTGAGTTGTCGAAGACGATGTGACCACCTTCAATAGTCAGACGGAAGGCGAGGTCTGTAGAACCTCCGAGGTTGAGGCCCTTATATGACTGCTCGTAGAGCTTGCCGTTGTTGCCAAGCATCTTAGCGTAAATGTCAGCAGAACCGTCACCATTGTTGGAAACAGTAACTGTTACGCGAGCATCATCCATGGCAGCAAGCCACTCACCCCAGTCTTCCTGGCCGCCTGAGAGAACGAGGTTAGGGTTATTCTCGTAAGCAGAACCCCATCCGTAGTTGTCTGCACGAACAACACCATACTCAGTGCTCATATCAGCATTGTTGAGAACGACACAGAAGTTGTTCCAGTTAGTAGCGCCGTTAGTGTGGTTGATGAATGTAGTAGTAGTCTTCTTACCTGGCTTCACAACGAAGAGGTCTGAATGAGCTGTCCACCAACCTGTAGTGTTATCTTCGTTACCGACAACCTGGCTGAACTCGATATAGCAGTTGTCAACAGTGTAGCGGAAGAAGATGTTCTCGTTTGCGCCGAATGTGTTGATGCCGTTGTACTCCTGAGTGTAGGTCTCACCGTTGTTGCCAACCATTACAGCCTTGATGTCAGCAGTGCCGTCACCATTGTTTGTAACGTATGTGGTAACCTTTGCGCCGTCCATTGCAGCAAGCCATGTTCCCCAGTCACCCTGAGTACCTATAGCTGTGCAAGCAGCGTAACCGTCGCCCCAACCGTAGTTGTCAGCGCGAACGACTGCACATTCGCTCATGTCAGCACGACTCATTACAATACAGAAGTTGTTCCAGTTGTTTGCGCCACTAGAGTAGTTAGTGAACTGAGAAACGAATGTCTCGCCAGGAGCAACCGGAATGTCAGCTGAATGAGCACCCCACCAACCTGTTGAGTAGTCAGTAGCACCGACAGAATTGAACATCTTATCCACAACTTGAACCTTGAATGTCGCAGTTATTGGAGACGCACAGTTCTCGCCCTTGTAAGTCTTGTTGAAGATGACAACAATGCTCTTTTCACCAACAGTGTTGAAGTCGCCTACAGGAACGAATGAAAGTTCTGCATTAGAAGCATCCTTGGCAACGCCAGTCTCGAACTGGATTGTAGCAGTGATGTTCTTGATGATTTCCTGGAATTCTGTGCCAACCATGACCTTCTTAGGAGTGTTGTTGAGAGTCATTGAGAGAGGCTGCTTATCCTCGGCTGAAGTGCATCCACCGATAGGCTCGATAGTTGTTCTGAGGAAGCCGATGTACGAACCTTCCGGAACGAGGAATGCACGGATATTCTCGTTTGCTGCATCAGAATTGAGGTTTACAAGTGGAGACTTCTGAGTGTAAGTCTTGGTAACATTACCGTTAGTCATCTTCACGATGAACTGGTTGGCATCTGTACGGTCAATGGAAAGAGTTACGAGACCACCGAGCTTGTCAACACCAGGATCAGTGTCTGTGGCGAAAGTAAGAGAACTCTCTACACAGCTGCGGTCGATATAGTCTCCCCACTCAGAGTTACCGCTTGGCTGATTGTCGAAACGGATTGCTCCGTACTCTGTATAGCCTACGCCACCACGATCAACGTCGTTGGTGATGATGAGAGCGAAGTTCTTATATGTGTTTGTTGCAGCAGGATTGATGTTCAGATTGAACTGAGCGTACCACTTCTGATCCTTTGGAATAACATAGTACTTGGAGAACTGTGCCCACCAACCTGTTGAGTAATCCACAGCACCGATGGTGTAAACATCTTCCATGAGCCCATCAATCTCTTCTGTATTGGAAGGCTTGTTGTTTGCAATGGAGTCTATCTTGTTTTGAATCCAATCAGGAGAATCAACTCCGTAAAGGTCGCCGCCCTCACAGCTCGTCATTGCCATCACGCCAAGGGCAAGAGAGAAGAGACCTGTTGCTATTTTATTAAGATATTTCATAGAATTTTTGTTTTGGGTTTTAGGTTTTAGGCTTTGGGTTAATAGTTTATTAAGGTAACAACTAAAAACTAAAAACCAAAAGCTCAAAACCTATATTAATTATTATTTTACGACAGGATGAATCTTCCAGCCCTTTGAAGAGAAGTAGCTTGAGTTGTCTGTACCGTTGTTGGCAGAGTTGCCTACAAGGTTAGAGTTGTCATTGAGAGTGCTCTGGAAGATTGGTAGGAACTCATGACCTGGGAGATAGTTGTCGTAAGAACTCTTTGAGCAAGTTGAGTACTCTACAGGATCTTTTGGAGTGTATGTGATTGAACCTTCGTCATAAGCTGCCTTTGTCCAAAGATTGAAGGCGTTATGCTCCTTGAGCTGCTGGAGACGACCTGCATCATGGAACCAACCCCAACGGAGGAGGTCAAGACCACGACCGTACTCACAACCGAACTCCTTAGGACGCTCTACATTGGCAATCTGCTCGAAGAGCTTTTCATTCTTACCTGCAAAGTCTTCGTACTTAAGATCAGGGAGATTAGCACGACGGCGAACAGTGTTGATAAGCTTGATAGCCTCTTCATTATTGCTACCCAACTCGTTGATACACTCTGCGGCACGGAGAAGAACGTCAGAGTAACGCATCAAGCGGAGGTTTATACCATCGTGAAGACCAGTAACGACCTTGTCGTATTCGCCTGTACGGAAGTGAGTCCACTTAGCGATTGGAAGACCACCATTGTTGTTGTTTGTAACGATGATGTTGTCTGAAGACATTGGCTGCTGGTAAGCGACATTACCGAACTCGAAGCCTTCCCAGTCAGTCTCGTAAGTACCGATAGTCCAGTAGAGACGTGGGTCAAGCTTGCCGTCCTTTGTACGCTCAGCCTTGAAGAGCTGATAGAGCCATGGAGTTGCTGAGATATCTGCCCAACCACCAAGGTCGCCAGGACAGAAGTTAGACTCGATAGCAGAACCCTGAGTAGCGTTAGGAGAAGTGTTTACTGGAGTCCACTCATCGTCAGTACCCTGCTGATCCTTGTCGAGGAACTGAACTTCGTAAAGACTCTCTTCATTGTTCTCGTAAGCAGCACCTTCGCGGAAGTTGTCGCCATAGTTAGGCATGAGCTTATAAGCACCATATTTCTGGTTACCACCATCTTCGTTGTTCATGATGTCCCTGAGAACGTTAAGAGCCTCAGTGTACTTATGACGCTGCATGAGGACACGAGCATAATAGCCGGCAGCAGCACCGCAAGTAGCACGTCCCTTAGCCCATTCGCCACCAGCGTCGCGTGATGGAAGAAGTTCCATAGCCTTATAGAGGTCAGCCTCAACCTGATCCATTACGAGGTCGAACTGAGCATTAGGATCGTCAGAACCTTCAACCTTGTTTGAAGCATAAAGACCATCAAGGCTTGAGTACTGGCTATAGTCAGTGATGAGAGCTGGGTTCTGATAATAAGTAGCGAGGTTGAAGTAAGCAAGACCACGGAGGAAGAGTGCCTGACCGTAGCAACGGTTGATAGCCTCTGAAGGTTCGGACATTGCCTCAACCTTAGAAGTTACGTAGTTACATACATTGATAGTGTAGTACCACTCGCGCCAAGACCACATACAGATTTCGTCAAGAGCAGAAACATTGAGGTCATCGAAAGGAAGGTACCAAACCTGTGAAGAGTTCCAAGCCTCATCACCACGGCATACGTCGATATTGTAACCTACACGACCGTAAGAGCCTTCCATACGAGTATGGTTGTAAGCAGCTATAACGCACTCCTCAAGCTCCTTGGCATTGTTACCGAAGGTAGCGGTTGTCTGCTGGTTTGGGTTAGTCAGTTCCAGCTTGTCGTCGCAAGACGTGAGAGTGCTGATGCCCATCAACAGGGCAAGAGTTATTTTATGTAGTTTCATAATGAATATTCTTATATATTATATTAGAAAGAGAAACGGACACCAGCCATGAATGTGCGTGGAGTTGGGAATGAACAGAAGTTGTAACCAGGAGTGAATGTGCCACCAGCGTAGTCAACATTGTATCCGTGGTAACCTGTGAATGTGTAAAGGTTCTGACCAGAAACATAGATGCGAGCTCCCTTTACAGCACCGCCGAACCATGCGTCCTTGAAGTTGTAGCCAAGTTCTACGTTAGCAATCTTCCAGTAAGCTGCGTTCTGAATCTTGCGATCAGAGAAGAGGTCGTTCCAGTTCTCGCTTGCACCTGCAGGACGGTCAACATATGTGCGTGGAACGCTTGAGAGGTAAGTTGTGCCATCCTCAGACCAACGGTTTGCATCGAGCATTTCTGTTGACTTGTTACCCCAACCGTAGCAAGAGTTGAGTGAGTTGTAGATGTCGTCTGTAACGTGGTAGTTGAGAGCACCGAAAGTAGAGATGCTGAGGTCGAAGCCCTTATACTCGAAACGAGCAGAGAGACCGAAGTTCATGCGTGGCATTGCGTTGCCGAGAACAACCTGGTCGTCACCGTTGATGATACCGTCGTTGTTAACATCCTTGTAGAGGCAGTCACCTACCTGAGCACCTGGCTGAACCTCACGAACTTCCTTTGTTTCTGGGTCAGTGTAATAAGGGATGTCATCTGCTGTGCGGATAATTCCCTGATATACCCAACCGTAGAACTGACCGAGCTCCTTACCTACGTAAGTGATAGAAGTACCGTTGATAGACTTCTCGTTACCGAAACCGAGCTTTGTAACCTTGTTGTTGAGAGTAGAGAGGTTAGCTGAGATATCGAACTTCAATGGGTGGTCGTGGTTACGATAAGTTGCAGAGAACTCGAAACCGCTGTTCTCCATTGTAGCAGCGTTCATTGTTACAGAAGTGTTTGATACACCGGCATTTGTAGGCACTGGAACAGCGTAGAGAAGGTCCTCAGAGATGTTCTTGTACCACTCAGCAGTGAACTCCAAGCGGTTGTTCCACATTGCGATATCGATACCTACGTTGGCAGTCTTCTTCTTTTCCCAACGGAGGTTGTCGTTAACATAAGTAGAAACAGCAGAACCTGTTACAGGAGTATTGCCGAATGAGTAAGTCATGTTGTTACGCATCATTGTAGCCTGGTAGATATACTCACCGATGTTTTCGTTACCGAGTACACCGTAGCTACCACGAACCTTGAAGAGGTTAACTACATTGTGGTCGAATGGGAAGAACTTCTCACGGTCGAAACGCCAACCTACAGAAATTGATGGGAATGTTTCCCAGTTGCTCTTAGGGTTAAGGCGTGAAGAACCGTCACGACGAACGATTACAGAGAGAAGATACTTCTCGTCGTAGTTGTAGTTCAAACGAGCGATGTAAGAAGCGAGAGCGTGCTTGAACTCGAATGACTCGCCGTGAGTTTCCTTTGCATTCTGAATCTGGAGGAAGTAAGGCTCGTTGAGATTGATACCCCAAGCAGAGAGAGTATTAGAGTTCTCCTCCTCGTAAGTCATACCTGCAACGAGGTCGATGTTGTGAAGACCAATCTTGCCGTTGTAGTTGATTGTGTTCTCAATGAGATAGTCTGCGTAAGTACGAGAAGACTTTGTCAAGCGCTCGTTACTCTTGTCAAGATAAACACGGTTAGACTGAATCCATGCAGAGATGAATGTGTTGTCCTGAGCGTGAGTCTTAGAGTAAGAGAGGTTGAGGTTGTAGTGGATGCTGTGGTTCTTGCTCTTGATGCCGAAGAGGTTGAAGAGGTCAACGTCGGCAGAACCTGTAGCGAGCACACGGTCAACGATAGTGTTGCGCTGGAGGAGATTGTTTACGAGCAATGGGTTAGAAGCTGAGATATCACCATGAACATAGTCATAGTAAACACCGTAGCCGTAAGCATCGTAATTGTAGCCGTTGGCAGCACCTACCTTGTCATCAAGAACCCATGTATTTGGATCGTATGCCTTGATAGTTGGCTGCATGAGGAGAGTACCACGGAGAACGTTTGTCACGTCGCCATAGAGACCCTGAACATACTCAGAGGCATTTGAAAGACCCATGTTGTCCTGGTTAGAGTGAGAGTACTTCAAGCTTGTGCGGAATTTCACGAACTTAGTGTCCATTGTGTTGTTGACAGTAGCTGTGAAACGGTCGTAGTTAGGACCTGCACCTTCGAGAGTACCCTTCTGTGAGAAGTAGTCAAGACCGATGTTGTAAGTATTGTTAGCACCACCACCTGAGAGGTTTACGTTGTGGTCCTGACGGATACCAGTCTTGAAGACTTCCTTGAACCAGTCTGTATTTGTGTTGTCCTGGAACTGATACTTGCCTGTCTCAGCGTTGAATGAATAACCGCCAGGAAGTACAGTACCTGAGTTGTTAGCAGAGATGCCGAGGTGATTGCTGTACTGATCAGCGTTCATTACCTCATAAACATCGCTTGGAATCATGTCGGCACCGAAGTAGCCAGAGTAGTCAACGCGGAGAGGCTGATCTTTCTTACCGCTCTTTGTAGTGATGATAACGACACCGTTTGCAGCACGAGAACCGTAGATGGCACCGGCAGCAGCATCCTTGAGGATCTGGATTGTCTCGATATCGTTTGGAGAGAAGTCGCGGATTGTTGTACCCATTGGCACACCGTCGATTACGTAGAGAGGAGCTGTGCTACCGAAAGAACCGATACCACGGATGCGAACTGAAGGGTCTGCACCAGGCTGACCGTCAGATGTAATCTGAACACCGGCAACCTTACCCTCAAGCATTGTAGAAATGTTTGAGTTTGAAACCTTCTTCATTTCCTCAGCGTTCACGATAGACACAGAACCTGTAAGGTCTGCCTTCTTCTGAACACCGTAACCTACTACAACAACCTGGTCGAGCTCAGTGTTGTCAGACTCAAGTGTGATAACACCGATGCTACCATTCTTTGCCTTGACGATCTTGCTCTTGTAGCCGATAGACGAAATCTTAAGATTTGCATTTGCAGGAACCTTGATGGTAAAATTACCGTCGAAATCGGTAATGGCTCCTTGTGAAGTACCGTCAACAACTACTGTTGCACCAATCATAGGCTCACCGTCCTGGTCTACAACCTGTCCGGTAACAGTTACTTCCGACTGTTGAGTGGCCATGACCTCGTTAGTGCCGTTTGCCATAGCTGAAGGAGCTGAGGCAAGCATAGCGAGAACGGCCATTGACATGACTGCTTTTTTCATTTTGTGAGATTAGTTAGTTATAATTTTAGCTTATTCTAATAAATATTATGTTCGCGCGTAAGGGCTGCGAGTGTGCAGCGCGTGGGTGACGCGTGGGTGTCTCTTGGTATATGAAAATTAAGATTGGAAAAGCATTGAATTTTTCATCAAAAGTTATATCCATTCTTAAAAAATCACTGCAAAAGTAAAGAAATAAATGTTATAATTTCTTAATTTTAAAAAAAATGTATACTTTTGTGCCAAAATTTAAACATAAGAAGTACGAATTTGACCTCGTTTTGACAAAATTGTATCAATTACTGCTTCAGTTTTTGATATTATTACAAGCTAATCCATAACTAACAAAACTAACATATCATGAAGAAAAGACTCTTCCTTTCGTCTCTTGCGCTGGCTGCTGCCACTATGCTTCCTGCCCAGACGCACACACTGGATGTAAATGCAAAGAAGATCGGCGCACCTATCCAGAGCACTATGTACGGAATGTTCTTTGAGGACATCAACTATGCTGCCGACGGAGGTCTCTACGGAGAACTCATTAAGAACCGCTCGTTCGAGTTCCCACAGACACTCATGGGCTGGCAGGCTTTCGGTAAATATGCCATTAAGGATGATGGCCCGTTCGAGAAGTGTCCTCACTACATCACACTCTCTGATCCTGGCCATATCCACCGTCGTACAGGTCTTGTCAATGAAGGCTATTTCGGCATTGGCGTAAAGAAGGGTGAGAGATATATGTTCTCTGTTTGGGCAAAGGCTCCAAAGGGCAATTCTGCCATCCGCGTTCAGCTCATCGATCCAGCTTCTATGGGTGAGGATCAGCAGTTCACAGAGAATAAGCTCAACATTACTTCTCCTGAATGGAAGAAATACACAGTTGTAATCAATTGCAACCAGACCTTCGAGAAGGCACAGCTTCGCATCTATCTCGCTGGCAGCAATGAGGTTTCTCTTGAGCATATAAGTCTCTTCCCTGTAAATACATTCAAGAATCGTGAGAACGGCTGTCGTGCTGATATCGCTCAGGCACTCGCTGACTGCCATCCTGGCGTCTTCCGTTTCCCTGGCGGTTGCATCGTTGAGGGCCTTGACCTCGCAACTCGCTATCAGTGGAAGAACACCGTTGGTCCTGTAGAGAATCGTCCTCTCAACCAGAACCGTTGGGAATATACTTTCGACAATCGTTACTTCCCAGACTATTACCAGAGCTACGGACTCGGTTTCTTCGAGTTCTTCCAGCTTTCTGAAGACATCGGCGCAGAGCCTCTCCCAGTAGTCAGCTGCGGTCTTGCATGTCAGTTCCAGAATGGCGATCCTGCAGCAAAGGACGCTGCTACAGGTTATGTTGCCGGCGCTCATGTAGCTGTAGCCGACCTTGATCCATACATTCAGGACGCACTCGACCTTATTGAGTTCGCAAATGGTAGCACAAGCACAAAGTGGGGTAAGCTTCGCGCAGATATGGGCCATCCAGAGCCATTCAACCTCAAGATGCTCGGCGTTGGTAACGAACAGTGGGACTATGAAGATAACGCCGCTTACACAGAACGTCTTGACGCTTTCATGAAGGTTCTTCGCAAGCAGCATCCTGAAATCAAGATTGTCGGCACTACAGGTCCTGACTCTGAAGGTTGGAAGTTTGACATCCTCAAGCCAAAGATGAAGGATATGAAGGTTGACCTCGTTGACGAGCATTTCTATCGTCCTGAGTCATGGTTCCTTGACAACACAAACACTCTCCGTTACGAAAACTATGACCGCAAGGGTCCAAAGATCTTCGCCGGCGAATATGCTTGCCACGGAAAGGGCAAGAAGTGGAACCATTACGAGGCAGCTATCCTCGAGGCTGGTTTCATGACAGATTTCGAGCGCAATGCTGATGTTGTTCACATGACAGCTTATGCACCTCTTCTCGCTCATGTTGAAGGTTGGCAGTGGCGTCCAGACCTCATCTGGTACAACAACCTCTCTACCTTCAAGACTTGCAGCTACTATGTTCAGCAGCTCTATGCCATGAACAAGGGTACAAACATGCTTACGCTCACTATGGACAAGAAGCCTGTTGCCAATCTTCCTGGTCAGGACGGTCTTGAGGCAAGCGCTGTTTACGACAAGGCTGACGGCAGCATTATCGTTAAGGTCGCAAATGTTTCGAAAGAGGCACAGAAGATCAACATCCAGCTTAGCGGTCTCAAGGCTGCAACTTCTGCTGATGTTACTACGCTCTACCACAAGAACATGGATGACGAGAACTCTATCAAGGTTCCAGGCAAGATTGCGCCTAGAAAGTCAACACTCGCTGTTGAAATGAACGGTAAGACGCCTGTCCTCAACGACGAACTCAAGCCAATGAGCTTCAAGGTTTATCGCATTAAGTAAAAATATAAAGGGCTGATTCTGAATGGGGCAGCCCTTTTCTTGTTTTTTCAAACATATCAAACTTATGCTACAGAAATTGTTCGGTTTCAAAAAAGAGACCATGAGTGTCAAGAAAGAGCTGATGGGAGGTCTGACAACATTCCTCACCATGGCATACATCCTTGCTGTTAACCCAGACATACTCGGCAACACGGGTATGGACAAGGGAGCTATCTTCACGGCTACAGTCATCTCTGCCGTCGCCGCTACTCTCGTCATGGCGTTCTATGCCAAGTTGCCTTTCGTTCTTGCTCCGGGCATGGGACTCAACGCATTCTTCGCCTTTACCATAGTCTTGACGATGGGCTATAGCTGGCAGTTCGCACTTACAGCCGTCTTCGTCGAGGGATTAATCTTTATCCTGTTGACGCTCACCGGTTTGCGCCAGCGCATAGTCGATTCCATGCCGCTCATTCTGCGTCGCTCCATATCGCCAGGTATCGGACTCTTTATTGCCTTCATCGGACTGAAGAATGCCGGCATAGTTTCCGCCAGCGAATCCACCTTCGTCACATTGGGCGATCTGCATTCGCCATCGGTTCTCATAGCTTGTTTCGGCATATTACTCTCTTCCGTATTGCTTGTTCGCAAGGTAACAGGTGCTTTGCTTATCGGAATACTCGTTACGGCTGTCGTTGGCATTCCTTTGAGCGTTACTAACCTCACTTCCGTTTTCAGCACGCCGCCAAGCCTTGCACCAGTGTTCTGCCAATTCGAGTGGGAGAGCATCCTCTCCGTTGACATGCTCGTCTGCGTGCTTACATTCCTCTTCATTGATATGTTTGACACCATCGGCACACTCATCGGTGTCAGCAACCGTGCAGGAATGGTCAATGAGGACGGAAGCATTCCGGGACTTAAGAAAGCTTTCATGGCAGATGCTGTTGGCACCACCATCGGTGCTCTCCTTGGCACATCTACCGTTACAACCTATGTCGAGAGCGCTTCGGGCGTTAATGTGGGTGGTCGCAGCGGACTGACCTCGTTCACCTCAGCCGTTTGCTTCGCACTTGCTCTCTTCCTTGCTCCGCTCTTCCTTTCCATTCCGTCAGAGGCTACGGCGCCAGCCCTTGTGCTTGTTGGAGTAATGATGATGCATGACATCCGCAAGGTCGATTTCAGCGTTTATATCACGGCAATACCATGCTTTGTCTGCATCGCCTTCATGCCTCTGACATACAGCATTTCCGACGGCATTCTCCTCAGCTTGATCGTCTATGTTCTCCTTCATGTTTGTGCGGGCAAGTGGAAGGAAGTGAACATCGGTTCTTATATTCTCGCTCTGCTCTTTGTCCTGAAATACGCTTTCCTATAGAGCGTTATCACTACACTGAAAGATCCGCTCATAAGGCATCCGAAAAGTATTTCCAAGGATTACGAATAGAATTCCTAAGGTTTATAAATTATAATATAAGCCCAATACAATATTGGGCTTATATATTTTTATGTCCGTCTGCAAAAAATGTATTAATATCAGTGATTAATATGGCATGGCGTTAGTGTAGTTGTCGATGTTGAGTTTGAATTTCTTCAGCTCGTCGAGGGTGCGCTGTGGCTTCTCGCAATAGTCTGGGAATGGCTGCTTTGAGAATGTCTGGAAATACTGCAGGCAGGCGTCGCGCCACCAGATGGCGTCGTGCTCCTCGATGGCGAGGCGGTTCTTGATGTCGCCGAATGTGCCTTTTGGAAGGTAGCCGGCAGATTCTGCCATTTGTGCCATGTCCTGGAAGGCTGCCCACTTAACCTGCATCTGGCGAACCATGTCAACGCCATGCTGGTAACGATAGCAGAGTTCGTTCCAGAGCGTACGACCGCTGTGAAGCTTGTCGTTCCAACCTACATGGTGGAACCAAAGCACAAGTTCGTCAGGACATGTGGCGCGAGAGTCGAGGAGCTTGCCAAAAGCTTCCGGATATTGCGCAGTTGCGTTGGAGCCGGTAGAAGAGCGGTTGAAGCCAAGACCTTCTGCGTCGGCACGATGATAGTAAGAAGGCATCCAGTCAGGACGACCGCCCTCAATCTTGCACCAAGGCTCTGGTCCGTAGTGGTGGCCCCAAGCGAAGAGGTGATGAAGACCGAGAGGCATCATGAAGTTTACTGTTGCCTCGCGAGACATCATGAGCATATCAACGAACTCCTGTGTCTCTGGTCCGCTGTAGCCGAAGCGGTTCTGCATCCAGTTGTTTACAATCTGGCGGCAGTCAGCCTTTGGGTCGGCAGCAAGTTTTGCGAAGGCGTATTCGTTGAGCTCGGCGATGATGTGGTTTGCCTTAGGATCGTTACCGCGGTTTGATACGCCGGCTGCTCCGACGTAGTTGATGTCTTTGCCGTAGCGGTACATGTCGTCGAGCATCTCCTTCCAGATAGGTGCGAGGTAGTTAACATGGTTTGCGTGGCCAAGGTACTCCTGAGTAATCTGGAATTCTGCCATGACCTTAGTCTTTGGCATAGCGTAGAAGAGTGGAGAGATTGGCTCGCGTGGCTGGAAGTCGATAGGGCCGTTCTTTATCTGTATGATGACGTTGTCGCGGAACTGTCCGTCGAGGTCCTTGAACTCGATATAAGCCTGCTTGGCGCGGTCTGGGTCGTTCTGGCTATAGACGAAGGCACGCCACATGACGATGCCCTTGTATGGCTTGAGAGCATCGGCAAGCATGTTTGCGCCGTCGGCATGTGTGCGACCGAAATCCATCGGTCCAGGCTGTCCTTCAGAGTTTGCCTTTACGAGGAAACCGCCGAAGTCAGGAATCTTCTTGTATATTTCCTTTGCCTTGTTCTTCCACCATTTGACAACATTCTTGTCGAGTGGGTCGGCTGTCTTGAGTCCACCAATAACCTGAGGAGAAGCGAAGTTTACTGAGAGATAGACCTTCACGCCATAAGGACGGAAGATGTCGGCAAAGACCTTGACAGAGTCAAGATATTCGGTAGAAAGCATCTTTGGAGATGCGTTGACGTTGTTGAGGACTGTGCCGTTGATGCCTTCTGACTGTAGTTCGCGAGCATACTTGGCATAGTCGTAGTTCATGGCATTGTTCCAGAAGATACTGCGGCCAGCATAGCCGCGCTCTACGGTACCATCAAGATTGTCCCAATGGTTGAGAAGGCGGAGCTGGATAGCGTCGGCTGCGAATGTGGCTAGCGACGCGAGGGAGAGAATGAGGGTAAGGAAAAGTTTTGTCATAGTTGGTAAAAGGTAGTTAGGAGCCCGGCGGAAAAGCGCCGGGAACGGTGGCGGGATAGACCAGCAGCAAAACTGCTGGGAACGGTGGCGGGATAGACCAGCAGCAAAACTGCTGGGAACGGTGGCTATAGGCGGGTAACTTGCTTTACGCCCTTGACCTGCTGAAGTTTCTTCATCAGAAGGCTGAGGCGCTGCTGACCTTCAACGGAGATGGTAATCTGACCGGAGAAGAGACCGTCGTGGGAGTTGATGTTGATTGAGCGCATGAGGATGTTCTCCTCCTTGCTTATTACATTGGAAATGTTAGAAACGATACCGATGTCGTCGTTTCCGATGATGCGAATAGTGATGTCGTACTGAGCAGTTCCCTTGCCGCTCCATACGGCTTTTACTATTCGGTAGCCGTAGCGAGTGTGCATGTCCTTTGCATTAGGACAGTCGCAACGGTGAATCTTTATGCCGTCGTTGATGGTAATGAAGCCAAAGACATCGTCGCCATAAATAGGGCTACAGCAGCGGGCAAGGGTATAGTCAACGCCCTTGAGGTTCTGGTCTATGACGAGAACATCCTCGCCCTGAGCCGCAAAGTGCGACTTCATGGCGCTATTGACGGCATTACTATCCATGACGAACTTGTCTGCGCTACGCTGTTCGTCGTTCTGCTGAGAGCTGTCGGCAGTATGGATGCCCTCTTCTTCGTTCTTTGTCTCGATATACTTATCGATGACATGAGAGATGTCGAGCGATGCGTTAGCCACATCGCGGTAGAAATCGGCAGTCTCCTTGTAGCCGAGCTTCTTAAGCAGATGGGAGATGGTCTGCTCAGAGAGTTCTATCTTGCGGTTCTTGAGACGGCGCTCAAGCATCTCCTTGGCATAGAGTCCGTCCTTAATCTGCGTCTCTTTAAGGGCGAGCTTTATCTTGTTGCGAGCACGACCAGTAACAACCATGTTGAGCCAGTCCTGCTTAGGCTTCTGCTGGGCAGAAGTGTTTATCTCCACATTGTCGCCACTCTGGAGCTCGTAGCGGAAAGGAACAGCCTTGCCATTAATCTTCGCGCCTGTGCATGAGTTGCCCACCTTGGAATGGATGGAATAGGCAAAGTCGAGCACGGTGGCTCCTTTAGGGAACTTCTTCAGTTCGCCCTTAGGCGTGAAGACGAAGACTTCCTTCTCGTATGTTCCCATGGAGAAGTTGTCGTAGAGATCGATGTTGTCAGATGTTTCAAGAGCCTGACGAATCTGTCCGAGCCATTGGTCGATGCCACCTTCGCCCTTGATGCCCTTATAACGCCAATGGGCAGCGAGACCGCGCTCAGCAATCTCGTCCATGCGCTCAGTACGAATCTGCACCTCTACCCACTTCTGTTGCGGTCCGAGAACAGTAATGTGGAGGCACTCGTAGCCGTTGGACTTTGGCACGCTGAGCCAGTCGCGCATACGCTTAGGGTTTGACTGGTACATATTTGTAATAAGCGCAAAGCTCTGCCAGCATTGTACCTTCTCCTGGTCGAGAGGAGAGTCGAGGATGATACGAATGGCGAAGAGGTCGTAAACGCCCTCGAACGGGCAGTTCTGCTTCTTCATCTTCTGCCAGATAGAGTGGATGGACTTTGTGCGTCCCTTGATATGGAACTTGAGTCCGGCATCCATAAGCAGCTTGGAAATAGGCGCAATAAACTCCTCGATGTACTTGTCGCGGGCTTGCTTCGTTGCGTTCAGCTTGTCCTTGATGTGGTAGTAGGCATCGTGCTCAAGGTATTTGAGCGAGAGGTCTTCTATCTCGCTCTTTATCTGATAGAGTCCGAGCTTATGGGCAAGAGGAGCATAGAGTAGGGCAGAGTCCTGTATGGTTTCCGTAGGCACACGATCGAGCTCCGGCACACCACGAAGGAAGGCTACCGTTTCGGCTATCACAATAAGGATGACGCGGATGTCTTCGCAAAGAGACATGAGGAGATTTCGGAAATTCTCGTTTCCGATGACCTGAGTCTTCTTTGTGTACATCGCCCTGATCTTCAGATAGCTGACAAGGATGATGTAGGAAGCTTCGCCGAAATCCTTGCGAACCTTCTCCAATCCTTCATCGTTGGCATCAGAGAAACAAGGCGAGAGGAGAATGGCAACAACGGAGTTTCTGCCCAATCCGAGTTCTTCCTTCGCTATCTTGCAAACGCGATGGCAACTCTCAATTGGGTTTCTGCCGAGCCAGTCAGGCTTTATCTTGCCTTCCTCCTCCGCTTTTAATAGATATTGTGAGACAAGACGGTTGTCGTCTTCCGATAGGTAGTTCATCATGATGGGTAGAAGCCCGGCGGAAAGGCGCCGGGAACTGTGGCGGTTATTGCCCGGCAGCAGAACTGCCGGGAACTGTGGCGATTATAGCCGGCGGAGAAACGCCGGGGAACTGTGGCTATTTCTTAGGAGCGTTTTCGAGAGTAGCTACGATGAGGTTCCAGAATGGCTCAACGGTATCAATCTTAAGCTGCTCTGAAGGTGTGTGAGGGTACTGGAGAGTAGGTCCGAAAGAAACGACATCCATGCCCGGGTACTTAGCCATGATGATAGAGCACTCGAGACCAGCGTGAACGACGCTCACGATAGGCTCTTCGCCGTTGAGCTTCTTGTACTGCTCAACCATAGCCTTGAGGACTGGGCTCTCTGGGTTAGGATTCCAACCGTCGTAGCCGCCAGAAAGGACTACCTTCATGCCTGCCATAGAGAAGCAGCTTTCTAGTGATGTGCAGAGTTCGTCCTTCTTTGTGTCTGAAGAAGAGCGTGCGAGAATAGCGATTGAAGCCTTGCCGCCTTCGATGTTGATAATGGCGAGGTTAGAAGAAGTCTCAACCTTCTCAGGCATACTTGGAATGTAACGCCATACGCCGTCGTGGCAAGCATAGATGGCATCAACGAGATTGTCCTGAATCTCTTCTGGAGTCTGCATAGCAGGAAGAGCCACTTCTTCAACAGTAACCTTGATTTCCTCAGTTTCGATGTACTTGTACTCCTCGTTGAAAGTCTCTGCGTATGTAGCACAGAGTTCCTTGATGTCAGCAAGGTTCTCCTTTGGAAGAGTAACGACAACAGAAGCTTCGCGAGGGATAGCGTTGCGCATATTGCCGCCATGCCATGAAACGAGACGAGCGTCGTCGTCTGCGATAGCTTCACGAAGAATGCGAACCATCATCTTGTTTGCATTACCACGACCGAGAGGAATCTGAATGCCAGAGTGACCGCCAAGGAGACCAGATATTGTGATCTTAACGGCAGCATCATCGGCAGAAGTTTCCTCTTCCTTGTAATCGAGAGTAGCTGTAACGTCCATACCACCAGCAGAACCGATGATGAGTTCGCCCCAATCCTCTGTGTCGAGGTTGAGAAGAATCTTGCCCTGCATCTGGCCGGCAGGAAGGTTCTCTGCTCCGTAAAGGCCAGTCTCTTCATCAGCTGTGATGAGACCTTCTACTGGACCATGCTTGAGGTCCTTAGACTCCATGATGGCCATGATGGCAGCTACACCAATACCGTCGTCAGAACCGAGAGTTGTGTTGTTGGCACGAATCCAACCGTCTTCGCAAACGCGAGCTTCGATAGGATCTGTTTCGAAATTATGGTTTGAAGAAGTTTCCTTCTGTGGCACCATGTCCATGTGAGCCTGAAGGATAACGCCCTGACGATCTTCCATGCCAGGAGTAGCAGGCTTGCGCATAACGACATTGCCGGCAGGATCAAGGAATGTTTCTACGCCGCAGTTCTTTCCGAATTCGAGAAGGTACTGCTGGATTTTCTCAAGATGACCAGAAGGTCTTGGAACTTGTGTGAGCGCCTTGAAATTCTTGAAGACGCATTTAGGATTAAGGTTTTCCATTGCTATAAGATTTTATTGATTTACGAATTAACGCTTTGTTGATTTACGAATTAACGCTTTGTTGATTTACGAATTAACGCTTTGTTTATTTATGAATTAACGCTTTATTGATTTATGATTTTATTTGATTTTGCTTCTTCTCTGTCAAGGAGAGATGCGCCAAGGCATAGAGTCCGAGAGCTACGACTAGCATGGTCTGTACTGTATGAACGACGAGAACAAAGCCGAGTGCATTAGCTTCTGCCACGCCATAGAGAACGAGCATGGTCTTAACAGCGAAATGCCAAGGACCAGCCCCATTTGGAGTTGGTACGATGACCGCAACGGTTCCGACGATGAATGTTACGAAAGCGGCGTCAAGTCCAAGTTGTGCGGTGAAATCGAAGCAGAAAAATGTGAGGTAGTAATGCAGGAAATAGCTTACCCAGATGCCGAGGCTGTAGAAGATGAACAGCGGCACATTCTTTACTTTCTTCAGAGACATCACGCCTTCGAGAATGCCTTCGACGGAAGTCTTTACTTTATCGTAGAACACCAGGTGCTTGCGGAATACCCATAGTCCGATGATGGCTGCCACGCCACAGATTAAGGTAACGAGCCAACCCGTAGTCGTGAACATCGTGAAGATGGTGTCAATCTTTGTGCCTGTCTTCATGAAGAATGAGGCAAAGACCGGCATCTGCGAAAGGAGTATGATGGCAGTCATTATGCCCATAATAAGCGCATCGACAGCTCTTTCCGTAACAACTGTGCCGAGAGATTTTGTAAATGATATGCCATCCTGCTTCTTCAGAACGCCGCAACGAGTGAACTCGCCTATGCGAGGTATGACGAGCGAAGCCGCATAAGAGAGAAAAATGGAATTTATGGCTGTGGAGGTGCGAGGATTCTCGCCGATAGGTTCCAAAGTCTGCTTCCAACGCCATCCGCGAAACATTTGCGCGAGTATTCCGAATGGGAAAGAAAGTAGCATCCACCACCAGTTCATTTCCTCAAGAAACATGTGCTTCAAAGACTCAAAGTCGGTGTTGCGATACATCCAATAGAGAATTCCGCCACCGAGAATAAGTGGCAGTATAATCTTCAATATTTTCTGTAATAAATTCATCTATTGTTATGCATTAACATGTTTATCTTGCGCAAAGTTACAATTTATTTGTATTATTTTTGAAAAAAAAAGTGTTTTTTGTTTTGCAGAAGAAGAAAAATCCATCTTTTTTGAAAAAAACTTGGGAATTGTTTGCTACATATCAATTGGTTTTGTAACTTTGCAGAGCGTAAAAGCAAACAAAAAAACTAAAAATACAAACGATAATTTCTTTCCAATACCTTAATTATTTTATTAATGAAACACTTTTCTTGTTTATTCGTGTTGGCAGTATTTCTGCTAATGACGGCCTGTTCTCCTGATGCGAGTTACAGTTTGAGCAGTATTGATGCAACGATTGGAGTGGAAGCAGATGATCTTGACATTCCACAGAACTCGACTGCCAAGATTATTCTCTCAGACATTCTTGACCTCAATTCGGAAGACAATGCCATCAACATGGATGCTGACGGCAACTATGTGTTCGAAAGAGCAGGACAGACGGTTTCAACAACTCATTGTAAGGTTAATCCGTTCACTCTGACAAAAAGAATGGGAAAAGGCTACAATGTTGACCTTGTTCTTCCAAGTGTAAGCGCAAGCTCGTCAAGAAAAGTCGGAGCCGAGAAAGTAATCAGCGCATCGGGAAAGTTGCAGGATTTCAGTTATTCCACAACCTTGCCAGCTGATGTTGATGAGGTGGAGAGTGTAAAGACAGACGCGAAACTTAAGTTGAATATCTATTATCCAACAGGCTTGGCCGATGTGGTTTCTACAATAGATTATATAAATGTGTCATTGCCAAGCTTTATAACTTATGCGAATGTCACTTGTACATCAAATGCTACATTCAAAGACAATGTCATAACCATTAAGAACATCCCTTCCAACGAAGCTCTTTCTCTTGAAGTTGATATTACAGACATCAATTTAACGGAAAAAGACTCCAAGAATGGCAGCGTTATCTTAGACGGCAAGAAGATTACGGTAAATTGTGATGTCATGGTTGAGATGCTTGCTTCAAATCCTAACATGGAGAAAATTGATGGTTTGAAGGGCAAGGCTTTGAAGTCTGAACTTCAGTTGTCTGATGTGCCTGTGAAGAGCGCAGTAGGAAAGTTCTCTCCAAAGCTTGATGCCGTAAACATAGGTCGTCTCGTCAATAGCGGATTGCCAAGCTTCATGACAAATGGCAATGTGGTTGCCGACTTTGACAATATCTTCATCTATGTGATGATTGACAGTTCTCTTCCTGTTGACGGATTCGTGACAGGCTCTCTCACAGGTATCAAGAAGAATGTGACTATCGCAAAAGTTGATGTTCCTGAGTTCAGGGTAAAGGCTAACGGAACTACACTTATCTGCATCTGTCGTAAGGCTACAGAGGAGATGAAGGCAAAGTATCAGTGTATAGAAACGCCAAACATCTCGGAGATTCTGAAGGCGGTTCCTGACATCGTTGATTTCAAAGGCACTGGACGCGCTGATAACACCACAACTACAGCCATTGAAGTGGGACAGGAATACGACATTTCTTCATCTTACTATGTAAATACAAATGTGGCATTTGGCGAAGAGGCTGTCTTGGTCTTTGAGAAGAATTTCAACGGAATGGCATCTGGCATGGAACGCTTCGACCTCGGCAAGGACTCAAAAATTACCATAACAGCACAGGCGGTAAATACAATTCCTCTCTACTGTACGGCAAAGGCTTATCTGACAGACAGGTCAGGAAAGGTGATAAACGACATAGAAATCAAGTCGGAAGAAGTGCTTATTCCAGCTTCTGTTGACGGTAAAACGCCTGCTTCTGCCCAGATAAAGATTGAGATTGTTGACGGCGCTGCCAATGCAATAAAGAAGGTTGACGGATTGAAGTTTTCGTTAACAGGAAAATCTAAGGCAGACGGACAGAAAGCTGTAACTGGAGTTACGCTCAACGGAAAGACTCAGTATGTTGAGTTTACCGATGTGAATGTAAACATCAACGGAATGCTTATCTATAATGCTAACAAAGACTAAAAGGAGGACAAACCATGAAAAAGTACATTATTTTAGCATCTGTTCTTGTAGCAAATAGTCTTTGTTCGTTTGCTCAGAATATCAACTCAGCATATTTCCTTGACGGTTTTCTTTATCGCCATGAGCTGAACCCGGCTATGGACAATGATTCTACGACTTATATCGCAGTTCCTGCGGTGGGAAATATCTCTGTAAACATGCGAGGTAACTTCGGTTATGAGAATATCCTTCATAGAAATCCAAGAGGCGGAAAGTCGCTTACCACCTTCATGAGTCCTTACCTTTCTACAGAGGAGGTCATGAAAGGCTTCAATAAAAACGGCAACCGCATCATAACAGAAATGCGTGCTACGCTAGTTTCTGCCGGTTTCAAGAAATGGAACGGATATAATACCATCGAAGTTAATGCTCGCGGACAGGTTGGCGTAAGTGCACCTTACGAACTGTTTGAATTTGCCCGCAAGATTGGCAATGAAAAGTACGACATCGGTGACGTGTACGCTAATGTGCAGTCGTTTGTAGAAGTGGCAGCGGGACATTCTCGTCAGATAAATGAGAAACTACGTGTTGGTGCTAAGGCAAAACTACTCTTCGGTCTTGAGGATGTTGACCTCTCTATGAAAGATATGAAGGCTGACCTTTCTGCGCCAAACAAATGGACAGTTTCAGGCGATGTTAAGCTTGATGCTTCAATGAAGCAGCTGACCTATGAAAGCGAGGCTAAGAAATACCATAATCTCCCTGGCACTTACGATAGAATCAATAAGATTAATGTTGACGGCTTAGGCATTAACGGTTTCGGTTTGAGCGTAGATGCTGGTGCCGAATGGAAACCAAATGAGAGTTGGGAACTTAGTGCAGCGCTCCTTGACCTTGGCTTTATCAGTTGGGGAAATAATCATCAGGCAATAAACAAGGATAAGCAGTTTGAATTCAATGGCTTCCATGACATTGCGATAAGAGACGATCTGCCTAACAGCATGAGAGACCAGAGAGATAATTATGGCGACCAGATAGCCGAGTTCATTAACCTTAGCGACAATGGCGATCAGGGCTCTCGCTTTACTGGCATCGGAACTACAATCAATGTTGGAGCAAAATATACAAACCCAACAAACGAGTATTTTGACTTTGGTGTTCTCAGCAGTACTCGCCTTCGTGGTGAATACTCTTGGACGGAAGTTCGCGGCTTTATGAATTGGCGTTCAAGTTCTTTCTTTAGTGCCAGCATGAACCTATCTTACGGTACATTCGGTGGAGGCTTCGGTTGGATGATGAATTTCCATCCAAAGTTTATCAACCTCTTCCTCGGTATGGATTATGTAGTGGGAAAGATGAGCAAGGAATTTATTCCGCTTAATTCAAAGGGAAGTTTGAACGCTGGTTTCAATATTCATTTCTAACCCTAATCTAGGATTAAGAATAGTATTCCTAAGGCTTATAAATAATAATCCCAAGGCTTAAGCTCCATTTTCTTATAAGAAAATAAAATTTTTCTAGTAAGAAAATGGGGCTTTTCTAGTAAGAAAACATTTCTTTTCTAGTAAGAAATCGTTTTGCTTCCCTAAGGAAAACAATTCGCATCCCTAGGGGAAATACCTTGCTTTCCAAAGGGAAACAATTTGTAACGCTTGTTCTCGGAAAGATCTTTGTGGTTTAGCGATTTTTGATTACTACTTAAGCTTCAAATTCTCCGGCAAGAGGTACAAGAAGCATCTCTCTGACTTTTTTCTGGTCAGCAAACATTCCTTGCAGCACCATCAGTTTCGTTACCGTAGCTTCTACCGTAGCATCCTGACCGCTCAAGACTCCCGATTCGGAGAGATGATAGCCTGTTCCATAACGCGACATTTCGACAGTTCCTGCCAGGCATTGGCTGACATTAACGATGTTTATTCCTGCATCGGTGGCTTTCTTTAGCAATTCTATCATCCATGGCTGCTGAGGAGCATTACCGCTGCCATAGGTTCGCATTACCATAGAGCGAAGTTCTGGAGCATCAGTTACATGGCTGATAATGTTTGGCTGAACGCCTGGGAATAACGAGAATACAACAACATTCGGATCAGTTTCCTTATGGAATACAACTGGTTTGTCGAAGTTTGGTTTCAGGATGTTCTGTTCGTGATAGCAGATGTTTATTCCGGCATCACCGAGGTGCGGGTAGTTGAATGAGTCGAAGGCTGCAAATCCCTCTGCGTTTATCTTCGTAGCGCGGTTGCCGCGAAGTAGTTTTCCGCTGAAGTAGATGCACACTTCTGGAACTATTGGCTTTCCTTCTTTGTATGCCGCAGCAACTTCTATGCTCGTTATGAGGTTCTCCTTTCCGTCGGTACGAAGTTTTCCAATTGGCAATTGGCTTCCTGTCAGTACGACTGGTTTCGTCAGATTCTCCAACATAAACGAAAGGGCAGAGGCTGTATAAGCCATCGTGTCTGTGCCATGTAGAATGACAAAGCCGCAATAGTTGTCATAGTTCTTCTCAATCACTTCCACCATTTGCACCCATTTCTCAGGATGCATGTCGCTTGAATCAATTGGTGGCATGAACTGATAGATTTCAACTTCAATGCTCAAGCGCTTGAATTCGGGTACACATTCTATCAGATGCTCAAAGTCCAAAGGCTCCAAAGCACCCGTTTCAGGGTTCTCGTCCATGCCTATTGTTCCGCCAGTATAGATGAGAAGAACGCGTTTATGGTTGATGTTATTTTGCCTGTTTCCCATTTCTTAATCAATTTTATAGCTGCAAAGATATAATTTATTTGCCATTTCTTTTCTTATTTGCGGAAATATTTCATAACTTTGCAGCAACAACCTTGATATTGCTAATCATAGTTTGCATTTTTTAATTCTAAAAAGTACAGAATATAACCAAATAAAACTAACAATATGAAGAAATTTATGGATGAAAATTTCCTCCTTCCTAATGAGGTTGCGCAGGAACTTTACCATCAGCATGCGGCTAAAATGCCTATCATTGATTATCATTGCCACCTTATTCCTGCAATGGTAGCCAACGACCACAAGTTTAAGTCAATCACAGAACTCTGGCTTGGCGGCGACCACTACAAGTGGCGTGCTATGCGTACAAATGGCGTTGACGAGCGCTTCTGTACAGGAAAGGATACTACAGATTGGGAAAAGTTTGAGAAGTGGGCAGAAACTGTTCCTTACACTTACCGTAACCCTCTCTATCATTGGACACACCTCGAGCTCAAGACTGCGTTCGGCATCGACAAGCTTCTCTCTCCAAAGACTGCTCGTGAAATCTTTGATGAGTGTAACGATAAGCTTCAGAACGATCCTTCGTACACAGCTCGCGGCTTCATGCGTCGCTACAACGTTGAGCTCGTATGTACAACAGACGACCCAATCGACGACCTCCGCTACCACAAGCAGACAATCGAGAGCAACTTTGAGATCCGCATGATTCCTGCATGGCGTCCTGACAAGGCAATGGCAGTTGACAATACAAAGAACTTTGCTGCTTATGTTCGTCAGCTTGAGGAAGTATCAGGTGTTACAATCACTAAGTTCCAGAGCTTCATCGATGCTATCCAGAAGCGTCATGACTTCTTCCACGAGAATGGCTGTCGCCTTTCTGACCATGGTATTGAAGAGTTCTATGATGAGCCATATACTGAATCTCAGATTGAAACAATCTTTGAAAAAGCTATGCGCGAGCAGGAACTTTCTAAGGTTGAAATCCGTCAGTTCAAGCACGCTATGCTGAAGATCTTTGCTGAGCAGGATTACGATGCAGGATGGACACAGCAGTATCACTATGGTGCTATCCGTGATAACAACACAAAGATGTTCAATATCCTTGGTCCTGATACTGGTTTCGATTCTATTGGCGAGTTCACTACAGCAAAGGCAATGAGCAACTTCCTCAACGAACTCAACATGGAAGGTAAGCTCACAAAGACTATTCTCTATACTCTCAACCCATGTGCAAACGAGGTTATCGCAACTATGCTTGGTAACTTCCAGGATGGTTCTTGCCCAGGTAAGATTCAGTTCGGTTCTGGTTGGTGGTTCAACGATCAGCTTGATGGTATGCGTCGCCAGATGGATGCACTCTCTGTGCTCGGCCTTCTTTCTCGCTTCGTTGGTATGCTTACTGACTCTCGCTCATTCCTCTCTTACCCACGCCACGAGTACTTCCGTCGTCTTCTCTGTAACATTCTTGGAACAGATGTTGAGAACGGTCTTATTCCTTACGACATGGAGAACCTCTCTCGCATGGTTGAGGATATCTCTTACAACAACGCAAAGAACTACTTCAAGTTCTAA